>NZ_RHOM01000029.1 GCF_003946515.1 Companilactobacillus zhongbaensis | reverse complement strand
ATATTTTTGACGAATTTATAAAAGCATTACCCAATCGCCTGATCAGGCTCTTGGATAATGCTTCATGATGTTAAAAAACTATTTGATTGTACCCAACCTCAACATACGAATGAGTTGAGGGCTATTTTCGTGCTTTCAACCTTTAGCTATACAAATAAAATCGAGGTGTTTCTATGAATGAAACTGAATTTTTCTTTCTTGAACGCTCTTTTTACAAAATGAACGTTCCTTTTTCTATTAAAATTGCTGTGACTGATCGGGATGCTGTTGTTGAACGGATCCTGAATACTTCTTCGCAGATGATCGTTGATGACTTGGATGTTATCGATGATAAGTTTTCTCCTCAAAAAGCCGATTCGCTGATTTCTAAGTTTCATCGCGGTGAGGCTGAGGTTTTCTTCCAAGATGACATGTTTCAAGTTGTCTACAATCAAGCTGCACTTGCAAAAATTGCTACGAAAGGGCAGTTTGATGCTTTTGCTAATGACCGCTTTGATCCGTCTGAAATGTTGACAGGTTGGGCCATTGAGGTTGAATTTATGAAGCATTGGAAGCCTTTGTTAGTCGATCCACACATCGTTGGGGTTTCCCTGAGTTCTAGTTCTATGATGCAAGTTGCTGCTGATCCAAAAAGTTTTTTTTGCATGGGATGTCGTGATCAATGATCCTGACGATGCAGAAAAGATTGCTCATTATCAAATTAAGAATGGAGCAGTGGCTACTTCCACGTATAATGACGGAAAAAGCACTTCTCGGCCACAACTTGATACACCTAAGTTGATTACCTTGGTTTCTAAAGGCGTGACAGAAGCAGCTATTTTGGCGCAGACAGCTATTGAGATGGACATTGATTCAGTGGTTGATCTAATTGAAACATCGCAACTGACAGGTCTCATCTTGCCAGCCGATTCCACGGCCACGGCTTTTTTAAGAGGCCGCTTCAATGACCGCAGGCTTTACGCTCTGAAAAATAACCAATCAAAATTGAGTCAACTTTAAACCAAACGTGTCATAATAACGATAGTAAGGAAAATTCCTTACTTTTTTAAAAAAGAGTTTTACCTAGTTTTATCTCTACAAAAGAGGTGTCAATTATGATTGAACCTAAGACTTATTTCCCGATGGTAGTAGTTGATAAGATGAACACGCCGTTTACGATCAAATTGGCCGTGACGGATAATGATCCGGTGGTAAAACAAATTTTGCAAACTACTACTAAACTGATCGAAGAGGACTTGGAAAAAATCGAGCGAAAATTTTCGATGGATAATCAAGACTCAATGATCAACCAATATCGCCGCGGCAACGACTCAGCGGTAGCATCAGACCCGATGTTTAAAGAAGTGTTTGGACAATGTAGCCAAGCAAAAAACTTTACGAACGGCTACTTCAACGCCTTCAACGATGGCAAATTCGATCCAAGTGAATTATTAAAAGGTTGGGCCATCGAAAGGTTGTTCCAACTACACTTAAAGCCATTACTGATAGCACCCAACATCATTGGAGTGTCCTTCGGTGACGACAAAGACATCCAAATGGCCTCAAAAGCCGACAGTAACTTCCACTGGAACATCGGCATCAACGACCCCAACAAGGAAAACGCCAAATTAGCCGAGTACCGGATCGACAACGGTGCCATTTCCACAACGAAAATTAAAAATAATGTAAAGCAGTTAAGCAAACAATCAAAGGCATTACAACAAGTATCAGTAATAACCACCAGCCTGACCAAGGCCAATGCCTGGTCGTTTGTAGGAGTAAAAACCGATACGAATACCTTTAAAAAGCTGATCAACAATTCAGGCCTTACAGGCCTAATGATAGACTCAAGCTCAGTCTTAACGGCGTTTACACAAGGAAAAATATTTTATGATTATGACAAGAAAATCAGTTAATATTGTATAAGGTCAGCTAGCGAACTGTGCTAGCGGCCTTTTTGTTTTGGTTTTGTGTTTTGTAGTGGAGGTATGTTGGTTGGAGGTTCATTGCCGGTTCTGCGGGGAGGTTCCGGAAATATCGCCGTGGAACGCTGCGGACCCACTTTGAGCTATCCAAGGAAGACCGCCTTGGACATCTCAAAGCTGGGTCTTTTCGTAAGCACGGCCCATGCCGTGCAAACGAAAATTTCACGGCTGACGGCGAATTTCCTCCACCTCCCCGCAGAACCTAAGTTAACGCAAAATTTGCGTTTTTGGTGGGGGGTACGGTACTTATGTTTGTTAGTCAAACATGCAGTGAGTAGTTTGGTTTACCAACGTATTTCCGTTCCTACGATTTTGATTACACTGCCTATCTATTTGATCTATTGAGATGATAAGTGCCAAAAAAACGATTTTGGGTTTATCCTTTGATTTTGAATTTGCTTTTGATTTTGTCTCTGCGATTCGGAAGAGAGCTGAGATCGACAAGAGCGGAGTAGGACGCGCTTGAAGTGCCGATTTGAGTGACAAAAATCGGTATCCGTCAAAAAAAGGGGTATGGTTGCACCATCTAGGTGGAGGGGCGGGGCGCTATATGGGCTCAGCCGCGAAATTTCACTTAGCGGTTCACCGCTTAGTGAAAGACCCAGCTTTGAAATGATCGAGCGTACTTTGCTCGGTTAGTTCAAAGTGGGTCCGCAGCGTTCCAGTCCCATATAGCGCCCCGCCCCGGAACCGGCAATCAACGCACAACACAAACTACCACCCCCACACCAAAACAAAACAAAAAAATAGCCGCCAACAAAAATATCAGCAGCTAACATATAAAATCATAAATAATACCGAGGCAAGCACAAAACATACTGTCTCCAAAGCAAAACCAAAACAACAAACACAGCCAAATCAAAACTAAGCTGCAAACTTACAAAATAAAGCAAAACCGAAGCAATAGAAACCACTCCGATCAAAACCCAAAAAGCAAGATAAAGCACACGCGTCATATTATCGCCTTCAAACAAAAAAATCATACTTGCAAACAACCATCAAAATCCATTATCAGCAGTTGTAATAAATTTTATTTTTTAAGATGAAGTTCGTGGAGGAATTTTTTCTTCAAGTCGCTAATGTTCGATGAAAGGTCACTCTGTTCTTTGGTGATCAGATAGAGAGTCGTCCCTACCAGAAGAATGACTGCAAGAATACCTAATAATGAACTGTTTGAGTACAATAATATGAACCAGATAACTGCAAGTGTGATTAAAGCAATGCGAATCAATAAATCGACCCATTTGTTTAGCATGTTATCACTTCCAATCATTCCTCACGCTGATAGTACTCCCATCTGAAAAAAATTAGCGAGCATTTATAAAAAACTGAAATGGTGAAAATTGACTGATAGTGTATGAAATTTGATGGCTTCAACGTATTAATTATTTTTTTAAAATGAAATAACGTTTTTGAAATATTAGCAATATCGTAAATTTCCTGAAAAAATTGAAAGAATTTTCATTCTGATATGAAACAAATCTTATTAAAAAAACTGCTAAGATGGTAATTTGTTTTGCATTGGAAACTATTTGGAGGGAATTATGAGTAAAGTTATCGATCGTTGGAATACCTTTTCCCATTTTGGTAAAGGCTTGATCGTTGTGTTCGGCTTAATTGTCGCACTGTTGATCACCGTAATTTTTATTTAGAAATTATCTCAAAATACCCCATCAGTTATGACTGAAACCAGTCACTGGTGGGGTATTTGTTTGTGAAATGATTTGCACATTTCACAATTTAAGTAAAATTTGACAAATGAATGAAGCCACAAAAAAAGAGTAGAGGCCTACCACAAACCTCTACTCCTCGGGATATGTAAGTTGAGGGACTACCACGAACCTCTATTACAAAAGTTGAGAAGGAATACTTCTGAAAATTATGAATTGAAAGGTGTACATTGAGGATGTACTTTCTAACTTCATAAGACATAACGACTAAGTCATTATATTCATCAGGATTTCTCCTAATGAACAACTCATATTATATATTCCTTTTTTCAAAAATACTAGTAAAAAGTTGTATATATGAATCATTTTAACATAACTGTAACATAATAATTAGCATAATTATTACCTTATATTACAAATGGTAAATACCAATTCATGAAAACGAATTCGGATTATTATATGGGATATGTGAAAGATAGTTAGTGAAATATTTATTATTATTGAACAATAAGATGTGTTCACAAAAACAAGATATTTTTATCAAACGATATATATATTTGTTGATTTTCTTAAAGTTAGGTTATATAATTCTTATGTTGTCAGTTAATAAGTCACTGGGAACGCCTACCACAATAGTTCCTGGTGATCAGCTGACCACCGGTCTTCATATCCCTGGATTTTACCCAATTTTCTTGATACTGGTGGTTGGTGACTGGTTAATTCCTTTTGATAACAGATATACTAATATATCAGCAGTTTTTTTTACTTTGATTTTGAAGGACTACCACATGCCTTTATTTCTTAAGTTGAGAAGGATAAACTGCTTTAGCCTGAAGAGATCATCTCTTCAGGCTATTTTTTTGGATAGTGTCAGCCCAGAGGTGAGAGAGACTTTGGCAGACGAGAAGCGTTTTGCTTGAGGTGACGTTGGTGATTTTAGGTGTGTTGGGGTTTGTTTGGTTTGTGGAGGGATAGGTAGAGGTGGTAGTTTGGTTGGTGGTTCACTGCCGGCTCCGGGGCCCGGGGATACAGCTGCTGGAACGTGGTGGGCACATTTTGAACCAATCGAGCACAAACCGCTCGCTTGTTTCAAAACTGCACCTTCCTCTAAGCTCCTTCGTCGCTAAGAGGAATTTCACCACTGAGGGCTGTATCCCCGGGCCCCTCCGCCTAGATTGTTCCACAATCCCCCTTTTTTTGATGAGGACCGATTTTTGTTGGTTAAGTTGGCATTTTTTGATCGTCCTAGTTTTTGTGGTCTATCTCAGTTCCTACCTTGGTTTGTAAGATTTAAACCCAAAGCAAAAGCCAAAACCAAAACCAATATTAAAACCAAAATCAAGACCAAGTACAAACTCTGTTTAGAAGCACAAACAAGTTCAAGTTCTTGGGGTTACTTGTGTATTATTACATTTTCTCTGTTTTTCCGGGCTCACGTGCTCGATTCCTCGCACTTTCGCCTTGTTGTTCAAATTATCGTTTCAGACCTCTTCGAGGTCTTTTTTTATTGTTCGTTTTTTATAGTGTCTCTGTAAAATTATTTGTTGTTCCTCAAATAATTATTCGCTTTTTCAACTCCTTTCTATGCTAAACAGCGTTATTAATTTGTCAATTATCGCAAAAAGTATTTTTATTTATAGATTACTTTTTTGCATGTTGAGGGGTGATTATAAGGGTGTCAAATTATATTGACAGTTTTAGGAGGCGCTCCTATGAAATTGAATAAAGCTATGATTGGTGTATTTACATTTTCTGCTGTTATCTTGGGAGCTATTACTTCTTCGCAGACGGCTAAGGCCGATTCTGTTTCAGATGCTTCTCAAGTTAGTTCTGAGAGTGTAGAGACTCCTGAATCTAATTCTGGTTCTCAATCTGCGGTTGGTACGGCTTTTGTTCCTGCTGCTGATAATAATGTTTCTGCTACTGCTTCTGGCTCGGCTGATTCTTCGGATGTTGCTTCTAGTTCAGCTGTATCTGCTCCTGCTTCTGTTTCTAGTTCTGGTTCTTCAGATGTTTCTGCTTCTGATTCCACAAATTTACAACAGGTAGGTCAAGATGGTCAAAATGATCAAGTTGTTTATAATGCGTTGCCAAGTTCTGATTCGACCGGTGAGTCTAGTTCTGTTGCCGGCACTTCGACTGCACCCTCCGTAACGGTTAATTCTAACGGTGGTGAGTGGGGCAATGATGTTGTTTATTCTCGGCCACAAGATAATTTCTATATGTATGAAAATGGTGACTGGGTCAATGAGACTTCAGTTGATGATGTGACTCCAGTTGCGGGCTCATTTAATGATGTTTCAGCTGCTGTTAATCAAAAAGTCGAAAATGCTTTTAACCAGTTGTCCGATGGTATGGATTCTGCTGGTACGGCAATGGATGAAGCTACTTGGTTTTATCAGTTGACGCAAAATGATGATCTTAGCAATGTTGGGGTTATTACTCCTGATCTTGCTCAAGAGATCAATGGTCTTTTGAACCTAAGTGATATGAGTGAGTTCAACGGTGACTTTACTAATGAAATTGGTCGTGATCAACCAACACCATTTTCTATTTTGGTAGCTCGTGATCAAAATGATCCTTCTAAAAAAGCTTTATACTTGTTCGGTGCACAGCCTTTGATGCTGACTGATCAAGGTATCACTGCTAGTGAAGAAGACACCGTGGTCGCCTTTTTGCAATTGGCGGGTTACTCAAATGATATGATCCAAAATATTATTACTGGAACTGTTAACTACGACCAATTATTAATGAATACTTTGTCGCAAGATGATTTAAATGCTACTACTCAGATCGGTGGCGGCTATAAGCAAGTTAGTTTGAATGATTTGATAAATAGTTCCAATTCGATCAACTTTAATGGGATATTGCATACACTTACAGGGGAACATCCAGACTATGTATATGAGATGACACCATCTTATTTTGAAAACATTCAGTCGTTGATCAACCCTAGTGTTCTCAATGATTTGAAGGGTTGGATGGTATCTAATTTGATCCTTTATCGGGCTAGCGAGTTGCAAGATATCGTTAGCGGCTTCCAAAACTTTTTGCAGACGACTCATCCAGATCTTAGTCGTCAATATTTGGAAAGTTCTGGCGACCTCACTCCAGCTTTGCAACGGGAGTTAGCTTACTACTTGACTACTCAAGCCTTTAAAGATGGATTCAGTCAGTATTATGGTCCCTCGATCATTACTCCTGAAGAAAAAGATGCCGTTACTACTTTAACTAAAAAAATTATTTATAGTTATTCAACACAAATTATCAATAGTACTTGGCTCGACAATGAGACGAAGCGCAATGCTTTGGGTAAGTTGAGTCATTTGAAGATCAATATCGGCTACCCGACCAAGGACTTTGATTACTTCAATCGGGTCGATATTGAAGGCTACAATTCAGCCTATACGAACTACCGGAACCTAGTCGGGGCTCAAGCTCTGCAAAACCTCGCTGACTACAGTCAACCAGTCGACCGTTCGGCATGGATTCAAGGACAATCAGCTCTCGATGCTAATGCTTCATACAATCGTCTGAACAATTCAATCACGATCGATGCCGGTATCATTAACAGTCCATTCTTTAGTTTGGACAATACCGAGTCACAAAACCTCGGTGGTCTAGGTGTCATTATCGGCCACGAATTGACGCATGCCTTTGATGCCAATGGTTCATTGTACGATGGTAATGGTGAGCTTCACGATTGGTGGTCCAGCGATGATCTTGCTAGATTCAATCAACTCGTCGGTGAGTTCATAAATGAATATAACGGGATCCCTTATGATGGCGGTTATGTCAACGGGTTACAAACTCTTGATG
This sequence comes from Companilactobacillus zhongbaensis, assembly GCF_003946515.1. Lineage (GTDB taxonomy): Bacteria > Bacillota > Bacilli > Lactobacillales > Lactobacillaceae > Companilactobacillus > Companilactobacillus zhongbaensis. Next base: position 21,097 of record NZ_RHOM01000029.1, on the reverse strand, counting down.
AAAATATCGCCGATAATGGTGGTCTCAATGTTGCTTTGGCAACACTCGAGTCTGAAAAAAATTATGATCTGAAGCAGTTTTTTGATAGTTATGCTTTGGGTTGGAGATCGAAGTATACTCCTGATATGCAGCAGGCACAGCTTTCTGATGTGCATACTCCTGATAGTCTCCGGGTTAATGTTTCTCTTCATAATATTGGAGCGTTTTATGATGCTTTTGATGTTCAGCCTGGTGATGGGATGTACTTGGCTCCGGATAAACGGGTTAATATTTGGTAGCGTTCAGCTTTGTGATAGGAACTGGATGTTATTGATTTAAAAGGAAGTGGTGAGATAGTATTATTTTCTTTTAACTTTGTTTAGTGTTTGATTTCTTTTATTATTATTCCTCCTCAGAATATAAAAATGAAATCTTATTGAGGCTTCAGCTTTTTGGCTGGAGTCTTTTTTTGTGTGAGCTGGATTGGAGGTGCAGGTGTGCTTGAGGTGAGAGAGTTTTTGGCAGACGAGAAGCGTTTTGTTTGTGTTGGCGTTTGTGATTTTAGGTGTGTTTGGTGCTGAGGTCTGTATCCCCGGGCCCCTCCGTCTAGATGGTGCGACAATCCCCCCTTGTGTGGGTGGGGACCGAGTTTTATAGTGCAAGTTGGCACTTTTTGCGCGTCCTAGTTTTTTCGGTCTATCTCAGTTTCTACCTTGGTTTGTAAGATTAAGCCCCAGTTCAAACCCTCTTTAAAGCCGATTCAGGATCTTATTTTGGCTCGCGTGCTTGTTCCTCGCACTCTCGCGGTAGTTTTCTGCTTCTGATTTTTTTGCTTAAATAATTGATTCTTATTTTGTATAATTTGAAGTTATAATGTTTTTATACTTTTGTTATAAGGTTCTATGTCGTGGTATCAAGGGATTTTAAAGTATCTCCCCACTTTTTTTATTGGTGGGGTTTATTATGGAATATTTGGCTTTTTTTGAATTGCGTAGTGGCTTTTTTTATGAAATGTACATCAATTTAGAATATAGAATTTATATTAATATGGAATTATTTTTTCTTGTTTTTTTGCGACAATGAATTTGGCAAGTAATTGCCTTTTTTAGGCTTTAGATTTTTTAGGGGTACTATTACTGTACAAAATTTTATATTTTTGGGAGCGGAGCGATCGCTATGGATAATCAATCATTGATGAAATGTCTTGATGAGTCTGTGGCCCAATTTAATATTCTGGCGGAAGGGGACTTGATTAGTATTGCTATGCGATTTATTAATCAATTGCGTACGCAGGATACTGTCCCGACTTTGATCAGTTTTCGATCATTTTTGAAGGAATATGATGAGGCTACTAAGCACTTGCATAAGGACAATGTTGATGAACTTGTGTTTAAGATCGACACTTATTTGGATGAGCATTTGGAGAGTAAGGAAGATTGCTTGAGAATGGCGTCCGGATTGTAATGGGGACCGGCATCTTTTTGGGATGTCGGTTTTTTTGTTACTTTAAAATAATATTTCAAAAGGATTAGTATCATGACTTAGAAAGGGATTATATGGAGTTGTTTAGCCGAAATATCGTCAATTAATTATATTAACGATTAAATGCGACACTTTTTATCTGAAAAGAGATTGAGTAATTTGGGGTAAATTTACAAATTAGTCTAATAAAAAAACACTATCCAATATATGAAAAGTGTTTTTAAGAGTTATCATTGTTAGATTCTAGGGCTTTAGTAATATTAACTGTTGGTAAATTATATCCAGGAAATTCATTTGAAGAGGTCGTTAGAGTCGCAATTATTGCTCTTGCATATGGATAGAGAATAGCTAAAGCGTTATTTCGCAAGAATGTATCGATTCCGATATCATCTTCATCCTCATTTGGATTATATTCAAACAATCCCTGCACTGAGCAACTGGCTTCAAATGGAATCGATGTTTCCTTAAGAGATCCTACTTTTATATCTAAATTCACATGTATTTCATTATCTGAGATATCATTATCGGAGCTAAAAGTTGGATTTAAACTTATTTTTTTTGAGGAACCTGGTATATAGTTGGGGTTTTTCTTATAATTCATTTCATTAACAGTATATCCTTTGAATTCTAGTACGGTCATTACGCTGCATCTCCTAACATATTATTATCAAATGAAAATGTTGACAGAGAACTGTTTTTTTCGACATTAAAATAATATTTAACTTTGTAATCTTTCTGGTTAGCTGCTGTTATATGACGATTTTCCGAACTTTTGTCATACTCATTTAACTTGTTTTTAAAGGTATTAACGTTGTCTTTCATGTATTTAAATAAGTTATCTTGATATTTAGTTTGTATGACTTTGTTATTTTCAATTTTAGACAAATTAGAAAATCCAATGCCAATAATTTCAGCAAAATCTCTAATAGATAGATTCAACTCTGCTCTTAAACCTTTTATCTCTGATGGTTGCATGTAGTTAACTCGTTTTCTATAGGCAATAAAATCTTTATCCTTATTTTCGGTTGGGTTATCAAAGTCTACCCATAGTTCACCATCAGGGTCTTCCCAATAAGTATTAACTACTACAAGATCATTGATTTCACGTATTTTTATCTTTTCCAATACTTTTTTCTTTTTATATATTTCAGTTTTTTCTTTTTCAGGATTATAAAATTCCTTTTCCAATACACTCATGATTATCCACCTTTCAAATAAATAAAGGATGATACTCAGTTATGAACTATAGGGAAAATCTAAAGGATACTCTTGTTCATGTAACGAGATCCAAAGGATTAAACCGTTTGGTTTATCTTGAAATTTCAAATAGCAATTTAATCCTTCTGGATTTTCCCCATATAATCTGAGACCAAATATCCATATGTCTCCATCAACCGGGGGGATATGATTGTCTTGTAAAGGTCCAGAAGAATAATTAGCCACTGAAATATTCTGGTAAACTTCATCAAATATATCTTCAGTGTCGGAACCTAGTTGAGTTATAGTTAGATGATTTTTTCTGCGACCACTAAGCTTCCAATGTGGCCTATTATTTTTGATTTTATCAATAATTTTCTCTACATCTTCTACATAGGCCAATTATTACCACGCATCCATATATTCATTTATCTTCCTCAGTAGAGTATATTCTATCATTTTTTGTTGCTCAGGAGCAACAGATGACTATGATGGATAGTAGTTTTATTTTTTTGAAAACTAAAAATAACTTCATTATTTATTCATTATAATCTGAATTTTTTGTGTTGACGCGATTAGACATTGCGATTCATGCTATTTTCATCATTCTGATTCTACGTTTCTAATAAATAATTTCATAAAAAGGAAGTCTTAAAAATTAGTCTTTTTATATAAAAATGATAATATTGGTTTTAGAAATGAGGTGAGCTGATGGTAAAAATTTATAGGCGTTCTTTGCAGGATGTTCCGGTTTTGGAAGTTGTTGAGGAGGAATATCGTTATAGCAGGGCACCGATTGTTATTTTTTATCACGGTTGGAGATCTGATAAGGAATTAGTGTTGACGCAGGCTCGGAAGTTGGCTGATAAGGGTATCCGGGTTGTTTTGCCTGATGCTATGAATCATGGGCAGAGGATCCATGATGTTTCTTCTATCCCGTCATTTACTTTTTGGAGTACGATCCAAGGTAATTTGGCGGAATTTTCTTTGATTCTTGATTTTTATAAGCGCCGCGATCTGATTTTGGATGATCTGATCGGTGTTGGTGGCTATTCTATGGGTGGCATGACTACCGGAGCTTTGTTGACGCAGCATCCGGAGATCAAGGCGGCTGCCATTATTATGGGTAGTCCGAAGTTGAATGAATATGCTAAGTTGGTCCGTGATAGTGCGGCTGCTCACAACTTGTACATTCCTGACGATATGAAAAAGCTGACTAGTTGGATTGACGATTACGATTTGGACAATTATCCGGAGACTATCGCTAATCGACCACTGCTGTTTTGGCATGGGACTGAAGATGAACGGATCCCATATGAACAGTCGAAGAGCTTTTTTGATAGTATCCAAGGTCAGCCTTATGCTCAGCAAGTTGCCTTTATCACTGGCTATCGGGCTAAGCATTTGGTGGAGCCACCGTTGATGGATAAGATTGCGAATTTCTTTGAATATTACTTGGCATAACTAGGATGAATCATTTGTTGACAATAAATTTTGTTAAATTCATAAAATATTAAATTGAAAACACCCTATACTGAAGATGTACCAAAAAATAATGCGGAGTATCCTCATCACACAAAACAGGACGTGTGAAATTATCACACAGATCCGTAAAGGGCAACTTGATCTGTTCAGCCAAATCAATAACTAAAAAAGTTGAACACTACCCAAATCAAGCACGACCCTAGGTACAAACCCATCCTTAAAAAATAAAAATGGTCGAAAACTGGAAATGGTTTTCGACCATATTTTTTTACATATATGCAGGCAATCAAAAAAACGGCGATTGGAAAACCCAATCAGCCGTTTTTTAATATCTTTTAGATCTTAGTATAATCAACTTCACTCAGTTTTCTCCGCAGTATCTTCCCGCTAGAAGTTACCGGCATGGCTTTGATCAAGCGGAATTCCCGTGGCACTTTATAATGTGCTAGGCGGTTTCTGCCGTATTCGATCAAGTCTTCGCCGTTTAAGTAGACGTCATCGTCTTCGGTGATGTAGGCTACTGGGACTTGGCCCCAGTCTTCGTCTTCTATGCCGATGATCTCGATGGTGTTGAGGCCTTCAATTTTAGCATAGACGTTTTCTACTTCTTCGGGATAGATGTTTTCGCCACCGGAGATGATCATGTCGTCTTTTCTGCCACTGATGAATAAGAAGTTTTCGTTGTCTAGTCTTCCTAAGTCACCTGTTTTGTAAAAGCCGTCTTTGGTCATTTTTTTGTTGAAGAGGTCTGGTTGGTTGAGATAGCCTTTGGCTACGTTTGGAGCCTTGACTTCGATCTCACCGATGTTGTCTTCGTTTTGGTGGGTGATCCTTAAGTGGACGGGGAATAGTGGTTGTCCGGAGGAACCCATTTTTCTTTGGGCATCTTCGAAGTTTAAGGCGACGATGTTGGAGGCTGTTTCGGTCATGCCGTATGACTGGATCACGGGGATCTCGAAGTTTTGGCAGCGTAAGAGGGTCCAATTGTCGATCGGACCACCGCCTAGGAAAATGCAGCGGAAGTTGTCGTTGAATTTTTGCCCCGGTTTCAGTCCATTCAAGACTCGCTTTAGCATCGTTGGTACTAGTGAGATGATCGATGCTTGACTGTCCATTAAGATCTTGTTGATAATCTTGACGTCAAATTTCTCGACTAAGTAAACGGGGATGCCGTAGATCAAGGAACGCATCATGATCGAAAAACCCGAAATGTGGAACATTGGTACGGTCATGACCCAGGCGTCTTTTTCGTTGATGCCGAGGTTTAATGACATGCCAATGGCCGAATAAAAATGATTGCCAAAGGTTTGTAAGACTCCTTTGGGACGACCCGATGTTCCCGAGGTGTACATGATCGAAGTGACAGCTTGATTGTCGAAGTCGGCCACTGGCTGGTAGTCGTTAGCAGGTTCGAATGATAAGATATCGGACATTTTAACTTGCTCAATTTCAACTCTTTCTAAGTTGTCGGTCTTCAAGCTTTCGTCGACTAAGACTAGTTTGACTGCTGAGTCGCTGACTTGAAATTGCAGCTCAGCTTCGGAAAGTCTCGTGTTGAAAAAAACTATCTCGCAGCCGATCTGCTGCAAAGCTAAGGTGGCGATGTAGCCGTTGAACGAATTTGCGGTGAATACGCCGATCCGGTCATTTTTTGAGATGTGGTTGTTGTACAATTTGCTTGCATACAATTGAACGGTTTTGTTCAATTCAGCAAAGGTGAAGTCTGTATATTGGTAGATCAAGGCAACCTTATTTGGACTCAAGGCTGCGCGTTTAGTAAGCCAATTTTCCAAAAAGTGTGACCTTCTCTCTATGGGAATTTAGGGAATTTGTCGAAGTCTGGGTCGCGTTTTTCGAGGAAAGCGTCTCGACCTTCTTTTCCTTCATCAGTAGTATAGAAGAGCATCGTTGAATCACCGGCCATTTGTTGAAGTCCAGCTAATCCATCGGTGTCAGCGTTCATGGCTGCTTTGATGAAGCGAATGGCTGTAGGTGATTTTTGCAAGATCTCGTCACACCAAGCTAAAGTTTCTTTTTCTACGTCAGCTAAAGGTACGACTTTGTTGATCCAGCCCATTTGGAAGGCTTCGTCAGCTGTGTAAGGTTTGCATAAGAACCAAACTTCTTTGGCACGTTTGTGGCCAATGACCCGAGCTAAGTAAGCTGAGCCGTAGCCGGCATCAAATGAACCAACTTTGGGACCAGTTTGCATGAATTTGGCGTTGTCAGCAGCGATAGTCAAGTCACAAACTAGTTGCAAGATGTTACCACCACCAACGGACCAGCCACGGACCATGGCGATGACTGGCTTAGGGATGATCCGGATCAAGTGTTGCAAGTCGAGCACGTTTAAACGAGCCACGTGGTCTGATCCAACATAGCCACCGTTTCCACGGACGCTTTGGTCACCACCGGAACAAAAGGCGAGGTCTCCTTGACCAGTCAAAATGATGACACCGATCGATGCGTCATCACGACAATAATTGAAAGCCTCAATCATTTCTTGTATCGTATCAGGTGTAAACGCATTTCTTTTTTCAGGACGATTGATGGTGATCTTGGCAACTTTGCCCATTCGTTCGAAAAGAATTTCTTTATAGTCTTTAATATTTTCCCATTTACTCATAAAAATAACCTCCGAGGTGAAATAATGAATTTATTAGATAATCTAGGGATCGAAGTAACCGATCAAAGTAAAACTCGTGTTGTTCTCAAGATGAAGATCGAGGACAAGCACATGCAACCGCATAAGATCATGCATGGTGGGATCAGTGCCGTCTTGGCGGAAACTGCTGCCAGTATCGGTGCTAATCTCAATATCGACGAAGACGGTTTCGTTGCTGTCGGCGTTGATATCATGACCCACCATTTAAACCCTGTTAAAGAGGGCGTTTTAGTGACTGAAGCCACTCCTGTCAGAGTCGGTAACTCGATCCAAACTTGGACCGTAACGACTCACTTAGAAGATCACGCGATCAGCACTAGTCTTAGTACGGTAACGCTTAAAAAAGTAGCTCTTAAAACAGTATAAGCTATTTTTTTCCGGAGTAGAGCCGTGAATTGATAATTTCAAAAAAGGCTAAAATTATCAAAGCAACGCCGAACAATTGATATAGGAAGATAATCGTTTTCGATGGATTCAAAATGAAGACGATTCCCGCTATTATCAACAGTGCCGAATAAAAATAGTCGAGCCAAGGCGTGACATTGACGGTCTTTCTGGTGTCGTGCGAGTCACGGAATTGGTTAATGCCGTTTGCTAAGAGCAAAATACCTAAAACAGGTGGAACTAAGGTGACCAAGAACTTGGCGACGAATAAGATCACCACGGCTACGATCAAGGCTAAAACACCGAAACCGAGCGTGATGTTGTTTTCGCCAGTTTTTTTCTTGATACTCATCCCATCGATCAACGACAAGACGCCGTAAAAAGCAACGTAGGCTGAGACGATGTAGATGATGAAGTCCAAGCTTTTGGTCGGTTCCAAAACGATTAAGATCCCAGCGGTAGCCAGAAAAATAAACCGCAACCAACGGTACAGTTGGAATTGTTTGACCATTTTTTCACTTCCTAAAAGTATTCATACTTTCATGATATCAGAAAACACTATCAAAAAAATTCTGAATATAAGATAGTATTTTCACAATTGGAAAAATATTTTCAGACAACGCCTGAAAATAAAAGCATGATCAGAATACTTTTATTGTGAAAAAAAAGTGGTAAAGTATATATTGATTACGTTATAGGAGGACAATCATGAAAGTACGTGCATCAGATAAGATGGTAGACATTATGTCCAAGTGGGGCATAGACAATATTTATGGTATTCCCGGTGATTCAGTCGACACAACGATCGACGCCATGTATCGGGCTCAAGACAAGATCAAGTTCACTCACGTTTTGCATGAAGAAGTAGCTGCTTTGTCAGCTGCAGCTCACGCTAAATTGACCGGTGAGATCAGTGCTTGCTTGTCGATCGGTGGTCCCGGTGCCATTCACTTGTTGAACGGACTCTACGACGCCAAGATGGATCACGCTCCAGTTTTGGCAATTTTAGGCTCAGTTCAATCAAAATTGATCAATACCGACTTTTTCCAAGAAGTTGATACTCACGTTTTGTTCGCTGATGTTGCCGTTTACAACAAAATCGTTATGGATCCCCAATCACTCCCAAGGATCGTCGACGAAGCAATTAGAACTGCCATTTCAAAACGAGGAGTTGCTGTCTTAACAATTCCTGATGACGTTCCTAATCATATGATCCAAGATAACTATCAACCAAATGTTGGCACATTCAAGCTCGAAGACTTGCGTGTTGACTCCGGTGAGATCGACAAGGCGCTTGACTTGATCGAAACTCATGACAATCCAATTGTCTTAGCCGGTCGTGGTATCGAAAATGCCAAAGATGAAGCTAAAGAATTCATCGAAAAATACAAGATCCCTGTTATCCAAACTATGCCTGCTAAAGGTTTGATCGACGATGACCACCCATACAACTTGGGACAACTAGGTAAGTTAGGTACTAAGCCTGCTTTTGAAATGATGAGAAAAGCCGACTTAGTAATTATGCTCGGTACTGACTACCCATACGCACCATATTTGAATAAGAAAGTTGACGCTATCCAAGTCGACAATGATGGTGATAAGTTGGGTAAACGTCGTAATGTGACTGTTGCTATCCAAGGGGACACTGCTGACGTCTTGCAACAATTGATCGACCGTGGACAAGCTGTGTCATCACGTCCATTCTTAGATCAAGCCGAAGCTAAGATCACTCTTTGGAGAAAATGGCTCAAGGATGTTTACACTAAGAACCATAAGGGTGTGCTCCCATCACTCTTGTTCCACAATATTTCAGAAAATGCTCCTTCAGATACTGTTTGGTCAATTGATGTTGGTACCTCAACTGCTTTCGGTGCCAGATTTATTGATGCTAAACATACGCAAAAATACACGATCTCAGCTTGGTTAGGTACCATGGGCTGTGCTTTGCCTGGTGCTATTGCAGCCAAAAATGCTTATCCAGATCGTCCAGTTTACGCTATTGCTGGTGATGGTGCTACTTCAATGGTCATGCAAGACTTTGCAACAGCCGTTAGATACGACTTGCCAATGCTTTACATCGTCTTGAATAACAAGTTGTTAGCCTTCATCGAATACGAACAACAATCAGCTGGTCAACAAACATACGGAATCTCACTACCAGATATCGACTTCGCCAAATTCGCCGAAGCTGCTGGTGGTATCGGTGAACGTATTACTACTGACCAACAATTCAGTGAAGCTATCGAGAAGTATCGTAACCCAACTAAGCCAGTTCTTTTGGATGTTGCCGTTACTGATGAAGCTCCACTTCCTGGTAAGATCATGATGGATGAAGCTAAAGGCTACATGAAGTTTGGTTTCGTTCACTTGAAGGACCAAGGCAAATTGCCTACATTGCCTCCATTCAAAGAAATTATGAGATCATTCTTGTAAGATTAATTAAATTAAATTTAAGAATAAGGGATAACCGCTAAATGTTGCGGTTATCCCTTTTTTATTGGCCAGAATTATTTTTTTATCGAAAATCAATTAATTATCGTTGCGTGTAAATTAGAAAAAGATTAGAATATCCTTATTTACCAAAAAGATAATTTAAGGAGGTGTAATTATGGAAGCTCGAAAAGTTGACCATAATCACGTAGAAGACAAACGTCTGATAGATCGTGAAAGTAAATATTTCGCTGCTGCTGGTCGGATCAATTATTTTGATTTAGTGATCGATTCGGCACATGGAGCAATTCTAAAAGACGTAGATGGAAATAAGTATATCGACTTGTTGGCTAGCGCATCTGCTATCAATGTCGGACATACGAACGATTTGGTGGTCAAAGCGATTAAGGATCAAGCAGAGCAACTTATCCATTACACACCTTCGTATTTTCACCACAGACCAGAACAAGAGTTGGCCGAAAGGCTAGCTAAATTGGCACCTGGACCTACTCCTAAAAAAGTCGGTTTCGGAAATTCTGGATCTGATGCTAATGATGCCATTATCAAATATGCCAGAGCTTACACAGGTAGGCAATACATCGTTTCATACATGAACGCCTATCACGGATCGACTTACGGTTCGATGGCCGTTTCTGGCGTTAGCTTGAACATGACTAGAAAAATGGGACCTTTGATGCCGGAAGTAGTTCACGTTCCTTATCCCGACTTGTATCGTCGTGAAGCAGGGGAATCAGAACATGACGTGGCAGTCAGATTTTTTGAAGCTTTCAAGCAACCGTTTGAAACATTTTTGCCACCGGATGAAGTTGCCTGTGTCTTGATCGAACCGATCCAAGGTGACGGTGGACTAGTTAAAGCTCCTGAAGAATACATGCAACTAGTTTATGATTTTTGCCATAAAAACGGCATTTTGTTTGCCGTAGACGAGGTCAACCAAGGAATGGGTCGGACAGGTCACATGTGGGGTATTCAAAATTACCACGACATCGAACCTGACTTGATCTCCGTTGCTAAATCTTTAGCTTCAGGGATGCCTCTGTCGGCTGTGATCGGTAAAGCCGATATCATGGACAGCCTTGGTTCACCAGCACATACCTTCACCACAGCCGGAAATCCCGTTTGCTGTGCTGCTGCTTTAGCTACTTTAGATGTGCTAGAGCAAGATCACTTGATCGAAAAGTCAAAAGAAGATGGGCAATACGCCAAAGAGCGTTTTGAAGAAATGCAAGGAAGACATCCAAATATTGGGGATGTCAGAATGTTTGGACTCAACGGTGGGATCGAATTAGTCGAAGACCAAGCGACGAAAGTTGCTGATCCCGAATTTGCTACAAAAGTAATTTATTACGCTTTTGATCACGGCGTGGTCATTATTACTTTGAAAGGCAATATTTTGAGATTTCAACCACCGCTAGTCATCACCCGTCAACAATTAGACCAAGCACTAGATGTGTTAGATGACGCATTTACCGCAGTAGAAAATGGGGAAGTTACATTACCAGATACAGATAAAAAAATCGGCTGGTAGTTTCAATTGGAGGAGAATTTATGAGTAATTTATGGACTAAAATGACTCGACGAGAGGACCCGAATATTTATCAAGATAAGGATGCTCATCTATCACGAGTTTTAACAGTAAAAGATTTCTTAGCTTTAGGTGTTGGTACTATCGTATCAACTTCGATTTTTACATTACCTGGTGTCGTTGCTGCCCAACACGCCGGAGCTGCCGTCTCACTTTCGTTTTTGGCCGCTGCTATCGTTGCCGGGATGGTATCTTTCGCTTATGCCGAAATGTCATCAACGATGCCCTTTGCCGGATCAGCCTATTCATGGATCAACGTTGTTTTCGGTGAATTTTGGGGCTGGATCGCCGGTTGGGCCTTACTAGCCGAGTATTTCATCGCCGTAGCGTTCGTTGGATCGGGGTTATCCGCCAACTTCAGGGGGCTGATCGCACCGTTAGGATTGAAGTTCCCGAACGCTTTATCGAACACCTTAGGTTCTAACGGCGGAATTATGGATATAACTGCCGTCGTAGTAATTGCCTTAGTCGCCTTTTTACTATCGTACGGGGTTTCCAATGCCGCTCGAGTAGAAAACGTCCTAGTTGTTTTAAAAGTTTTAGCTGTCTTACTATTTATTGTCGTTGGTTTAACAGCCATTCATCCACAAAATTATGTGCCATTCATTCCGGAATATCATGTAAATCCTGATGGCTCAGCCTTTGGTGGCTGGCAAGGAATTTACGCCGGAGTTTCCGAGATCTTCTTAGCATATATCGGATTTGACTCCATTGCTGCTAACGCCGCTGAAGCCAAAGATCCTGCTAAGACCATGCCAAGAGGTATCATCGGTTCATTATTCATCGCCGTTGCTTTATTTGTGGCCGTTGCCTTAGTCCTAGTTGGAATGTTCCACTATTCAGAATATGCCAACAACGCTGAACCCGTTGGTTGGGCTTTAAGAAATGCTGGACACGGAACAGTCGCAACAATCGTTCAAGCCATCGCCGTTATCGGTATGTTTACAGCCTTGATCGGTATGATGATGGCTGGCTCACGTCTCCTTTACTCATTCGGACGTGACGGAATGCTTTCTGGTTGGTTAGGTAAATTAAGCAAACACAACTTACCAAACAACGCCTTACTAGTATTAACAGTAGTCGGCATCATCATCGGAGCATTGTGCCCATTCGCCTTTTTAGCCCAATTGATCAGTGCCGGAACCTTGATCGCCTTCATGTTCGTATCACTAGGTATCTACGCTATCAGAAAGCGTGAAGGAAAAGACTTACCAAAACCAGGCTTCAAAATGCCACTATACCCAGTATTACCAGCAGTAGCTTTCTTAGGAGCACTAACAGTATTCTGGGGACTAGACATCCAAGCTAAAACATACGCTGGAATCTGGTTCGCAGTAGGCTTGATCATCTACTTCGGTTACGGAATCAGACACTCGTACTTAAACAAACGAGCAACTAAGAAACTAACCGACTTAGAAAAAGCCGAAAATGCTGAAGAAGCAGAAGATAATTATCAAAAATAAAGTAAAAAAATAGCCAACTAACTAGTGAAAAAATCCAGTTAGTTGGCTTTTTTGATGTGAAAATCAATTTTTATGAGCCATCCAAGCAGTCATATCGATGGAAACAAAAGCAAGCTGTTGGTTATCCTCCAACACCCAAGATGATGGATCAACAGCATCAGGATAGTCGCGGTCTTCCAGCATGGTAGCAATCGCATCTTGTGCCCAATAAACCGCATCAACAAAAGAATCACCTTGAGTGACCATCCCAGGAATATTAGGAGAAGTAACCACAAAATATTCACCATCGTCAGAAAAATGCGAAACAATCACGGGATACACTAAAAAATCAGAATGATCAGCCATACAAACCTCCGTCAACATTTTTAACCAAAGTATAAAAGCCGAATCTTCTAAAAACTACCAGTAAAATGAAAAACCATCAAAATTGATCATTTCACGGCAAAAATCCTCAAACGGAAAAAAAAACCACAGAAGAATCCCCACCAACAGCCAAATCAGCAGCAGAAAAACTCCCAGCAACGACCCCAGAGTCAACCAAGCGATGCAACTCAGCATCAGCCAATTCAACCGCTTCTTTAAAAGAAGCTCTAGAAACAGAAAGCTTGGGAAACTGTGGAGCAGTGACAGAAAAAGAACCATCATCAATTTTAGAAACGATCACAGGGAAACTATGCATATAACTACCTCGTAAAATGTATTCATAGGGTATTGTACGGGAAATCGATTGATTAATGTAGGAATAAACTGTTTTTTATCCCTGCATTCCTTATCTTTTTACAAATCAAAAATAGAGGACAATATGGACTATGAAATAATTCTTCCACCCAAATAAACAATAATACGTGCAGAACACACAGATGATAGACAGTTTTAGGTTCTGGGGGATGGAGGCAAGCCATACCTCAGTAGCCATATTTCACTTTGCAATTTTATTGCCTAGTGAAAGACCAAGTTTTGAGATGTCCGAGGTGGGTTTCCTCGGATAGCTCAAAATCGTGTCGGCTACGTTCCCGACCTTGGTCGTTCGGTGGCGTAGCCACCATCACTATCGGTTGCGCAAGTGCGGTCACTTGCGTTCATTGATTGGCTTGCCGGAATCCCCCAGAACCGGGAGTGAACCACTCCCAAAACAACTTTCAACTGTTAACGTTTGCATTTTTTCACCAACTAAAATACGCTTTAAACGTTACACAAAATATTAAAGCAGGGGGAAACAAGATGGCATACGACGCAACCTCGATCGCCAAACTGATCAAGGAAAAACAAGTAACACCCGAGGAATTGATCGACCAAACGAACGACAAAATCAAACAGCTTAATCCAAAATTAAACGCCGTGACCCATACGAGAATCGATAAGGCTAAATCAGAATTAGCAAACTTAGTCGATGGTCCTTTTACTGGCGTACCGACTTTACTCAAGGGCTTAGGTCAGCAGCTTAAAGGTGAACCAGATACAAGTAGTTCAATTTTGTTGAAAAACAACGTAGCACCGATCACCGACAATTATGTTAAATCGTTGCAAAATGCTGGTTTTTCGGTTTTAGGAACGACCAATGCTCCAGAATTTGGCTTCAAAAATATTACTGATCCTGATCTTTACGGACCAACTCATAATGCTTGGGACCCAGATTTTTCTTCTGGCGGTTCATCCGGTGGGGCAGCTAGTGCGGTTTCTGCTGATATCGTACCGATCGCAGCAGCTAGTGATGGCGGTGGCTCGATCCGGATCCCTGCTTCATTTTCAGGTTTGATCGGACTCAAGCCAACTCGGGGACGGATCCCGGTTGGCCCAAATGGCTGGCGTGGCTGGCAAGGTGCTTCGATCAACTTTGCTTTGACACGTTCGATTCGTGATACTGCTACATTGTTGGAGTACATGCAGACAGTGCAATTGGCAGCACCGTTTCAAGCCGAGCTATTGCCAAATAACTTCATGGCTCAACCGTTGCCGAAAAAATTAAAGGTCGGTTATACAACTGAATCACCAGTCAAGACGCCAGTTTCTGAAGATGCTAAAAAAGCTGTCCTTGATGCAGTTAAATTTTTAGAGGATCAAGGTTTTGAAGTAGAAGAAGCTCAACCTAAGACTGATGGTATTGCTTTGATGAAATCGTACTACATCATGAACGGTGGCGAGACAGCTACGATGTTTGAATCGATCAACCAAGCTATCGGGCGCGAGACGACAATCGATGACATGCAGTTGACTACTTGGACGATTTATCAAGCTGGTAAGTTAGTGACGGCAGTCGATTACAGCAAGAGCTTGAGTTTATGGGATGAAGCTAGCTATCAAGCAGACCAATTTTATAATGACTACGACCTCTTCTTGACCCCAGCGACAGCTTATCCAGCACCAAAAGTCGGCGACCTCTTGTACGGGGATGCTACGATCGAAAAGATGAAACATGTGACTGACTTAAATAAGCAGGAAAGACTCGATCTTATTTGGGAATTTTTCGAACAATCGTTAACGTTGTCGCCATTTACACAACAAGCTAATTTAACGGGACAACCTTCGTTGAGTTTACCAACTCATGTCACAGATTCAGGGTTGCCATTAGGGATCGAATTTACTACTCGAAAAGGTGGAGAACCGTTATTGCTTAAAGTCGGTAAGATTTTTGAAGATGCCGATAAATTTAAATTTCTTCATGCTACAGAACAAATATAATTATATATTGTGAAATATTTATTAATTAAATAAAAGCGTGATTCAGCAAGTGTAAATGCTGATATCACGCTTTTTTAAATAAAAACAATTCAAATATGACTATTTTCTGATAACGTTTGCAATCTAGATTTCACAAAGATAAAATAATAGACGTTCTTAATTTTAAGGAGGATCGTTACATGTTAAAGAGGTGGAAAAGTAGTTTTGTAGTATTAGGAGCATTGATGCTCTTGAGTATAGTTTTAGTAGGATGCGGCAAGAAAGATGCAGCTTCAAGTGATAAACCATTGGTAGTTGCTACTTCGGGTACGCTTTATCCTACTTCGTACCATGATACAAAATCTAAGAAATTAACTGGATTCGACGTGGAGATCGTTCGCGCGGTCGCTAAGAAAATGGGTCGGAAAGTTACTTTCAAAGAATACAATGTCGATGGTCAATTAACTGCTGTCAGAACGGGGAAGGCTGACATTGCGGTTAATGACTTCAGTATCTCTCCAGCACGTAGAAAATCATATTCTTTCTCAACAGCTTACAAGCACTCATTCAGTAGTATGGTCGTCAGAAAAGATGACAACTCAGGGATCAATTCTTGGAGTGACCTAAAAGGTAAAAAAGCAGCCGGTGAAGCCGGAACTAATTACCAAAAACTAGCTAAAAAATTAGGAGCTATCCTAGTTAACTACGATAACGTTTCAAATGATGTTTACCTTAAAGACGTTAAAAGTGGTAAAACTGACGTTATTTTAAATGATTACTATCTGCAAAAATTAGCAATTGCAGCTATTCCAGATAGCGATCTTAAAATCCAAGATGACATGTATTACATGACAGAAGAAAACAAGGCTGGTACAGGTATGGTCTTGAAGAAGGGCAATACTAAACTTCAAAAAGAGATCAACAAAGCCTTGAAAGAACTAAAAGAAGATGGCACACTCTCAAAGATCTCGAAAAAATTCTTTGAAGAAGACGTTACGAAGAAACCACACGTTAAGATTTCTCGTACCTTCTACAATGACTAGGTGATCGAATGTCATTTTTGCATTATTTATCGATTCCAAATTATTTTGATGCGCCATTAGCATTTTCTTCGATCCCGAGTATCCTCTTGGGATTTCCAATGTCATTATTTCTAACAGCAATCAGCTTTTTTCTAGCCAATGTAATCGGGTTATTTCTAACACTGGCTCAGTTAAGTAACAAAAAGGTCTTTAGATGGCCCGCAAAGGCGTATATCTCGTTTATGCGGGGAGTTCCCATGCTAGTCGTCTTATTCATCATCTATTTTGGATTTGGCGCAGAAGCGCTCCCAGCGGCGATTATATCGTTCACGATAATTTGCAGCGCATTCGTCTCTGAAGTATTTCGGTCATCTTTTTCCGCAGTCGACATCGGTCAGTGGGAAGGTGGCTTTTCCGTAGGGATGAGTTATCGCCAAGTAGTGCGACATCTCATCTTTCCACAAGCCTTCAGAATCGCAATCCCAGCATTAGGCAATATCTTATTAGACATGTTCAAAGGAACATCACTAGCAGCCATGATCACCGTAGGTGAAATGTTCATGCAAGCTAAGATCATCGCTGGAGCGAACCAAGATTACATGACGATCTACATCACGATTGCCTTTATCTACTGGTTCTTCTGCTGGATGATGACGATTGCCCAAACGGCCTTAGAAAACAAACTGAAGCTAGATTAGTTCGATTTAAATTCAAGGTTACATAATCAAAACACTATATAATGGTAGAAACGTCTCCAAATATTGGAGGCGTTTTTAAATGCCACAAAACTCAATTATAAGGCGATAAATCAATAATACGTGTAACCTAAAATGAACTGATCAAAACATCCAGAGAAACAAAAAGCACCGCTTCTGGGGGGAAGCGTTGCGTCTCTTGAGGGAGGGAGGAATGCTATATTATAAAAATCATTTATATTTTGGTTTAAATTAAGGTTTAGGTTGTAAATAGGAGATACTTTTCCTATTTACGCCTGTAGAATATTCCCAAAATGTGAAGAAAGTGTGAAGTTTGACTCGGTTATTTGAAATTAAATTTTGAGATATTAAGTATTTTTATATGGGATATTGGATCACGTGAAAAAAGGGCACAAAAAAATGCGTTGCTCAAAGGCACGCCTTAAAGGAAATCTTATAAGATTCCGCCGAACCAACTTCCTACGAATGTTGATAGTAGCATCAATGCACCATTAAAGATTGTTGCGATCATCGTAATCCCTCCCTTCGAATTGCAAACATATTATAACCTACCTAATTCGAATAATATAGATAAGTCTTATGTTCGTAATATAATTTTAATATAGTGATAATATAAATAAAATCTCCAATGATTGTATATGTAATTTGAATAAATGTAAAGATTTGTATTTAAAAAATCAAAATCAATTCATGACAATGTAAACTGAATTGATTTTGGTAATTAAGACATTTCAATAATCAATTGATAAAATAAACATTAAAGATTAACCTTATTGTGACAATGATTTGAATAGCTTGTTTCTGGATTGATTTAAAATTTTTTTTATTATTGATAATTAATGTGTTAGTATATTGTTATCGAGTAGGGCGAATATCAATAACCTATCGAAAAAACAAACTTAGTAGGAATATAATATGTTTGCAAATGGCTGGTATCTATTAAGCAACACACTTAGCTACGGTAAGGACTTTGTCTTGAACGCATTGAGTGGTCTTTTTAACCATCAATAAAAAGAATTTAACTCACTACCACTGGTAGTGGGTTATTTTTTTACTCAAAATTGCATAATATGTACCAATTTCTTCATAATAAACAAATATTTGTAATTTGTTACATTAGTAATATCTATGTAAACTAACTTTAATATTTTGACAAAAAAATTATCATATGCTTTTCATATCGGATGGGGATCGTAAGTTTAAACCTTTCGATAAACAAATTTAGAGGAGGAATTACAATGATTTCAAATATTTGGTATCTATTAAGCAACACTTTAAGTTTCGGTAAGGACTTTTTCCTAGGTCTATTAGGTAAAATATTCTAATTTTATCTGAATGAAACTACAACAAAGGCCCTCTTCATTTTGGTTTCGATGGGATTACCACGGATGGAAGAAATTGAAGTATTCGCCCGTCTTTGTTGAACAAAAGCCATTGGTGTCTGGACCAATGGCTTTTTTGTTGCTTAAAAATAGGCAAAATAAAAAGTCGACGAGTGATCGTCGGCTTTTTGTGTATCATAAATTAGTTTTTAACGTCTGAAGGCTTGATTGTCGTTCTGCCATCTTTGTGTGCGTTCTTGATAGCTTTAACGATATCGTTGTCACTCCAGGCTGCAACAGTTTTAACACCTTGATCAGTTAAATCTTGTCTAGCTTTGGCGATGTCACTGTCAGTGATAGTCTTTCCATCGACTTTTCTTGATTCGATGTCGAAGTGACCGTTGGCAGCGGGGTTACTGCTGTCTGACGAAGAACTGGAACTACTTGAATCAGTGCTGCTATCACTACTATTAGTTGAAGTAGATGCAGAATTTGAACTAGTTGTTGAATTGTTATCTCTTAAAAGATCAACAGCCTTCTTGTAAATATCTGAGTAGTACTTGCCATCGATACCTTTGAAGTCAAGAACTGTCTTCAAGAGGCTCATTCCAGCAGCATTATCACCATTGTCGATCATGTCAGACGCATTTTTCACGCTCTTGTTAAGATCACTGCGGTTTGACTTAATCTTCTTAACTTGTTTCAACAATGATTTAGCTTGGCTCTTCATGCCTGAGCTACCATTAGATTGGTTGATAGCATCGTTCAATTGATCTCTAGCAGTATCGAAGTCACGAGAATTCATTGACTTCTTGGCATCGACCAAGTTTTGAGCTTGTTCTTTGTTAGCCTTAGCTGACTTGTCGCTCTTAGCATCATTAGCTGATGTAAAGTAAGCAAGTGCTTGTGAGTAGTCTTTCTTATTAACAGCACTATTACCATGATCCATGGCGGTGTTGTAAAGGCCGTTATCTCCTCCGTTTGAACCAGAGCATCCTGCTAGGAGCAACAAGGATGCACTAATAGTAACTAATAAACTTATTGTCTTTTTCATATATACCCTCCAAAGAAGTATTGTCCAGATTATACCATGAGAAAACAAAAAGAGCAGGCGCGTTGGACGCCTGCTCTTCTTACTAATTTATAATTCGTTAGGAATTGACAAATTAGAACAAACTTCGATGAGAAATTTGTTAGGAACGAATACCAGTTATTAATATAACTCTTATTGAAGAATTTTTAAATAGTATTAACGAATAAATATTTCCGTTTTGCCATTTTTAGTCGTTATTATTTGTGTAAGTTGATTAAAACAACCGGTTGTAATCCTTACAAATAAACGAAATGAGGCTGAGCGGATGAATTGGGAAAAAACTACAATTAAATTGAGATTTAATAACGAAAAGTACAAGAAGGGATACATTATTCGTACTTTTAACAATATTGTTGAAGAACCAACGGAAGAACAACTTCAAACTTTCATCGATGGGCTCTTACTATTATCTGATGGTGACACCTTCAGTACAGCAACAATTTTGACTCGTGGAAAATACGTAGGATAAAACTTACTATATAAAAGACAGGGGAGACTAATATGAAAAAACTACAATTGATCTTTAAAGCAAAATCAGGTAAGAAGAACAATTTGCAATTAAGCTATGTCAACGAAAATTTAGATCAAACTACTACTAAAGCTGCCATGGAAAAAATCATGGCTAGCAATCTGTTTCAAAAAAATGACTTCCCGATTTATGACTATGCTGTGGGTGCGAAGTACATCGATCGTCAAGAAACTGTTATTTTCGAGTAGTATTTCAAAAATTCACACAATTGTAATATTTCTTTATAAGATGATAATTGAAATTTTTAAATAACTGGTAGGTGCTGGCTCGCAAGGGATTTGCGAGTCGGTATCTATTTTTTTATTCACAAAAATTTCAAAAAAAATACAAAAGTATGAATTTAGGTCTTCCCAAAAGATGAAATATGTTGTAATATTCATTCGTTGGTATTTAGGTATTATGCATCTTACAAATTAGCTAACCAAGATCAATTTCCAACGTATTAAATAATCATTACTTCCTATCACGGTAATATTTTTAATGCCATTTATTATTGAAAATTAATCAATAGAATGTTAGTTTATAAATGTACTACCTAAGAATTATGAGAATTTTGAGGAGGAATACCACATGAAAAAAAATATTAAATATGCCGGAATTGCAGCTGCCACGTTATTGATGGTGGCACCACTTGCGGCACCCGTATTTAGTACAACCTCTACTGCTAAAGCAGCAGATGATTCAACTACAACTGACACTTCAAAATTGGATGATGCATCGCAAGCAGCATTGACACGAGTGCTAGGAACTTTACAATCAAGTACAACTTATTCAGGAAAATTAGACTTTAGTGATGTTAAAGCTGTTTATGGTCAAACGGACCTAACTGCAGACGATTCAACTGAAACAACAAAAGGAACTTCAATTTTTGGGCTTGCAAGTATTGCTAAGGCCGAAACTTCTAAGCCACTTGAAGATGATCCTACAACACTGGATAAAGCCGTCACATTTGGAGTTCAAGGTGTTAAAGATGGAACGGTATTAACAAATGCATCAGATTTTGGTGTGTATATTGGTAATGCTGCAAAATCAAGTATCACATTAAGAGTTACTGCATATCTCAAAG
>NZ_RHOM01000028.1 GCF_003946515.1 Companilactobacillus zhongbaensis | reverse complement strand
CGTCAAAGAAGGGATCTACTATTTTAATCATGTAGATAGATCAGAAACAATAAATGGCCATACCCCTGCGGAATACAGGAGAATGGCCATTTAAGAAGTATTCAATTTTTATATTATTTCAAATGTCAACTTGACAGGGACCAGCGCAAGTCATTGATGGCTGCTTTTTGCTTGATGTTAATTTAATATTTATTATGATAAGTGATGGACGAGAATTTTATGATTTCGTTAAGCATCCGAATTTTTGTCGTTGGATGGAGTTTGCTGAGAAATTTATTTTGAGCATATTAAAAGCGTAAGGCATGCCTACGCTTTTTTTAATTGATATGTTGGTGATTTGGTAAGTGTTTGATGCAGAACTTGTCGACTTTGTTACCAAACATTTATTGTTTTATACCAAACGTTGCCCGTTTTATAGTGGAAACGAGCTCCAGGCGACAGCGGCCTTCGGTTAACACATGTAGTCGCGGCACTGCTTCGCAGTACCTTGTGCGACTACACGCGTTAATCCTCAGCAGCTGATCAACCTCGCTGCGCTCTCTGTGTTGAAATCCTCAGCAGCTGACCGTCGCCTTCCGCTCTCTTGTTTTTAGAAGTACTCCAACAAGTCTTCTTCTTTCAACTTGGCTTTTTCTTCGGTGTTTAAATCCAAGATGATTTTTCCTTTTTTCAAAACAATAAGTCGATTGCCATATTTCACGGCTTCGGTTAAATTGTGGGTTACCATCATGCAAGTTAGTTTCTTTTCTTTGATGGTTCTGTCGGTTGCTGCCATTAGGTCGGCGCTGGTTTGTGGATCTAGGGCGGCTGTGTGTTCGTCCAATAGTAGTAGTTCTGGTTTTTGGATGATGGCCATTAAGAAACTTAAGGTTTGTCTTTGGCCTCCGGATAGTTTTTCTGTGAAGGTGTTGAGACGGTTGTCTAATGTAGGCATGGTGCTGATGAATTCTTTGAATTTTGGTAGGTTTTCTTTTAGCTTTCTCGAACGTAGTCTTCTTGGTAGGCCACGTCTTTGAGCTAGTAGTAAGTTTTCTGCTACGGTCATTCTTGGCGAAGTGCCTAGTTTAGGATCTTGATAAACACGGCTGATGAACTGAGCTCTTTTGGCTAAGTTTTCAGTGGTGATGTCTTTGTCGTTTAATAAGATCTTTCCGTTGGTGATGCGGTTGGCACCGGTGATGGCATCTAGTAGGGTTGATTTTCCGGCACCGTTCGTTCCTAGGACTACGATGAAGTCTTGGGGATAAATTTTTAAATTGATGCCATCTAAGATGTTTAGATTAGTGTTGTCGTTGTAGATTGTTTTTTCGACATTATCTAATTCCATGATTGGTTTCATTTGGTTTTTACCCCGTTTCTAAAGACTTTGAAAAATTCGGCTCTGATGCTTGGTAGGGCTAGACAGAGGGCTAGGATGATGGCTGAGATGAGCTTCAAGTCGTTGGTGTTGAAACCTAATTGGAGCACGATCATTAAGATCAAACGGTAGACGATACTACCAATAATGACGGTGATCAATCTGATCGATAGCGGTACATCTGGATAAAGTACTTCACCGATGATGATGGCTGAAAGTCCGATAACGATAGATCCGATACCCATGTTGACATCGGCGAAACCGTTTTGTTGGGCGATCAAGCCACCAGTCAAGGCAACGATCCCGTTTGAGACCATTAGTCCGATAAATTTCATGACAGTGGTATTGATACCCATGGATGCTGCCATCGTTTCGTTGTCACCTGTGGCGATGACGGCTTGACCTTTTTCAGTATTTAAAAAGACGGTCAAAAGGAAGGTGATGATAGTTAGGATGATAATTCCTAAAAAAATTCCATTGAAGTTAGTTGGTAATTTGTCTAAACCAAATTGATTGAAGACATTGTCTGGCTTAGTTAAGGACATGTTAGCTTTGCCCAAGATCCGGAGATTGACGGAGTACAAAGCAGTCATCGTCAAGATCCCTGCTAGTAGGATCGGGATGTTCATTTTGGCATACATGAAAGCTGTCGCAAATCCGGCTAAACAACCGAAGACGAAAGCTACTAACATGGCTAGTTCTGGGTTCATGCCGTTTTGGATCAACATAACAGTTGTGACGGCACCGAGTGGGAAACTTCCTTCGACGGTCATATCTGGGAAGTCTAAAATTCTAAAAGTAATAAAAAGTCCGATGGCCATTACTGCCCAGATCAAACCTTGGCTAATTGTCGATACGATCAGATTCATTTGATGATCCTTCCTTCTTTTTGAGCTCTTTGAACTACTGAATCAGGGAATGTGATGTTGAGTTTTTGAGCCATTTTTTCGTTGATGATCAAGTGTCCTTTTTTGATGAAGGTAACTGGCATGTCGGCAGGTTTCTTGTGATGCTTCAAAATTGCTACTACATCTTCGCCGGCTTTTTGCCCGAGTTCGTACTGCGATAGTCCAAGGGTTGCTAAACCACCATCTTTTACCATTGTGTCAGCGGCAGGGAAGATAGGTACGTTTCTCTTGGCGGCGACACTGGAGAGTAATTTCATTCCGGATGCGATCGTGTTGTCGGTCGGAACAAAGATGGCATCAACGTTTTGCGATAAGTTAGTGGAAACTTGTTCGAGGTCGTTGATGTTACTAATGCTGACAACGTTAACGTCGATTCCTTGAGCTTTAGCTAGCTTTTTCATCTTCTTTGATTCAGTCGTAGCTGACATGTCAGAAGATGTGTAGATGATACCTAAACGCTTCATGTTAGGCATGATCTCTTTCATCAACTTCAATTGGTCGTCCAGTGGAGCCTGGTCGGAAACGCCGGTAATGTTGCCACCGGGATGCGTGTTGGAAGGTACGATCCCGAATCCTTTAGGATCAGTAACGGCACCCATGACGATCGGGATAGTTGAAGTCGCATTTTTCAAGGATTGCACTGAAGGTGTGGCTATACCAACGGCAACGTCGACATTGTCTTCGACGAATTGCTTACTGATGGTCCGCAAATTACTTTGGTCACCTTGAGCATTTTGAAAAATGATCTGAATATTCTTACCGTTTTTGTAGCCATTTTTTTCCAATGTATCATCCAAACCCTTGTTGATCTGATCCAAGGCTGGATGGGAAAGTAGCTGCAAGACACCAACTTTCGGGATCTTGTTGTGAGCTACTTGTTGTTGATGGCCAACGTAAAAGAAGGCGAATATTAAAAATGCGAATAAAAATATTAATGTTGCGTAGAGTCTTTTGACGTGTTTCATAATTTCCCCCTATAAGCAAAAAAGGCAGTCCTTGCAAAAAGGGCTGCCTTTAGATGACAAAACCCACATGTATCTATCGATCCATGCGGGCTTTTTAATTAACGTATTTATGTACATCACTTAATAAGCCGACACGGATATGATCCTATTTCAGGTCATATCCATATCGGATCAACCTGAATTATCGGCTTTGCCAACCATTTAAAATGTTAAGAGAAGTTTGCTTGTTCATAATGAAATCTCCTAAAGTAGTTGATAAAAAAATGGTATTTCAAAAACGAGAAATTGTCAACTCATATTTTGATTAAGACGTTTTTACAACTCTAACTATAATCTTAATGATAGTATAGAATCATTATTGAGGTAGTTATTAATGAAAATTTTAAAAAAGCGTTGGTTCCAAATTGTTGCTGCCGTAGTTTTAGTCTTGATTGCTACGATTGCAACTTACTTTGATGCATCACTCTATCAAAAACCGATCGTCACGATCGATCAAGTGGCTCAACAAAGTAAGACTAAAGGCACCGATGAATATAAAAATACCGACTATCAAGTAGTCCAAAAAGTTTACGGTCATTTTTCGAATACGTCTAAAAAAGGCCAATCTGTAACTATAACTAATAGTTATGCACAGTCACAGTTGCTCGATGAGCGCTATAAAGCCCATCAACAAGTGTTCGTCAGTAAAACTTCTGCCAACCATTATATTATCCAAAGTACCAAGCGGGACGCCGTTCTAGTTTTTGCCGTCGGGCTAGTCATTATCTTGCTATTTTGTATGAAGTTCACCCGTGGAAGATTGTTGTCATCAGTCTTGTTGAACTTAGTAGTCTTTTTCGGCTTTGTCCAAGCTTTGATCAAACTGAGGACGGGAGATCTAGTCACTTTAACCGTTATAACGGCTATTTTGATTGCAGCCATCGCCCTATTGGTGATCCTAGGTCCAACTAAGGATTTTGTAATGGCGTTTGCCAGTGCCTTTGTGGCCACGACAGTAGCCTTGTTGTTCAGCATCTGGCTCTTACAATTGTCGGGGAACAGCGGGATCCACTTTGAAATGGTCGACTTTGGCTTGCAACCATATTTTGGAGTTTTTATTTCGCAAGTTATTTTTAGTGTTTTAGGCGTAATTTTAGATGAGACGATGGACATCTCGTCTTCGTTGATCGAGATGAAACAAGAAGTGGCTGACGTTTCAAAAAGCACTTTGTTCAAATCAGGGATGGCGATCGGTCGAGAATTAGTCGGTCCGTTGATCAACATTTTATTGTTCATTGTTATCGCCGAAAACTTGAACGTCGTCATGTTGTACTTGATGAACGGTAATTCGATCGGCTACACCTTGGACATGACTTTAAGCCTGGGTGTGACCCAGCTGTTGATCAGTGCCATCGGAATAGTTTTAACGGTGCCAGTAACTAGTTTCATCGTCAGTCAAATGGTCAGAGAGAAGGTGGCATAATGCTTTATTTATTGATTACATTTATCATTTTATTGTTAGTCGTCACCGGCCAACGAGGTTTGTCGTTACTGTTAGGACTAGGTATAAATGGCTTTGCTATCGTAGCTTTACTGATCCTGATTGCTGATGGTTTCAATGTTTTGATCACCACCGCCATCATTTCCGTCGTCATTTTGGTCGTGGCCATCTACATGAACGTGGAAAATTCCGTCACGGCTAACATTTCCTTTAAGACTTCATTAGTAATAACGGCCTTGATTTTGTTAATAACCATCCCGATCCTATACTGGTCAAGCACTCAAGGCATGGGAGTCGAAGATCAAGAAGAACTAGAAGGATTTTCACTAGCAGCGGGAGTTTCCTTCCCCCAACTGGCCATCGCCACGATCATCGTCAACAGTTTAGGAGTCATCTCCGAAACTTGTGTCGCCATCACTTCGGGTCTCAACGAGATCGTCATGAACAAGCCAACCTTGGATCAAAAAGCTGTTTTTGCGGATGGATTTTCTGTCGGCAATAAAATCTTAGCTACGCAAACTAACACACTGCTGTTTAACTTTTTTGCGACCACCTTTCCATTGTTTTTCTTAATGAATTCACTGCATTACAATTGGCAAGACATCGTCAATGATAAACTGTTTGCTTCAGAAGTGATCACCTTCGTCGTTTGTACGATCGGAGTTATCTTGACCGTACCGATCACCGCTTGGCAAGTGTCTCGAGTAGACCGGAAGAAGTTGGCGATTGCTGATAAACGTGAGTAGTTGTTGAGAAAATTGCATCGAGAAAATTGCATTAGAAAAAATGTTTTTAAGCACAAAAAGAGCCGAAACGTAATGTTTCGACTCTTTTTATTAACTAAATTTGCAGTAATTTGGATAGTGTTTTTGATTTTTATCCTCAAGGATGCGAAAACGGGTTCCGAGACGCAGCGGCCTCCGGTTTAGAGACTGTCAGCAGGCACGGCTTCGCCGCACCTTGGGTGCTGACAGTCCCTAAATCCTCAGCAGCTGACCGCGTCTCTCCACTCTCTGTTCTATGGAAGGCTATTTCCAGCAGCTAAATACAAGTCATACCATTCTTGTCTAGTAAGCGTGACATCAGAACCTGCAACACTTTCAACGATGTGTTCGGGATTCATTGTACCGATTAAGACTTGGAAGTTGGCCGGGTGGCGCAAGATCCAAGCTACGGCGATGCCATTTTTAGTGACTTGATATTTATCGGCTAATTTTTGTAGTGCTTGATTTAATTTTTCCGCCTTAGGTTCGTTGATGAAGACCCCACCGTAATTGCTGTATTGGAAGGGGGACCAGGCTTGGATGGTAATGTTTTTTCGTCTGGAGTATTCGATCAATTCGCCATCGTGATTGATCGAGGCGTCATCGGTCATATTTGTGTGCATTCCGTTGTCGATCATGCCAGTGTGCATTAAGCTGAACTGTAATTGATTGACGAGAATTTTTTTGATCAAGAGAATTTTGAAGTAAGGATACTTGTTGAGGATTGAAGTTAGAAACGCCGAAGTGGCGAACTTTACCAACTGTTTGCAATTCATCAAAGGCATCAGCGACTTCTTCTGGCTCCATCAAAGGATCAGGTCGGTGCAGCAAATATGAGTCGAGATAGTCCACGTCCAGACGCATCAAACTGTCGTCAACGGCTTGGATCAAATGTTTTTTAGAAAAATCATAGCGTTGATGAGAAATGATTCCACCCTTGGTTTGGATAAAAAGCTGATCACGCGTTTTGGAAACTTGCTTGATAGCTTGTCCAAAGATTTTTTCTGACTCCCCACGTCCATAAACGTCAGAACTGTCGAAAAAATTGACTCCGTGGTCCAAAGCAGTTTCGATTGTCTTAACTGCTTGATCAACGGTCAATTTATTCATTCGCCAAGTTCCTAAAGCGATGTTAGAAACTGACCAATTAGTATTACCTAGATTTACTAGTTTCAAAATATGCCCCCATAATTAAATTGATAAGATTAATTATAGGTAATCGCTATCATAAGTCAATTTAAGGTAGGTCGTTTCCAGCAGCGAAGTACAAGTCGTACCATTCTTGACGAGTGATCTCGACATCGGCACCTTTAGCACTGTCGATGATGTGCTGTGGATTCATCGTGCCAATGATAACTTGCATTTTTGCCGGATGACGCAAGATCCAAGCGGCCGCAATCGCATTCTTCGACACGTCATATTTGTCAGCGACTTCTTGCAATTTCTTATTAAGCTCAGGGAATTTAGGGTTATCAATGAAGACACCTTCGAAAAAGCCATACTGGAAAGGTGACCAAGCTTGGATCGTCACACCCATGCGCCGTGAGAATTCGATGATGCCGCCATCCCGGTTGATTGCTCGTTCATCGGCCATATTTGAATGAATTCCGTGGTCGATCATTGGCGTATGCATCAAACTAAATTGCACCTGATTGATCAATAGTCTTTGATTGAGTGATTCTTGAAGAAGTAAAAATTGTTGTGGATTGAAATTGGATACCCCGAAATGACGCACCTTTCCGGCTTTTTGCAAGTCGTCAAAGATGTCAGCTAATTCTTCTGGTTCCATAAGTGGGTCAGGGCGATGGATCAAATAAGCATCGAGATAATCAACGCCCAAACGTTTCATACTACCTTCGACAGCATTCATGATGTGTTCGCGTGATGTGTCGTATTTGAAGCCAGGTACGATGTCGCCTTTAGTTTGTAGGAAGAGATCTTCGCGTTTAACGCTAGTCTGCTTCAAGGCGTCACCAAAGCGTGTTTCCGATTCACCGTCGCCGTACATGTCAGCGTTGTCGACGAAGTTGATGCCGCAGTCGTAGGCGGTGTCGATGGCTTTGGCTGCATCAGCCACTGATAAAGCGTCCATTCTCCAGGCCCCGAAAGCAATTTCTGAAGCTTGCCAATTCGATTGTCCAATGTTTAGTTGTTTCATGGTAGTCCTCCTCGGAATTGTATTATTGAGATGTAACTACTGTAATTATCAATGAAAACGCTGTCATTAGTCAACTTGATTTTAATTGTTATTGTTGGGATAGTGGTGGTAGTTTTGTTGGTGGTTCACTGCCGGTTCCGGGGCGGGGCGCTATATGGGACTGGAACGCTGCGGACCCACTTTGAACCAATCGAGCATAAACCGCTCGCTTGTTTCAAAGCTGGGTCTTTCACTAAGCGGTAAACCGCTAAGTGAAATTTCGCGGCTGAGCCCATATAGCGCCCCGCCCCTCCACCTAGATTGGGGGTAATCATTATCTCTCTCTTTTTTGGATGTGATCGATGTATTCTGGTTAAGTTGGCACTCTTTGCTCGTCCTAATCTGTTCGGTTTATCTCAGTTTTTACCAAGATGGTAAAAGCAAAATCTAGAACCAAAACCTGAACCAAAACTAAGTTCTTAAAAACGGAGTGAAACCCTATTTTTAGTCTGATTGTCAAAGGACACTAAAATATTTCGATGATTTCCTCTAAAAAAATGAAACAAATAGATCCAAAAAAACCAAAATCGTAAGACCGCAAAAGAATAGGTTCAACAATCTAAATCCAAACAACCAACCAGTGTTCAACTAAGTACCGTGATACCCACCGGAAAAATAAATTTTTACTGCTTTAGGTCCTGTGGGGGTGGAGGTAATTCGCCGTCAGCCGCGAAATTCATGGGCCGTGCTTACGAAAAGACCCAGCTTTGAGATGTCCAAGGCGCTTTTCCTTGGATAGCTCAAAGTGGGTCCGCAGCGTTCCACGGCGCAATTCCCGGCACCCCCACAGGACCGGCAATGAACCTCCAACAAAACTACCTAGTAGGATCTTGTAGTGTAATTAGATAGTTTAGCATTCTTGTTGCGTAGCTTTTTGAATCGAAGTTTTTGGCTATTTCATCTTGTAGGACCGTTAGATTGTCTGTCACTATTCCGTCGCTGTCTATGAACATCATCTTATCCATCGTGTCCGGGTCGTTTACCGTCCATGCGAAGACCTTTTTCTTTTCGAAGTGGGATTCTTCGATGAAGGTGTCATTCAAAGTCGTTGCTTCCATGGTGAAACCTGTTGCTTTGCTTCTTGGTACTCCTGATAGATTGAAGGATAGGATGTAGTTTGCTGGGATTTTTGGCATTTGTTTTCTGCTGTCTTGGATGAAGTTGTAGTCTAATGAATGGATCATGGCTTGGTTTTGTTCTAGGCCTTTTTCGTATTTTTTGGAGAATTTGTCGATGTAGTCTGATTTGGTTGAAGGGGTTCTTTTGAATTCTACTAGTAGTTTTTGGTCTAACTTGTTAGCTTCTTTTAGGTAGTCATCAAAGCTTGCTAGATAGGCTGTTTTGCCGTTTTCGTGGACTTTTACTTTTTTCAGTTCTGCCAAGGTCATGTCTCCTGGTCCTTTGTCGATCCCCGCCAAATTGTTGAGGTAGTTGTCGTGGAGGACGACGAATTGATGGTCTTTGGTTTCTTGGACGTCCATTTCGATGTAGTCTGGCTTTTCTTTGGCGGTGGTTTTTAGAGCTTCGATGGTGTTTTGGACGCCGTTTCCGTCATCTACTCCTCGATGAGAGATCGTTACTGGTTTTTCCATCAGCAAGTTGTTGAAGTAGAGCCCACCGTATGAGGCAAAACCGAAGACTGTTATTCCTAAGACGACGAACCAGGGCCACTTGCGACCTCGGCTTTTTTCAGCTTGGGGAACTTCTAGGTCTGGTAGTTTGGAGATCATCAAGAGGGCGACCATGGCTGTGAAATAGTAGCCGGCGGCTGCGTTGATGATCTGGATCAAGGTCAGATTGACTATCGCCATCGATTTTGCGATTGCTGGGATGAAGTCTAAGACCCACTGAAAACCGATCAAGATGAAAAAAATTAGGGTGGATAAGACGGACACTATTACGGTCAATATTGCCAGATAGATGAAGTAGTGCCAGACGTGACCGCGGGTGATCCGCCAGGAATGACGAACGGCTACCCGAGCTCCTCGTTGATCAAAAATCATTTCCGGTAATACGAAGATCCAGCGGACACCGATGTATAGCATGATCACGTAAAAAATCATCAGTAAAATCCCGAAGGGCAAATGTTCTTGGAAAAGCCAATCAGTAATGAACTGTGGCACTTGGACCTTGTCTAGCAAAGGGGTGTAAAGTCCGATACCACCAAAGGGCATGATCAGGAGGAAATAAAGCAAGAAGAAGCCAAAAGCTTTAACCGGTACCGGCCAAACCATCTGCTTGAGTTCTCGTAAATAAAGCTTCCACCCTAAATGGGCGTGCGAACGAATGGCTCGATAGCTAATAAAAATAACCGAAAATTGCATGAAAATCACCAAAAAGATGATCAGCAATAAGACGATCAATTCCAACATTGCCCAAGGCTTATGCAAAAAAAGGTTGCCTAAATTGGTATAAGAAATATAAGCGATATTATTCAGATCCAAAATGGATTCCGTCAGTATATTCAACAGCGGAATGAAGGCTAAGTTGATCAAAATGTCGACGATAATCAAAATCTGAGAAAAAGACCACCATTGTTGCCAAAAAGTTTTATTTAGAGAACGAAATTCTCGCAAACTAGTCATAATAAAATCCCCCGAAAAATGAAACGTTTATACAATTATAAAATTAATACGTAGATAAGACTAAATAAATTTACGTCAAACATAATAATAAACACTAACTAAAAAAATGTGGCTAAACGATTTATTCAGTCACAAAATAGAGTGAAAATTTTCTTTTTTTCCTATATATATCAATGAAAAATTACAGGAATATTTCATTATCGCTACAAATGGGTATGTACCGTTGAAACGCCTCATTTAGAATAGTACTCTAGTCCTTGTAGATAAATCCTCAGGGGGAAACCATAAATGCAATACAAACGTTTAATACTTACAAGCACAATGGTGCTTAGTACATTAGCATCTGTAGCTGTACCAACTGCTGTTCAAGCTGCAGAAACAACAGATCAAGCTCAAACAACACAACAAACAACAACAGAAAATACTAACGCTGCCGTAAGTAACTCAAATTCTGGCAATAAGAGCAATGTTATCGCCGGATCAAATGTTAAAAAAGCTGATACAACAGTCGCACATTCAACTACAAGTAGTGTTCAAGCTGCTTCAGAGGCAACAGCTAACAATGCTTTGAAGGCTGTAGTTCAATCATCAGCTACATCAGCTACTAGTGATCAACAACAAGCTTTCTTAGCAATGGCTGCACCTATGGCTCAAAAAGCTGCTGCAACTTATAACGTTTATGCTTCAGTTATGCTTGCTCAAGCTATCCTTGAAAGTGCCTGGGGTCAATCAGACTTAGCTACACAAGGAAATAACCTTTTTGGTATTAAGGGTGATTACAACGGTTCTTACGTTTCAATGCCAACTAGCGAATGGAGTGCTAGCCAAGGCTGGTACCAGATTTATGCTAACTTCAGAAAATACCCTAGTTATTTAGAATCATTCAATGACAATGGTGACAAGTTACGTAACGGTCTTTCATGGGATTCAACATACTACCGTGGAACATGGAAAGGAAACACATCATCATACAAGGATGCTACTGCTTGGTTGCAAGGTAGATACGCTACTGCACCTAACTATGCATCATCATTGAACAACTTGATCGAAACTTACAACTTGACTCAATATGATTCAGCTTCAACACAAAATGCTACACAAGCTCCTTCAGAGTCAACTCGTGTAATTACTGTAAACAACCCTGACAGCTACGCTGTTCCATTGGTTGCCTTCAACTCAAACGGTTCAATTTCTAAGTCAAACCGTGGATTGTCAAATGACACACCATGGGCTACTGACCAAACTAAGAGTTACAACGGACACACATACTACCGTGTATCAACTAACGAATGGGTCGAAGACACATACGCAACATTAAAATAAATAATTGATTTGAAGCCTGTAAGGGCTTCTTTTTTATACAAAAAAGGCGATGTTACTGAAATGTTTTTCAGTTCATCGTCTTTTTGCGTACTATTTTGCTTTATTTTCAGCTGAATATAGATTATCGATCGGATCACGATTACCTTTTAGTTCAGGAGCGTCAGTTTTGTACATGTCAGTAGTCGACTTGTCGTCATTTTTTGAATAAAGTGAGGTCGAACTGTTTCCTAAGTCCTTGCGGATCTTCTCGAGTCGTTCGATCTGGTTTTGATAACTGTACTGGCTTGGATCGACGGGCTTGAAGCCGGTCGGTGTGTAAAATCTGAGCAAGTTTAGACGGTTGATCTTGTCAGAAACTTTGAATTTCGCCTTGATCTGCTGACTCCACTTGCTGATTTTATCCTTCAATTCTGGATTCAAGGCTAGGTCGATTTTTTCACCGGTCTTGTTTAAGTAAACTTCGTTCTTATTTTTAATGACTGTGTACTTCGGAGTTACGAAGTTGCCATTTCTGAACGGTACGATCTGGCTGTGTTGGTCCGACAATAGGTCAGTTCCGACTTGTAAGTAATTTTCGGTGTTGATCCCAGCAAGGTGCAAAATCGTTGGTAGGGCATCGATCTCGCCACCGTATTTGTGACTGATACCACCTTTTAGGCCCTTCATGTGGATCATGAAAGGTACTTTTTGCATCTGGGCATTGTTGAAGTCGTTCCAACTGTCGAGGTCATATCCTTGCAACTGGCCAACGTAAGGTGTCTGATCAGGCGTTAGACCAAAGTGGTCACCGTACATGACGATCATGGAGTTGTCGTAGAGACCAGTTTGTTTCAAGTAGTTAAAAAATTCTTCGAGAGCATTGTCGAGATAGTGGGCCGTTTCAAAGTATTGATTAACAGTTTTATTTGGCGTGTCACTCGTGACGAAGCCATCGGAATCGTAATCCGGCAATTCGAAACTGTAATGATTAGTGACGGTAATGAATTTGGCGTAAAATGGTTGCTGCAACTGCTCCAAATATTTGGCACTTTCCGAGAGCATTAGTTTGTCTTTCAAACCGAAAGTCATCGTGTTGTTTTCTTCGGCATTGAAATAATTTTGGTCGAAAAAGTAGTCATAGCCGAGGTTTTTATAAACGGTGTCCCGAGAATAAAAACTTCCGACATTACCGTGGAAAACCGCACTTGTGTAGCCTTGCTGCTGGTTCAAAATGGCGGGAGCTGCTTGGGCAGTGTTAGTCGTTCCTTGGTGGTTGAAGTAATTACCTGTCGGCAAGCCGAAGAGCCCAGTCTCGAGCATCGTTTCGGCATCGATCGTCTTACCAGAACCAACTTGGTGATAAAAGTTATCGTAAGACAAGGTTTCATCGCTATTGTAAAGGCTGTTCAAAAACGGTGTTACTTCTTGGTCGTTGACCTTCATATTTAATAAGAATTGATGGAAACTTTCCAAGTGAATAATAATAATATTTTTCTTTTTGGCAACACCGAAGTATTTTGAGTTCGGTTTAGCGTAATTTTTATGTACGTAGGCTAAATCGGGATCGATGTCAGTTCCGGTCGCCGTCGATTTAACTTGATCAGCGTGGGCTGTTTGGATGGCATCGTAAACCGTGAAGGCTGGGATACCGAGATATTTAACGACGTAAGTCTGGTCGAACGTCCGACCGATCAATTGTGGTCGATTACATTCTGCAATCATCATATTCAATGAGAAAAAGGCCAATCCGGCTAGGGTCGAGGCTACGGCATTGAGCTTGCGATAAGGACGTGGATCAAATTTGACTACTTTAGTAGCAAAGAGGATTCCTAAAATTAGGAAATCTAATAGGAATAAAACATCCTTCAATTCCATGACCGACAAAGTACTCGTCCCTAAACCTTTCGAAACGGCGGAAACACCAGTCATGGTCGTGAAGGGGATGAAATTAGTGAACTCGCGGAAGTACAAAATGTTGGCGTACAACAGTAAATTCAAGATCACGTAAAAAATCAGCATCACGATATACGACGGTTTAGCCTTATTAATGAATAAAGCCAAACTAAAGAAGACGACCGCAAATCCGATCGGATTAATGATGGCAATAAAGTGTTGCAGTGGATCGGCTAAACCGAGTGAAAAGTCGGCGTAGTAGACGATAACGGTTTTGATCCAGATCAAAAACACTAGTAAGCCGAGAAAGCCGATACGTGTATTAATCAAATTTTTGATTTTATTAAACATTCAAAACTTCTCCCCGAAAAAAGTAACTATCGACCTATTATACTTGAATCGGCGAGATTATGACACTTGCGGTCAAATTTAACCGATGATTTTTTGTAAAACATATTTTAAAAGCATTGATTATTTATTAATATAGCGTTAATTTAATAAGAACAATTTAATTTTTAAATGTAGGGGGCATTATGGATCAACGAGCACGTATGAAACTAGGATTTCACTTGTATTTAAACTATTTTGTCCATGGAATGGCAATCGTGATCCTGGCTCAAAACATGGTCCCGCTGGGGCAGCAGTGGAACGTCTCGGTAGCTCGAGTATCAATGGTCATCTCTTCGTTGGGGATCGGGAGATTGATCGTTTTGTATTTTTCGGGGTTATTATCGGATAAATTTGGTCGAAAAATTTTCGTCCAGTTAGGAATCTGGACTTATATCCCATTTTTTATTGGCATAATTTTAAGTCCTAACGTTTATGTGGCTTATTTTTGCGGTATTTTAGCCGGTATGGCTAATTCTTTCTTGGATTCGGGAACTTATCCCGCTTTGATGGAACTTTTCCCTAGACGTGCAGCTTCGGCCAACGTCTTCATCAAAGCCTTTATTTCGGCGGGAGAATTATTGTTGCCGATCATGGTGACAGTCGTCGAATCTAATCAGATCTGGTATGGTGTCAACTTCATCATCGCCGCCGTGATCTTATTCCTCAACTTTTTCTTCATTCACAAGTCGGAATTCCCTGATTAAAAAGCCGATTCTGTGAAAGTCGAGCAAGCTAAGCTCCACAAGTTCGGCTTTTTGCAAAAGGTCAATGCTGTGACGTTGACGATTTATGGCTATATTTCCATGTCGACCTTTTACCTAGTTAGTCAGTGGTTAACTAAGTATGGACAAGAAGTGTTAAAAATGACGATGGCACATTCTCGTTATTTGGTTAGTATTTACAGTATTGGCTCATTGACGGGGGTCGTTTTGTTAACGATTTTGACTAGTCGACGCGTTAAGTCAGTTTTGGTGATGCTAGTTAGTACGATCATCTCTTTATTAGCTTTGCTAGCCATGACTTTTATCATGAACCAAAACGTCGTGTTCGTCGCTTCATTTGTGGTCGGAATGTCGGCTGCCGGTGGTGTGATGCAAGTCGGTTTAGTGATCATGAGCGAACTATTCCCAAGCAAAAAAGGGACCGTAACGGGGATTTATTACACTGCTGGTGCAATTTCCTCA
This sequence comes from Companilactobacillus zhongbaensis, assembly GCF_003946515.1. GTDB lineage: Bacteria > Bacillota > Bacilli > Lactobacillales > Lactobacillaceae > Companilactobacillus > Companilactobacillus zhongbaensis. Next base: position 13,744 of record NZ_RHOM01000028.1, on the reverse strand, counting down.
TTTACGATCCCTGTGATCACAGGATACTTGTATCATTTCGGCGTCCAAAGCATCATGATCTTCGATTGCTTTATTGCCTTAATTGGTGTGCTTTGTGGACTAGTGGTCTTCTTGAATCGTCGTCAGTTAAAGACTTTAGAGTAACTCGCCTTGGTTTTTGTAGTTTTCTTTGCAGTAACGAGTTAAGAAGTTTTGAAAACGTGAAACTGATGGCGTTAAGAAACGATTGTCTTTTAAGACCATGTAAACTTGCCGGTTGATCGTGTTGTTCTTTAAATGAACTAGCTTGATCTTTGACTGGTCAAGATGGTTTTGCTTAGGAACGATGGCGATGCCTTGATCGTATTCGACTAAACCTAATAATGTTTGTAGATCATCGATCTCATATTGGATCCGTGGTTTGATGTTTCCTTCAGAAAGGATCGAATCAACGATCGGCCGGAAATCATGATTTTTAGCATAAGTGATCAAAGGATAGCTTTCGATCGACTTCAAATTAACGTTGTTGAACTTGGACAAGGGATGATGCATGGGAACAGCTAGCATCATTTCTTGCTGGATGATCGGCAAGTAGTTCAATTTTCCTTTGATAGGAACGTGGTCTAGTTCCTCCAGTTTTGAAGATAGAACAAAGTCATAATTTTCTTTGAATAAGTTACGCAACAAGTTTTCCGTAGTACCTTGGAATAACTCAAAACTGATCCCTTGAGTATTGTCCATTTTTTTGAAATTGGAGATCAACTCAGGGATCATTTTTTGGCCGAGCGAATAAGTGAAGCCAACGCGAATGTTTCCTTCGTTAACATTCAATAATTGCTCCAAAATAGAATCACCACGTTCGATCTCATTGAGACCACGGGTGACGAATTTTAAATAAATTTCGCCAAAGCGGGATAACTTGATGTTTCGGCCTTCGTGTTCAAAAAGCGGAACGCCAAGCTTCTTCTCCAAGTTATCGATCGAATAACTGAGTGTAGGCTGTGAGATACCAAGGTTTTCAGCGGCTTTTGACATATGTTGAGTGTGAGCTAATTCGCGAAAGTAGACTAAATGTTTTATGTTCATATTAAAATACCTCTATTTGAATGATAGATATATTTAATGAATTAATCAATGATACTTTATTTTCAGTTAAAAAATCAGTGTTATTATCAAATTAAAACACAGAGAGCGCAGCGAGGTTGGTCAGCTGCTGAGGATTAACGCGTGTAGTCGCACAAGGTGCGGCGAAGCCGTGCCGCGACTACATGTGTTAACCGGAGGCCGCTACCTCGCGGAGCTCGTTTTCAGATCAGAGAGTGGAGAGACGCGGTTAGCTGCTGACAGTTTCTAAACCGGAGGCCGCTGCGTCTCGGAACTCGTTTTCACATCCTTGATGATAAAACTAAAAACCACCATTCAAATTGCAGCAAGTTTAGCAAGCAATAATGGATAACACTGTCTTTTACCAGCAAAATCGAGCCTCGACGCCTGTGTTAACCAGAGACCGCTATCTTGCGGAGCTCACTTCAGTAAAAAAGAAATGGAAGCGAATTTATTTATGACAGAAAGAATCGACGGACACACAATTTTGATTGGATTGATGGCATATCCGATCCGGCATTCAATGTCGCCAACGATGCACAATAATGCTTTTGCCAAACTAGGTTTGAATTATGCCTATTTGGCATTTGATGTGACGAGTGACCGTTTGCCTAAGGCTATCGATGCAATCAGGACATTAGATATGCGTGGTTCGAACATTTCGATGCCAAATAAGCAAAAGGTGATCCCACTGCTAGATAAATTGGATCCTGCTGCCAAGATGATCGGTGCCGTCAATACTGTCGTCAACGATAATGGTATTTTGACGGGTTACACGACCGATGGGACTGGTTTCATGAAGTCGCTCGATGATGAGGGACTTGATATTCGCGGACACAAGATGACTTTAGCCGGTGCTGGTGGTGCAGGTACTGCCATCGCCATTCAAGCAGCTCTTGATGGAGTCAAAGAAATTTCTATTTTTAATACGAAAGATCCTTCTTGGGAAAATGCCAAGCGAAACGTTGATGTCATCAATGAAAAAACCGATGCGCATGCAACTTTGCATTCCTTAGATGACCAAGACGACTTCAAAAACGAGATTGCCGATTCTTACATTTACTGTGATTCAACTGGTGTTGGGATGAAACCTTTGGAAGGACAAACTTTGGTAAGTGATCCATCATGGTTTAGACCTGATATGATAGTCTTTGATACCGTGTACGCACCAAGAACAACGAAGTTAATGGAAGTAGCACAAACTGCTGGTGTCAAACACGTCTTCAACGGACTCGGCATGATGTTAGGACAAGGCGCCGAAGCCTTCAAATTGTGGACTGGCAAGGAAATGCCCGTTGACTACATTAGACAATTATTATTTACAGAAGAATGAGGACGATCATGACTAATAAAATTGTAAAAATCGGTAATATCGAACTAGGAACAGGTCATACAAAAATTGCTGTGCCGATAACCGGAACTACCAAGGAAGAAATCTTGAGTCAAGCTGAAGAAGTCAAGCCAGCTCAACCCGATCTAGTTGAATGGCGCGTCGACTTTTTTGAAGATGTTGTCCATAAGAGTTCATTAGAAGAGATTGCTAAGCAATTGCGCACTAGCTTAGGTGATACGCCATTATTGACCACTTTTCGAACGTATCAAGAGGGTGGCGAGAAGATGTTGACGGATCAAGATTACTTTGAGATCGTCAAAAACATCATTTCTTGGCAACAAACTGATGCTATCGATCTGGAGTTGAAACATGATCAAACTCAGATCGAACAACTCATCCAAATGACTAGTGATACTGAAATCGTGACGATCATGAGTAATCATGATTTTGCGGAAACACCAAAACAAGCTGAGCTCGTTAAACGATTGACCCAAATGCAGAAAGCTGGTGCTGATGTGGCTAAAATTGCGGTCATGCCGAAAATTTCAGCCGATGTTTTAACACTGCTATCAGCGACTCAGCAAGCTCACGAAAAACTGGACTGTCCTTTGATCACGATGTCGATGGGCGACTTGGGTAAAGTAACACGTACTGCTGGAAAAGAGTTCGGTTCGAGTTTGACCTTTGCGAGTGTGAAAAATAGTTCTGCTCCCGGTCAAATTGAGATCGGTCGTTTGAGAAATATCTTAGATGAATTTGAAACTGAATAACGCTTTTTAATAGGAAGGATGGCAGATAAGAAGCCATCCTTTTTTGATGCAAAAAAGCATTCCGAACGAATTCAGAATGCTTAGTTTTAAAATAAACCACTAAAGGCTAAAAATTGTAGTCCAACTAGACAAACTCCCGCGACTAGCCAGTTCCACCAAGGGATGGCGTAAGTGTCGTAGTGAGTTCTTGTAGCCGTTTCATTGAATCCGTGGGAAACCATGGCTTGGGATAAGTTGTCCGACCAGCGTAAGGAGATCAGGATCGACTTGAAGAAGATCTCTGGTGACCAGACGTGGAGAGCTTCACCACGCATCATCGCAGCAGTTTTCATTTGTTTAACGGTCACAACTACACGGGGTGCAAAGTTGAAAGCTCCTAAAGTTCCATAGACGAACTTGGAAGGGAGGCGGCAATTTTGTTCCAGTGATCCTAATAATTCGTCGACGGTTCCAGTGTAAGATAAAATACCACCGAGAAAAATATAGGCATAGACCCGAGTAGATAAGAGCCAAGCACTGTGCATTGCATCTCCAGAACCGTGAGCGTAAAACGAGAACCAAGTTCCAAAAACGGGGATGATCGAAACTAAAAACATCCACAATATTTTCTTAATACTGACGTGTTTGAAGAGCAAATAGAGCAGACCCAAAGCTGCAACGACTAAATTGGCGATGACACTTTGCATAAATGCCAACTCAAAACTGATGATCAAAACGAGTCCTAATTTAAGAGATGGATTCATAGTTTAGCACCTCCGTGTAAGTCAGACATTGGTTTTTCAGCTGTAAATGATAGTCGAAGAAATCTTGCAGACCACCTAATTGATGGCTGATCATCAAGACCGTCAATTCTTGTTCGGAAGCGACCGTCTTGATCAGTTTCATCACTGTCTTAGTCGAATGTAAATCCAAACCGGCTAAAGGTTCATCCATCAATAAAACAGGATCGCCCAAGATCAACATTTCAAAGATCTGTAGCTTTTTCTTTTGTCCACCGGACAGTTGATAAACTACGTGATCTTTTAAATGAGCTAAGTTTAATTGTTTCAAATAATCTTCAACGACATCATCTGTCCAAAAATCAGGATAGTTGGTGTGTTTCAAACTCAGCTTGATCTCATCTTCGACCGTCAATTTCAAGTATTGCATTTGTGAATCCTGAAATATCAAGCCAACGTAGCGCGCATATTTACGCTGATTGTATTTTAAGATGTCTTTTTTCAAGTATTTGATTGATCCACGGTAGTCGTGGAGCCTAGTCAAAGCAGAAAATAAGGTCGATTTTCCTGTGCCATTTTCACCAGTCAGTAAAATCATCTTGCCTTTGAAGACATCAACAGAAGCACTATTGATCAATGATTTGGCACCGTTTTGCAAGTTCAACTCATGCAAGTCGATGATCGATTCCACGGTATCTCCTGGTTTGTCGAAAAGCAGTTGGCGATTTTCTTTTTGATAGGTTGCAAAGACTTCAGCTGGTTTTAAAACAGGCTGAACTTGGCCATCATCGAAATGATACAAATCGTCAACGATACCTTGATAACCCATGAGATCGTGATCGGTGATCAAAATAGTTTTGTGGTCGTTTTCCTGCAAGTCTTTTAATAGCTCGAGCAATTGCTTGCGTGACTTAATGTCGATGCAGGCAAAAGGTTCGTCGAGCATGATCAGATCACTATTCATAGCCAAAGTGATAGCTAATGATACCTTCTGGAGCTCACCACCCGATAAGGTGTCTAATTTGCGGTCTTTGAAATTTAAAATTCCGACACGCTCCAATGAACGGTCGATAGTTTCTTCGATCTGTTCGATTGGTAAACCTAGGTTTTCCAAAGTAAAGATGAATTCTCGCTTGACGGTAGTCATTGAAAATTGATCATTGGGATTTTGGAATAAAAAGGCGACGTGCTTGGAAAAATCTTGCGTATTCCAGTCGTCAACATCTTCAGAATCGATGTACATTTTTCCTGATGTGACGTGACCAGAAAATTCAGGATACAAGCCGGCGATTATTTTCATCAAAGTGGATTTCCCACAACCAGAAGGACCGTAAAGAACGTTGAAAGTTCCCAGTTGGAGTGTGAAATCTAAGTCTTTGATTATATCTGGTCCTGAATTTTTATAACGAAAAGTTAAGTCATTAATGACGAGTTTATCCATGGTATGACCTAGTCTCGATTGAGGATCCCTGATTTTTCAACGAGTTTGTTGATCCAGTAAACTAAAACGCCAGCAAAGAATCCGATAGAGATAAAACGAACTAGTAGCAATAATAAAATGAAGCCAAAGTTGTATTTGCCGTAACCTTCATTGATCATGCTCCAACCGAAAGTTACTAAAGTACCTGTAATAGTTGATAGTAGTAGGCCTAACTTGTCGAAACGTTTGTAACCTGTCATTGCAAAACCTAAGCCGTTACCGACACCTTGGATAAGTCCGGAGATCAATGTGGCAGCACCCCATTGACCACCAAGGATCATTTCCACGAAACTTCCGAGAAGTTCACCGATAGTACTAGCACCAATCTTTTGTGTCAACATGGCGGCTAGTGGTCCGGCAATCATCCAAAGTCCTAGTAAAACGTCGTTAGCGAAAGGTCCTAAACCGATGGCGGCCATTCCGGCAGCGAGAAAGTTGTATGAGAGACTAGTTCCGAAGAAAATAGCTCCACAAAATACACCGGTCAAGGCGATGAATGCAATGTCACGCAATGAGTAGCTCAAAGCTGACGGTTTGTTACTTGTAGTCTGTCTGTTCATGATAAATCTGTCCCCTCAAAAAAGTTTTTATTCGCTCCTTGAAAGAATATGATCATGAGGCTCAAAAAAGGGCCAACTATTCTTTTGATGTGCAAAAAATAGTTGGCCCTTAAATTTATCCAATATCTTCCTACACTAATATTAATTAGATCAGGTTCAATGGGTTTGATCTCAGCTGTTACAGCACCCCAGATATATTACTTTTAAGAATCATTTATAACATGAAAAGCTTATCATTATCATCATGGGGTGTAAAGGACGTTATTTTGATGTTTGATTATTAAGGGATTTATTGCCTGAGCAGACTTGATGTGAGAGGAAAAAGCAGACAGAAGCGTTTTGCTTGTGCTGGCGTTTGAGGTAGTAGTTTGGTGTGGTGCATCAATCCCCTTTTGGGGAGTGTGGAAATAGGTGCTTCCTAGTTTTGTTGGCAAGATTTGATCTGGTTGATCTCCTTGCTGCTTCTCGGTTCGCGGGACTGAAGCTCCGTTCATTTTGTTTCCTGACGTACATTCCTGTTGCAATCTTTTCTTTTATTTCCTGTTGGATAAGAATCTCCATATTTTTTTATATCTATGGATTTTTGGTTGTTTATTAGATATTCGTCGATATTTTTTCTTAAACTATCTCCAATTTGATTCAGTCAAATAATCCCACATGAATCTGATTTTTTGTATGTTATGATGTGTGTATTCGAATGTGAATCACTAGGGGTGCAGTTTTGCTGCTGAGATGACTTTTTGCCGATCCCTTTGAACCTGATTTGGTTAACGCCAACGTAGGAAAGTGATAAGCTCAACCACCTTGCTGATTGATGTTTGAATAATCAAATAGTGGGGTGTTTGCAAATGGATTTTTCAGATAAGCTTAAAAAAATAGGTCAACCGATCGTTTCAGAGATTATGTCTCATCCATTCGTTAAGGGAATTGGTGATGGTCATGTTCCGAGTGATTCGTTGGCCTTTTATGTTGGTCAAGATTATAAATATTTACAAACCTATTTGAAAGTGTACGCAGCCGCGATTCAAAAAACCGATGACGCTGATCAAATCAAATTGTTTGGTGGGCAATTGAATATGCTCGCCCAAGGTGAGTCCGATGCTCATAAGAGTTTTTGTGAGATTGCCGGGATCGAATACGAGAGTTTACAACATGCCCGGGTGGCACCGATGACTTATTTGTACAACGAACACATGTATAATTCAGTCAGAACAGGGGATTTGATCGATGTGGTCGCATCGTTACTTCCTTGTCCTTGGACGTACGCTGTGATCGGTAACGATTGGATTGCCCAAGGTAAGGCAACTGATGACAATCCATTCAAGTTTTGGTTGGATTTTTATGCAACAGATGACTCCGATGATCAAGTTTTGAGTAATCAATTTTTTGACATCATTGATAAAGAGGCCGAAAAGTATTCAGATCAACGTTTGAAAGTAGTCGAAGACCGCTTTTTGAAGAGTTGTGAACTCGAATGGCATTTTTGGGACCAAGCTTATTACAAGCAAGATTGGAAATTTATTTAAGCTAGCTCAAAGCCGTTCAAGGTGGCTTAGCCAGTTTTTTCTGCTATAGTATTATCAGTATATGAGCAGAGGGGCTGGTTATTATCGATAAGAAAACGTTGCGTCAAGAACAGATCAAGTTGTTAAACAAGTCAAAGAGTAAGACTAAGGAAGAAGCCGTCTTGCTGCTAGATAAGCTGCAAAAAACTGACGAGTGGAGACAGGCTAAGTCAATTGCGACGACCGTCAGCAATTTGTTTGAGGTCCCAACTAAGCCGATCATTGAAGCAGCGATTGCTGAAGGAAAGACGGTATACTTGCCAAAGACGATGCCACATCGCCAAATGTCATTTTTACCGTTCACAAGTTACGATGACTTAGTAACGAGTAAGTTCGGCATTCCCGAGCCAGTTTATGATGAGCAGTTGGAAAATCAACAGCCAGATCTCGTTTTAGTTCCCGGACTAGCGTTTGCTAGCGATAGCCGTTTCCGTGTCGGCTTTGGTGGTGGCTATTACGACCGCTTTTTAAAAAATTATTCCGGTAATACCGTTGCCTTAGTCCCATCAGCCATGCATTTTGATACGACTGATTGGGATGTGGAAGAGTTCGACATTGCCATTTCTAAATTAATTGAATTGTAAAAAAACCTCCGATTTCGTTTGATGTCGGAGGTTTTTGTCGTTATTGGATCGTATTTTGTTGAATGTAGCGGAAAATATCGTGGTCGTGGAAGTAGACGTAAACACCTTTGACGCCACGCTTTAACAAAACATTGATCGAGTTTAAAATGATATCTTTTTTGGCGTGGTTGATCCTTGAAATGTCATCCAAATGTCGTTTTTTGAAGGCTTCGTGGTCTTCGTATTTACTGATATCAATGCTGATGTGGCCATTTTTATCGTATGTAACTGAAGGTCCGATGATGACGGCAACGTAATTCAAGTCGAATCCTTGAACGGTGTAGATCGACCCGATCTCATTGATAGTTTCTGGTTTTTCCGCCCAAGTGACCTTCGAGTAATTGTACTGATCCCAAGGTAAGTGGAAATCACCTTCAGTGACGTAGTGCTTTTTTCCGTCCAAAGTGGAAGGATAGTCGGCCGTTGAAACGATGCGCGCTTTACCGAAATTGTTATTCTTCTCGATCAATTTTTGATACATCTTTTGTGCATCTTCAAAGATTCGAAAATCATAATCGTCCTGCATCCCACCGAGATAATCGGCGTCTTTCATAGCCAAATCCAGTGGCTTGATAGTTAAATCGTTCGTCAGTGAATCGATCCAATCGATGATCTGCTTCGGAGCTTGCATTCTCATCTGCGTGGTGAGGGTGCTTTTTTCGTAGTTTAAGTTCAGCGACTTGATCAAACTATCGATCAAAGACTGTGACCAGTAACTCTTCAGCTTCAAAACTTGTCGTTCATCGTAGACGAAAATGACGACCTTGCTCAACTTGATAATTTCTTCCAGTTGATTATTTTGCTCGAAGTTGTTGTATTTGTCGCTTTCACTGAGCAACAGATGGGCTTCGTCGATCACCACGATATCGGCTTTTTGTTGATTCTTGTGCATCTTATTGATGAAAGTCGTCGGTCGCAAAAAGCGATTTTTCCGTAAGTCTTGATAAGCTCCAGCGTTGTCTTGGTAAACCTTCAGCAATTCGGGATGATTCACTAAAAAATAGTTGTTGGAGCCGTGGAGTTGAGAATCGATGTCTTTCGCCGCTTGCTCTAACGTTAAAAACAGCTTCGTTAAAATAACGCTTTTACCGGTTCCAGCATCGCCGTTTAGTTGGAACAATCCCTTAGTATTGTTGTTCCAGTTGTCTTGGCAAAAAGTTTGGATTTTTTTGAAGACTTGTTCTTGTTGCTTAGTCAGATTTTTGTTTGGTAGTAGTGATTCTAGCATGGTTGCCTCGATATTTTTGATGATAGGTTTTACTTTACAAGTTGCCGGATGCTAATTCAAATATTGAGTTTAACAATACTTATGCAACTAACTAAATTATATTGAATATTTTTATGTTGATTATATAAAATAAACACTTATATATAAAATAAATCTAATGGTATTTATTCTTGAAAACTATATATTTATGGATGTAACATTATGTATATAAAATGACAATTTCACTTTTTGAAATTGATCGTTTTTCTTATTTTCAAAAATAACTGAATAGTAGGGGGAAACTATGATAGACCAGAGTGGGTCAAAGAAGTTTTATGAAGATAAGTATTTTAAACCAGGAAATCGAGCTTTAAAGATCAAGGAGGGATTCATTACATTAGTCGGATGGGCTTTCGTAATGGGATTGATGACCTTAGTTTTGATTTCTTCGATGTCGCATATTGATACGCGGCTTCCGCAACTGTTACCACATACGCAAGGATTTTATGAAATCAATCATTTGGCGTTTATTTTGGTGACACTTTCAATTATTTCTTTTTTGATATCAATTTTTTTGACGATCATGAATAATTATCGTAACGATAGTTTTTATAATTCAACTAGCGTTTTGGATCAAGAACGCGAGCGCAAACGTGAACGATTGTTCGAGAATTTTGCGGATGAGAGATTCGGTGATGAACAATATCGGCACAGTGTGAAGTATTGTCGGATAGTTCCAGATAAATGTCTGGAAATTAACACATACCAGAAACTTTATAAAAAATATCAGTTAAATGATGTGGATTAGGGGGAATCATGCAAAATTTAATTGATAGCCAACTCATATGGAATTTCATCCGTTCGACATTTGATCTAACCATGTTTACACTCAGTATTTATCCGATTTTGGGATCATTTTTTTGGTTGTCAGGATCGATTTGTTATCGGTTCTTAAAAAAAGGTCGACGTGATGATAATTGGACCAACATTCCCGCATCCGATCAGCCGTTCATTACTATCATGATCCCAGTTCATAACGAAGAGCTAGTTTTGAAACAAACGATTGAGTATTTATTCAAAAAAATTAATTATACTAATTTTGAAGTTTTAGCCATCAATGACGGATCGACTGATAATTCAGAGCCAATCTTGGTTCGGCTGCAACAACAGTATCCAAACTTACGAGTCATCAATATCGAAAAAAATAGTGGTAAGGCGCATGCTTTCAATGTTGGGATGAATTTTGCCAATGGCGAATACATTTTGAGCAACGATGCCGACACCATTCCGGAACCGGATGCCTTGATGAAATACATGAATTTTTTCCGGGATAAAAATCCTAATATTTGCGCGGTGACAGCCAATTCTGATGTCCGTAATCGCAGTTCGTTATTGGGTAAGTCGCAAACTTTGGAATTTTCGAGCATTATCGGAATCATTAAACGCAGCCAAGCGGCTATTTACGACTCGCTATATGCATACAGTGGTGCTAATACCATGTACAAAAAGAGCTTTTTAATAGCAGTCGGTGGCTTTCGCCAAGATCGCATCACCGAGGATATTAGTATTGCCTGGGATCACAATGCAATCGGTGGTATTCCGACGTTTGCACCGAATATCATTTCACATTTGATTGTTCCAAATAACTTTAAAGATCTGTACAAGCAACGTAAACGTTGGGCTCAAGGTGGAACTGAAGTCTGGTTATCGAATTTTAAAAAAATTGTCCTGCATCCGATCAAACGGCACACGTTGTTGCCTTTGTTGGCTGATGCATCGTTTTCGATCCTCTGGTCATTTTTCTTCGTCATCACGACGATCTTTTTCTGGAGCGCCTTTGCAATTGCTTTGATCAATGGTGATCGTATGGCAGCTAATTCTTATTTGTTTCAGTCATTAGTTTTGATTTCTTTCGAATTAATCGCCGGAATAATTCAACTTCTAGCGGCGGTCATAATTGATGATCGAATTCAAAAGCTCAAATATTTTGGCTTTGCGCCGTTGTACATTTTGTTTTATTGGATCGTCGGTCCGATTACGGTGGTTCATACTTTCGTCGCTGCTGTGAAATCGGTTTTTGGTGGTGGAAGTGGTATTTGGGTCAGTCCTACACGAAAGGCATCAGATCTGAAGGGATAAAAAAACTCTGAGACCATACTAAAAAGTATGATTTCAGAGTTTTTATTTTTCGGTGATAGTGACTGAGACTTCATCGCCGATATCTTTTTTTAGTTTAGTTCGGATCGATTTCAAGACGCCGATGATGTAACAAATACTACCATCGTCATTTTTGACACCCATATTAACGATCGAACCGTCATAAGGGATGCCGTCAAAAGTTGCATGCACCTTGACCCGACCCTTACCGAATTCTTCACGAATATCGTAGGGAAACTCCACAAAGGCGCCACCTTTGCCAACTTCAGATGAGCGGATCTCTGCGGTGTATTCGTATTTTTTACTCATTAGTAGACGTTTCCTAAGGCAGTGTTGATCGGCATGTTACCGGATTTCATCAGCAATACTTTGTGGATGGTGTTGGCATGATTGAGGATCCCGGCTAAAGTTTGGGCTACGTCAGGAATTGGATTAGTCGATTCTTCACTGGCACCAAAGGTGATCTTACCAGTTGCAGGCTCTTCAGTCAGAAGTGAGGCTTGCAAGATGGTGTAGTCGAGATTTGTTTGATTGATCAAGTAATTGTCCGCAAAAAACTTAGCGATATTGTAATCGGTCAAGTTTTCTAAACCAGGTTGATCCCATTTTTCCGGTTGCAAGGTGAATAAGGAGCTCAGCATGATGAAGCGCGAAATTTGATTTTTCTTAGTGGCTTGCATGACTTTGACTGCACCAAAAGCATCGGTTTGTAGCAAGTCTTTGCCACGAGATCCAGCGACGAAATAAACGGCACTGACCCGACCGATGACTTCAGCGATATCTTCAGTAGAAGCGTGTAGGTCAAGTTTGACGGCGGAAACGTTGTCTAGCTTGATGATTTTTTCCGGATGTCGAGCCCCAGCAACGACTTGGTGACCGTCGTTTACGAGGTCTTTGATCAATTCGGTAGCGACACGACCGCTACCACCAGCGATGAATACTTTCATAGAGGTACCTTCTTATTAGTTGATTACGAAACTTTAACGATTGATTTGATGACTTTTCTATCAGCCATTTCTTGATAAGCGTCGTTGATCTCATCGAGTGAAAATGACTTAGTAAAGACGAGTCCAGGGTTGATCTTGCCATCAAGAACAGCTTTTAATAAGACGTCTTTATCATAAGTTGTGACTGAAGCAGGGCCACCAGCGAGTTGAATATTTTTTTCAAAGGATTCTTTGAGATTCTGTTTTTCGCCGTGAGGAAGTCCGACCCGACCGACAACAGTTCCGGGACGACCGACTTTCATGGCCGTTTCAAAGGACAAACCTGTACCAACGCATTCCAAAACAGCATCGGCACCAAAGCCGTCAGTCAAGGCTAAGATTTTTTCAACGCCTTCATCACCACGTTCAGCCACGTTGTCCGTTGCACCAAAAGTTTTAGCTAATTGTTCACGGTCGGCATGACGACTAGTTGAGATGATCTTAGTTGCTCCCAATAATTTGGCGGCGATGATAGCACATTGACCAACGGCGCCGTCACCCATGACTACGACTGTGTCGCCAGCTTTGACATTGGCTACTCGAGCAGCATGATAACCAGTTGCCATAACGTCAGCTAAAGTCAAAAGTGACTTGAGCATACCTTCACTGTAGTCTTCAGGCTTTCCAGGAACTTTAACTAAAGCCCATTGACCGTGTTGGAAACGAACGTATTCCGCTTGGTTGCCACGACTGAAATTGTCACTGTGATCTTGGCAGTCGCCATCAAATCCAGCTAAACAAGCAGGACAGTGACCGCAACCGTGAGTGAATGGAGCAATGACAAAGTCACCAGGTTTAACCGTGGTGATCTCGGAACCAACTTCTTCAACGATACCAATGGATTCGTGTCCGTTGTTATTAGAGTTGGCCTCTTTTTCTTCAAAACCTCGGTATGACCAAAGGTCAGAACCACAAACACAAGCACGAACGACCTTGATAATAACGTCATCAGGTTGCTCGATCGTAGGTCTTTCGACATCTTTAACGGTCATCAGACCGGCTTTTTCAAAAATTGCTGATTTCATAAGGCATCTCGCTTTCGTAGTTATTTAACGCTTCCATTATAATATTTTATTAATTTATTTGATAGAAAAAACCAGCCTTCAAGAGAGATGCGCTGGTCCCTGTCAAGTTGACATTTGAAATAATATAAAAATTGAATACTTCTTAAATGGCCATTCTCCTGTATTCCGCAGGGGTATGGCCATTTATTGTTTCTGATCTATCTACATGATTAAAATAGTAGATCCCTTCTTTGACG
>NZ_RHOM01000027.1 GCF_003946515.1 Companilactobacillus zhongbaensis | reverse complement strand
GCTGTTGTAATTGACTAAGATCACTGGCGCTTAATGGCTTTAATTCTGGATCATAGTAAACAACAGCGGTATAGATTTGCTCCTTGTCAATCGGCTCTAGCTTATCGAGGTCACTATCCGGAAAAGCAGTCGTTAGAATGCTGTCGTATTGGGTTTGAACCACGGATTTAACCTCCCGAATGACCCGTAAATCTTTCACCGCTTTCGAAATGAATTCGAGTTCGTTAGGTTCATAAGCGGCTAGTATGCCCCGATCAGTATGCTTCAAATCGTCTAACTGGTGGCCATGTTTGGCTAACACCGCGGTTAATTGCTTCTCAATTGTTTGGGCTTGCTGATTAACTAATTTCCAGCTCACATATGGGCGTTTGGTAAACGTCAATAATTGTTGGGTTAATAAGTCATTTCGAATACCCGCTAAACGTTCAGTCAATTCACTATCTTTAAAAATAGTTTGTTCGCTATTAGTTTCTTTAATCAGTTCCCGTCGTTCAGCCGCGGTTGTCTGTTCAAAATCAAGTTCCGGATATAATTTTTTAGTTGCTCGGTCCACCACTTTATTTAACAACTGATTAGCTTGTGCTAGTGATGTGGTTTGCTGGTCAATCGTGAGTAATTTCTTGGTCACATCTTCGCCAATCGCATGTTTAATTAATAAGCTGTTTTTCCAATTAAACAGCATGCGTTGCTTGTCATCTAAGTGTTCTAAATCGACATAAGTTTTCAGTTGTTGACTTAGGTGGCTAATCGTGTGCTTTTCGGAAAATGATAACTCGTCAGTTAATGCGTCAAAATGTTCATGATTTCGGATCTTTTCGTTAATATTATGATACTTAGCTTGAGTGCTTCTTTGTGCTCTAACTTGTTGATTAAACGCTTTTCTATTTTGTCTCTGACTATTAATCCCTTCATGTTGGGTAGGTGTCTCTTGGATTCCTTGATCGACAAATGATTTTTCGCTAATTCGATCGGGAATATTTTTTTGTGCTAAAGACTGATTAACACTTGTTGCCCAATTATGCCGCCACTCATTAATTTTTTCCTTTTTATCCCAATCAACTAACCAAATTTTTCTTTGTTTTGGGAACCCACTTTTAGTTAGAAGTTGCTTTCCATTTTCATCTTTAATGTACTGCGTTTTTGCCTTTAATCCCCAAGTACCATCGGGGTTAAAGGGCCGATTAGTTAACATCACATGAGCATGCGGATTATCCGGGTGCTCACGATGAATTGCGACATCAGCTACCATACCTTGATCGACAAAATTCTCTTGCACGTATTTAGTTAATAATTCTTTCTGTTCGTCTTCACTTAATTCAACTGGTAAAGCTACGTTAAACTCTTTGGCATATCGTGAGTTTGATTTACGATCTTTCTTTTCAACTTCATTCCACAACTTCTCCCGATCACTCGCCCATTTTGGTGCATTCTTTGGTGTCAAAATAAAGCTTTCTGGCATAACCGAACGCGCATAAAAATAGCTTCGACCTTCTTTTTGATCGAATAACTTTTCACCACTTCGATAAGCAGCTCCAGCAATGGCACTACGTCCTTTACCAGCACTAATATTTTGAAAACTCATGTGAAAAATTGCCATGTTGGTCACCGTCTTCCTTTGATTATATGAGTTTGACTTTGTTGTCGCCAACGGCGACTTCTAATACAGGTTTTAATGGGGTTAACACAACATAGAATTTATTCTATGTGTAAGTGCGCATTGACCTCGTTTCACTCGGTCTGCTGATTCTCTTAACTTTAACTTAGTGTATGCCTTCCGCTTCGCTATTTCAAATTTTATACTTTGACTTAACGTTTCTTATATGATATAGTTTTGGTGATTATTTCTAATATGATTGGAGGGATCGTTATGTCTCAAAGTAACTTAGAAAAACAAGAAGCTAAATTAAAAGCCCTTAATCAAAAAATTAAGGACGAAAAAAATAAGATTGAACAACGGCTAGGTAAACAAATCATCAGTCAAGCCAATTTAGATTATGCTAATTTATCTAACGATCAGATTAAGCTTTTAGCCAAGCAATTTTCTGAATTTTTAAAGGTAAAGTCCGTAGATCATTAGCCATACGAGATGGGGAAATTCCATGTCTAATCAATATGAAAAACTAGTCGAGCAGCAAGCGCGTTTAAAACAAAAAATTGAGCGGGAAGATTTTAAATTACGGCAATCTAAATACTACGAAAATCGGCAAGCTCGCAAAGCCCGTTCTCGCCGATTAATTCAAAAAGGGGCTTTGCTAGAAAAATACTTTCAAGCTGATAATCTCTCGGTTGAACAAACCGAAGAGCTTTTAAAAACATTTGCTGACTATGTTAACGCCCATAAACCAAATAAACTCAAAAACGATCAGCCTAATAACTAGGCCGATCGTTTTTATTTTCTGAATTATTCATGGGATTTCTAATTTTTAAATCTGGATTATTTTTACCAAATTCATTTAGTTGTTTCTGTATAGCTGATTCAAAGGTAATTTTTGGATTTATCCAAGGAAAATTACGTAAATTATTTTTGATCACCTGGTCATGCTCTCGTCTGTAAACTGATACAAATTTTTGGCTATTATCGTAGATCACGACATTATCAGCTTTGAATGCAACTATTGCTAAATTATGATTTGATTGATTATAGCGTTTTTTAACAATTTCATCTGGTACTCCGTGCCCACCTTTTTTGACCCGTTCATGAACCCGATTAATTGCTACTCTTTCGTTTTTTAATGCCACGTATAAAAGCGTGACCTCAAAACCATTTTGGTGAGCCCGCTCAATTAAATTTAATTGTGCCTTTCCTTGCCCAGCTAAGATTGTTTCAACATGAATACTCGGCCCGGTATCTAAAGCCGCGTGGAGTTGTTTTATTTCTTCGCGCATTGCCCTAAAGTTATCACGATCTTTATGCCAATCGCCACCCATTTTTTGTAGGATTTCATCGGCATTTAATCGTTTGGAGTGAGTAAATAATTCGGGTCTCGCGCGATATAAAGTGCTTTTACCAGCACCGTTTATCCCAGCCACGATGATGTATCTCTTTAGCTCACTCATGTTAAATCACGAAATGCTTTTCGTTGATAATTTGTTCTTGGCGTTTATCTAAGAGGTAAGTGTGTAACGCGTCAAACAACTTGCGCTTATCAGGATCTGGATTATGTGCTGCTTGCTCCCAAATGTCTTGAATATCGACTGCCCAGGGGTCAGCCAACAATTGATCAATTGTTTCGATTTCTTTGCTGGGCTTGGTCATTTAAAAAGCTCCTATCCCATTTTTCTAGTTCAGCCATCGCCAATTCGGCCACTCAAGGTGCCTATTTTTACTTCTAAGCGGTTTTAAAGCAATTTTAATATGATTATGCATGTAACACTTAAAGCGGCTTAAATGAGCTTATATGCCGTTTGATTTTAAAATCATTCATTGTCAGCGTTCTGCTCCTCGGGGTGTTTAGCAACATATCCTCTAGCCGCTTGTTTATTCCACCAAACGCCAAATAGGTTTTGCATGGTGCCGTATAAGTAGTTCTCAACATTCTTGATGTGCTTCTCATTGCTTCTCAGGGCGTTAAAGTAGCGTCTCAAGGCTTTAGTCATTAAAGGTCTCAGTTCCTCATCACCAAGTAGGATTATGACACCAATATCTTTGTGATCTTTCTCAACTCGGTACTTAGCATTTAAGATAATGCCAATGAAGCGCCGCATTTGTTGCGGGGTACGGCACCAAAAACTAAGTAGTTGCACAGCTTCTGGTTCTAAGAAAACCGGTAAGCCACTGTCTTCATCAGTTAAGAAATCATTAGCATGGTTCACCAAATCCTGGTTTTGCTTTTGAATTTCTGCTGGGGAGAAATTGGCTGTGGAAAAGTCCAACTTTTGAGTATCTATATTGTATCTATCTTTATCTTTTTCTTTAGGTTCTTTATATAGATTAAGTCCATTTTTTGAACTTCCGCTCGTAGCAAGGGTTTGCGGGGTGTCGTCAACGAACTTATGCGGAAGTTCATTTTTTGAACTTCCGCTCGTAGCAAGGGTTTCAACGGTCTCCCGCGGAAGTTCATTTTTTGAACTTCCGCTCGTAGCAAGGGTTTGCGGGCTATTTTGACCATATTCACCGCGTAAATAGACATCGGTGGCTTTGACATCAAGTTTGGAAAGGTATAAACGGTTCGGTTCATTCTTTTTAGTTTTCGGGTTAAAACCCATTTGTTTCTGAACGAGTAATCCGATTGATTCCAGCTCTGTTTTTGTTTTGATGGCTTTTCCCTTTGAGCAATTAAACAAGTCCATTAGTTCTTGGTTGGTAAAGATAAAGTAAACATGACCCTCACTATCAACCCAGTTATTGCGCAAAGAATACTCTAAACGGTCTTTGAGGACCATATAAGCTAATTTAGCGTCATTGCTTAAATGTTTGTATTGATCGCCATACATTAATACTTTAGGAAATTGGAAAAATAAGGCTCCATATACGTTATCGGCTTCATAGTAATTGAACTTTGTTGATTTTGTCATAATTAAAACTCCCTTTCTTGACTGACACACGCTGTCTCAAAAGAGAGTTGCTAAAACATTTGATTTGCTTTAAAATACAAATCTGATATGCTCTAACTGAATTACAAAGCCTCACGGCTAAATGAATGCTTTGTAATTTACCAGCATGTGTCTATTTCTTGGTTGCCCAGTCGGCAACTTTTTTAATTTCTAACAACAAAAAATGGACTAAATAGCTTCGGTTAGCTACTTAGTCCATTGGTTTTAATTTGTGTTTTTTAACTATCCTTAACTTGTCCTTACGGGCTGGTTTGCGGTATAATTAACTTACAAATTAAGAACAATGTTCAGACGATTTTAACTTGCCGGTCTAAATCGTCTGAATCTAAGTAGCTGTCTGTTAGCTACTTGCTAAACCTAAAATCCCTGATTCCTCGTGAATCGGGGATTTTTCTGTTTAGCTTGATCTTTGTATTCGGTTGTTAAATTAGTCTTAGTCTAGCATAGCGCTTACCTAGCAGCAACTTTATTTAGTCTTGTATACTTTGCCAGCTTTTGGTTGAAACCAGTAAGCGATAGAAGATACCAGTAAATACTCAAATAATATAAAGACACTAAAATGCTTGGCCGTATTAATATCAAAAGCACTAAATATAAGGAGCATAAGTAACCCGATGAAATAAGTGATAAACAGGGACATTATTTGTAAAATTCTTACGACAATACGACGATTACCACTGATTCTTTCAAAGAAAAGTTGTAACCAATATTGCATTGGAAATAACCACTGGCGAATAAAAAAGCGGTCATCTACTAGGTGCTTTTTGGCAATTCCAATGGCTGGAATTATCCAAAAGACAATAAGGCTGGCAAGCAAAAATGTAACATTTATTGAAATTTCCATAACAACTCCCCCCTTAAAGTGACATCACATATTTTTTATAAGCTCATTTAAAAATTTGGAGGCAGACTTAAAATTATGTTCTTTAGCCAGACCATCAAGTCTTTTGCGTGCGCTAGGTTGAAGTGAAAAGGTATAGTTCTTAGTACGTTCCTCTTCATCTTTAAAAACAGGAATAACAAGTTTATCTTTAGTATCAGTTTGCTGTTCTGTTTCATTTTTTTGTAGTGCCTTTTTTATGTTTTTGTTCTCTGGATCGAATGCCATAGGTAGTCCTCCTTTATAATTCACATGTATACGTATTGAATATACATGTGATCAACACGTGTACAAAGCATTTATAACTTTTCCGTGATTTCATTAAATGTTTTGTCCATACTATCAAAAAATTCATGTTGATCAATATATGTTTTGTGGTCTTCAGCCATTTTTGAAAGAGATTTTTTATCCAACGTTGAACGATTGAATAGCTCCTTTTCTGGAACTGTAGCCAATACACTGGGATCGCCTTTTAAGGCTTTTAATAACTCGCGAGATGATCTTGTGTTGTGTTTAATCATGTTGGCGATAAAAAATAATTTGGTCGTGACATAAGATTTTCTAGTAGAGTAATCAATGGCTTCTTTGCGTAATTCGTTAATTCTTTCTTCTAGGTTAAATTTTGCATTATACCCATGTTCGCTAGGTGTGATTGGACTAAGGATAGCATTACTAATGATGACTGCATTCTTGGTAGCAGTAGAAAAATCTGGGTGACAATCCAAAATAATATACTCGAATTTTCCTAAATTTAAACGTTCATAATTATCTGACAACCACATGTAGAGGAACATGTTTTTGTTAGTCTTATTTTCAATGGTCCGCTCAATATCGTCAAGGTGCATGTCTCCGGCAATTAGACTAATATAAGCACTTATTTCATGTATTTTGACTTTCCCTCGATCTAAGAAAATGTTGCCAACGGTGTCTTGATTGTCGTAAATGTTGTAAGTCTGGGTTAAATTACTTTGGTGGTCTAAGTCAATAAATAAAACATGCTTGCCATTTTTTGCTAACCATTCACCATAATTAAAAGCTAGGGTAGTTTTACCAACGCCGCCTTTTATAGCTGAAAATGTAATAATTTCCATTAGTTTCCCTCCTCATACATGCTAAGTAAGCTTAATAAATATCATTACATGTATAATAGCACGTAGCACGTATATTTGCAAATGGTACATATGATTTATATTCATGAATGATTAGTATACACTAGCTAAGTGTCCTATCTCTTGATATTAAGCTTTTTACGATATCGAATAAAAGTTGTCCGCTTGATCCCGGTATTCCGAGCAACGTCTATGTCACTCATGCCTGCCTGATAAAGCTTAAAAGCATGTTGCAAGCGGGGATCATCTTTGGCATATTGAGGTTTCCGACCATGATATTTGCCTTGTTGTTTAGCCAGGGCAATGCCTTGTTGCTGCCGCTCAATAATCCGCTTACGCTCACTTTCGGCTTGATACTTATATAGTTCAATGATGAGGTTGGTCATGAGTTGACGTAAGTTTTGGTCAGCAATCCCCGTCATAGACGGCAAATTCAACACATCTAGGGTGGCCCCCTTACTTTGAATGGTGTTCATGATCTGAGTTAAATCCTGGTTGTTTCGGCCCAAGCGATCTAGTTCAGTGACCAGGACAATATCACCCTCGCGGATATAAGCCAGCAGTTTTTGCAGTTCAGGTCGATTGGTGTTAGCCCCACTTAATTTATCCGTAAATAATTTATCAACGCCTTTTAAGGCCGCTAGCTGTCGATCTAAATGTTGCTCTTTGGAACTCACACGAGCATAACCAATTTTAGCCATTTTTATCTACCCCCAAAAGCCCTTATTTAAAGATGTTTCACTTATTTGAGAAAGTCCTTTATTAACTCGGCATTTTCAATGAGTAATGTTCTTGTATATATTTTAGGCTGATCTGAAGCTTTGATTATTTTCCAAATAATTGCCGCTACTTTCATTGGCTCATAGTACTTTTTTGAAATTGAATCACTTCTGAATGCTTGCACAAAACTGTTCCATTGGTATGTTTGTTCTTCATCATTATCAAGGGAAATCATTTGAGGTTCCCTTAAAATTTTAACCAAGTCAGCTACAGTCGCATTTACATCCTCATTCTTTTCAACCTCTCTCATTTTTATCCCCATTATTTTACGAAAGGTAAAGTGTTCAACTCCAAAATAATTAGCAAAGAAAGTTCTAGCTGCTTGGTTAAGCGAAAAGCCAGAATCAAGTAACTTGGTGTCTAATGTAATGCTATCGGCCGTTAGCTGTGAGGCCACTCTTCTACTCGGTTTTCTGAGGGGCTTTATTTCTGTAGCGGGCTCACCATTTAAAAATGCAATAATATATTTAACCAGTTCCGCTTTAGTACCGTATCTTGGTAATCCATATTGGCTACAAATGTTTTGTAATTCCCCTTTATACCAATAAAAGCTAGAAAATGTTTCACTGGTCATACTTTTATTAAATTTAGGACGCACTGTCATATCTATTCTCACTCCTTTTTTGCATATCACCAAAAGACCTGTCTGATAGGTTTATTTGGACAGTTCTAATGAACATCTGTAATTCCTAGTATAGCACGGAAATAAAAAAGGCCATTAGGGCATACCCTAGTGGCCTTTCTTGATTCATTATCAATGGCTTTCTAAATTATCAAGATCTTAGACTTATTAAAAGTTGTTAAATAAGTTTAATTGTTCAAAGTAAGAAAAATCTCTATTTGTTAATAAATCAACCAGTTGTTGGTTTTTACTTACATATAAATAATTTTGTGGCGGAGTAATTCCGATTGTTCTAAGAGTTGCTAAATCTATAGGGGGATTGATCTCAAATATTTCTTTGATCGGATAAGCATAGTTTCTATGCATACTGCAATTATTAAAACTGTCTGTCCCATAAGAAGTATAGGGTATTACTTCACCCATTTTATATGGGTGATCTAGGAATAGAACATATTTTAGTTTTGAGATGGGTTTACTTTCATAAACATAAAACCAATTAGGGTAAGAAACTTTCCAATATTTATTTCTGTATTCTAATGTTTTTCTTCCGTCCAAGATCATTTTTATATATCTGGGTTGAATACTGAACAATATATCACTGTTATATATCATAGTGTTTTATAAATGACTATATTTTCTTTTGTCATAGTAGATACGACTTTTCCTTTAACGTTAGTTGGGCTATTTTTTGAAGGCATCCTTTTATTGGGTATGTTTCTATCAAATTGGGCTATTTTTTTGACACCTAAACTATCATAAAGCTCCGTTATAATATCATTTGTTGTTAAATTAATGCCCTTTACAGTTCTGTTAGCAGTAACCCAAAACTGGTATGAATTAGGCTTCATAACTCGTTTTATTTCTTTTAAAGTGGAAAAGAGATCCTGATAAAACTGAGATACTTCTAATGCACGTTTAGGGTCGATGGCTGCTATCTCTAATAGTAGCTGGTTCAATTTTGGGGATTTCGTTTGAATTAACTCTTTAGTTTTCAACTTTCCACCAAGTAAAGTACTATCTAGTTTTGGAACTATATTTGCAGGTAATTCATTGAGATCTAACCATTGTAAACTAGTCCTCGAAAATTGACCGTACGCAACTGTTGTTTTTGAGTCACCATATGGTGGAGATGTAATTAACATATCAAAAGAATTATTTTTGATCTCTGGAGTATGAGCAGAAGAGCCCCAAATTGTTTTTACATTTCCAGACATATTAGGAGAATTACGATTATATTTTATATTTCGTTCAGTAATCATTTTAAACTTCTCAAAAACATCAGGGTGCCAATCACCTAATTTGTCAGGGCTAATGCGATACATTTTAAATTCATTATTGCGTGTATTTGAGACAAACCGAGTAGTAACACTAAATGCCACTAAGAAAAAGTTCTTTATTTCATTATCTTTAATTTTTAAAATCTGATTTTTGATAATTTGTAAATCAATGATTACATAATTTTTGAACCAATAATTAATATTTTTAAAATTTGGAAGATTGAGTTCACTTTTTCCCTCTAAAAAAAGTGATTTTTCTTTTTTAATGTTTAGAAATAGGTTTGTTTTTTCGCTTTCAAGTAATTGATTATCTATTAGGGTAGTTTTTACATTAGCCATTAAAATGGCTAATGGATTAAGGTCCACACCAACTGAGTCAATTCCATGTAGTCTTGATTCGACTAATGTGGTTCCAGAACCAACAAATGGGTCATAGATAGAGCTTATATTTTGAAATTTTTTAACTGACTCTATAAAAAGTTTTGGTAATTGAGGAATCATAGTTGCTGGGTAGTCATGGTAATTATGAGTCGCATAATTCGTGTTCTCGGATTTAAAATCTAGGAAATCGGTTTTAGATTCAATTTGTTTTTTAAGCTCATTGATTATTTTTATGTCAGTAGCTGCCAAATTTAAGCCCCATTCTTTCTATGGGCGAAAGTGTACTTATAGATACACTTTCGCCCATTAAAATACACTTATTATTGTACTAGTAAATAGGAAAGAGGTAAAGATGTTTTGCAAGATTTAAAAGATTTCAACAATTTTATAAGTGAAAGTGTTAGCTTACTTGAGCAGAAAAAAGGAATAACCCATGAACAAGTGGCTAGTTACCTAGGCGTTTCCGAGACATTTATCAAACATGTAAATTCTAATCGTTTTAGCGCACATTATAATGTTTTCCATTTATGGAAGTTATCAAAGTTATTTAATGTTGAATTGGGTCAACTAACTCCACCGCTTAATGATTTTTCGTCTTTTAAAAAAGTAAGAAGATACGCAACCCAAACAGACTATGAAGAGTTTATCAAAAAATATCAATCAAAAGAGGTAATATAAAATATGGAAAGCAATGTCTATTTACTCCAAGAAAAGCTAAATACTATTAATTCTCAACCAACTGAATTCGATTTTGGAGATGGAAAGGTTTGGTACAAAAGCCATAGAAATGGGCCAACTGGTATTGGTAAAACATTTGAAGATCTTTTGGGAAAAAAAGAGGATAACTTGCCTTTACCAGATTTCCATCAAATTGAACTTAAAGCGCACGATCAAGCAGAAAATAGCTACATAACTTTGTTTACTAAATCTCCCAATGTTCCAAGGGGAGTAAATACTTTGTTAAGAGAGCGTTACGGATACAAGGATATCAATAGTGACCAAAAAATTTTACATACTTCTGTAACTTCAAAAATGCAGTTTAATGCAAAATCAAATCGCTACTTTATGATTGTTAATGATCCGGAAAGAGAATCATTAATATTACGTGTTTATACGCACTCTAAAGAGTTAATAAAAGATGACTTCATTGCTGAATGGTCCTATGATATTTTAAAAAAATCCCTTAACAACAAATTGAAAACTTTAGCTGTCATCAATTCTTCTACTAAAGTCTACAATAAAATCAAATACTATTCTTACGACAATATTAAAATCATCTACGCGCTTTCTTTGGAACAATTGTTAGCAGCCTTAGAAGATCAAAAATTGATTGTAGATTTACGATTAGGTGTTTACCACTCTGGGAAAAATCTTGGGAAAACTCATGATCATGGGACTGGGTTTCGTATTAAGTATAACGACTTACTTCAGTACGCCTATACGGAGAATCTTAATTAATTTTTATTAGGCGATAAATATTCGTTAATTTTAAGATGTTGATGTAGTGATCAAAGTTCGTTGCGTCAAAAAGAGAGGATGTTTTTTGTGAGTGAGCAAGATAAATCAAGTTTTAAAATTGTTCAGGGTGGGTTGGGCAATCATTTTAGGGAAGTTGAATTCGACGAGTTAAAACAATATATTCAGCCTCAAATGGCTGCTAATGTACACATAAATTTTCTGATTGGTTCTGGTTCATCTATACCGGTGATTCCGACCATGGGAAATACATTTAGCCAATACAAAAAAGAAGCCCCTGCTGAATTTGAAGCTCTATTCTCTAAGTACTGTACTATAAAAACGGCAGGTGCTGAAAATAATATCGAAACGTTTCTTTCATGGCTAGGAAATCGGATAAATGGTCTCTCTGAAGATGAACTGGATATCGAAAGAAAAATCAAAACAGATCTAACCGACTCCTTGATTAATTCTATTAAAATAGGAATGAGGCAGGGGCTTGAAAATCTCTCCAGTAAAGGAACAGAATCTCTAAGTGATAATCTTCAATGGTACGAAAATTTTATTCGGCGTGTAGCAAAATTGCGTGAAATTGCAAATGATCAGTTTGACACGGTTAACCTTTTTACAACTAATTATGATTTATTTTTAGAAACTGCACTTGATCGCTTAGATTACTCATATACGGACGGTTTCCAACCAAAGATACGACCTATCTTCAATATATCAGAGTATAGTAGAAGACCAGTAGATGTCGCACATCGATTTAGAGATAAATGGTCAATTGTCAGACCCTTCTTCCGAGTTTATAAGTTACATGGTTCTCTGAATTGGTGTAACAAGTCAAATTCCATTATTAAAGTAGCTGACTGGGAGAACAATGAAGCAAGTGTCATTGCACCAACCTCGTCAAAGTATGCTGATAGTCAAGGATCGCCATATTCTGATCTGTTTAGGGAATTATCTGTAGAACTATTAAAACCGGATTCACTGCTGATTATTAATGGATTTAGTTTTGGCGACCAACATATTAGTGATTTAATAATTCAGGCTCTTGGAAGATCAGATTTTTCTTTAATTGCCTTTGTTGATGATACCCTACCAAGTGTCAGCACTTTTATGAATGAAGTCAGTGGAAATACTAAAGCTACCTTTATTACAAATGGTTCAAATAGAAAGGACGCATTCTACTTTTCGACTTTAGTATCGCTTTTAGCTTTTCAGGATCCTTTCGAAATTTCGACAGATAATCAGAAAGAAGGTATTGAAGGTGAATAACTGGGCCATAGGTGAAGTGGAGTTGACCTCACCCTCATATATTGAGTTTTCGGTTAAACCAAACGACATTTCTGACCGTCTTCATGATGGAATAGTTCAATCTATACGAGGGGTCAACGATTTTGTATATTGTAATATTTCTTGGAATATTACAGTAATTTTTAGGGTAAGCAAGATTCGCAATCAGGGTTACGATGGTAATCTTTCACCTAATTCTTTAGACACTATTAACAGAATGATATTTACAGCAGAGCCCATGGGAACTGTAGTGGATTCTAAGTTCAAACCAGGTGTATTGCGTTCCCCAATGGTGGGAATGCCAATATACGGAGCTGATGAAAAAGTTCTAAGTTCTCTGTTTTCTCAGATTGGAGATCACCTAATAAGCTTGGGACCTATTAACAATTATCCCAAAGTGAAGCCCGAATTGAATCTAAGCAAAATTTTAACGTCACATATAGCAATTTTAGGAAATACTGGTTCTGGGAAATCAACCACGCTTAGAGTATTGCTTGATAGAATAAATTCTGTTAAAAAGCACCTTAAACGTTCAGCTAGATTCATTGTTTTTGATGTTCATGGTGATTATTCTAATTTAGGTTTTGCAAAGCATCTTTATATGAATAAAATGCACTTACCTCTTGGAAAACTTACTGTTGACGACTGGGAATCAGCACTCTTGCCCAGTGAAAAATCACAGAAACCAGTTCTTAGACGGGCAATCCAGATTGCACATTGTAATCTCTCAGGTCAGCGATTCATTTATGCTATTTTAGCGAAAATGGCAGTAGCAGATACAACACAAGAGTCATTTGTAACTCTTAAAAGGGCTGTGACTAAATGGTACGAAAAAATATATCCAAATGATAAAGCCACTCTAAATAAATGGATTCAGAATTTTACGGAAATTGAAAATCAAGAATCTTTAATGAAAAAACTGGATCAAGTGTTAGATGATACGTCCTTTGCTACTATCGATGATGTTCTTGCGGAAAAGAGTTTTTATAAAGATGACATTTCATTAACTGACCTCAAAGAATCTTTTGAGATTACTTTTGGCGAAGAGGAAGTTCAAGGGGATCGTCGGGCAAGGATAAATACAGAGACTATGATGAGCCGTTTTCGGAATTTAGATTCTCGGTATGGCGGTCCTAAAGGTATCCTTAATCGTATGAATGGCGACGCGATTTCTTTAAATCATCAAGATTTAAAGAGGTCAAAATTTTGGATTGTAGATCTTACTGGTTTGGACGACGACGCGTTAAGACTAGTTTCAAATTATTTAGCTAGGTCAGTGTTTGAAAATAGTCTTCATTTTAGCAATCAACATAGAAATAGGATTCCCTTTAATTACTTATATCTTGATGAAGCACACCGCTATGTGCATCAATCTCAGGGAGCAGAGTCTTCTATTTTTGAACGTATTGCGCGAGAAGGTCGAAAATTCAACGTTTATATTGGCATTATCAGTCAAATTCCAAGTGAATTATCAAAAGTTGTTCTCTCACAAACAGGTGCCTTTTTTATTCATAGAATTCAAAACTCCCTAGATTTAAAATATATTCTGGCAAATGTACCATCAGCGACGAATGCTTTAGTTTCAAGATTACCTAGCCTCCCTCATGGAACCGCTTTATTATCTGGGAATGCTTTTGATATTCCCTTTGAACTGAATGTTGAGGCGGGAGAATATGGTGAGGCTTCTAAATCTATTTCACCAGTTTTCTAATAAAAAAAGTGGATTGATGACATTACAGGGGTACTATTTGTCCGACCATACTGCAGCTTTAAACCAACAGAACCAGCAATTGAATGACGTATACGTCCCACGACTACAACCAGTGTGCCTCTTCAACTAAAAATGATTAACCAAAACAACCGTCATTTGCCGGATATAATTACCTTGATCCATGGCTACAATGCCAATGATATTGTGATTGATTCTGATCGTTTTATCCCACTACAAGAAATTCACAATATGGCATATAAAAAGACGGAGAGCTAGACTTTTATAGCTTCTCCGTCTTTTCTTAACGCTTTATTTAATACTTCATTTTCTTTTCATATTTCATATAAAAAATAATCATCAACATAAATAAAATTTTTAATTAACCTCTGATTTTCAACTGAAAGTTGCATCAGTGGGAAATTAGCTACTAAAGAACATAGATATAGGTACTTAGGGTTATGGCGTTGAGAAAAATTTATATTTCCAAACTTTCCCTGTATTTCGTCAAATATTTGCTGAACATCTCTAGTTGTATCACATTTAATAAAGTGATTTAAATAAATAAACTGGGATTTAGTTGTATTATCAATCATCGCTTTAGCTGTATTAATGGTTACAAGGAGATATTGATTCAAGTCAATTAACTGTTTAGGGCGGTAGCCTAATTCTTCTTTAGTTGATTCAAATAACTGGTTATTTATGATTCTCTCACCTTCTTACCTGTAAATTGTTCGTTACTTCTGGTTTCTTTATTTTGGGGTTTTGTTCAACAAATGCTTGCAGTTGTTTTTGAGTTCGCTCACTGATTTCTTGGTGCACATCGTTTAACTGGTTTTTAAATTGTGCTTTCTGTTGTGGACTAGTTGCTTGTTGAATTTGTTGTTGCAAGCTTTGGTAGGACTTATTAAGATCATGGGCTGATAGCTTTTTTAGATCATGCTCAGGCTCTTTTTTGGCTTCTTGTAAGCCTAATTGTTTGGTTAACCCGTCGCTAAGCTCAATCACTTTGTTGCTCACTTGCTGGATCTCACTTAAAGCACTATGGATCACGGCTTTATCTTTAGCCCAGGTGGCCACGTAACCGAGTGAGTAGTTGCTGGTATCAACGCCAATATTTTGCATGGCAACATACGCAACCGCTTCGGCTTGGGTTTCCTGATAGGCTCGTGGCCGATCTTTAAAGGCTGATTTTAAGCCGTGTAGCTGGCTATGCGCATATTCGTGGTATAACGTCTTTAGTTTCAAAGCATTGTCGGGCTCATCGCCACCAATGACGATTTCATTAGTGCTGGGTTGAAAATACCCCTTAGCCCCATTTAGCGTCGCTAAAGGCACTTCACTGACTTTAAGGTCGGTTTGCTGGTTTAAATAATCTTTGAACGCGTTATATAAGCTTGTCACATTCTGATGATCGGCCAAATTTTCTTTGACAAAGTCTTTAGCACTTAACACTGGTTCACCGCTAGTTTGTGCCACATCAAAGACGGGTAGATAGCGATAACCGACAATGGCGCGCTCATCGGTGGTATCAAGACGCTTTTTCTCGGCTGGTGTTAACTTCTTAATAATCGGGGCCGCAATCCGAATCGCTTTTGCGCCCCGGTTGACGGTGCGGTTAAAAGCCGTCTGCCATTGCTTAAAGCCCGCGACTTGAGTGGCTTGCGGATTTTGCGCATAAATCAAATCAATGTTTCTGGCGCTATAATGATGAAATTTAGCCAGGGTATTAAGATACTGTTTAAATCGGTCACTATCGGTTAATTTTAGGATTTGTTGTTCAGCCTGGGCGACTAATTGTGCTTTCCAAGCCTTAACATCTGCTTTATTTGGCATAAGTTACCCCTCCTCATCTTCAAAAATATCATTCAGTATGGGAGCCACTTTTGTTTGAATTGAGGTCGTGCCATAAAGGGCAACGTAGCCATCGGCTAATTTTTGCCAGGCCACTTGGTAATAAGCGCCGTTACCAGTGATTTCTTTTAGATACTTGTAGGTTCCTTTAGCCTGCAAAACTGGTAATTCACTCCCAATGACTGCTAATTTATTATCCATTTTATGATCTCCTTTGCTTTGCTAATCTCACCCGTTGGTTAGGTTCACTTTTTGGTTTTTGAAAAGTAAACCTAAATAACGGGTTCACCAACCGGAACAACGTGAAGGGCGGTAGGTAAGGTCTAATCAAAGTCAAAACTTAATTTATGACCGTCAAGTTTTAACTTGGCGTCAAACGACTTTCCTTTTTTACTCTTGAAACCCTTTAATTTGCTGGTTTCCCCTTTGGTGACCAACGCTTTAATTGCGGTCTTACCGAGGGTCTTACTGCTCCATTTCTTGGGTAAGGTAAAGTCTTCGCCTTGCTTAGGCTTCACAATGTAAAACTTCTGTTTATTTAAAACGGTCGCTTGCGGTGTTTCTAAGAAGACTTCGGCGGCTTTTTGCGCTTGCTGTTGGTGATCGATTTGTTGCTTAATGGCTGCACTGCCAGTCAATTGCGTGGGAACATCAGCAATCAACTTTGCCACGAACTTTTTGATTTGGTTCAAAAAGTTATCCGGGGTGCGTTCTTCGGTACTGATTTGTTGTAACGCTTGCTCCCATTTAGCCGTCATTTCTGGGCTAGTTAGCAAGGGTTCGAGTTCGACCGCTTTACATAAAGTAATCCCTGCTTCACTGACGTGTAACTTGTTCTTTTCAGTGACGAGATAGCCGCGCTTCTTTAACACTTCCAGCACATTTGCCCGGGTTGCACTTGTCCCAATACCTTGCACGTCTTTGAGAATCGCCTGGGCTTCTTCATCATCAAGCGTTTTACCGGCCGTCTTCATGGCTGTGATTAATGTCCCTTCGGTAAACGGTACTGGTGGGGTCGTTTCTTTTTGCGGTGTTTGCAGATTTGCTTTAACCTGATCGCCTCGGTGAACGAGCGGGAGGTTGGCTGCCACTTGCTGGTCGGCTTTGTGATCATCAAATAAAGCTTGCCAACCTTGCTTAGTTGGGACCTTACCCGTCGCTTTAAAATTGGCGTCACCAACTTGGGTGATAATGGTGGTTTCCTCGTACTCATACGGATCAGCAAACATCGCTAACGTCGTTCTTAAAACCAAATCATAGACCTGTTGCTGTAATTTAGGTAAGGCAGCTAATTGATCTTTCGTCGGGACGACTTTAGTCATGATAATGGCGTAGTGTTCTTCAACTTTTTTCCCATTGACATAACGCTGGTTTGGTGTGGTATTGGTTAAAGCGACTTGCGTAGAGACTAACCCCAGATACTTCGTCAGATTAGCCACTAAATAATCAAATTCTTCATTAGTGATATAAGCACAATCGGTTCGGGGATAGCTAAGGAATTTAGCTTCGTATAAACTCTGAATGGCCGCTAAGGTTTGGCTGGCACTGGCATGATACCGTTTATTCATCGCACTTTGCAGACTGGATAGCGAGAATAGTTGGGGACTGGCACTCTTTTTAGCCTGCTTTTGCACGTCCTTGATTAAACCGTCCTGTGAGCCTTTCTGAACGTGTTTAGCTTGCATGAATGTCATTAGCCCTGTTTCATCTTTAAACCGCTGATAGGGGTCTAATTTTGCGACGAATTTTTGCTGATTGGCTACAATTTCCGCATTTAGTTCAAAATAGGGTTCCGGCTTAAAGTTTTTGATTGCCTGGTCTCTTTGATAGACCATATATAAGGTTGGCGTCTGTACTCGACCAATCGAATACACCCCGCGTACCCCATTTTGTCTTAATAACAAAGTATATAAGGGACTACCATTCATACCAATTAACCAGTCACTAATTTGACGGGTTTGGGCTTCTTTATAAGCCAGATAGTCTTTGTGCCAATCACCAAGATTTTTAAAGCCGGTAATAATCGCGTCTTTTTCTAGGCTATTCAACCAAAGGCGCTTAATCGTTTTCGACTTAACATCAATCTGCGCTTGGTTCATGATCGACCACGCGATATTTGACCCTTCTCGGTCGCTATCTGTGGCAACAATCACTGTATCTGCTTTCGTTAGTAAATCTTTGACGACTTTAAACTGCGTTTTCTTATCGGTTGGCACGATAAACTTGTATTTATCGGGGAAAATCGGTAAATTAGATAGCGCCCATTGCTTGTACTTTTGATCGTATTTTTCTGGTGTTGCTAATTCGACCAAATGGCCGAATCCATACGTGATTACAGTATTTTGGGGCAAAACAGGGTCACTAACCGTATAGTAACCCTGTTTTTTTGTATGCTGTTGAAATGCTTCTACGTATGAACGGGCTTGACTGGGTTTTTCAGCTAAGATAACAGTGGTCATGTTCGTTCACTCCTTACGATTCAGTTTCTGTTCTAATTCTTCTTTGCCTTGGTTCGCACTATCCAACCAGGCTTGTTTTCTAAGTGCTTGCATGTCCTCTTGTTTGACCTGCTCATAAGCCTGTTGACGTTCCTTTAAGCAATCTTTGTAAGCTTTATGTTCACTTTTAGCTCCGCTTCTTAGAATCATGACTAGGCCACTGCCACCCACTAGCAAAACGATTACTTCAAGCCACAGGCAAGCTAAAACTTCATATAGAACTAGCAAACCTCCCATAACGATGACGAACCATTCTAGTGATCGATACAGATAGTAGAAGATTAAGTGGTCAAGTGGAGCTCCTTTAAAAACATTGACATGCGAATCAACTCGCCACTTCATTTTTATTTTTTCTCGCCACTTCATTTAAATAACCCCCCCTTTTGGCCTAATGCTTTATTCTATTTTTTAACATTCTCATAGCCCCTGCTAAACCGCCTTTAGTAGCACCAGTCGAACTCCAAAAGTCCTCGACAGCTTTCGGTGTATGCAATACTAGCCAACCCATACCAATCGATAAAGCAAAAGCTCCAATTCCGTTGCTAACCCAATGGGTAACTCCCCAAACACATAGGGTCATGGATAACACTTGTGAGAGCATAGAAGCGTTTAGGTAAATTAACTTCTTCCACCAAGTGCCACTATAATCCCAAGTCTCGGTTGCGATACTGATGGCCGCAAACGGGATTGTTAGATAGAACCAGGCTATATCAGCCATAAAGATACACATTTTGAAGAAGAAGAACACGGTCACTATCGCAAAGAATCCTAATAATATCAGTGACATAACCGATCCTATCGCCAATGTTCCACCAATATTTTTTGAACCGGTAATCATTGAAGCCGTATATTTACTATTCATTGAAAACATAAATTTACCGAGCGGAAACACGATTGCTTTCAGTAAAAATCCTTGTAAAAAGACCATGACCGGAATTGCGGCAGCTGATTTAAGACTGTCCATCACAATATTAGCCCAAGTAACATCAGTACTTTCATCGGCCTCTTTTAGCAAAGTTCCTACAATTCTTCCCAATACAACAACGACCACTAGGGACGTCGCAAAAGTAAGAAAGATTGCATACCATTGATCTAGGACGGTTTCATGTTGACCAATTTGATCGAAAATAGCTCTGCACCATGATGTTATACCATTCATGGCCCCACTAAAAACGCCTTTAAGCCATTCATTAATAGCACCCGAAATTTTATCGCCTAAGACACTTGCCAAAACTGGGTGGAAATAAAGACTTTTCATATTTTAGCCTCCTTTTTAATCATTAACCCAACATCTTTTTGTGCCTTACTTTTAAGTCTTGATCCATGCTATCCTGTAGATTTTCTTCTTCATCATCAGTTGTCTGATCAGCTTTTTTGACCTGGTGCTGTGCTTTAACTGTCTGATTCCACTTATCTACCTTATTCTTAAAGTTGGTTTCCTGGCTGGCTTCTGGTTGGCCTTGATACTCGTTTTGTGACAAGTTAACTAAATGATCAGCCCCTGGAAATAGTTTAAATTGGAACGCTTTTGTAGCTTTGACCGGCCGCGCATTACTAAAAATTAATAAGCTCTGATCTTCGGGCATACGCATGATTTCATCGGGTGTCATGAGCGAACGGCTCGTATAGCTGTAACTATCGCTCTTGCTGTGGCTTTCTTCCTTGCTGTGACTGGTACTCTCACTACCGGTTTCAACTTTTACGGTCGATTTACCTAACAGATCACTAAAGTATTTAGCGGTCACATCATTAGCGGCATTTAAGCAAATTTTAACCGCGTGATTACCTAAGATACTTTCGGCCTTATCCTTGCCATACAAGGCTTGTAGCTGGGTTAAGGTCTGACAAATGGTCGTCACGCCAATACCGTACCCCCGGCACGTCGCTAGAAATTCTTCGTACTTAGGAAACTTCCCTAAATTGACAAATTCATCAAGGATAAAGTCAACTTGGTGGGGCAATTTAGCGTGATGATCGGCGGCTAATTTGTATAATTCATCAAACAATTGTGAGAAAAACAGATTGATGAAGCTTTCATAAGTGTTATCCATGACGGGGATAATCACGTATAGCACCACTTTGTCATTGCCAATCTCTTTTAAATCAAAATCCGAAAAGCTGGTAAAGTCGGCCACTTCTTGATCGACGAACTTCGAAATGGTCGCCAACAGGCTTTCAATAATGCTGGCTTTCATTTCCCCCTTGGCCTTTTTGAACCCTAACTCATAAGCGCGTCTTGCTGGATCAGTCATAGTTAGCTCAAGAAACAAGGTGTCTAACGGACTATCTGCGCCCTTTTCCTCGGCCTCCACATCGTTTTCTTGTAAGACTTGCGTTACACCGGCCAAATTCCTTTGGTCGGGCGCACGGTGGTTCATCACAAACAGGATCAACGCTTTTAAAAGTTGTCGTTGGGTACTGAACCACACGTCTTTCTTACCTTCGGCATTTTCGCTTTGCACGATCTTGGTCGCAACGGTTTCGGCTTGAATATCGCGCTGAATATAATCAAAAGGGTTGTAGCGATCACTGTGCGCCATGTTCGCGAAGTTGACGACATGCACTTGATAACCCTGGGCTAGTTTGATACCGGCCGTCTTTTCGTATAATTCACCTTTCGGGTCAGTTACCACAATGCTGTTCTCCGTTTCGTTAAACAGGTTGGTAATGACGACTGACTGGGTCTTATATGACCCCGGGCCCCCGACCACAAAAATGTTCCGGTTGGGTTTGGTACTATTATTCTGGTAAACAATTTGTTTATCCACGATTCCTAAAATTGTCCCATTCATGCGTTTACCTCCAATGCGGTTAGCTTTAGATGACTTTTCTGATTTACTTCTTTTTCATCTGTATTATGATTAACTGATAAATGAAAGATAAAATGACTGTGATCATTGTAAATACAAAAGTTAGTGTGCTCCCTCTCTGAAATAGGAACAAAACTATCGCAATTAACAACGTGATGATCGTAACTATTCGTACTAATAAATCTGGTCTGTTCATGCTTCTTACTTCCTTTCACTTGCCTGTCTTGGATTGTGTTTCTTGTTTTGTTAATGCCTCTAATATTTCTGTTGTGGTGCTCCTGTTAAATGCTGTGGTGAGGTCTTTAGCAGTGATACTAAAGTAATGGTCACTCAACTCTTTTAGATCACCCCAGGTCGCACTCCCGTGGGTTTCAGTGTCCGCAGTTTCCCACGCTTTATGTTTGCTATTTCGTTTCAAGGCAAAATAGATGGTGTATAGGATCACGGCGACACTGACAATAATTAGTACTGGGTTCTTTTGGCCCAAATACAAGTTGTAATAATGCCAGGGGTGTAAAGCTAATTTTTTTAACACCGTTGGCATATGATCCGCAAAAGTTAGTTTATAGCGCGACAAGGCCATGACAGAGCCAGCTAAAATCTCCGCTAAATACAAGCCAATGATTAGTGTTAGTAAATACGGCCAACTAGCTTTAATGCTGTTTAATAATTTGTCTTTCATCTAATCACCTACTATCTGTTTAATCCTTTTTTGGTTAGTGCCGGTGTACCGTTGCTTGCCATGGATCAAGGTTGGGACTGACGTTAATTGATATTTTTGAATGTAATGCCGATTCTGCGGTTGATTCATGTTAATCAAGACGATGTTGTGACTGATTGCGTTGTGCCAATAGATTCGGTGAAAAATAGCTTGGCAATCCGGGCAATCATCGCGATAGAAGAACAACACTTTTTTAGGGTGCTTAGCTAAAGTCACGATTGGTCGCTGCTTTTCTACGTGGTTGACATATTGATGACTGGCAAACCCGCCAACGGCTAAAACCACCACGATTACCGCTAGGGCTTTACCAACCCGCTTAATTAAGGTCACTGGCTTTAAAACTGCTGCCTAAATTTTGTACTGCAGTGATTCGATCCGTGGTGGTATCGAAAGTCACCTGATAAAGTACCGTTGCCTTCTGCCAGTCGTTGTCGCCACTCTTACTTTGGTAGCTAACAACCGCCAAACCTTTCATGCTTTGCCCCTGCTTGCTTTGCGTATACAGGTTCAGTTGATTTAACTTAGCTGAAACACTATTGCTATCACCATATGTGCCCTTATTTGAAAAGTATTGCTGGTACAACTTGTCGGAAATCAAGTCTTTAACGCCATCTTTACGCTGACCGTAGGTCTTGGGCTTAAAGTTATTCATGACGTCAAAGAACTTGGTGACCACCGTATTAAAGCTCAATTCAGCCTGACTTTTGTCTTTATTATTTTGGTAGGTCTTATAACTGTCAATTTGGGTGCTCAATAACTGCTTTTGTTGATTAACTTTAGTCAATTGCCGGCTAACTTGGCGCTTCTGTTGTTGTAAGCGACTGATCTGTTGTTGCGCCTGCTTAACTTGGCTATGTTGATAGGCATTCGCCCCTAATGACATGATTAAGATCAAACTACCAATCGCAATACTTAAAACCATGCTGCGTTTCATTTACTCGTCCTCCTTACTTCTTTATTGGCCGAGCTAACGTCACATCGCTACCGTTCAATAAGCTATAAAAAGCGGTGCCAAATTTGCTTTCGTTAACCTTGTCGCCGACACCACCTTGCTCAATGATCTTGGTGGCTTTACCTTGCCATTTGCCTAGCAGAATGGCGGTATGCCCGTTGTTGCCGGCCCCGGCGCCTTGATTAACAATCACAATATCACCGGCTTTCGCGTCATTTTCACTGATTTGTTTCAAGTATTGATGGCTACCTTTGGCGTCACTAGCCATCGTGCCGGTAAACCAGCCCATATTGGCCGGTACCTTGTAACCAGCCTTATTCAGGGCTAACCAGACAAAGCCTGAACAATCGGTTCCACCGGTTTTGTTAGGATTCTTTAAATCGCTACCTAAATCAGGGCTAGGGTGGGTTTGAACATAGTAGAAATCGCCTTTCATACTTTCCGCATTTTTGACGATACTACCGCCGGAATAGCTTGGGTCACTATCACAACCTAGTTCGGTCAGATCTCCGGAACTCGCATTGTCTAAGGTGTTTCCGGCCACTGGATCACTCGCACCCAACACGGAATACCAGTGATCGGCATATCCGTATCTTTGGCTTAGATACCATTGTTCCGGGTTCTTACTCATACCCTCATAATCCATTAGCCAGGCTTTCGTCGCTTTGTGCACGTCCGTATATTTAAAGATCTGCTTGTTTGACGCATAGTAACTACTGTTCAATTCTTGGTCGAGATAATCCAACTGTACCCCGAGATTGGTCGCTGGTTTGTTTTCCTTGTGGGCTAAGTCTTCCAGCTTATCCTTTCGACCGCCTAACCACTGGGCTAAGCCCGTGGCCCCGGAGCTTGAATTAACCGAATTGGGATCAAGGCGACTTTCTAGTTGTAAGACCCCTAAGATCCCGGCGGCCGCTTGTGGGGTGGCGCCATACTTCTGTTTCCAGTGCGCATAGATATTTTTGGCATTTTCTGTCATGCTCTTACTATCCAATTGCGTCTCTGTGGTGGTTGAGTTATCACAACTGTTTTCTTGTAGCTGACCAGTAATTGCGGCGATCAGCAAGATGATTAGCAGAATGGCGCCGCCCACAATATAAGCAATCAACTTCCACTTCTTTTTCTTATATTCAAACGACAATACCTGCATTTAATCACCCACTTTGTGCTTGGCCTGATCGACTTGTTTTTGCGCTGCTGATTGGTCACTCTGCGCATTCTTTAAGTCCGACTTGGCTGAATCCACCTTCTTGTCTTTGTCCTTATCTTTACTGCCATCAATCTTGTTGGCGTCATCTAACTTCTTTTGCGCGTCGTTAACTTCGTTCTTAGCGGAATTGAGACTTAACAGGGCTTTTAAATACTTAGCTTTAGGACTGTTCACGCCGGCTAATTTGGTTTGGACGGTCTGGGCGTCTTGCG
This sequence comes from Companilactobacillus zhongbaensis, assembly GCF_003946515.1. GTDB lineage: Bacteria > Bacillota > Bacilli > Lactobacillales > Lactobacillaceae > Companilactobacillus > Companilactobacillus zhongbaensis. The sequence goes on along the minus strand of NZ_RHOM01000027.1, from coordinate 6,168 downwards.
TATCGTTATGGGCGAGGAAAGCTTGCCCCATTCTCAATAAAACATCACCGTTCGTCGTAAAGGATAATTGGTTATTGAGCGTATTGGTGTCGTAGTTAACGATGGCTTTTTCCAGCGCCAATTGGTCTTTTTGCTTGCTTGTCGCCTTAGTTGGCAACTGCCAATCAGCCACTTGGCTACTATCTTTGTTGGCATAAGCCGTGTTAACAACCTTGTTCAACTGACTTGGATCAACCTTTAAGGCTTGCTGGTACTGACCATGCTTTAAAAAGACATTGACTTGCTTAGTTGCAGGGTAGCCGGCCCGTTGCATATCTTTTTGCGCTTCCGACCACTTCCGATCATTTAAAGCAGTTTGAATTTGGCCGCTATATTTTAATCGCGTGACCTGGGCTTGGTTCTGGTTAGCTAAGCTTTGATACTTTCTTTCGTCACTTTTATGGACTAAGCCGACGGCCAAAACGGCCACAATCGCCACTCCGGCCACGCTCAACCATAAACGTTGTTTGGTTTTCTGCTGGGCCGTTTCAACTTCCTGCCATTCGTGATAACTCACAAAGTCCTCAATGCCGTTAACCACTTCCGTTAACTCATTTAACGACGTAGCTTTAGCTACTTGTTGTAAATAGTCATCAGGGTGTTTAGCTAGGGCTTCTTTAGGATTGCTTAGTAGCCGTTCATAGGGCGTCCCCGTCAAGCAAAATAGAATCAGCGCTTTGTATTTGGCTAAATTGCTATGTTTGTCATCATAAGGCATGAGTTCATTGGCGCGATAGGCGTACCAAACATGTTGCATGGGGTAATACCACAGATTAGCTGGATTTAACGCAATATGATACTGGCTATCAGCAACCACATTTTGCGCCATGATTTCTTTCGCAATGGCCGCCCGGATTGCCTTATTCTCATGTGGTAATTCCTTTAATGATCTGACCTTATCTGGCAAGGTATAAGTTAAAACGACCTTTTGGTCTTGCTCAACCACGTTAACCAACTGCAAGAAATTGGCATCAGCTTGCTTTAATTCGTTTAGCTCACTCAACTGGTCATATCGAAACTGATTGTGATTGAGTTCAAGGATTAACTTGTTTCCTTGCCGCCTGAACGTCCCAACCTCGATATTCAATAACTGATTTGATTTACTCATTTAAAGCCCCTCCTTCCTCCTCGGTGGTGGTCAAAGCGTCAATTTCACTTGGCGTCAACACCACGCGCTTTTGATAATCCGGTTGGTTGGCGGTCTCACGGTTATATTTTTCCTGGTAAGCTTCGGGATCAATTAACCGCAATTCTTCTTCGGTCAACTCGACTTTCATAAAGGCACGTTGGCTGCCATAGATCATCAGGGCTTCGCCTTGTCTACGACGTTCTAGTAGCTTCTTTTCTTTATCTGAGAACGTCATACGCAACTTAGTAATGACGTCATCAACGCCTTTGCCATCAAGGCCAAAGAACACTTTGGTATAGGAGTTCCCAATAATGGCTTCCCCAATGTTTTGCCCAGTATCTGTTGTTCCTTCGATCACATCTTGAATTTGCTGCGTTCCGGCAATGGCTCCGGCATTGTACTTTCTAAACCGCTTGTATGCTTGGTGGAAAAAGGTGGCGGCCGCTTTATGCAAAGTCAAAAAGTGAAATTCATCAACAAACAATTTCTTGCGGCTATGCCGATCTTTGGTAATTTCGTCCCACAAATATTGAAAGGTGTTCAGATAGGCGGCTGATTGGACTTCCTGTTCACTTTGTAGCGGTTTTAGATCAAAGGAAATGATCTTCCCCTTTAAGTTAACGTTGGTGTGGCCGTCAAATAGGCTGTTAGAGCCATGGGTATAACTGCCTAAAATATAGTAAAAATCTTTAACCCGATTAAATTTGTCGGCGTCTTTATCAGCTAGTTTTTCCAACTCGTCATAAACATTGGATAGGGTTGGCCACTGATCGTCTTTAATTTCTTTCAAGCGGCTGTATTTCAAAACGCCACTGTTGACGTAAGCTTGTTTAACGACATCATCAAGGATTGCCAGCTCAACTTGGGTAATCCCGGTTTTAAGGACTTCAAAGAATCCCTTTAATCGCTGGATTTTATCTTTGACTAATAAATCAAGGTTTGTGACCGCTTCATCGGCGCTTAAGATTTCTTCGGAAAAAATTTGTAGCGGGTTAATTTTGTACTTCGCATTAGAAGTTAAGTGCAAGACTGCCCCACCCAGGGCTTCGACAATCTTGGTATATTCGTTTTCTGGATCAATAATGTAGAGTTGATAGTCTTGAATGGCATATCTTAGAATCTTCTGGATCATGTAGGTTGTTTTACCCACACCGGAAGTACCAATAACAACCATATTCTGGTTCAGGGTCTTGTTGCGATCCAACATATCCACGGCAATTAAGCTGTTGGTATCTTTGTTAACCCCTTCAATATCGCTTCTAGGCTTCAAGTCCAAAATTTCCGCGTCGTCAAAGGGAAACATGCTGCTGGCAACTTCGGTATTACTTTCTTTGTACGTGTAATCCCCCATGAGGTTCTCGTTAATTGGCATGGTTGACCAAAATGCTTGAAAGGTTGCTTTAACGGGTACTAGCGGTTTCATCTGTAGCTTAATCAACGTATTCTTAACGTTTTCGGTTAAGTCGTCTAGTTCTGCTAAACTGTTGGCCCGCAGATAAACCAGCATATGTTGATAGACAAATGTGGTAGAATTATCAAGGTATTTATCTAGTTGCATATTGGCCGAATCAATATAATTTTGCAGAATCTTCTTTTTATACGGGTCGAACGTATTTAACTTCTGCGCTTCCTTATTTTGAATCGTCTTCTTGTAATAGGTAATCATTGAATTGTTACTGGCGCTGTCGATATATTGCACAATATCGATAACGCCTTTTTTGCGTTTTAACTCTGATAGCCAGTTGCCATACACCCGCTTGGGATAGTCAGCAATCGCTAACACCCGAATAAAATTCTCCCCCGACTGGACGTAGGTGGGGTACTGTTCCCAGCTAAACGGGAATAGTGAATGCAAGCTATCGCGATCAATCAGCTTGGTAAAGTCTTCAACCTCCGGTTTATGCTTGTTAACTGCTGGTTCACTATTTTGCTGACTTTCTTTCTTGGTTGGCATGAACAAATCAATGACCTTATCACCAAAACTCATACTGTTGCCTCCTATCCATTGAAATTGATTAAGTTCTTTAAAATCTCTTGGACTTCTTGACTAGTCAACACTTTGGCCGTCACATCAAAGTCTGTTAACGCATTTTCAATATCCCGCTTAACCTGTTCGATCTTCTCGTCTAAGTGGGTGACGGCTAAGCTTAAGCTTTTAACGCTTTTGTCCTTAATCGGCACCTTAACGATTAGCAGATGTTGCTTAGTTGTCATATTTTTGGATTCTTGGACTTTAGTAAAGTGATCCAAGTAACTGGCTATGAGCTGGATTTTGAACTGTTGCTCCGGGTGATCTTTTTGTAACGCAAGATACCGACGCTTGAGACCATTGAGATAAGCCGTCATATTGACGGGAATCGTCGGTTCTAAGAACTGTAACGTGTCATCAACGCCTTCACCCAAGGTACTCATCAGAAACGCACCATAGTCCTCAAAGACGTCTTGCTGTTCGGTTTCATTAAGTAGATCCAGATTGATCCCACTAACTTCCAAAATGCCAACGAGATTACCCGTTTTGGTAACTTCGTAATTGCCATACATACCCACCACCAAGCTCATGTCATCAATGGTTTCTTTGCCACCATTGATTTTGGGCTGTTGGTAATCCCAATCTAGCCTGGCTGATTTATTGGCGGTTTTGTTCTTCTTCAAACGCATTTAGTTCACCTCGCTTCTTCGGTTTTAAATAAAACAGTTTCTGACCATTGGCATAGCGGCGTTTCAACTTAAAGTTATCCCGCACTTTAATATTCTTCCGCGCCGCAACTGGCCTAATTGTTAAAATAGCCATGACAATCGTCATGGCTAAGACAACAATCACTATTTTTATCAGGACTAAGATCAGGCCATAGGGTGGGATCGCAATAAAAATTAAGCCCACTAGTCCTGCCAGCGCCGCATAGCCAAAATCCTTCAAGGTGTAGTCTTTCCAGATCCCATAATCTTTATCTACGTTCTCTGGAAAGATAAATTCTTTTCCTTTCTTCATTTTGGCAGGCTCCTTTTTAAATTAAGTGAATAAGCTGTATACCCAAGGTAATAGCCAGATAATCGCTGCCGCTAGGGCCACTAAACCAGCCACCCGACCAACCGCGTGATAAACCTCTGATTTCTCTCGTGGATCGTCTGCGTCAGGCATTCTTTTGATAATAATAAATAGCGCGACACAAATCCCAACTAAAACGACCAAGCCAGTTAAAATACCTTGAATCGTCTTACCAGCTTGAGTTAACTTGCTTTTAACTTCGCCGCCGTCCGCCGCCAAAACAACCTGGGCGTTCATCAGCCCTAAATAAATCGCAGTAGCTCCAGTGGTTGCTAACGCTTTTACTTTGCTAAATTTCATATTATTCCTCCTTTCCGTCTTCCTGTGAACGTAATTGAGTCGGTTCTGCTCGCGTTTGCTCGGGTTCTCGCTGATAGAATTTGTCCAATTGCTCCTCGGCAATTTGCTGGCTTGGTAATGGGTCGGTGGCTAATTTAACTCGGCCATTTTCGCTCGTGGCTAAGTAATACTCTTTTTCTGCCTGACCTAGCTCTTGGGTCTCTAAGACATGCAAATTATGTTCGTAACGGCCTAAGGCGTTATCAACTTTCAAACCATAGAAACCTAAGAAGCCTTCCAGGAAACTCTCACCAAAAAAGGTCATTTCGTTTTTAATTTGCTTATATTGATGGGTGGGTTTATCACTTACCAATTTTTCGGCCTTTTTAGCATTTTGACTGTCTTGATGGCGATTAAACCAGCCGCTAAGTTTTAATGGTTCAGTCTTTAACTGGCGTTTAACGGTCTTCTTAATCATTGCTTGCCGAACTTCATCAATCGGTTGTCCATCTTGTCTCAAAATCTCTTGTAGTTGTTTTTGATCAGTCAGTGCTTGGTCATCATCAACCACAATCGCCTTTTGCTCATCATGAAGTAGCTTGCCACTAATGCCTTGCCAGCTTTCTACTTTCATTGGATCACCTCCTTATGTTGTTTGTTGGGTTAGAAATATTAAACAACTAGCTTTCCCCTAACCCGCCCGGTAAAATGGATTATTAGGAGGGTGACACCTAGAAGGCGTATTTCTAGGTGCTGATCCCCGTTAGCAACTTCACTGCTTACGAGGACGCCCTCTTTTTTTATGTGGTTTTTAACCCACTCTATCCCTTCATCAGATATTAATTTATTGGTACCTGAACCAAGCAAAAATTGATCAGGGAACTCTGGATGTCGTTTGATCCAGTTGCTGACATAATTTCGGCCACGCCCCAGCTTATGATTAGCTTGCGTTAGGCTGTACCATTCCTGATTGCCTGTCACATGTAAGTTCTCCTTTCTTAATTTAGTCATAGTTTAGCACTAAAAGGTGTAACTTACACCATTTTTTTTTTTACATTTAGGTTACAAATGCATGCCCCCATCTTCATGCCGGTTTCGAGTTTGGTGTTGCCGTTGCTTTTTCGTCATTTCCCACTCGGTCTCTTTTAGTCCACGTAGTTGCTGCTTTCTTAGATAGTCCGTATTTTTCGCATATAAAATGGTTATTAAGGCTTCGTCCAAAATATTCATCAGGTAATTTTTCGGGCTAGTTGGGTGGTAATTAATGGCCTGATAGTTCTTAACTTGAGCTTGCTTATATTGGTCAAACCGGGTTGCCTGTTGTTTCAAATGGGCTTGCACCATTTCAATTTGTTGGTGATCCAACTTAGGATCTTGGCCACATTCGCCGATAAACAGTTGCCGGGTGCCATCATGTTTTAAGACCCGTTGTAGCCGATGGTCCTGAATATCTTTTAATTCAATTTTGCCTAACAGGTAATTTAAACCGGCTTGGTGTTGCTGACTAGTAAAGACGACCGGTGGCTGCTGTTGTAATTGACTAAGATCACTGGCGCTTAATGGCTTTAATTCTGGATCATAGTAAACAACAGCGGTATAGATTTGCTCCTTGTCAATCGGCTCTAGCTTATCGAGGTCACTATCCGGAAAAGCAGTCGTTAGAATGCTGTCGTAT
>NZ_RHOM01000026.1 GCF_003946515.1 Companilactobacillus zhongbaensis | reverse complement strand
CTTTGAGATATGCAGTAACTCTTAATGTGATACTTGATTTTGCAGCATTACCAATATACACACCAAAATCTGATGCATTTGTTAATACCGTTCCATCTTTAACACCTTGAACTCCAAATGTGACGGCTTTATCCAGTGTTGTAGGATCACCTGCAAGTGGCGTAGAAGTTGCGGCCTTAGCAATACTTGCAAGCCCAAAAATTGAAGTTGCTTTTGGTGTTTCAGTTGGAGCGGCTGCAGTATCACCTGTTCCATCGGTTCCTTCTGTCGTTGCAGAAGGTGTATCTGAAGAAGTTGTAGTTGTTGGTAATGCAGTTAGGTCCGTTTGACCATAAACAGCTTTAACATCACTAAAGTCTAATTTTCCTGAATAAGTTGTACTTGATTGTAAAGTTCCTAGCACTCGTGTCAATGCTGCTTGCGTTGCATCATCCAATTTTGAAGTGTCAGTTGTAGTTGAATCATCTGCTGCTTTAGCAGTAGAGGTTGTACTAAATACGGGTGCCGCAAGTGGTGCCACCATCAATAACGTGGCAGCTGCAATTCCGGCATATTTAATATTTTTTTTCATGGTAGAAAATCCTCCCGGTATTAAGTTTTCGTAGGTTCGATTTGCTTCCGAATAAAGTTATCTAACTAACCTTCTACGGAATACGATTAAAATATAGCATGATTAAAAAACAACCCATCTCATATTTCAAAAGATATTTTTAGTATTATTAACGTATACGGCAACAAATCGCCAAATATAATCGATATAAATTTCACTAAAAAAATTAGGTTTTTGGGCAAAAAAATAGGCCGGCTCGTATAATCGAGTCGGTCTATAATTTTGTTTATAAAAGTTATTAATTCAATGTTTAGATGCTATGAATATAGTAAGATTGTGCTTCCAAAACTTTTAATATTGCATCGACAGTATCTAATGCTGTGAATAATGGCACAGAGTGTTCAGTGGTTACACCACGCATCACTTTACCATCAGTTTGGCCAGATTCTTCTTCGTCGATCGTGTTAACGACTACTTGTACTTCTTTGCTGCCGATCATTTCCATCATGGCATCAAATGAGTCGTCGAATCCTTCCACTTCAATACCTTTTTCTTGGAAGAACTTACCAGTATTGTTTTCAGCTAAGATCTCATAGCCTAATTCAACGAATCTTTCGGCTAAGTGACTAGCTTCTTCGAGGTCTGGGTCTTTGACGCTGAAAATAACCTTACCAGCTGACGGAACGTGAGTCTTCGTTCCCTCAAATGCTTTGTACAACGCTTTTTCATAAGTTGTGTCCGTTCCCATGACTTCACCAGTTGACTTCATTTCTGGTCCAAGCAAGCTATCTACGTCAGCTAGTTTCGAGAAACTGAAGACTGGAGCTTTGACGTGGATCAACTTACCTACTGGAGCAACACCATTCTTGTATCCTTGGTCTTTCAAGCTTTGACCGAGGATTACTTTGGTAGCGATCTGTGCCATTGGGATATCAGTAACTTTACTCAAGAAAGGAACTGTTCTTGAAGCTCTAGGGTTAACTTCGATCACGTATGCTTGATCATCTTGGACAACGAATTGGATGTTCATCATCCCTAGACATTTCAAGTCGTGAGCGAGTTTTTCAGTGTAGTCGACAATTTGTTCTTGGACGTGTTTGGACAATGTTTGGACTGGGTAAACTGACATTGAGTCACCTGAGTGAACACCGGCACGTTCAACGTGTTCCATGATACCAGGGATCAAGACGTCTTTACCGTCACAAATAGCGTCAACTTCACATTCCTTACCGACTAAGTAGTGGTCGATCAAAACAGGATGATCGTGAGAAACTTTGACCGCATTGTGCATGTAGTAGTTTAGTTCCTCTTTCTTGTTGATGATCTCCATCGCACGACCACCGAGAACGTAACTAGGACGAACTAAGACTGGATAGCCAACTTTGTCGGCAATCTTAACAGCAGTTGCTTCATCACTAGCAGTGTCACCAGTTGGATGTGCGATACCATTGGCCACAATAACTTTTTCAAACTCATCACGGTCTTCGGCTCTGTTGATGTCTTCAACGGAAGTTCCTAGAACTTTGACGTTGTGTTTCAACAAAGGTTCAGCCAAGTTAACGGCTGTTTGACCACCAAATTGCAAGATGACACCTTCAGGCTTTTCAAGCTCGATGACGTTTAGAACATCTTCCAAAGTCAAAGGTTCAAAGTACAATTTGTCAGAAATTGAAAAATCAGTCGAAACCGTTTCAGGGTTACTGTTCATAACGATAGCTTCGTAGCCGGCTTTTTGAATAGCCTTAACGGAATGGACAGTAGCGTAGTCAAATTCGACACCTTGACCGATCCGGATAGGACCAGAACCGATTACTAAGATCGAAGGCTTCTTGTCAACGACACTTTCGTTTTCGAATTCATAAGTACTGTAGAAATAAGGAGTTTGTGAAGCAAACTCACCGGCACAAGTATCGACCATCTTATAGACTGGCGTGATGCCGTTGTCTTCACGTAATTTTTGCACGGAGTCGATGTCAACATCCCAGATCTTGGCAATCGATTTGTCGGCAAAACCGTTCTTTTTAGCGTACAACAAGACATCTAAGTCTTGCGGATTGTCGCGGAGCTCGCGTTCGATCTCAACGATGTGCAACAACTTATCCAAGTAGAACAAGTTGATCTTAGTCATATCGGCGATCTTTTCAATCTTGTAGCCACGACGGATGGCTTCAGCTAGATAAAAAAGCCGATCATCTTGAGCGACCACGAGTCCGTGATCTAATTCTTCATCAGTTAATTCATGCAATTCTGGTTTATCTAGTGAGATCAAACCAATTTCGAGTGAACGAACTGCTTTGAGGGTAGCTTCTTCAATGTTTCTACCGATAGCCATAACTTCACCAGTTGCCTTCATTTGCGTACCTAAAGTACGATCGGCATGAGTGAATTTGTCAAATGGCCAACGAGGGATCTTGCAGACTACGTAGTCTAAGGCTGGCTCGAATTCGGCGTAAGTTGTACCTGTGACTGGGTTGATGATCTCATCGAGATTTTGACCAACGGCGATCTTGGCAGCAACTTTGGCAATTGGATAACCAGTTGCTTTTGAAGCTAAGGCACTAGAACGACTGACACGAGGGTTAACTTCGATAACGAAATACTTGAAGCTGTTAGGATCCAAGGCTAATTGAACATTACAGCCACCTTCGATCTTCAAAGCACGGATGATCTTCAAGGAAACATCACGTAACATTTGCACTTCACGGTCAGATAACGTTTGAACTGGAGCATAAACGATCGAGTCACCGGTATGGATACCAACGGGATCAAAGTTTTCCATATTGCAGACTACCATGGCATTGTCAGCAGCGTCACGCATAACTTCAAACTCGATCTCTTTGTATCCAGCGATACTTTGTTCCAGCATACATTGCGTTACTGGCGAAAGACTGAGTCCATTTTGGAGGATCTCACGGAGTTCTTTTTCGTTGTTGGCGATACCACCACCAGTTCCACCCATGGTGAAAGCTGGACGAACGATGATCGGATAACCGATCGCATTGGCAGCTGAAACTCCTTCTTCTTCTTCGTGAACGATGGCTGATTGAGGAACTGGTTCGTTGATCTCATTCATCAATGAACGGAACTTCTCACGATCTTCGGCTTGATCGATCGCAGTCATCTTCGTACCTAATAGTTCGATGTCTAATTCTTTTAAGATACCTGAGTCATCTAATTCCTTAGCCATGTTCAAACCTTGTTGACCACCTAAGGTAGGAAGAATTGCATCAGGTCTTTCTTTACGTAAAATCTTAGAAACAAATTGATAAGTAATTGGTTCGATATAAACTTTGTCGGCAATTTCGGTATCAGTCATGATCGTAGCTGGGTTTGAGTTGACCAAAACTACTTGGTAACCTAATTCCTTTAAAGCTAAACAAGCTTGTGTACCGGAATAATCAAATTCAGCAGCTTGACCAATAATAATTGGACCAGAACCGATCACCATAATCTTTGAAATATCAGTTCTTTTCGGCATTTGTGATTGTCCCCTTCGCTTTATTTTCATCGATCAACTTCATAAATCTGTCGAATAAATAGTCGGCATCGTGTGGACCAGGAGCAGCATCCGGGTGATATTGCACAGAAAAGGCCGGATAGATCTTATGTCTCAATCCTTCAACAGTTTTATCGTTGATTTCTTCATGAGTTACTTCTAATTGAGTTGCATCAAGTGAATCACGATCAACAGCGTACCCATGATTTTGAGATGTAAAATCAATTCGACCAGTAGTTAAGTCTCGAACAGGATGGTTGAAACCACGGTGTCCGAATTTCATTTTGTAAGTATCAGCGCCATTAGCGAGGGCAAATAATTGGTGACCCATACAAATTCCAAATAAAGGAACAAGTTTTTCAACTTCTCTGATCATCTCTAAAGTAGCAGGAACGCTCTTAGGATTACCAGGTCCGTTAGTTAGCATGACCCCATCAGGATCTTGGGCAAGAACTTGTTCAGCCGTAGCATCAGCTGGCAAGACCATTAAATTGCAGTCTCTGTCTGACAATTCTCTTAAAATAGAGTGTTTTAGACCATAATCGATCAAAACGACTTTTCTACCATGTGTTGGAACAGGATATGCACTTGGTGTAGTACTTTGTGCTATTTGATTAGTAGGAAGTTCTGCGTTCTGGAGATATTTCACTGTGTTCTCAGTTACCTCATCAACAAGAGTTGCTTTCAAGGCACCTTTAGCACGAATGTGTCGGGTAACGGCTCGAGTATCCACTCCCTGGATTCCAGGAATGCCATTCTCCGTTAAGTATTCGTCCAGTGATAAGTCCATTCTCCAGTTATTTGCTCGTCGGGCCAGTTCATGTACTACTACACCTTTGCAAGTTGGAGTAATTGATTCATAGTCATCACGGTTAATGCCGTAATTACCTATTAGTGGGAAAGTAAACATCAAGATCTCGCCATTATATGACTGATCTGTTATTGATTCTTGATAGCCGGACATTCCAGTACTAAAAACGAGCTCGCCCACTGCGGCCGTCTTTGCACCGAAAGCTTGTCCTGGATAAATATTGCCATCTTCTAATACCAAGTAACGCTTCATTATTCCGCCCCTTTCGTCTATAAACTGACCTTCCAAAAGCTAATTTAGGCAAAAAAAATATACCTAGTTGCTTTTGGTCATATTTGTTAGTAACCACTCGGGAGGTAATACGAACAATGCGCATACCAATCCCATTTTTGTTTCGTGATTGTATTAAATTGTACAACTACTGAGGAAACAATGAAACAGTTTTCTGAAATAAGATTAAAAAAATTTTTAATATTCGGTAGTTAAAAGATTTTGAGAGGGGGTTCACTGCCGGCGGAGGGGTTCCGGGAATATCGCCGTGGAACGCTGTGGACGTCGATTTGAGCTATCCGAGGAAGCCCACCTCGGACATCTCAAATACGAGTCTTCTTCTAAGCTCCTTCGTCGCTAAGAAGAATTTCACAGCTGACGGCGAATTCCCTCCACCCCTCCGCCTGGATAGTGATATACTGCACATTTTGCGCTCATAATTTTTTTGGGGTTGGTGGGTTCATTTTTATTCGGGAGGTTATATTTTTAATGGTTTATTGGTAACTTTCTAATTTTCTTGTAACTTCTGGTTCGAACCATCGTTTGGAAATTAAGGACCAAAATCCGAAAAAGCGCATACATTCACAAAAAAGCATAAACCCATTCTTTCATTATATTAATGTAATAAATCATAGGAGAAAAACATCCCCCCCAAGTTCAAATATTACCCCCTGTCTTCAAAAATACATTCTTTCCATCATTTGTATACAAAACAAAAAAAGCTCTCCTGTAACAACAGAAAGAGCCTTAATTTCATCATATGTAACTGAATAACATAGAACCTAAGAACACTATCCAAAATGGAACAGATAGAAACCTAAATCAAGATCCTAGGAACGGAGCAGAAATAAGTACCATCTATTCCACCCAAACAGTTTTGTAGGACAGGAATAAGTACCGTCCAAACCCCACCCAAGACATGGACGATCACTACCCTAGGTTCTGCGGGAGGGTGGAGGGAATTCGCCGTCAGCCGCGAAATTTTCGTTTGCACGGCAAAGGCCGTGCTTACGAAAAGACCCAGCTTTGAGATGTCCAAGGCGATCTTCCTTGGATAGCTCAAAGTGGGTCCGCAGCGTTCCACGGCGATATTCCCGGAACCCTCCCGCAGAACCGGCAGTGAACCTCCACCCAAACACCAATCCAAGACTATTTTTTATTATATTCCGGATCGTCCATGTCTCTCTCTATATCTATGCCGTAGAGATCATTTACCGCTGCATCTTTATCAGCCGGTTTCACAACCAAAATTGTCGTTGCGCCTTTACTGCTTACATAGCCGACAAAAGTGGTGACCTCTTCTACTAAATATGGCAAACCGTCTGAGTGGACGATATATTCTCCGGCTACTGGCATACTTTCTAGAAAAACCTTGTTCATTCTAATGTAGTCGTCGCCGTCGTGTAATACTACTAATACTTTATACATTATGGTCACCTTCTTATGGTTTTAGTGTTGTCTTTTTTGTTAAATTTGGCAAGAATTATCCATTATATTATTTTGATTTGACCAAGATGTACACGAAATATGGTGCACCGATGATGGCTACTAAGACGCCAACGGGGATCTCGGTGGTGGTGCTAATGAGTTTGCCGATGGTGTCAGCTAGCAGTAACAAAAAGCTGCCTAGGATTCCTGACAGGATCAGTTGATGGCTGTGTTTAAAGCCGATGACTCTTCTGGCTAAGTTTGGTGTGATCAAGCCGATGAAGCCGATCCCGCCACTGATCGAGACGCTGACTCCAGCTAAGATGACGGCGGCAGCAATCAAGATGATCCGTTCTTTTTTCAAGTCGACCCCTAGTGATTGAGCGACTTCATCGCCTAGGTTGAAGGTATCTAGGATGCGCATTTTTGAAAAAATAAAAATCGTGCAAATTACAAACCACGGCAATAGCATCAAAATGAATTCCCAGCTCGTGCCCCAAATACTGCCGGCGAGCCAATTCATGACGAACTGGTAATTTTGTGGCGACAGCTTGATAGTCAAGAGGACCATGATCGATGAATAAAGTCCTGATAAGGCGACACCGGTCAACAGCATCCGATTGGAAGTGATGCCGGTCTCCTTTTTATATGAAAAAGCGAATACGATGATGGTACTCATTAACGCACCGATCAAGGCCATCGTTGGCAATAAAAAGAGATTGGCATTTTGATTTTTGACTAAGGCGATAAACAGCATGACTGCTATCCCTGCTCCTGAGTTGATACCCAGAAAACTCGTGTCAGCCATTGGATTTTGGGTCGTTGACTGGAGGACGTTTCCGGCAATTGCTAAGGCAAAACCGACTAAGACGGTGATGGCGATCCTAGGCATCCGAAAGTCGAATATGATCATCGACTGCGTGTAAGTACCTTGCCCCATCAGCAAATTCCAGATTTCGGACGGTTTGATGCTCATTTCACCAGTGTTCAAATTGATGACGGCAGAAATGACCATCAAGATGACGAGGACTAATAACCAAGTAGTGAGTTTGATCCTTTTTGTCATATTTGATTACCATCCCTTCTAGCTAAGTAGATGAAGAATGGCACACCGACTAGCGAAATGATGATCCCGAACGGTGTTTCCTTAGGTGGATCGATCGTTCTAGCAATGAGATCGGCTAAAACCGTCAAGTCGGCACCTAACAAGATCGTCATCGGGATAACTTTTTTATTATTAGTCCCCACCAAAAATTTGGCGATGTGAGGAATGATCAATCCGACGAAAGCTACGGCGCCGACTAAGGACACTGAGATACCGGAAAGGATAACGACACAGACTAAAGCTAGCAGTCTGATGGAAATAATATTTTTTCCCAGACTTTTGATCGAGTCGTCACTCAAACTCAGCAAATTCAAATTTGAGGACATCAAGTAGACTACGATCAAGGCGATGATGATCCAAGGGCCTAAACGCGCCAACTGATTCCAGCTGACCGCCGAGATCCCTCCAAAATGCCAAAAAGCTAAATCTTGCTTGAGGTTGGCGACTAAGGCGATTCCTTCGCTGATAGCCGTGAAGAAGGCACTGATGGCCATTCCAGCTAGGACTAAAATCGTCGGACTCATTTGCGACTTTTTCAGCGAGCTGATCATGAAGACTAAGCCCGCAGAAATGGCCGCTCCGAAGACGGAAAAAGCCGTCGTGTCAAGAGTCGACATTTTTGGGAAAAAGGTGAAGCAAAGGGTCAACATGAAGGCGGCTCCGGCGTTGATACCTAACAAGCCGGAGTCTGCCATCGGGTTTTTGGTCACACTTTGCATCAAAGCACCCGAAACAGCTAAAGCTGATCCGATCAACATGGCGCCGAGAACTCGCGGGATCCTGATCGAGACGATGATCCGTTGATCGATATTTGTCTGATCATAGTTAAAAACAGCATCAAAGACCGTTGAAGCCGGTGTTTGATTGGAGCCATATCGAATACTCATGACTAGTAGCAAACCTAAGACAATCAATGCTGCGATAATTTGGAGCGGATATTTCAGACTACTTCTCAAGCCGATTCCCCCGATCTCCATCGGTCATACGATAAGATCATAGGCTTGCCGTGGTCTTCAACGATATTGGCATCGATATTAAAAATATTTCGTAAGTTGTCACGAGTAATGACCTGTTCGACTGAACCATTTTTTTGCAGGCAACCGTTTTTGATGGCGATCAGCTGGTCGGAAAATCTAGCAGCGTGGTTGAGGTCATGCAAAGCCATCACGATCGTGCGATGTTCTTTCTCATTCAATTCCTTGATCAAGAGCATGACATCGAGTTGGTGAGTCAAGTCTAAATACGTTGTCGGCTCATCCAAGATGATGGTGTCAGTATCTTGAGCAATCGCCATCGCGATCCATGCACGTTGTCTTTGACCACCGGATAAAGTACTCAGATGACGTTCGGCTAAATCTTGGACCGAAGCTTTTTCCATCGCCCAGTCGATTTTTTCATGATCGAGTTTCGACAAACTAGAAAAACGGTGCCGATATGGGATCCGTCCAAAAGTAACTAGTTCTTGAACCGTCATATCGTTAGCAACATCATTTGACTGTGGCAGTACAGCCATTTCCTTAGCCATTTCACTAGTTTTCTTTTGTTCGATATTTTCGCTGTCTAAAAAAACCGAGCCATTACTCGGCTTCAAGAGACGCGCAATCGTCCTGATCAAAGTCGACTTGCCACAACCATTAGGCCCAATCAAAGTAGTGATCTCACCTTTAGGGATCTGGATCGACAGATCATGGATCGTTAATTTCTTCTCATAGTTCACACATACTTTCTTCGTTTCAATGATGTTCATAGCAAAACTCGATTCCATACCCCATATAAATATATTTATGGAATATTTTTTTATATGATTTAATAATATTATTTTAACTTATTCTATTGACTTTGAGTAACGCTTTCATTAATAATTTACATAATTCTAGCATTAATGAGGGGGAGAATCATGAAACATAATAAATTTCTGAAAATAAGTTTTTTAATAGTACTAGTTTTCACAATTTTCTTAACCGGATGCAGCAACTCCAAGAGTTCCGACTCGTCCACCAAGACGATGAAAGATTCAATGGGTCACGAAGTAAACGTCCCAACTGATCCCAAACGCGTAGTCGGAAGCTACCTAGAGGATTATTTAGTAGCAGTCGGCGTCAAGCCAGTAGTCCAATGGTCCGTCAAAAACGCCACAGGTACACAGAAGTACTTAAAAGACGACCTAAAAAACGTCCCAACCATCGACTACTCACTACCATACGAAGCCGTAACCAAGGCCAAACCAGACTTGATCCTAATCGGCAACGACAGCGCAGTCCAAAACGGCAAGTACAACCAATACAAAAAAATCGCCCCAACCTACGTAGTAAAAAATGGAACAGACGTAACATGGCGCCAACAATTCAAAGACGTAGCCAAAGCAGTAAACAAAACCGACAAAGCCAACCAAGGCTTAAAAAAATACGACCAGAAATTAACATCAGCCAAAAAAGAACTAAATAAAAAGGCAAAAAATAAATCAGTAGCAGTACTATGGGTAACCAACAACTCCGCCTTCATGGTAAGCGACAAATCAGCCAGCGGCTCCCTACTATACGGCGACCTAGGCTTAAAAGAACCAGACCTAGTAAAACAAGTATCAAAAAAAGCCACAGCAGACTGGTCATCAGTCTCACTAGAAAAACTAGCCAAATTAGACGCAGACTACATCTTCCTAGTAAACAGCGACAAAGACGCCGACATGTTCAAAGACCCAGTATGGTCCAACATAAAAGCAGTAAAAGAAAACAAACTATATCAATACGGAGACGACTCCAGCTGGCAGTATAAAGGACCAATCGCTTATACACAGCAAATCGATCACGTGTTGAAAGATATGACACAAAAATAGAGAGTGGAGGTGCACGGGTAGCCACTGAGGATTTAGGGACTGTCGGCACCCAAGGTGCGGCAAAGCCGTGCCTGCCGGCAGTTTCTAAACCGGAGGCCGCTGTGCATCGGAACTCGTTTCCGCTACAAAACGGGCAACGTTTTGTAAAAAAAGAACGTTTGGATACAATCAAACCAAAGTTTGGCAACCAAAATTCCAACAACCGAAACCACAGTAAAAATGTAGAATAAAAAGTAACAACCCAGAAAAACAAGGGTTGCTATTTTTTTTTACCCAAAAAACCGCGAGATGCGAAGCAGCGAGCACACCCCCAAAAACAAACAGCATACCAACCGATGAACAGAACGAAAAAAAATCAACAAGATATCCCAGCAAATCAAACTCCTAGGACTCAACCAAAACTCAAAACAACAGCCCAAACCCAAGCAACCACGTACAACAAAACTAAGTACCGTACCCCACACAAAAAGTGATTGGTTGCACTACCCTAGGTTCAGCGGAGGATGGAGAGAATTCGCCGTCAGGTGTGAGATTTCACTTGGCAATTTTATTGCCTAGTGAAAGGCCGAGTTTTGAGATGTCCGGGCGAACTTCCCGGATAGCTCAAAATCGTGCCCACACCGTTCCACGGCGCAATTCTCGGAATCCCCCGCTGAACCGGCAATGAACCACTACCCAACATATAACCTCCACAAAAAAACAACAAAAAAAGACAGCCAAAGCTGTCCAATAAATCAAAACCTAAAAACATAAAACCTACCGATGAGAAATAACCCGCACCCGATAAACCTCAGCAATCTCATACAAAGCATCCACCAAACTCTTACCACTCTCGCCATCAATAGAATTAACATCAGCAACAGTATAAGCAACACCGCCCCGAGCAGCATTAGCCATATTCTCAATATTAATATTACGGTTAGCCATCTGCGTAGCGATCTGACCAACCATATTAGGAACATTTTGGTGAATAACAGTAACCCGATAAGGAGCTTCAAAAGGAACCTTCATATTAGGCAAATTAACCGAATTAGTAGTATCGCCTGATTCAAGATAATTCATCACCGTATTAGCACCTTGAACTGCACCATTTGATTCAGCTTCCAAAGTCGAACCACCAATATGTGGTGTAATAGTAATTTTTTCATGGTCAGCAATAACAGGTTCACCAAAGTCAGTGCAGTAGTGTCCGATTTTTCCAGAATCGATCCCGGCAACGACAGCTTTATTGTCAGTGATACCGATTCTTGAGTAGTTGAACAAGACAACTCCGTCTTTCATGGCTGTGATCTCAGTCGTACTGATCAAGCCAGTCGTTTCTTCATTTTTAGGAACGTGGACCGTTACGAAGTCAGCATTTTTCACAGCACGTCTGATCGAACCAGCACGCTCAACTTGGTTATCGATCCTCCAAGCAGCACTTGAAGTCAAATGTGGATCGTAGCCGACAACTTTCATCCCTAAAGCAGTGGCGGCATTGGCTACCCGTGAACCAACATTACCTAAACCAATGACAGCTAAGCGTTTGCCAGTCAATTCTGTTCCATTGAACTTAGTCTTATCCTTTTCAGTTCTTTGACTGACGTCAGCTTCGGTATGCTTATTTGAATAATCGTTAGCGGCAAACAAGTTTCTAGCTGTAGCGACCATCAATGAGATGATCAACTCTTTAACAGCATTAGCGTTACTTCCTGGTGTATTAAAAACAGCGATCCCATTTTCAGTAGCACGTTCAAGCGGAACATTGTTGTACCCTGCCCCACAACGAACGATAGTCTTCAAGCTTTCGGGAAATTTCTCCTCCAACAAGTTGACCGAACGGATCAAATAAGCGTCAGGATTTTCACTTTGGTTGATCTTAAAATCATCTGAAAAAGTTTCCAACCCGCTATTAGCAATTGCATTAAAAGTTTTTACTTGATACATAATTAATTTCCTCCATTTTCTTTTTCAAATTTATTTAAAAAGTCGACCAAGGCGACCGCGCCTTCATAAGGCATAGCATTGTATAAACTAGCACGCATACCGCCAACTGAACGGTGACCTTTGATATTGAGCAAGCCATTGTCGGCTGCTTCGGCGATAAGTTTTTTATCCAAGTCGGGATTTCCAGTTACGAACGGAATATTAACTAGTGAACGATCTGACTTAACGACTGGTGCAGTAAACATTTGTGATTGATCTAAAAAGTCGTACAACAAGTTCGATTTTTTGCGGTTACGTTGTTCCATTTCAGCAACTCCACCTTGTTCCTTCAACCACTTCAACACAAGGCCTGCTGCGTAAATGGCAAAAACTGGTGGCGTGTTGAACATCGATCTCTTTTGAGCAAACAATTGATAATCGACCATACTTGGCAAGTTCTTCGTTTTACCGATCATGTCGTCACGAACGATAACGATCGTCAAACCGGCGATACCAAGATTCTTCTGAGCTCCAGCCATGATGGCACCGAAGTCATTGACATTGTATTTTTGGCCCATGAAATTAGATGACATGTCGCCAACCAATTCGGTATTGCCAGTATCGGGAAGCTTGGAAAAAGCCGTACCCTCGATAGTATTGTTGGTGCAGATGTGAATGTAGTCATAAACGTCATCTTTGATCGGTGGCATCTGAGGCAATTCCACGTATTTTTCAGCTTTTGTTGAATCCAAAACATCGACGTCAACATTGACACGAGAAGCCTCAGCACCAGCACGATCAGCCCAGTGACCACTGTCTAATAAACCGATCTTGTGATGTTTAGTAGCCAAGTTCAAAGGAGCAGCGGTAAATTGAAGCGTTCCGCCTCCTTGGAAAAAGAGGATTTGGTAGTTATCAGGGATCTCCAATAAATCACGCAAGTCTTGTTGAGCTGAATCGATAATGTCATCGAAAAGCTTAGAACGATGAGAGATCTCCATCACACTCATACCTGAATTCTTGTATGAAGGTAAGTCCTGTTTGATTTGAGCGATAACTGGATCTGGCATCGTAGCTGGACCAGCTGAAAAATTGTAGATTGTCATTGGTTTCTTCCTCTTTCTTTTTTTGGGGTTGGGTTGGTGGTTTGGTTTTGAGTTGGTTGGGTGACCTTTTGTTTTGTTGGCAAGTTTCTATTGGTTTGTTGCCAAACGTTTGTTGGGTTGTTGCCAAACCTTGTTTGATTTGTTGCCAAACTCCTCTTGTTTTGTTACCAAAAGTTCACTGTTTTGTTACCAAACTTCTCTTGCTTTATCACCAAACGTTGCCCGTTTTATAGTGGAAACGCGTTCCAGGGCACAGCGGCCTCCGGTTAACACGTGTGGTCGCGGCACGGCTTTGCCGCACCTTGTGCGACCACTCGCGTTAATCCTCAGCAGCTGACCGTGCCCTTCCACGCTCTTGGAACTAAAAAAGCCTCACAGAATAATTTTCCCGTGAGGCGTTACTTACTTGTTTTTTGAACCTCACAGTTAGAATGTCTATTCTACATGAGGTTTATTGCACTGGTTAATAAGCCTACATGTATATACGTGTAGACAAGGAGGATACTGTTAGGCTAAAATTGATTACATTAAACATATTAAAAAACCTCCAATTAACTTAAAGAAACTGTAACAATTAGTTTTTAAATTGTCAACTAGCTATCATTTGATATTCGTAGCATAATTAAGTTAATACGAGAGAAGGAGTTATTATGACTGAATTTTATTTGATCAGACACGGACAGACTGACGCCAATGCCTTGGGCCTGAAACAAGGTACGATCAATACAGACATTACTTACTTAAATAATGTCGGCAAAAGCCAAGCCCAAAATTTGGCAAAAAAATTTGATATTAGCTTTGCAGACAGGATCATTTGCAGTCCCCTACAACGGACTCAAGATACTGCCGCATTCTTAAATGATGGTCATGATCTCCCAATCGAACTTGATGAGAGGCTACTTGAAATATCATATGGTCAGTGGGACGGTCAAAAAAATTCTGATCTGAAGGAAAAATATCCTGATGTTTTTAATTTTTATTGGAACGATGTCTTACCTACTTACACTAAATACGCAACCGAGGGAGAAAGTTTCGAACACGTCATTTCTCGTGCTCACGACTTTTTAACGGAAACGACTAAGAAGTTCCCTGACGAAAAAATCATCGTCGTCACGCACGGTTTCACCGTTAAAGCTTTTGCCCTGGATATATTGCGACCGAATGATTTAATGAGCCTTCCAGAACCTAGGAACACCAGTGTTACCAAAGTAGTTTCCTTGTCAGAAGATGAAACTTATTTGGAATACTACAATCAATTTTTTGAATAAGGACATTAAATTATGCAGAATAAACGAGAATTATATGCAGATCGAATCGTAATTAAAATTGGAACTAGCACCATCATTCATAACAACAGTCAACCAAATATGAAAGTGATCGACAAACTAGCATACGTGCTCAGCAGTTTGAAAAAAGCCGGCAAAGAAGTCGTTTTAGTAACCTCAGGTGCTATCGGTGTCGGTATGGGCGTTTTAGGCTTGAACCAGCGTCCTTTCAAAGTATCAGAGCAACAAGCGGTCGCTTCGATCGGCCAAACAGAATTGATCCAGTTGTACAACCAAGCTTTACAAAAAAACGGCATGGTAGCTGCTCAAATGTTATTGACAAAAGACGTCACTAACTTCCCTGAAAGTCATACTAACGTAATGAATACTTTCCAAGAATTGCTCCAAGTACCAACGGCAATCCCTATCATTAACGAAAATGACTCGGTGACCGTTTCAGAAATGGATCACCACACCAAATTCGGCGACAACGACCAATTGTCAGCTATCGTCGCCAACTTGATCAACGCCGATCTTTTGATCATGCTCTCCGACATTGACGGTTTTTACAACGGTAATCCCAAGCTAGAAACTACCAAAAAATACGAAACTGTTCGCGCCATCAATGAAGAGATTATCGGAGCAGCCGGTGGTCACGGCAGCAAGTTTGGGACTGGTGGCATGACGACCAAATTAAAAGCCGCTAAATTGATCTTGAAACATCATCAACAAATGATCTTAGCTGACGGCAAAGATCCTGAAATCATATTGAATATCCTAGCTGGCGAAAATGTCGGCACCTTGTTCTCAGAAAGTGTTTAAGGAGGAATCATCATGACGAGTTTGACG
This sequence comes from Companilactobacillus zhongbaensis, assembly GCF_003946515.1. Taxonomy (GTDB): domain Bacteria; phylum Bacillota; class Bacilli; order Lactobacillales; family Lactobacillaceae; genus Companilactobacillus; species Companilactobacillus zhongbaensis. The sequence goes on along the minus strand of NZ_RHOM01000026.1, from coordinate 14,981 downwards.
AAAACAAATTTGACCGAAATGGGTCAAAACGCGCAAAAAGCAGAATTTCAACTGAGCCAATTAGGAACAGTCGAAAAAAATCGAGCACTCAATAAAATGGCTGATGACCTAGAAAAAAACGCCCAAGAGATCATTTCTGCCAACCAAACAGACTTAGAAAATGCTAAGCAAAATGGCATGGCCAAAGCCATGCAAGATCGACTTTTATTAGACAACGACCGCATCAAAGGCATGGCGAACGGACTAAGAGAAATCGCCGACTTAGAAGATCCTATCGGCAAAGTCGATCGTGGTTGGACGGATGAAGACGGTTTAGACATCATCCAAACCAGAGTCCCACTAGGAGTAATCGGCATCATCTTTGAAGCCAGACCAAACGTAACCGTAGATGCCGCTGGATTATGCTTTAAATCCGGCAATGCTGCTTTTTTAAGAGGCGGTAAAGAAGCTATCAACTCCAACATCGCCCTAGCTAACACCTTAAGAAAATCACTCGAATAATCCAACATCGACCCAAACAGCGTCCAATTGCTAGAAGACACCAGCCACGAAGTAGCCCAAGAAATGATGGAATTAAGCGACTACTTAGACGTCTTGATCCCTAGAGGCAGCGGCAAATTCATCAAAATGGTCGTCAACAAAGCCAAGGTCCCAATTATCGAAACCGGAGCCGGCAACTGCCACATCTACGTAGACGAATACGCCGACTTTGACAAAGCAGAAAAAATCATCATCAACGCCAAAGTCCAAAGACCATCCGTCTGCAACGCCGTAGAAAAGATCATAGTAAACGAAAAAATCGCCAAAGACTTCCTACCAAACTTAGCAAAACAACTAAGAGCCAACAACGTAGAAATCAGAGGCGACGAACAAGTCCAAGAACTAGTAAAAAACACCATCCCAGCAACCGAGGACGATTGGTACACCGAATACAATGACTACATAGTAGCCATCAAAGTAGTAAAAAACGAAGACGAAGCCATAGCTCACATCAACAAATACAACACCAAACACAGTGAATCGATCATCACAGAAAACTACGAAAACGGCCGCAAGTTCCAAAAACAAATAGACGCCGCAGTAGTATACATAAACGCCTCAACCAGATTCACAGACGGCAACAAATTCGGCTTCGGAGCAGAAATAGGAATCAGCACCCAAAAGCTACACGCAAGAGGCCCAATGGGAGCCAACGAATTGACCACGACGAAGTATTTAGTAAGTGGTAATGGTCAAATCAGAAAATAAAAAAAATGGAAAGGAGCCAAAGGCGACTTTCCAAAGAAGAAATACAGAGAACAGCAAACAGGCTGTTCTTTTTTTGTTTTAAAAAACTACAGCAATTAAGATAGCACCCGATGAAGGACGAGAACAAAAATATACCAGATAGATTTTGATAGCAAAATCCTAGGACAGAAAAAAGGATAGAAACTAAATGCCCCTAAAACAGTCTGCACCATAAAAAATAGACCCCGTACCCCAGACCAAAAAAGAGATGTTTTTCAAACCCTAGATTCTGCGGGAGGGTGGAGGGAATTCGCCGTCAGCCGCGAAATTTTCGTTTGCACGGCATGGGCCGTGCTTACGAAAAGGTCAAGCTTTGAGATGTCCGAAGCGGTTTTCTTCGGATAGCTCAAAGTTGGCCCGCAGCGTTCCACGGCGCAATTCCCGGAACCCTCCCGCAGAACCGGCAGTGAACCACTCACCAAACAACAACCACAATAAAACCCAAAACCAAAACAAAAAAAATCTCAAAGACATCACTGACATCTTCAAGACCTATTCAACACTTATAAAACCCAAGCGTCCTCCCTCAGAACACTAAAAAAACAAAAAACGTCCAAAAGCAAACAAGCTACTCGTGTTCGCTCATATTTATGATTTCATCATAGAATGTATGGACAGGTATTTCCAACTTCTGGTTCAACAAAAACACCTCTTGTTGAGTAAATCCTAGTCCCTTGATCTTACGGTATACGGTTGAAACAGAAACGTCCAACGCATCCGCAATCGTCTTTTGTCTGATCTTATGAACAACAAGGTATGACACTAATCCGGAATTCGTCAACAATCTTATCACTCCGCTTTTAATAAATTTTTGCGAACATTTTTTTCCAAATATAAACTTGACTATTAAATTGTATTATCAAGAAAACATTACCTCAATAGCTTGCGCCAAAATGCGTCATATAAGATGTACCGAGGCTATATTTGATGTTAAAATTGACATTTTCAAAAAAATTGCTGAAAAAAATTTCCAAAAATCATCAATTTACGATTTAATAATTTTCAGATTTTTGTATAGAAAAAGTTTATAAATGGTGTCAAACCTCCCCTAGTGCACAACAGTACAATTTCATTATAAATATCATGACGAGAAATGAAAACAAAACGATTTATGAAAAAAACGGTGATTCCGCTTGTATTTATACGTAATATTTGAAAATTAATACATTTTTTATATAACAATTGATAAATGATTGATCAAATGACCTATACGCATCATGACGAGTGTTACATAACAGATGGATACCGTCATTTTCTGATTAAAAAAGAGTATAAAAAAAGAGTAGCTTGAGCTACTCTCCATAATTATTAACGAGGCATTGGTTTCAAAGCCTTTTCCCACAATGGTTTTAATGGTTCTGGTTGAGCCATTGGTTGTGGTGCGGCTACTTTTTGAACTGCTTCGTGAAATTCATTTGGAAAATTATTCATAGTTGTTTACTCCTAATTGATCATAAGTTTGGATTTGGGTTTAAGTTTGAGGGCGAGTCTTAGCGAGGCATTGGTTTCAATGCTTTTTCCCACAATGGTTTTAATGGTTCTGGTTGAGCCATTGGTTGTGGTGCAGCTGCTTTTTGAACAGCTTCATGAAATTCATTTGGAAAATTATTCATAGTGTTTACTCCTAGTTAATCATAAGTTTATATTTGGGTTGGAAAAAATTAGCGTGTAACGTTATCGAACAATTGTCCGACAGAGTTAACGATGTTACCTGTTGTATGGATACCAGCTGAAATACCGGCACGTAGTGAGTTTAATAAAATCATGGATGTTGCCTCCGTTATAAAAAATATTTTTATTTAAATTTTTTAAATTAGAATCTTGTTACTTGGTCGAAGAAATTGCCTGTTGCATTAACAATATTTCCCGCTGTGTGGATTCCTGTACTGATACCTGCACGTAATGAGTTTAAAATGATCATAGTGATTTACCTCTTGTAATTTTTTTATTTGGAACTTTATTTAAAAATAGTGTCTTCTGATTTGGATTCCTTCAGCAGATACTGCATTGAAGATTTTAAATAGTTCTATCAATTATTGCCTGTTAAACTTGCTGCAATTGGATAGTGCTTTTAATTTTTATCCTCAAGGTTGCTGAAACGAGCTCCGCGAGGTAGCGGCCTCCGGTTAACACGGGTGGTCGAGGCACGGCTTCGCCGCACCTTGTTCGACCACCCGCGTTAATCCTCAGCAGCTGACCACCTCGCTGCGCTCTCTGTGTTTATCTTGTCACTTGATCGAAGAAATTGCCTGTTGCATCGACAATGTTTCCGGCTGTGTGGATTCCTGTGCTGATACCTGCACGTAGTGAGTTTAAAATAATCATATTCAAAAGCACCTCCTTGACTTGGTATTCGTTACTGTGGCGTTTTCGCCATTTTATTTGCTTATCTGTAGCTTGTTACTTGGTCGAAGAAGTTACCAACGGCGTTGATGTCGTTACCGATTGTTCCGATACCTGCGCCAATGGCTGCTCTTAAAGAATTAAGAATAATCATATTAGCTACCTCCTTTACGAGTTATATCTTCGCTTTGGCAGCTTAAAAAAGACTTAAATATGTGTGGATTAATTGTTTTGTAATATTACAGATTTGATTTTATTGGGAAAGTTCTTGGATGTGGTGGTAGTTTTTGTGGTGGTTCACTGCCGGTTCCGGGGCGGGGCGCTATATGGGATTGGAACGCTGTGGACTCGATTGAAGCTATCCGGGAAGTTCACCCGGACATCTCCAATACGAGTCTTATTCTAAGCGATAAATCGCTAAGAATAATTTCACAGCTGAACCCATATAGCGCCCCGCCCCTCCACCTAGATTGGTTGCATCAATATTCTCTTGGTTTTGGTTGGCTCCCTTTTCTTTTTCTACAAATTGGCTGATTCGTTGCTCCCTACTTTTTGCTGGTCTATCTCAATTTTCTTTTGAATAGTAAGTTCAAAAGATTAAGCCCTTCAACACTTCATTGGTTTTTTTATTGCGGTTCTTTTGTTTATGTATTTACAACTTATTGCTTGATTTTTTATTTTTCAAATTTATTTGTCTTTTTTCTGTAAAGTATGTATACTCTTAATCGTAATATTTACTATTTAACGAAATGAGGGATTTTTCATGGCAGAGAAGATTGATTTGGCTAGTGCTAGTCGTCGGCTTCGGGCTTCTAATAAGAAGACTCGGCGGCGGGCTTTGAAGTTGATCAAGGAATTTAAGCGGGCTCAGAGTGCTCGGGTTGCTAAATAGTTTTATACTTTAATTAGCTTTTTTTAGAGGATGGGATTTTATGAAAAGGAAGAAATATTTAATTGGAATACTTTTTTTAGCGGCTTTCTTGCTGGTGGCTTGTAATCGGACTTCCACTGAGAAGAAAATTTTGACTACTACTAATACTTATTACGAGCCAGTTAAGAGTATTGTTGGTAAGAAGTATGAAGTGGAGCCGATCATTAAGTCTACTAGCGTTGATCCGCATGATTTTAAGCCTACTACTAAGGTGTCGAAGCAAATTGCTGGGGCTCCTTTGGTGGTTGCTAATGGGCTCGGATATGATGACTGGGTCAACGATATTGTTGAAGCTAACAATATGCAGGACAGCAAGTTGAGTTTGGGTGAAGACGTGCTCCATCAGAAACAAGGTAGCAACGAGCACCTCTGGTTCAAGGTCGACAATGTTAAAAAGCTGTCGAAGAGTGTGTACGAACGTGTGTCAGAATCAGATAAGTTGAATAAGAAAACTTACAAGAGAAACTACCAAGCTTACATTAAAAAGCTTGACAAATTGACTGATAAAGAACAGCAGATCAGGCAAACGACCAACGGTAAAAAAGCCTACATCACCGAACCACTGCCCTACTATTTGCTCCAAGATTTAGGCATCAAAGTCCAAGACAGTCACTTTGCTAAGGCAATCGAAGACGGAACTGATCCATCGATCAAAGATGTCCAAGAGATCCAAACTGGCCTAAAAGACAACAAAGTCGACTACTTAGTAGTGAACAAGCAAGTAACTAGTGGCGTCATCAAAAAACTAGTTAAAACAGCAAAAGAAAACAACGTCAAGATCATCTACTTAACAGAGACCCTACCTAGAAGCGTGGGCTATTATAAGTATATGAATGATATTTTGGATAAATTCGCTAACTAAAAAGAACCTAAAAAAACATCTTCTGCGCAGAAAACTCTGCGTTGAAGATGTTTTTTTGTACTGTCTAATATTTAATTATTTGTAGATATGCAAAATAATTAGCATGACTCTTGATCACCATGTTTTCACCACGTTGAAAACTTAGGTATTTATAATTACCACCACTGATGTAGTAATGAATGTAATACTTATTAAAAAAACCTGGGTCATCTATGATTGGTGCAACTTTATATGTTATGTCTCTAGGAATGTACCCAATAAAATATTCACGGTCATTTCCACCATAAATCATGACCTTAATTGCATTGCCATCATAAATATTGGCCGGTTCAGGTTCTAACACCATGTTTCCAAAGTCTTGGTACTTATTAAATTCGTATATTTTAGACCCAGAATAATATCTCCAGACTTGAGGATCATAATAACGAATATTTGGTTCAATCAAATTGGTAGCTTTCAATGCTCTAATCATTTTTTCAATGTTCTCTTGATAATAACTGATACCAACAACCTTAGTTGAAAAAATAGAAAAGGGAGTCATTTGCTTTTTAAAGAATTCTGATTCAAGGTATTTTTTAGTTGGATCAGTTGTATAAGATGCGGAAATAGGAGTTAGCCTCTGGTTCATATTTTCAAATCGATCATCGTTTAGCTTAAAGCTTTCGGCAGCAGTTTGAGAAATTGGTCTTGCCCATCGATCAGGATGGCTAGCCCGGAACATCTTATCGTCAGCTTTCTTTTGCTTTTTCATCAATAAATCATTCGTAGCCTTCGACTCAAGTATCAAATGATACCCTTCGCACACAGTTTTTCCCATGGTTTTTGTACAACGGGATAACGTAATCACATCATTATTTGAACAATCATCGGCCAAAGAAGTGTCTCGATCGTTGTCATCGTAATTTGTTTTTGAATACATCACAAGTTTAAGATACCCTCGGTGAAAAAAAGTCGGCATCAAAAAATCGATTTTTTCGATCTTTGAATATTCAAATGTTTTAGTTGATCTAGAAAAACGCATTTGATGCCAGTTAAATCTCCTTTTGACGCAGACGAGCTTCGAGTCATAAATTTCAATTCTGCCACCAGCACATGGAATACTCCCCTTAACAACCATCCGTTCCTCCCACAGAACAATAATCAAAGCATCCTAAAAATTATCAACGATTTGAATAAATAATAATCCATACCTCATGAATATACCAGAGCAATTTTGAACGAATTAAAAAACCGCCAAAGTCATAAAAAAAGACCAGCGGCTTTTTGCATCAAAGCACGTTATTCATTTGTATACAAATAAGCAAACATCGTAGTAACATCCTTCTCGGAAACAAATTCGTCAGTAGAAACCCGATAGAAAACTTGTCCATCAGACAACCGAGTTTGAGCAAAATCGGTATACCACAAAGACCCATCAGCCAACTTCCGACCGGTGAGCTCATTACCCTGAGAATCATACAAAGTAGCACCGGAATCATTCATCACAGCCACGGCATAATCAGTCTTGACCGAAGAAAAACCAGTCTCAGGATCATTAACCACCGCAGCATCAGCATTTTGAGCAAAACCTAGACCAGCAACGGCAAATAAAGCTGTAAAAAGAATACTAAAAAGACATTTCTTCATAATGTACCCCCATAAATAATTTTCATATTTATAATCATCATAACATCTTTTCGTTAACAGTTGATCGAAATAATGATCAAAACACCCAAGGAAATACAAAAAAAGCCTCCAGATCAAGGCGAGAGCGCGGTCCTTACGCGCGCGAGCCAAGAAGCGAAAGCAAGAGATCAAAAATAATATTAAATCTTATCAAACAAGAAAATAAAGAAAAGATTGCAAATAAAAGGTAAGCCAGGAAACAAAATGAGCGGAGCTTCAGTCCCGCGAACCGAGAAGCATCCCAGAAATCAAACCGAACAAAGCTTGCGCATAAAACTAGGAAGCACCTACTTCCCCACTAAACAAAGGGGGGGATTGCAAAACCTAGGCGGAGGGGCCCGGGGATACACACCTCAGTAGGGAAATTTCACTTGGCAATTTATTGCCTAGTGAAAGACCGAGTTTTGAGATGTCTGGGCGGTCTTCCCAGATAGCTCAAAATCGTGTCCCCTACGTTCCAGTGTGTGTATCCCCGGGCCCCGGAGCCGGCAGTGAACCACCAACACAAACTACTACCTCAACCCAAACAACAACCAAAAATCACAAACGACTGCCCAAGCAAAACGCCACTGTCCGCGCTACTCTCTCACCTCATGGACGCATGCATCACACAGTCCAATAACCTCATAATGCTGCGAATCGATCTCAAACCCAGGCAACTTATCTCGAACCGATCCCATATCAGGCTTAGCAAGCTCCACCACACGACCACAATTCTCACAAATAAAATGACTGTGATCAACATTGTCAAAATCACACTGATACTTAGCCCTCAACCCATTACTAAACATCCGAGTCTCAACAACATGCAACTCTTCCAACATCTCAACATTACGATAAACCGTCTCATAGCTCATCCGGCTAAACTCCTGTCGCAACTGATGGTCGATCTCCGTAATAGGAACATAATAATCACGTTTATCAAACAAATAATCCAACATCCGAGTCCGTTGCTTAGTAATGCGGACATTATCATTTTTTAAAAGCTCGATTGCTTCATCATATGCTTTTTCAGTCTTAGCCATAAGTACAACTCCTTAAAAATAAGCAAGTAAAAAGGTGCAATCATTTGCACCTTCATCATTTTATAAATTATACAATAAATTAGTAATATTTACTATTTAGAGATATCGACTAGTAACCACGTTTCAAGTCGACAATATTTTCGACCACTTCACCGTTTTCGAGCAATGACTTCAAATTTTTCTTGAAGATCTTAAAGGCACGTTCTTCATAATGAGGGCTACGACCGGCGTTGTGTGGCGTCACGATGACATTTTCCATGTCCCACAAAGGATTGTCGGCTGGCAATGGCTCTGGTTCAAAGACGTCTAAAGCGGCTCCAGCGATTTGTTTGGTTTCCAAGGCTTCGATCAGATCTGGCGTGCTCGTAGTCTTACCACGACCGATGTTGATGTAAATGCCATTCGGATTCATTTTTTCAAAAACGGCCTTGTTAAAAATGTGTTCAGTCTCTTTAGTATCAGGCAAAATATTGACGATAAAATCACCCTTGGCAACTGCTTCATTCAATTGATCCATCGACATCATCTCGTCCATGTTTTCAGTCGGTTTAGCAGTCCGGCGGATACCGATCGTCTTCATGCCCAAGGCCTTGCAATACTTACCGAGCATACTACCGATATTTCCTGCACCGATCATCACGACCGTCTTGCCAAAGACTTCATCATAAGGCTCGTCGAGCTTCCAAAGATCGTTATCTTGATCACGCATCGACAGGTGAAGCTTACGAACAAACATTAACATGTAGGCTAAAGTTTGCTCAGCGATATTAATAGCGTTAGCACCAGATCCGCTAGTTACCACGATATCTTCCTTACGAAGATCGTCCAGTGGCAAAGCATCAACTCCAGCACGAATAGTTTGGATCCATTTCAAGTGACCGTTAGCAACAGCATGGTCCTCTAAGCGATTCGACCAACCATAAATAGCATCGACCTCAGTCAGATCCCTTTTGGTAGCCTTTTGTGGCGAAACTACTTCCAATGTAATATTATTAGACAATTCTCTGATCTCACGTTGTTGAGATTCAGAAAGTGGAATAAAACTTAAAATCTTCATTTTTTAGCCTCGCGAGTTAAATTTGGACAGGTCATGCTGACTTTGACGACAAATATACCAAAAGCAACTTACAAAATATTTTAAGAAAATAATTTTTTAAAAAATATACTAGTTGGCACTATAAGGTATCATTTTTCTAAAAAAATAGAGTCAAGCATGACATCTGCTACTTTATTTAATACACCTTTTTCCACAATGTCAATTAAATACAACATCATTTTTCTTATGAGATGTATCAACAAAGTTAGCTGTATCAAAGCCTGACTCTATCGATTTATACAATATATTTTATTATTAATTTTTGACTATCCTAATTTGGCATATTCTTCGTCAGTAACTTTTTCCAGCCATTCTGACTTACCTTTAGTGATAGCAACGTGAGAGAACCAGCTGTCAGCAGTAGCACCATGCCAATGCTTAACGCCTTCCTTGATCACCACAACGTCACCCTTTTTCAAAAGCTGAGCAGGCTTGCCCCACTCTTGATACCAGCCTTCACCACCAGTAACCAACAAAATTTGGAAACCGTCATGATGAATGTGCCAATCGTTACGACAACCAGGCTCAAAAGTAACATTACTAGCACCAAAATCAATATTATCTTCTGGCTTAACTAGCCCCTGCAAGTAGCTTTGACCAATAAAATATTGAGCATAAGCCTCATTTTTTTCACCGACAGGAAAAACCCCGCCGTTTTTCAATTCTTCATATTTAGCCATAAATTATTCCTCCGTCCAAATTTCCTTAGCACGATTAAAAGCAGACCAAGCCTTAGGCCATCCAGCATAAAAAGCCAAATGAGTAATCTCAGCCACAATTTCTTCCTTAGTAATACCGTGTTGCTTACCGATACGCAAATGAGCCTCTAATTGCTCAGTATTACCGGCAGAAATGATACTAGCAATAGTGATCAAAGAACGATCATGAGCAGACAACTCATTCTCCTTATCCCAAACTTCACCAAACAAAACATCATCATTCAAAGCAGCAAATTGAGGAGCAAAATCCCACAAATTATCGCGACCAGCAGTTTGTTTCTTAGCCATAAAATTACCTCCGTATCCTTAATGACTACAGTAAACACCTTAAAGTGCGGTTTAAGTCAAGCAAAAAAGAGCGCGGAGAGGCACGGTCAGCTGCTGAGGATTTAGGGACTGTCAGCACCCAAGGTGCGGCGAAGCCGTGCCTGCTGACAGTTTCTAAACCGGAGGCCGCTGTGCCTCGGAGCGCGTTTCCACTATAAAACGGGCAACGTTTGGCAATAAAAATAAAAGAATTTGGCAACAAATAAAGAAAAATCAAAAAAACCTACCCCACAAATACAAGGCGAGAGTGCGAGAGAATCGAGCACGCGAGCCCAAAAAAAGGGTAAAAAGCAGTAAATAGCATTTAATTAAGGTTTTGATTTTGATTTTGATTTTGATTTTGATTTTGATTTTGGTTTTGGTTTTGGCTTTGGTTTTAGTTTTGGTTTTGGTTTTGATTTTACCAACAAAGATAGAAACTGAGATAGACCACAAAAACTAGGACGTCACAAAACTGCCAACTTTCCCAAAATAAATCAGTCCTAATCAAAAAAAGGGGAAGTTTGTCCTATCTAGACGGAGGGGCCTGGGATACAGCCCTCAGCACCTAAATTTCACTTGGCAATTCATTGCCTAGTGAAAGACCGAGTTTTGAGATGTCCGAGTGGTCTCCTCGGGTAGCTCAAAATCGTGTCAGGTGCGTTCCAGCGGCTGTATCCCAGGCCCTGGAGTCGGCATTGAACCACCCATCCAAACTACCACCTCCATCCCACCAAAGAAACATCCAAACATCAACCAAGCAAAACACTCATCGTCAGCCAAAAACTCTCACACCTCCAGGCTAACGCAAAGCAAAAAAAATAAGGCTTCCAAAAGAAACCTTACTCAGCGTGGTTCATATTTTCCAAATACTCAGCAAAACCCTCAGAATCAGAAATCCGACCTTCAGTCTTACCAGCATACCAATCGATCTTATCATCCAAAATAGTCAAACTATGATCAAGATCATCCATCTTCTTCATAAAATCAGCACGAACCTTCTTCAAAAGATCCAACCGCTTAGAAATAGTAGAATCTCCTTCAGCTCGCCATTGAACATATAACTTAAGCTGTTCGATCGACATCCCTGTACTCTTCAAATGAAGCAAGAACTTGATCCAATTAACATCAGCATCAGTATAATATCGAAGCCCATTTTCTGAACGGTGTGGCTTCACCAAACCTTCTTTTTCGTAGTAACGAAGCGTTGGACTAGTAAGTCCGGTCATTTCAGCGAAATCACCAATGCGGTAGTGTTGCTCCGTTCCATTCATCGTCTCTGTCGTCATAAAATCTTCCTTTTTATTCATAATTGTTTCAAGTTGACTTAAAGTCTAACATTTATTTTTAATGATGTAAATTTTTATACAAGATATAAAGGGTAAGAGAAATAACAATCTATCTCTAACCCAAAGTTACTATTTAGGACAAGCATTCCTTAAGAATAAGTACACTTACCTACTAACATTGTCAAAGAATTGTCCGATGGCAGCTATATCGTTTCCGGCTGTACGAATACCAGTACTAATGCCTGATCGTAAAGAATTAAAAATTACCATTAATGACTCCTCCTTTAGTTGTTAGTAATAATTATGAATGCTAAACCTTAATTGAAGCTTAAATCTACATAAGTTTTTTAATTTAAATCTATTCCACCATCAATATTCAATATTTGCCCGGTAACGAAATCATTTTTCATTAAGTACAAATATCCTGAAGCTACTTCTTCAATGCTAGCGACTCTTTTTAAAGGCACTCCTTGAGAAAAATCTTTGACTTGTTGCATCACATCAGTTTCCGACATATCTCGCCACAAGCCAGTTGGGGTCCACGTTGGTGAAACAGCATTGATGCGATAATTTGGAGCGAGTTCCACTGCCATGCCAGCGACCATAGTGTTGATGGCTGAATTACCCACGATGGCGCCCGAAGCGTCGTATGGATGACCACCAGATCCAGAAGTGAAGATCATGGAACCATTCTTATTTAAAAAATGATGTGCTATTTGTGCTAGTTGGAGATTGGCAAAAAATTTATCTTCGACCGTTTGGCGGATTTTTTCGATAGTGCTATCTAAAAAGCCGCCTCCCATGGCTCCTCCTAATGTTGAGATGATATGATCGAACGTTTTCGTCGATGAGAAATAGTTTTTTAGATCCGTGGAATCTTGTGTGTTTAAAGCCGTGGCCTTTATTCCATTGTGATCTTGTTGGAATTTTTTCGTTCTGTTTTCATCGTGGCCGATCACTTCTACGGTTGCTCCTTGTTGCTGTGATTTTAGTGCCACTTCTCTACCGAAGCCGGAAGTACCTCCTACTATTAGGATCCTTTTGTTAGTTAAGTTCATGTTTTTCTCCTTTTTTGGTTAGGATATGCTTATTGGCTTAAATTTAGCTTGGATTTAAAAACACCTCTGAATGGAATGATTTTCCTTTCAGGGGTGTTTTTTGTTTGGTGGATGATTGTTTCTGCTGGGGAGGATTTGGTTTGGTATTTTTGGTTTTGTTGGACGTTTTGATTTTTGTGACCAAACGTCCTTAGGTTTGTTGTCAAACGGTTTTACTTTTGGTGCCAAACGTTCTTAGATTTGTTACCAAACGTTGCCCGTTTTATAGCGGAAACGCGTTCCAGGGGATAGCGGCCTCCGGTTTAGAAACTGTCAGCAGGCACGGGTTCGCCGCACCTTGGGTGCTGACAGTCCCTAAATCCTCAGCCCTTCCACGCTCTATTTACTTATCTTATTCATCCATTTAAACATTTCATTAAGCTTATAATCACCAGCATGTCCCTTACCCCATTCGAGGTGGTAGTTGACGTCTTTGTTTTCGTTCTTTAGTTTTTGAGCGAAAATTGTTGGTACGGCGATCGATGTGTTGGCATCTTTTTCACCGTATCTGATGTACCAGTGTTTTGCTGTGTCGGCGTTGTTTTCGCCTACGTAGCTCATTGGGTTCATCATTTTGATGATGGTTGAGTTGGCTTTTGCTGTTTTGTTCTTGGCTGTGTTGTTTTCTTGACTGTAGTCAGTGAAGTGCTTCTTGTTAACTGTTGCTGTTCCCATTTCTTGGTTTTCAGCGTTTGATAAGTCTACACCGTCAAAGGCTGGGGCAGCTTTCATTCTGCCGACTGCTTTGTTGTACTTCGTCAAGTTCACGTCAGTAACTTTCTTGTTCTTGATAGTTAAGAATGGATATTTCTTTTCAGTAATATTCTTACCACTGTCGATAGCTTTTTGAGCTGAGTCGATGACTGTTTGCTTGATCAAGTTGTTGAATGAGCCTGAGCCGTCTGAGTTCATCTTCAACGTATTGCCGTCATCGTCTTTTAGCTTCAAGCTATTGATGTAGTCAGGAAATTCTTTCTTCAAGTCTTTGGAAATCTTCTTTTGAGCTGAGGTCAAAGTTGAAGCTTCAGCTGTTTCGCCTGGCATGTGCATGCCGTTGACATAGTCGTTGATACCGTTGAATTGCCATTCGTAGGCAGCATCAGCGTTTTCTAAGTTCATGATTGGACAGAAGTCCATTGATGCAAAAATATTATCTGATGTATCGGCAGCACCGATAGCTTTTAGATATGGAGCGTAATCTTTGGCATTACCTGATGCACCTAGTAATCCAGACATAGCACCACCGGCACTAGTTCCGTCAGAAATAATCTTATTTTCATTACCAGGGATCTTCTTAGCGTTAAGTTTCAAGTAACGAACGGCCGCTTTCAAATCGACGATAGCGGCTGGAGCTTTACCAGTGTATGTACCATCTGACTTAGTAGTTCTACCTCTAGCACCAGGAGCAGCTACAATGTAACCTTCTTTCAAGGCTTTTTCAGGAGCACTGTTTTGTCCTTGTGGAGCACCACCTGTGGCAGAAACTCCGGCACCACCAGCACCGGGAGCTGCTGGAGATGAAGATGATGATGAAGTTGCTGCAGGAGCAGCAGCTGTTGATGATGTTGTTGAAGCACCAATTGTCGTTGGTTCACCTGGCATGTAACCACCAACTGAATTTGGCATAAAGATCGGTGCAGTTTTCTTAGTATATCCGTTCAACTTCTTATTTTTGAAGTAAGCTTCAGGGATATAAATATTGATTTTTTGATACTTTTTATCAACTGGCTTACTTACGTAAACAATATTTTCGTAAGCACGATACTTGATCGTCTTATTACCAGATTTGATAGTTCTCGTTTCATACTTGGCGTTATTGAAGTTAAGACTGATCTTCTTGCCGCTGTATGTTGTGCCGTTTCGGTAGTAGGATTGTGATTTCTTGTAGGTGGTAGATGCAAGATCACCAGACTTTAAAGTCTTGCTACTAGCGGAACTGTCCTTATTACTGGAACATCCAGCAAGGACTAATACTGCTAAAAACATCGTAAATAAAGCTATGGTAGTTTTTTTCACGTTGTTCCCTCCTCAAATTGATGTATCCAGAATAGCACAGGAAATGAAAAAATTTATGGCGTTGTTTGGATTGTAATATTCTGATTTCATAGTCATATATTACATATTGGAATAGAAAAACACCTAATATTCCTACTAAAAGGTGGAAATATTAGGTGTTTTATTCAAGTTTAAGTTTTTTTCTACTTATTATTAATCGCAAATTGCAAGAACAAGTTAGCCACCCCGAAAAAATAAAAAAAGCTTAAGATCTATCAGGATCGGAGTGCCAGATTATTAGTAGCCGCAGGCCAGGGCGAATGCCTCCTGGGGTTTTTTGTATCCTAGTTGTTTCCTTGGTAGTTC
>NZ_RHOM01000025.1 GCF_003946515.1 Companilactobacillus zhongbaensis | reverse complement strand
CTAGATCTGTCCGGATTAGTTCAAATTGTTCACGAGAGATGTCGCTACTATAATGGTGTGCAAAGCTTTTCATGGATTAAAAACTCCTGTTTTTGATCTAATTTAACTAAAATCAAATCGAATGTCAAAGTATCCAAACACGTTCTTAAGATAGGTAGTGACCAGACATATAATTTGGACTTGTTATGAATATGTGTTAAGGTAGTCTTAATGATTCGGCTGTAACATTTTTGTAATGTTGGACCACAAGTTCGTTTTATAGTTATTTTACAGCGTGGCCGATCAAAGCTAGTAAAGCATCGATCGGTCTCTTTTTGTATCATGTTTTTCATTTTATTCAGTAAGGTATACGCTAGGCAATACACTATAATAACGAAGGTTCAAGCTGTAGACAGTTCAAGTCTTTTTTATTCGAGCAGAAAGGCCAGTTATCAGGCTGCCCTGACGAATTTCAACTGCTAGGGCAGTGTAGGGTGTACTAAACATTTTTCAGCCGATGGTTCTTAATTGTTTATGAGTTACACCAAGCACTTCGCAGCATAAGAAAGCACGGATTTATTGGAGGCATGTAATGACAGAAAAAGTTAAAGTCAAACATTTAACTAAAATATTTGGCAAACAGATCTCTCAGGCTAAGGAACTCCTTAAACAAGGTAAGAACAAAGAGGAGATCCTTGCTCAAACTGGTTGTACAGTTGGTGTCAGTGACGCTAATTTTTCAATTAATGAAGGAGAGATCTTTGTTGTCATGGGTCTATCCGGTAGTGGTAAATCAACCCTGATCCGGATGATCAATCGTTTGATCAACTCGACTGATGGAGATGTCGAAGTTGATGGCCAAAGTGTGATGGATCTAGACAAAGAAGGTTTGCGTAAACTACGCCAGGATAAGTTCGGAATGGTTTTCCAGAATTTTGCTTTGTTCCCACACTTGACAGTTCTGCAGAATGCGGAATATGGATTAGCACTAAAAAAAGTTGATCAGGAAACGCAAGAAAAAAAGGCCAAGGATGCTTTGAACCTAGTTGGTTTGAATGGTTACGATCAACAATATCCCGACCAGTTATCTGGTGGGATGCAGCAACGGGTCGGTTTAGCACGGGCAATTGCCAATGATGCCGAGATCTTACTGATGGACGAAGCCTTTTCTGCCTTGGATCCACTGTATCGTAAAGAAATGCAGGATCTCTTGTTACAGATCCAAGAAAAAATGCATAAGACAGTTATTTTCATTGGTCATGATTTAAACGAAGCCTTGAAATTGGGTGATCGAATCATGATCATGCGTGATGGTGTAGTTCAACAGATCGGGGATCCTGAAGATATCTTGACGCATCCGGCTAATGATTATGTCGAACGCTTTATTGAAGGCGTTGACCGGACTCAAGTCTTGACAGCCAGCAGCGTCATGGCTAAAGCACAGGTGGTCAACATTGCTAAAGCTGGTCCGCGAGTGGCTTTACGCCGCATGCGTGAAAATGATATTTCTTCGATCTATGTGGTTGATAACGAAAACAGGTTCGTCGGCTTTGCTGACGCGCATGATGTTTCAGACCTGATCAAGAAAAACAGTAAAGATTTACGGTCCGTTTTGAATACCGATGTGCCCAAGACTCATGCTGATACACCGATCAATGATCTGATCAATGATATTTCGAAGACCCCGATCCCGTATATCGTGGTCGATGATGATGATCATTTGCTGGGTATTATATTGCGTGGGACAGTCTTGGCTGCTATTTCCGGGGAAGAGGTGAGCGCTTAATGAAAGGTATCGGAGCATTACCATTAGCCGATTGGATCAACGCTGGTGTTGATTGGCTAAGTAAATTTACAGGATTTTTCAACAGTATCACGGCTTTTTTCCAGGCTATCATTGACGCGATCCAATGGGTCTTTGATTTATTGCCGGAATGGCTATTTATCATTGTTATTTTGGCTTTAACGTATTGGGTCAAGAAAGACCAGAAGAAATTGGGCTTCATGATTTTTGAAGTTTTGGGTCTTTTATTGATCTGGAACTTAGGATATTGGCGTGATATGACACAGACCCTGACTTTGGTCTTGTCGTCAAGTTTGATCGCGATCATCATTGGGATCCCGCTGGGGATCTGGATGGCTAAGAGTAATAAAGCTGAAGTTGTGATCAAACCGATCCTGGACTTCATGCAGACTCTGCCGGCCTTTGTTTACCTGATCCCAGCTGTGGCCTTCTTTGGTATCGGGATGGTCCCTGGTGTCTTGGCATCTGTGATCTTCGCAATGCCGCCGACAGTACGGATGACCAGCTTGGGTATCCGTCAGGTCCCAGAAGGCTTGATCGAAGCTGCCGATTCATTCGGTTCGACTAGCTGGCAAAAACTGATCGGACTGCAATTGCCGATGGCTAAGACAACGATCATGTCCGGTGTCAACCAGACAATGATGCTCGGACTTTCCATGGTCGTTATTGCATCGATGATCGGTGCGCTTGGTTTGGGTACGCAGGTTTACTTCGCTGTTGGACGTAACGATGCTGGTGCAGGTTTCGCTGCAGGTATCGCGGTGGTTATCGTCGCTATTATTTTGGATCGGATCACACAATCGTTCAACCAGACATACAGATAAGGGGTGATCATAGTGAAGAAGAAAATCCTCCGTTATTTAAAATTAGCAGCCGCGACGTTAGGCTTGGCAGTAGTTGTTAGTGCCTGTGCCAAGCCGCCCGAATATAATTCGCATAAAAAATTAGGGTCTCAGATCAACTATACGATCACAGGGATCGAAGCTGGTGCGGGTATTACTGATAGTACTGAAACGGCTTTGAGTAAGTACCATCTGAAAAGCGCAAATTGGCAAATTATGCCAAGTTCTACTGCTGCCATGGTAAGTACCTTGGATAAGGCTATTAAAAATAAAGAGCCGATCGTAGTGACAGGGTGGCAGCCACACTGGATGTTCGCCAAATATCCGCTGAAATTCCTAGATGATCCTAAACATGCTTATGGCAAGGGTGAATCAATGCGGACTATTACTCGAAAGGGATTTAAACAAGATAATCCAGGTGCCAATAAATTCTTAGAGAATTTCCATTGGTCGATCAAAATTTCTAATCCATTAATGATGAAAATCAACAACGGTATGAATAAACAAAAGGCCGTTGATGAGTTTATTAAGGACCATCCTAAGCAAGTCAAAGAGTGGCTAAAGGGTGTGCCTGATGGAAAAGGCAAGAAAATCAAGATCGGGTATACTCCATATGACTATGAAATAGCTACTACTACCCTAGTCACAACTCTTTTGAAACAAAAGGGGTATGACGCAACGATGCAGCAGCTTGATGTTGGTATTATGTGGAGTGCGATCTCTAGTGGTAAATTGGATGCGACAGTTACAGTCGAACTTCCTGTGACACATAAGTTATATGCTAAGAAATATAAGGGTAAATATGTTGAAGTCAGGAAAAATCTGGAGCATGCTAAAACTGGATTGGCTGTGCCGAAGTATATGAAGAATATTAATACCATCGATGATTTAAAAAACAAATAAAAATAAGGTTGATGCAAAAAGTATTAG
Organism: Companilactobacillus zhongbaensis; assembly: GCF_003946515.1. Lineage (GTDB taxonomy): Bacteria > Bacillota > Bacilli > Lactobacillales > Lactobacillaceae > Companilactobacillus > Companilactobacillus zhongbaensis. The sequence goes on along the minus strand of NZ_RHOM01000025.1, from coordinate 27,704 downwards.
TGGATCATCCTGAAACGTAACCTGGCTGTTAACGACCCATTACCTCCTTAGAACCTGTCTAATATCTTTTGAGCATCACAATCAAATAAGCTAAAACAACCATTTGGCGACTAGTACTAAGATGTCGTTCGCAATTTTTCCAAAGGCGCCGACATTTATCTAGCCAACTAAAAGTACGTTCCACTAACCAGCGTTGCGGAAGCACTTCAAATTTATGTAATTCATTACGCTTAGCCACCTGTACGGTGGCTTTTAAATTGGAATGAACAGCGGCGGAAAAGTTGTTCCCAGTGTACCCACCATCAACTAGTACTGTTTTGACGTGATTAAGATGTTCACGATATAACGTCAACATAGCAATGGCTCCTTGACGATCAGACACATTAGCCGTAGTAATGTGAATAGCTTGTGGTAAACCATTGATATCAACTGCTAAATGGCGCTTAATACCGGAAACTTTTTTACCTGCATCATAACCTTTATGCTCAGCAGTATCTGCATTTTTTACGCTTTGGGCATCGATTATAATAAATGTCGTTTTGGCTGAGCGTGATTGTAAATTACGCTGTTGAGCGATAATTTTTTTAAACAGTTATCAAGTAGCGATGCCTCTGTGACAAAAGGCGATGCAGACCAAAGCTTGTAGTAATTATAGACGGAATGCCATTCAGGAAAGTCACTTGGAACTTGTCGCCATTGACAACCTGTTTTTAGGACATAGATAATCACACAGAAGACCTCGTAGAGGTCATATTTTCGGGGCCTAGTTTGTTTTCGAAAACTTTCTAGCTCTGGTCGAATCTGTTCAAATTGTTTGCGGGTAATATTGCTTGGATAGTTTTTCATGGCTAAAACTCACTTTTTAATAAAACTATATCAGATTTTTTAGATATTAGACAGGTTCTTACTATTCTGAAGTTGAGGATATTATCAATGGTATTTTATTCTTGGCGAGTGACAAAGCTAAGACAATTACCGGAACAGAATTAGTAATTGATAATGGTAGCCTAGCTATTTAAAAATATGAGTCTTGAAAAGATACCCTGCAAATGTAAAGAGGTATCTTTTCGGGACTTTGTCAAATAGTGTTGATGGTCCATAGAACTCTATCTTATGGTAGGATTCTTTTTTTACCGCCATAGCTAGATTAAAGTGTTTGGGTTGGGAGGCAGGTGCGGGTCCGAAGCGTAGCGAAACGGGCCCGCACCTGCCTCCCACAGTGTTGACCTAAATTTTTTATTTTAGGCATGGATCAATTTGATGCGGATAAAGAAATGCCTTAAGTTACTGAAACCGTAACAGCTACGTTTAAGTTCTTTGATCTTGCGATTGATCCCCTCTAACGGCCCATTAGAGTAGTCATAGAGACAAGCGTTCCTGATCCCTAAGTAGTTCTTTTGAATGGTCCTTATGACGGTATCCATTTCAGTACCATTGGGACGGTAGTTCATAACTAATTGTTGTAAAGTAGCCCGATCGCGGTTGCGAATAAAGGTTAAGAGGTAGATTGTAAAATTAATCCGAACGCTGTTCGGACAAAAAAGATCAGCTTCCTTTAAAATGGTGTTTACCACAAACCCATTTTTTAAAACCTTATCCAGAGGAGTGATACCAGCAGGAGATGGCGTTTTAGTCCAAAGTAACCAGTAATAATAGACGGTTTCCCATTTAGGAAAATCACTGGGTAAATCGCGCCAAACGCACCCATTTTTCAAGGTATAAAGCAGGGCACAAAAGATATCATATAAATCAACCTTTCTTGGCTTAGTCCGCTTACGTATGCCTTCTAGATCTGTCCGGATTAGTTCAAATTGTTCACGAGAGATGTCGCTACTATAATGGTGTGCAAAGCTTTTCATGGATTAAAAACTCCTGTTTTTGATCTAATTTAACTAAAATCAAATCGAATGTCAAAGTATCCAAACACGTTCTAAGGAATTAATTTATAACTGAAGGAACAACTTCACTTCATTATTAATTAAGCTTTCTACTATCTGTTTTTATATGATTACCAGATTACTCTGAGGACAATGATTGGCGGCTATTTATATTGAAAGAATTAAAATGGCGCAAAATGATAGTAACGAAACTTTGGCATCTTCTGGTAGATTAAATTAAAACTAAGACCTGTATCTTAGTTTTAATTTAACTAGTGAATATGAATAGTGGTTAATGTCAGATAGAGTGGCTATAGGAGCTACTCTATTTTTTGATTCAAATTAAATTGGGGACAACACTATTACATGATATAATGTAATAGATTAATAAACGAGGAGTGATCTAATGATACAAGTAGACTGTTGTCCGGGTAAACCAGATTTGGCTGATCGGGCATTGTTAAATGAGAATCAAGCCGCTGACATTGCTTTACTTTTTAAAGTACTCGCAAATAATACGCGGCTAAGAATTTTACATTGCTTAACGCGTGAACCAGATATGGCCGTTAGTGAGATTGCTACATCACTAAATATGAAGGTCCAAGCCATCTCAAACCAGTTACAACGTCTAGTAGATCAAAAGATAGTTAAAGCGAAGCGTAATGGCAACTTCATTGAATATCAGATCATTGATGAATGTACGGCAATTTTATTAGAACGGGCATGGTGTTTAGCTGAAGATGCCGGAAAAATCAATGCTGGTGGGGGAAAATAAAATGATCAGGACAATTATAACGAGTATTATTCTTTATACATCAACTGCAATCGACTTATTAGTTATTTTAATGTTACTTTTTTCAAAATATCGTTCAACAAAGCATCGCCGACAAATTTATATTGGTCAGTTCTTAGGCTCATATACGCTCATTGGAATTAGTTTGTTTTTTGCATTTATTCTCCATTACGTACCCGCCAAATGGTTACTAGGTTTTTTAGGGTTGATTCCCATTGCCTTTGGAATCAAATATATATTTAGCAAAGAAGATGAAGCCGCAGAAGTTGATCAGAAAATTGAAGCGCGTAAAAATAAGAATTTAATTGCAACGGTGGCTTTAATTACGGTAGCTTCTTGTGGTGCGGATAATATTGGCCTTTTTGTTCCTTACTTCGTATCATTATCACTGGTACAGCTAATCGTAACGCTGTTTGTTTTTACCATTTGTGTTTATTTTTTAGTTTTCCTTGGTGATAAGTTCTCACAAGTGAATTTTGTAAAGAACTTTCTTGATCGTTTTGGTGATTGGATCATGGCCATTATTTATATTGGTTTAGGCATCATGATCATTCTTGAAAGTGACACTATTAGGCATATTATGCAGCTATTACTTTAACCCAAATTGCAAGAACAAATTAGCCACACGATAAATCCTATTAAATCAGTATTTTCATTAATATTCATATTTTATGGGCTTAACTTAGCCGGCGGAAGCAGCGGAGAAAAGCTCTTTGGGTGTTTGATAGCCAGTTTGCCGGCGCGGTAAATTGTTTAGCTTTGACTCAACTGCTTGGATATCATGAGGACCCAAAATATCCATGGATAGACCCTTGGGTACATCGCGGCGGATCATTCGATTATGCGCTTCGTTAGTCCCACGCTCAGAGGAACGATATGGATGGGCATAATAAAGGTCAGCGACACCGGTAAGTACAGCGCCAACTTCCGAGAACTCAGCGCCATTATCGGCAGTAACTGACTTCATGATTGATCCGTATTCTTGACAGATCTTGGCCAGCTCATAGTTGACCGAATCGGCATCACGACCATCGATCAAACGTAGAATTTGGCAGCGGGATTGACGCTCGATCAGCGTTAAGATCACACTCTCTTGACCGTTGCGCTTGCCAACCACGGTGTCCAATTCGAAATGGCCAAACTCTTGGCGCTGGTCGATACTTTTAGGCCGTTCATCAATACTCCGTCCGGCCAGACGCTTGTGCTTGATCGAGTGATGATGTTTGGCACGGTGGCGCGTTTTTTCGAGTAGATCAAGATTACGGACTTCAAGTAACTGGGCATCAATATAGTGGTATAGCGTCTTGGTCGAGACCATCTCCTCAGGTTGATATAAGCCTTCAAGTTTGGCCCGTCCTACTGCTGCATCAGGCGACCAACCATCTTGACGCAAATGAGTCGTAAAATAGTCGATAAAATCAGCGACACCGACGAGTTTCAAAGGTCGATGACAGTGGGCTCGATTAGCTTCGTACTTAGCTTGTGCTGTTTCTGGTGAGTATACAGCGTAATATTGGCGTTGACCATTCACTTTTTTTACTTGGTCGATCTCGCCGCGGCACAATTCATTATTGATTGTTTGATGACAAACATTAAGCGCTCTGGCAATTGCACGATTGGAATAGCCTTGGCTGTGCAGCGTAGCAATTCTGCCTCGTTCAAACGAAGTTAGGTGCTGACCTTTTTTTCTGACTGTGGTATTCTGTTCTTGCATCAAGACAATAACCTCTTTCATTGTTTGTGTAGGAACATCAATGATAACAGAGATTTGTCTTGGTGTTTTTTATTTTATCAATTAGCTAAAAGTATTTGGCTAACTTGATTATAAAACGCGCGATTCAATGTTTCTGGCGCTATAATGATGAAATTTAGCCAGGGTATTAAGATACTGTTTAAATCGGTCACTATCGGTTAATTTTAGGATTTGTTGTTCAGCCTGGGCGACTAATTGTGCTTTCCAGGCTTTAACGTCGGCTTTACTCGGCATTGTCTACCCCTCCTCATCTTCAAAAATATCATTCAATATAGGGGCTACGTTGATTTGAACCGGGGTCGTGCCATAAAGGGCAACGTAGCCATCGGCTAATTTTTGCCAAGCCACTTGATAATAAGACCCATTTCCAGTAATTTCTTTTAAATATTTGTAGGTTCCTTTAGTCTGCAAAACCGGTAATTCACTCCCAATGACTGTTAATTCGTTATCCATATTTATGATCTCCTTTGCGTTGCTAATCTCACCCGTTGTTTAGGTTTACTTTTAGGGTTGTAAAAGTGAACCTAAATGACGGGTTCGCCAACCGGAACGTAGTGTAGGGCGGTAGGCAGGTTCTAATCAAAATCAAAACTTAATTTATGGCCGTCAAGCTTTAACTTGGCGTCAAACGACTTTCCTTTTTTGCTCTTGAACCCCTTTAGTTTGCTGGTTTCCCCCTTAGTGATTAAGGCTTTGATCGCAGTTTTACCGAGGGTTTTACTGCTCCATTTCTTGGGCAGGGTAAAGTCTTCGCCTTGCTTAGGCTTTACAATGTAAAACTTCTGTTTATTTAAAACGGTCGCTTGCGGTGTTTCTAAGAAGACCTCGGCGGCTTTTTGGGCTTGCTGTTGGTGATCGATTTGTTGCTTAATGGCTGCACTGCCAGTTAATTGCGTGGGAACATCAGCGATCAACTTTGCCACGAACTTTTTGATTTGGCTCAAAAAGTTATCCGGGGTGCGTTCTTCGGTACTGATTTGTTGTAACGCTTGCTCCCATTTAGCCGTCATTTCTGGGCTAGTTAGCAAGGGTTCGAGTTCGACCGCTTTACATAAAGTAGTTCCCGCTTCACTGACGTGGAGCTTGTTCTTTTCAGTAACCAAATAGCCGCGTTTTTTTAACACTTCCAGCACATTGGCCCGGGTCGCACTTGTCCCAATGCCTTGCACATCTTTGAGAATCGCCTGGGCTGCTTCATCATCAAGCGTTTTGCCGGCGGTCTTCATTGCCGTAATCAGGGTACCTTCGGTAAATGGCACGGGTGGGGTCATTTCTTTTTGCGGTGTTTGCAGATTTGCTTTAACCTGATCGCCTTGGTTAACGAGCGGTAAAGTTGCTGCTTCTTGCTGGTCGGCTGTGTGATCATCAAATAAAGCTTGCCAGCCTTGCTTAGTTGGGACCTTACCGGTTGCTTTAAAATTGGCGTCACCAACTTGGGTGATAATGGTGGTTTCCTCGTACTCGTACGGATCAGCAAACATCGCTAACGTCGTTCTTAAAACCAAGTCATAGACTTGTTGCTGTAATTTAGGTAAGCTGGCTAGTTTCTCTTTAGTCGGCACAACTTTAGTCATAATAATGGCGTAATGTTCTTCAACCTTTTTCCCACTGACGTAACGTTTATTTGGGGTGGTATTGGTTAAAGCGACTTGCTTAGATACCAAACCCAGATACTTCGTCAGATTAGCCACTAAATAATCAAATTCTTCATCAGTGATATAAGCACAATCGGTGCGGGGATAACTGAGCAGTTTGTCTTCGTATAAGCTTTGAATAGCCGCTAAGGTTTGGCTGGCGCTGGCGTGATAACGTTTATTCATGGCACTTTGGAGACTAGATAGCGAGAATAGTTGGGGACTAGCTCGTTTTTTGCCTTGCTTTTGGACGTCCTTGATTAAACCGTCCTGTAATCCCTTCTGAACGTGTTTAGCTTGCATGAATGTCATTAGCCCTGTTTCGCCTTTAAATCGCTGATAGGGGTCTAATTTTGCTGAATTTTTTGCTAATTAGCAATAATTTCAGCATTTAGTTCAAAATAGGGTTTCGGCTTAAAGGTTTTGTTTACCTGGTTTCTTTAATAGACCATACACAAGGCTGGCAGCTATACGTAACTAATCGAGCACGCTCTAATTTTTATCAATATAAAATACTTTATGGGCTACCATTCATATCAATTAACCAGTCGCTAATTTTGTGATTACAAGTGCATGCCCCCATCTTCATGCCGGTTTCGAGTTTGGTGTTGCCGTTGCTTTTTCGTCATTTCCCACTCGGTCTCCTTTAGTCCACGTAGTCGCTGTTTTCTTAGATAGTCCGTATTTTTCGCATATAAAATGGTCATTAAGGCTTCGTCCAAAATATTCATCAGGTAATTTTTTGGGCTAGTTGGATGGTAATTAATGGCCTGATAGTCCTTAACTTGAGCTCGCTTATATTGATCAAAGCGCATTGTCTGTTGTTTCAAACGGGCTTGCACCATTTCAATTTGTTTGTGATCCAACTTAGGATCTTGGCCACATTCGCCGATAAACAGTTGCCGGGTGCCATCATGTTTTAAGACCCGTTGCAGTCGATGATCCTGAATATCTTTTAATTCCATTTTACCTAACAGGTAATTTAAACCGGCTTGGTGTTGCTGACTAGTAAAGACTACCGGTGGCTGCTGTTGCAATTGACTAAGATCATTGCCGCTTAATGGCTTTAATTCTGGGTCATAGTAAACCACAGCGGTATAGACTTGCTCCTTATCAATCGTCTCTAGCTTATCGAGGTCACTGTCCGGAAAAGCAGTCGTTAGAATGCTGTTGTATTGGGTTTGCACTACGGCTTTAACTTCCCGCATGACCCGCAAATTTTTCACCGCTTTAGAAATGAATTCGAGTTCGTTAGGTTGATAAGCGGCTAGCATGCCCCGATCAGTAGGCTTCAAATCGTCTAACTGGTGACCATGTTTGGCTAGTACCGTGGTTAATTGCTTCTCAATCGTCTGGGTTTGCTGATTAACTAACTGCCAGCTGGTATATGGCCGCTTGGTAAACGTCAATAATTGCTGGGTTAATAAGTCACTTCGAATATCCGCTAACCGTTCTGCCAATTCGCTACCCTTAAAAATCGTTTGTTCACTATTAGTTTCTTTAATCAGTTCCCGTCGTTCAGCTGCGGTTGTCTGTTCAAAATTAAGTTCCGGATAAAGCTTTTTCGTTGCTCGTTCCACCACTTTATTTAACAACTGGTTAGCTTGTGCTAGTGATGTCGTTTGCTGGTCAATAGTCAGCAGTTGCTTGGTTACATCCTCACCAATGGCATGTTTGATTAATAAGCTGTTTTTCCAATTAAACAGCATGCGCTGTTTATCATCTAAATGTTCTAAATCGACATAGGTTTTCAATTGCTGACTTAGATGACTAATTGTGTGTTTTTCAGAGAAGGATAGCTCGTCAGTTAACGCGTCAAAATGTTCATGATTTCTTATCTTTTCGTCAAGATTATGATATTTAGCTTGAGCGTTTCTTTGCGCTCTAACTTGTTGATTAAATGCTTTTCGATTTTTTCTTTGGCTGTTAATGCCTTCGTGTTGGGTAGGTGTCTCTTGAATTCCTTGATCGACAAACGATTTTTCACTAATCCGATCCGGAATATTTTTTTGTGCTAAGAACTGATTAACACTCAACGCCCAATTTTTTCGCCATTCATTAATTTTTTCCTTTTTATCCCAATCAACCAACCAAATTTTTCTTTGTTTTGGAAACCCGCTTTTGGTTAAAAGTTGCTTGCCATTCTCATCTTTAATGTACTGCGTCTTTGCTTTTAATCCCCAACTACCATCGGAGTTAAATGGGCGGTTGGTTAACATCACATGTGCATGCGGATTGTCTGGGTGATCGCGATGAATTGCTACGTCAGCTACCATACCTTGATCGACAAAATTCTCTTGCAAGTATTTAGTTAATAATTCTTTCTGTTCTGATTCACTTAATTCTACCGGTAAAGCTACGTTAAACTCTTTTGCATACCGTGAGTTTGATTTACGATCTTTCTTTTCAACTTCATTCCATAACTGCTCCCGATCACTCGCCCATTCCGGTGCATTTTTTGGCGTCAAAATAAAACTTTCTGGCATGATCGACCGGGCATACAAATAGTGGCGACCTTCTTTCTCGTCAAATAATTTTTCACCACTTCGATAAGCAGATCCAGCAATGGCACTACGTCCTTTACCAGCACTAATATTTTGAAAACTCATGTGAAAAATTGCCATGTTTGTCACCGACTCTCTTGGGGTTTATGGTTTTTATTTTGTTATCGCCAACGGCGACTTCTAATACAGTCTTTAATGGGTTAACACAACATAGAATTAATTCTATGTGTAAGTGCGCATTGACCTCGTTTTACTCGGTCTGCTGATTCTCCTGAATTTACTTTTAGTGTATGACTTCCGCTTCTCTATTTCAACTTTTATCCTTTGACTTAACATTCTCTGTACGATATAGTGTCGGTGATTATTTTTAATATGATTGGAGGGATCGTTATGTCTCAAAGCAACTTAGAAAAACAAGAAGCTAAATTAAAACAGCTTAATCAAAAGATTAAAGCTGAAAAAAATAAGATTGAACAACGGCTAGGTAAACAAATCATCAGTCAAGCCAATTTAGATTATGCTAATTTGTCTAACGATCAGATTAAGCTTTTAGCCAAGCAATTTTCTGAATTTTTAAAGGTAAAGTCCGTAGATCATTAGCATACGAGATGGGGAAATTCCATGTCTAATCAATATGAAAAACTAGTCGAGCAGCAAGCGCGTTTAAAACAAAAAATTGAGCGAGAAGATTTTAAATTACGGCAATCTAAATACTATGAAAATCGGCAAGCCCGCAAAGCCCGTTCTCGCCGATTAATTCAAAAAGGGTCTTTATTAGAAAAGTACTTTCAAGCTAATAACCTCTCGGTCGAACAAACCGAAGAACTTTTAAAAACATTCGCTGACTATGTCAACGCCCATAAACCGGATAAATTAAAAAACGATCAACCTAATAACTAGGCCGATCGTTTTTATTTTCAAGATTGTTTTGGGTCTTCGGAATATATAGTGGAATTACTTTCTTAATAGTTTAAAAACAACTGGTGTTTAAATCGGATTTTCTGGTGGGATGTTAGGATAATCAATAGTATTATGGCAGATTGTAAAATTAAACCGAACACCTTGCATAAAAAAACTGCAGAGACTTTAATGGTAATTGACTAAAATCAACCATAAAGGATCTGCAGCTTATGTCTTCTAGTTTATCAGCTCACGAACGTTCTGTCATTGAAACAATGATCAAACTTAATCATTCAACTCGAGAAATAGCCCGTTTCTTAAAGCGTTCTCCTGCAACTATTACCTACGAGTTAAATCGAATTAAACCATACAATGCACAACAGGCTCATCATTTAGCCCAGTGTAATCGGCACAAACACGGTCGCCATCCGACCCTAACACCTGAAATATCAGCTTTTTTGAACCATCACATTGGTATCTTGAAGTGGTCACCAGAAACCGCTGCTCATGTATTGGGTATTGCTTTCAAGACCATCTACAACTGGATTCATCATGGTTTGCTTAAAATTAAGTTATCAGATTTACCTGATAAAGGTATTCGACGTAAACGTCAATCTGACGGCCGTAGACGTGTTTTTGCTCATGGCCGTTCAATTGAAAAACGACCAAAAGCTGTCCAATTAAGACAAGAATTTGGTCATTTTGAAGTTGATACGATGCAATCTGGTAAAACACGTGGCGATGTTTTAGTGACCATCACAGAACGATTGAGTCGACAACATATCATGAGACATGTCAGTGGGCGCAATAGTCAGGCAGTGACACCAGCTATTATTAGGTTTTTCAAGGGTATAAAAATGCTAAATCAATTACAGTTGATCACGGTCGAGAGTTTGCAAAATATGATGAAATAGAAGAACAGCTAGGCATACCGATGTATTTTGCACACCCATATTCACCAGAAGAACGTGGTAGTAATGAAGTGCTAAATCGATATGTCCGTCGTTTTATCCCAAAAGAACGCAAAATTGAAACCATCAGTCAGAAAGAATTAGATCAAATTAATCATTGGATTAATGCCAGGCCAATGAAAACGCTCAACTGGCAATCACCACGAAAAGTCTTTCAGAAACATGCGGTGTTCGGATAATTCTTGCAATCTGCCTTATATAAAAGTATCAATCACATACGAGTGATACTTTGGGAAAAAAATAAAATAGTCCAATTTACTTGAACGTGTACTATGGTACACGGTTTATAATATTCATGGGGTGAAATAAGATGATTTATCGCATTAGTGAGTTTGCAGATAAATGTGGAGTTAATAAAGAAACGATCAGATATTACGAGCGAAAAAATTTATTACAAGAACCTCACCGAACGGAAGCTGGTTATCGGATATATTCATATGATGACGTTAAGCGTGTTGGGTTTATTAAACGAATACAGGAACTTGGTTTTTCTTTAAGCGAGATTTATAAATTACTTGGTGTTGTAGATAAAGATGAAGTTCGTTGTCAAGATATGTTCGAATTTGTTTCTAAAAAACAAAAGGAGGTGCAAAAACAAATAGAGGATTTAAAACGAATTGAAACTATGTTAGACGACTTAAAACAACGATGTCCAGATGAAAAGCGATTACATTCGTGTCCAATAATAGAAACATTAACATGAGAGATTAATTAACGAAAGGAGCTTTTTTATGAATAAATTTAAGGTAAACATTTCAGGAATGACTTGTACGGGTTGTGAAAAACACGTAGAATCAGCACTTGAAAAGATAGGTGCTAAAAATATTGAGTCTAGTTATCGTCGTGGTGAAGCAGTATTTGAACTGCCCGATGATATTGAGGTTGAAAGTGCAATAAAGGCGATTGCTGACGCAAACTATCACCCGGGCGAAGCAGAAGAATTTCAATCGGAACAAAAGACGAATTTATTGAAAAAATATCGGCTAAACGTTGAAGGAATGACCTGCACTGGTTGTGAAGAACATATTGCGGTTGCTCTTGAAAATGCAGGTGCAAAAGGGATTGAAGTAGACTTTCGTCGCGGAGAAGCACTGTTTGAACTACCGTATGATGTAGACATTGATATCGCGAAAACAGCGATTACTGACGCACAATATCAACCGGGCGAAGCGGAAGAAATACAAGTGCAATCGGAAAAAAGGACAGATGTAAGTTTAAATGATGAAGGTAACTATGATTATGATTACATCATCATCGGTTCTGGTGGAGCTGCCTTTTCATCTGCCATTGAAGCCGTTACTTTGAACGCAAAAGTGGCTATGATTGAGCGTGGAACGGTGGGTGGAACTTGCGTTAATGTCGGATGCGTTCCTTCTAAGACCTTATTAAGAGCAGGGGAAATCAATCATCTAGCAAAAAATAATCCATTTGTGGGATTACACACTTCGGCTTCAAATGTTGATTTAGCGCCATTAGTAAAACAAAAGAATGATTTAGTAACCGAGATGCGAAATGAAAAATATGTGAATTTAATTGATGATTATGGTTTTGAATTAATAAAAGGTGAAGCAAAATTCGTAAATGAAAATACAGTTGAAGTAAATGGCAATCAAATCACAGCCAAAAGATTTTTAATAGCTACAGGTGCTTCTTCAACTGCACCTAATATTCCCGGATTAGATGAAGTAGATTATTTAACAAGCACTAGCTTATTGGAATTAAAGAAGGTTCCAAATCGTCTTACCGTAATTGGTTCAGGATATATCGGCATGGAATTAGGACAACTATTTCATAACCTCGGGTCAGAAGTCACTTTGATTCAAAGAAGCGAGCGTCTATTAAAAGAATACGATCCTGAAATTTCAGAAGCCATTACTAAGGCCTTAACAGAACAGGGAATTAATTTAGTAACAGGTGCAACCTATGAACGAGTTGAGCAAGATGGAGACATTAAAAAAGTTCATGTTGAGATAAATGGTAAAAAGCGAATTATTGAAGCAGAACAATTGCTAATTGCCACTGGAAGAAAACCAAATACAGAATCATTAAACTTACATGCAGCAGGCGTTGAAGTTGGTTCCCGTGGTGAAATTGTCATTGATGATTATCTTAAAACGACCAATTCCCGAATTTATTCAGCTGGAGATGTCACTCTCGGTCCCCAATTTGTTTATGTAGCTGCTTATGAAGGTGGACTTGCTGCTCGTAATGCAATCGGAGGACTAAATCAAAAGGTCAATTTAGAAGTGGTTCCAGGCGTTACGTTTACTTCTCCATCGATTGCAACGGTTGGTTTAACGGAGCAACAGGCAAAAGAAAAAGGATATGAAGTGAAAACATCGGTATTGCCGTTGGATGCTGTTCCAAGAGCGCTCGTTAATCGGGAAACAACAGGTGTTTTCAAATTAGTGGCAGACGCGAAAACATTGAAAGTGTTAGGGGCGCATGTAGTGGCAGAAAACGCAGGAGACGTAATTTATGCAGCAACATTAGCTGTGAAATTCGGTTTAACTGTTGGAGATCTGAGAGAAACGATGGCTCCATATCTAACAATGGCAGAAGGATTGAAGCTGGCTGTCCTAACTTTTGATAAAGATGTTTCGAAATTATCTTGCTGTGCAGGCTAAGGGAACTTTTTTACAACTCCCTATTCAAGTGAACCAGCTAATGCTTTAAGGGATTTTCTAAGTGCATTTGTGGTCACAAAAATAATTTAACACTGATGATTTCGACATCAAATCTATAATTGATACCTTAACACCGCAGAGTAATAAAGGATGAATAATATGTCAGACTTATTATCCCTACCAGACATTAAAACAATAGAGCCGCCACAAGAAAATGAAACCGATATGATGTTTAAAGTTGAAGCAGTCGGACCACCTGAACGTTGTCCTGAATGTGGTTTTGACAAGTTGTACAAACACAGTTCAAGAAATCAACTAATTATGGATTTGCCCATTCGTTTAAAGCGAGTGGGCTTACAATTGAACCGTAGACGATACAAGTGTCGTGAATGCGGATCTACCTTCTGGGAACGCCTAATATCTGTAGATGAAAAGCGTAGTATGACCAAAAGGCTTTTAAAGTTCATTCAAGAGCAATCCATGTCTAAGACCTTTGTAGAAGTCGCAGAAAGCGTTGGTGTTGACGAGAAAACCATTAGGAACGTTTTTAAGGACTATGTGGCACTCAAAGAACGTGAATACCAGTTTGAAACTCCTAAGTGGCTTGGGATAGACGAGATACATATTGTCCGTAGACCTCGGCTTGTATTGACTAATATTGAACGCAGGACTATTTATGACATCAAGCCTAACCGTAACAAGGAAACAGTCATCCAACGTCTTTCAGAAATCAGTGACAGGACTTACATTGAGTACGTCACAATGGATATGTGGAAGCCCTACAAAGACGCAGTGAACACTATCCTTCCACACGCTAAAGTTGTCGTAGATAAGTTTCATGTAGTTAGAATGGCTAATCAAGCCTTAGATAACGTCAGGAAGTCTTTGAAAGCCCATATGAGCCAAAAAGAAATACGTACCCTTATGCGTGAAAGGTTTATCCTTCTAAAGCGTAAACACGATTTAAATGAACGTGAATCATTCCTCTTAGATACTTGGTTAGGTAATCTTCCTGCTTTAAAAGAAGCCTATGAACTCAAAGAAGAGTTTTACTGGATATGGGATACTCCTGATCCAGATGAAGGTCATCTTCGTTATAGTCAATGGAGACACCGTTGTATGTCCAGCAACTCTAAAGACGCATATAAAGACCTCGTGAGAGCCGTAGACAACTGGCATGTCGAAATATTCAACTACTTTGATAAAAGGCCCACTAATGCTTATACGGAGTCAATTAACAGCATTATTAGGCAGGTAGAGCGAATGGGTAGAGGTTACTCGTTTGATGCCTTACGAGCCAAAATCCTTTTCAATGAGAAGCTCCATAAAAAGCGTAAGCCACGATTTAATTCAAGTGCTTTCAATAAAGCTATGTTATACGATACTTTCAATTGGTATGAAGTGAATGATCACGACATTACAGACAACTTTGGTGTCGATTTTTCCACACTTATTAAGAATTTGGAGAAGGGTGATTTATAAGCCCTTTTCCACCATAAAATCCGAATACCCATTGTTTTTTGGCTTAATTTCTGGATTGTGTTTAGCAAAGTCTTTTAACTGTTTTTGAATTCTTTGTGTAAGCTCTGCTTTACTTTCTTTGTGCTTCCTTTTACTTGATCGCTGTTGAATTATCTTTTGACCCTTACCTCTTATTTTTGATTTTAGGTCAAGCGTAAAATCTGAAATTTTATTTTGATCTAGCTTACTTAAATGACCGATTTCTTTAAAGTTTAAACCGGCTTTGGGAAAGCGATAAATACTACCAATATCGACCCAGGAAGGTTTCTTCAACCCAGCGGATTGCCAATCTTGAATCGGATAATATTGTTGCTTGATATAAGCCGACTTCTTTTCATACTGACTAGTAATTTTAAAAGCCTAGACCGTCTGTTCTGATACGCGACGAATTAAAACTGGTCGAGACTTGCCACTGTTAGTTTCTACAAAACTAATGTATAGGCTGACTAAGTCATTAGTCCTCATCTGGATCGTTGAGCCAATCAGCGACCTCTTTAGCGTCTTTGAACTCGGTGACTGGTGTCCCTTCGGTCGCCTTTAAAAAGCGTAAATTAGCTTTTTCTTCTTCGCTTAAAGACACATTAAAAGGTAAAGCACCATTAGCAACAATCCGCTTGTAAAACATGTTAATGGCCGTGGTTGGATTTAAGCCCAATTCGCTTAAAACTGCTTCGGTATCATCGGCCAAATCTTTATCAATCTTGACTTGGACCCGTTTCTTTTCCTTAACCGTCATGATTGTCTCATCTCCCTTCTTTTACTACTACCATTATACTACCTTTTGAGTACCTTATCAATAGATAAAGCCCTGGCCTCAAATCACTTGAGCTTGGCGTTGATCTAAAGGCTGAACTTTTGAGCTGGTTAGCTCTGGCGCTCATTTAAAAGCCCCTATTCTTCTGTTTAAGCCATTTAAATCTAGCTTAAGTTAAAGAGGCTAGCAAGTCTTAAAACTGCTTAGAAAGGATTTTGTAGCCTTTTAGGACTAGTAGTACAACCCACTGTTGTCGTTATCGGCCGGCTTTTCTTCTTCGGGGTGTTTGGCCGCGTATTCTCTAGCCGCTTGTTTATTCCACCAAACACCAAATAGATTTTGCATGGTGCCGTACAGGTAGTTTTCCACGTTCTTGATGTGCTTCTCATTGCTTCTTAGGGCGTTAAAGTAACATCTCAAGGCTTTAGTCATTAAAAATTTAAGTTCTTCGTCGTCCAGTGGGATTATGACGCCAATATCTTTATGATCCTTCTCAATTCGGTACTTAGCATTTAAGATAATACCAACGAAGCGACGCATATGTTGCGGGGTACGGCACCAAAAACTAAGCAGTATTCATCATGTTACAGCACCCAAGTAAAAGCTACGAAGATAAAAACATTCATCCTCAAAATATGTAACCTAGAAAAAAGGCCTCCAGTGTTAAACCGGGAGCCTTTTTTAGTATACCAATTTTTACTTAACATAAGGCGGCTTATACCAAGTAACCCACATTCACCGCGGTACTTCCACATTCCGTTATTTCTTGATTGTGAACTTGTCCAAAAAAGAAGTGGTATAGGTCACAGATTGGCCTTAATTGGGGAATTATACTTTGTGAAATTTACTGGGATTACTCCTAGACCATTCCCTTAAATTCAACTGTCTCATTCTTTGTATTAACCAAAAATTTGCCAACACTTCCCCGATACTTCACTGATACTTTAAATGAATACTTGTAATTTACTCGAGTGTATCGAATACTACTAATTCTTCCCTGATACCCTTGACTACGCAAAACTCTCTTCAATTGATCTCTCTGCTGATTTGTAATTCTTGCAGAACTCCGATAGATTGTCTTCTTAACGATCACATCTTGATTCAATGGAACAATGTAATCCTTACATTCCAACAATTCCACCAACTTTCTTTTTTTCTTTGGAATTTGACTTGACGGGTTACGGTTTTCCATTCAGTTTAGAGGGAGTGACGTTTTGAGCGCAGAATTGTTCCCTGGAAACAGCTATTTGGAATAACTGAACCAGAGTACAATTCTACTACTAAAAGTTTCCCCTTAGTTCGTCGGTCGTTAACGCCCGTCGCTTGTCTGTACAATTGCGGTATTGCTACCACCACTCATTATAAACCTACGTTTTCGGTTTAGCCTACTAAAAAACGCCCTAGTAGGCGTTGATGATACGTATTTATATTTGTTCGATCACCAACTAATCAGTGGCACCAAGCCGAAGCTTCGTTTTACCACCCGCGCCGTTAATGGTCGCGCTCACCATTCACCACCCAGCCGTACAGATGACCTTGTTGTGGTATAGCCAGACTTATTGAAGTCGCACTGGCAAACGTGTCCCCTTGGATTTAGACCCCAGCTTGTCCCCTAGGGCTTTAAAAATCGCACCGGCCATGATATAATAGTCATTGAACTAGATGACTTTTATGTGGCGCTCACCGATTCCCGTCGGTGGGTGTTTTTTTATGTTCTATTTTATGAATTAACCATACCACTATTCATCTTGTTTATAAACAAAAATCGCAAAAATAACAAAAGTAATTTGTAACAAGTTTCATGTAATTTGATACTTGTAATTTGTATCTTTATATTTACGTTGAATTGCTATGCTCGTTGCATTACAATGACTATGAACTAATAAGTTCAAGTCTGGAGGATCCTGTATGACCACATCGATCACGATAGGAAACTTTAAAGGTGGAGTTGGAAAAACAACAACTTGTGTAACCTTTTCTTATCTATTAAATAAAGCCCATAGAAAAACCTTATTAATTGATTTTGATCCACAAGGAAATGCTAGTGAAATTATAGAAAAAACATTTCCTGTATTCAAACAAAAAAATTCCAAAAGTTTAACTGATGGTATTAAGAATCTGGATTTATCTGAGTCCATTGCACACGTCACAGATTACCTTGATCTGATGCCTAGTGATTGGAGCTTATCTTTGCTTCCTGATATGCTTGAAGATTATAAGAAAAGTGACCGACCACTATTTTTAAAAACTTTGCTAACAAAAATTAGAAATGATTATGATTATATTTTAATAGACGTTCCGCCAACGCTATCAGCATATACAAATAATGCCGTTTTAGCCTCAGATTACGTAATTATGGTTATGCAGACTCAAGAGCAATCTTACTCAAGTTCTTTAAAATTTGTAAGCTATCTTCAAGGGCTTAGAAAAGACTATGACAAATCATTTGATTTGCTTGGCATTATTGCCTATCTGGTTAAAAAAGACGGACCTGTCGATCATGAAGTGTTGAAAGCCGCTAATCAAGCCTTTGGAAAAGCCCTATTTCATGGGAACGTATTTCAAAGAGAACGTGTTAAACGTTTCGGAAAAAGTGGAATTAAAGATGAGGATATGTGGGACAAAAGGGCTTTATATATGTATCAAGTAGTATTAGATGAAGCTCTATCACGAATTAATCTGTTGGAGGAGTAGAATATGCCAGAAAAGAAAAGTCTTTTAGATCAGATTGATGCAGAGAGTCAATTAAAAGATGGCGACTCTCCTTTTAAACGAAAAGAAAAAACAAAACCATTACGAGTTAGAGAATCATTTTACAATGATATTCGAAAAATTGCCTTCGAAGAAAATACAAAAATGGTTGAGATTTTAGATGACATAATAAAGCGTGGGCTTCGAAGCTATAAAAAGAGTCACCCAGATACAGATTACAAGTAACTTGTAATCTGTAACTTGTATCTTGTAACTTGTAATAAGTAACTTGCAATTTTAATTTAACCTGAACAAAATACGCTTACGACTCAAATTCAGGCTTTGGAATCCAGCGATGCTAACAAAGAAAAAAGTAAATAATTACGCGCTCTCAGACAACACGTTCACCTTTTAGATGTATACTTGTCCGTTTAAATTAAGCAGAATGCACACAAAAAAGTCCTCTATTATGCGGAATAGAGGGCTTTTCTGAAATCAGTACATACAGGCTTTGCTTAGGAGCGTTGCTTGTGTCCATTTAGGACATAGTAGATTGTAAAATTAATCCGAACGCTGTTCGGACAAAAAAGATCAGCTTCCTTTAAAATGGTGTTTACCACAAACCCATCTTTTAGGAGCTGATCTTTTGTCTAGTATAACCTATTCCGAACGAATTAAAATCGAAACCTTTTGTGAACTAGGGCTGTCCAATATCCAAATGGGCGTTCGGCTGAACCGATCACCGTCAACAATTTCTTATTAATTATCTCGATGTCAACCTTATCAGGCTGAATTAGCACAAACAGATGCCGAATTACAAGCGATCACGATGTGGTCGGAAAACTAAGCTGAGCGATGAGTTAAAGCAAACAATTCTCAACCATTTACATCTAAGCTGGTCACCAGGAATGATTGCTCAAGAATTTAAACTAGCTACTAAATCTATTTATAATTGGCTAAATCAGGGGAGAATTGGTTTCTCCTTGAATGATCTACCTGAACATGGCGTACGCCAACGGCGTAACGTTGACCAACGATCCAAATATAATCAATCTTTGGGGCGATCGATTGAACAGCGTCCCATGATGATTAATCAACGTAATCGCATCGGTGATTTTGAACTAGATACCGTCGTTGGCCCTCGTGGGCATAGTAAGGCAGTTTTATTAACTTTAATCGATCGCAAATCACGGTTCCTTTGGGCATATCGGTTAAAGGACCGAACGACAGCGAGTGTTAATGAAGCACTGACTAAGTTCCTAACAACTTTTAATGGACCGGTGCACAGTTTTACTGTGGACCGTGGTACTGAGTTTAGTGGGCTAGTATCATTTGAATCACAATATGGTATTAAGACCTATTACTGTCATGCTTATACGCCAGCTGAACGTGGTAGTAATGAACGCTTTAATCGGAATTTACGTTATTTTTATCCTAAGGGGACTCGTTTTGAGCACATTAGTGCTCAAGATTTAACGACGACGTTACTCCAAATTAACCAGAGACCGCTTAAAATACTTGACTGGAAAACACCGTATCAGGTTATGCTGACCAATTTGTCCAAAAATTCGGATTAAATTTGCAATCTACCACATACACAATCTACCAAATATCCTTTTTCATGATCTTTCACCTGTTTTAGATTTTAGAAGTATCACTTGGTTTCTCAATTAACTTAAACCGTCGCTGCTGCGTGCGTTTACTAATCCCCGTCTTTCGTTCAATCATCTTGTAGGTCATGCCTTGTTTTCGCAGCTCATAAGCAAATCTGATTTGTTCATCAGAATACGTTTTCGGTCGCCCTTCCCGAAACAACGGATCATGTTGCTTGGCATACAATTTACCTTCTTGTGTACGCGTGACAATCATATCGCGTTCAAACTGCGCAAAGGCGCTAAATATTGTAAAGACTAATTGGCCAGTCGGCGTATTGTCAATTAAGCCCATATTCAAAATGTTGACTTTGACATTTTCTTTAAACAACTCTTGGATAATGGCTAATGCCTCGCGCGTGTTCCGCGCAAACCGATCCAGCTTAGTGACAATCAAAGTATCGCCTGTTTTTAGAACGCGCAACAGTTTTTGAAACTCCGGTCGTTCGGTAGTTGTGCTGGTAAACTTTTCTTGAAAGATTTTTTCTGCTCCTGCCAATTTTAGTACCTCAATTTGATTTGCTAATTTTTGATCAGTGGTACTGACCCGCGCATAGCCATATTTCATCTTTTTAGCTCCTTACTTATGTCATTAAGTAATGACACGGTTCTAACCCTTTAATTATACAGTATCAAAAAAGAGGCCACAACTGTTGAGTTGTGTCGCTTTTTAAGGTGCGCCCGGCATGGGCAGTAACTAGGCGGTGTAAGTCCGCTGTGAGCCGTAGTGGCCGGTATCACGAGTCGAAGACAAGGGCGTCTATCGTGAGGTAGAATCTGAAGGAAGTCCTAGACGAAACATCGAATCGATGAACAAGAAGTGGCTAAAAGGCTGGAAACGGTGGGATGAGATTACCTAACAAATCGAAGTCCCTGACCACTCGAAACCGTCACAGTAAAGCCAACGGTTTGATGCGAAAGCTACTGCTCTTACCCGGGGAGGTCTGTCATGGTAGTTCTCTCAAGCTGGAAGTTATTTCTGGCAGGAACAGGCTCAATAGTAATGTTGAGTTGTCCATGACAGAAGTCAGCCGAGGCCATAGTAGCCAGTAATGGTGAGGGGCTGAACAACAATAATTTTGATTCATCCTGGAGGTGGAAACAATGCGACAATCGCAGAAAACAGAAAATAAAGCTGACTACCTGCGGAGAGTAACCCTGGAAGCTCACTATAAAAAATGACTAGATATTGTAAAAAAGCAGCGGGATAATATGAGATTTAAGTAGCCAAAAGCCTGATAAAACGGGCTTTTTTGTTTGCCGTTGATTTGAAAGTTTAGGTATCTTTTTCTCCCAATTTTGTATAGAAATTTGGCCGATTGAGCAATAATAAGCAATGATTATCAAATTATGGTACCAAAATTGGTACCGCAAAAAGGCCGCCGGGACATATGGACTTCCTTTTATGGATTTGAATAAGTTATTTTCAAAACGAAATATCGATCCAAGTTTGAAGTTGGTTAATCTATCGGCTTAAAAAACTAATCATGGAAGAATGTGATTATTCAGTATGATCTAAAATAGATGCTGCTATTTTATTTCAAAATAAAGCTTGACGCTTACATAGATATGGGTCTATATTATAGATATAGATGCGCGTCTATGTTTACAAAATACGATGTTTCTTGCGGTAATCGAAGCAAGTTGAGTTGAGGAAATGCAGTTGCGGAGTTTGCAACTAAGTTCCCTAAGATCACCACGAAAGCGGTCATAATCATTCATTTTGGCAACACTGATTAGCAAGAAGTATCTGCTTGTTGAATATTTTCTGCTAAACAGGATTGGCTTTCTGTTGTTGATTAAGCCAAAACCAAAAGTAGCAAGTTCAGTCTGTATCACTGTAACATCAATGTTTATTATTAGCGTATTTAACTAATAGATTACCTTAATTATGGAATAGGAGCTTACAAATGGACTATCAAAAGTATGTTCAAATGCTGAAAGCAATGGCCGATCCAAATCGCTTAAAAATTATTGATCTGCTTTCCTGTGGTTCTTTGTGTGCTTGTGATATTTTAGAGCACTTCGACTTTTCACAGCCGACTTTATCCCACCATATGAAAGTTTTGCAAAATGCTGGTATTGTTGCGGCACGCAAGGAAGGTAAGTGGCAGCATTATACGTTACGCCCCGATTTTATGCTGACCTTTAAGCAGGATACGGCGCAATTATTATCAAGTGATGATCACTGTATTTGCCACGATGACGGCTGTGTTGATTGTGAAGAATGTGCTTCAGGAAAGGTTGTTATGACAAATGAAAAAAATTGAATTATTTGAACCAGCAATGTGCTGCTCGACTGGGGTTTGTGGTCCGTCCGTTGATCAAAATCTCTTAATGATCACGTCTGCCTTTGATGCTTTACAAGGTGTTAAAACGATTGAAGCTGACCGTTACAATTTAAGTAATAATCCTGATGTTTTTAGTGAACGAGCCGATATTTTAGCGGCCATCAAGGATGATGCTGACGCTGTTTTACCGATCACCGTGGTTGACGGCCAGATCGTTAAAACGGGCGCGTACCCAACGATCGATGAATTATCTGACTATACTGGGCTAGTTTTCGTGCCAGCTGAGCAAACAGGCGGTTGCTGTGGCGGTGATGGTGGCTGTTGCTAAATTTTACTAAAGGTAAGAGATGGCGCGGCCATTTCTTTTGAATTATATATAGATAAATATATATGTGACTGAGGAGGATATCAATGCAGGACTATCAACCACAAAACGCTAATTTAACTCATTATTTGTTTTTTACCGGTAAAGGTGGCGTTGGTAAAACAACGACGGCCAGTGCAACCGCCATTAATTTGGCTGATGCTGGTAATCAAGTGATGCTCGTTTCAACTGACCCAGCTAGTAATTTACAGGATGTTTTCAATACAGCATTAACCAATAAACCGCAAGCAATTAATGGTGTATCAGGGTTGTTTGCCGCCAATTTTGATCCTGTGACCGCAGCTGGTGAGTATCGGGAAAGTGTTGTTGGCCCTTATCGCGGCGTATTGCCGGATGCTGCTGTTAAAAATATGGAAGAACAGCTATCCGGTTCCTGTACGGTCGAGATCGCGGCATTCAATGAATTTGCCAACTTTTTAACTGATCCGGCGGTTGACCAGCGCTTTGATTATATTATTTTTGACACGGCGCCAACTGGTCATGCCTTGCGCATGCTACAGCTACCGTCAGCGTGGAATAATTATTTAGATGAAAATGATCGCGGTGCTTCTTGCTTAGGCCAATTAGCCGGTATGGGTGATAAAAAAGCAATTTATGCAAAAGCGGTAGCAACGTTAAGCAATGGGGACTTGACCACATTAATGTTGGTGACGCGGCCACAAAAAGCCTCATTACTTGAAGCAGCACGAGCAGCACAAGAACTAGCCGCGATCGGCATGACTAATCAGCAGTTGATCATTAATGGCACGCTTAAAACACCGACGGATCACGCTTCGCAGGCTATTTTTGCGCAACAACAGGCTGATCTACAACAAATGCCGGCTGTATTAAAAAAATTTGCTCAGTATGAAGTGCCGTTACGCGCCTACAACGTTACCGGCTTAAATAAATTACACCTGGTGTTACAGGCAACACAACCCGCATTAGCTACCTATCCGCCGCTGACCAATAACTATCCCAACTTAGATACGATCGTTGCTGATCTGATCAAGACGGATAAAAAGATTATTTTTACCATGGGCAAAGGGGGCGTCGGTAAAACAACGGTTGCGGTGCAGATCACGCAGAAATTAGTGACCCAACATAAAACCGTTCATCTAGCCACCACTGATCCGGCCGATCATCTAGATTTCTTTAAAACAGCTGATCCGGCAGTTACGATCAGCCATATTGACGAGCAGCAGGTATTGAAAGATTATCAAGCTGAAGTACTGGCAACGGCTCGCCAAACCATGAAAGCGGCTGACGTTGATTATGTCGCCGAAGATCTCCGTTCACCATGTACGCAAGAAATTGCGGTTTTCCGCGCTTTTGCTAATATTGTGGCGCAAAACGACAGTGACGTGGTGGTGATCGATACGGCGCCAACTGGGCACACGTTGTTACTATTAGATTCCACTCAAAGCTATGCACAGGAAGTTAAGCGCACAGCCGGTGACGTGCCACAAGCAATTATTGATCTATTGCCACGGTTGCAAGATCCCCAACAAACCGAGATCGTGATGGTGACTTTACCGGAAACAACGCCAGTCTACGAATCAATGCGGCTCAATGAAGATTTAAACCGGGCGCAAATTGCCCATACATGGTGGTTGGTCAATCAAAGCATGCTGGCTACACAAACCACGCATCCGTGTTTACAAGCACGGGCACAAAATGAAGTTGAATGGATCGAAAAAGTCAAAGACGTTTCGGCCAATCATTTTGCAGTGGAACAGTGGCAACCAGATTTTGAACAAACGCTATTAACGATTTAAATAAAGATATCAATTGATCAGGGTAGCGATACCCTGATTTTGGTAGTTGGGAGGAATTATGCAAGTCTTTTTTGCTGTTTTTATATTTTTACTCACGTTATTATTCGTCATTTGGCAACCTAAGGGGCTATCAATAGGCTGGACCGCAATTGGTGGGGCAGTACTTGCACTGCTATTTCGGGTCGTCACATTTAAAGATGTGGGTACCGTTACTGGGATCGTTTGGAACGCCACTTTGTCGTTTGTTGCCATTATTTTGATCTCATTGATTTTAGATGAGATCGGCTTTTTCGAGTGGGCCGCTTTACATATGGCACGACTGGCTAAAGGCAATGGTGTACGTATGTTCATTTTGATCGTTATTTTAGGTGCGATCGTGGCGGCACTTTTTGCCAACGATGGGGCGGCATTGATTTTAACGCCGATCGTTCTGGCAATGGTGCGAGCCCTACATTTTGATGAAAAAAAGGTTTTCCCATTTATTATTGCCAGTGGCTTTATTGCCGATGCGACTTCGTTACCATTAGTTGTTAGTAATCTAGTCAATATTGTTTCCGCTGACTTTTTCGGCATTACATTTTCCGAGTATGCCCTAAGAATGTGGATCCCTGATCTTTTTTCACTGATCGCCAGCATCAGTATCTTATATTTGTATTTCCGCAAGGCCTTACCCAAACATTATGATGCAGATCAGGTTGCTGAACCAAAATCTGCAATCAAAGATCAACGATTATTTAAGTTCTCTTGGGTCGTGTTAGCGGCGTTATTGATCGGTTATTTTAGCAGTAGTTTTCTAAACATTCCCGTTTCGTTTATTGCACTTACGATTGCCGCAATTTTCTTGTTGGTTGGTCAACAAAGTCATCACGTTGATACTAAGGCAGTCATTAAAGGAGCACCGTGGAACATCGTCTTCTTTTCAATCGGAATGTATGTGGTGGTTTATGGCCTACAAAATGTTGGCTTGACAACATTACTTGCTGGTGTTATCGCCAAAATGGCAACTGGTAGCCGGTTTGTGGCGACCATGGGAATGGGTTATTTGGCAGCGTTCCTGTCATCAGCGATGAATAATATGCCAACGGTAATGATCAATGCTTTATCGATCAAGGGCGCTAATGTATCAGGGTTAATGCACCAAACGTTAGTTTATGCAAATATTATTGGTTCTGATCTAGGACCAAAGATCACACCAATCGGTTCGCTGGCGACGTTAGTGTGGTTACATGTTTTGGCGCAAAAAAACGTAAAAATTGCTTGGGGTACTTATTTTAAAATTGGGATCACGATCACGATTCCAGTCCTATTCATTACATTATGTGGTTTATGGTTATCGCTAAGTCTTTTTGGTTGAGAAAGGATGACTTGCTATGATGCAAACTGAGTATGCACAACAAGATTCATTAGCTAATAGATTAAACATAGTCGATGCTTTAGTGAAACAGGCCACGAAAGCTGAAATAGAATCAATTTCTGCTGTTTACCTGATTCAAGCCAACCAAGAAATTAATTTGCTTGAATTAAAATACAGTAGTGAATTAACAATACAACAGAACTTGTATAAGGTAAAAATAGCCTTTTTGCAAATAAATCACTTGATTTTAAATAATCTAGCGGTCAGCTATTTTCGTGATTATACACAAATAGAAAAGGAATTTGAACATTTTCATCGTCTAATATGCGAGGTGAAAGACGATTAAAATTGAAATATTTGAAGAGGCGATGTGTTGTGCAACTGGTGTTTGTGGTCCCAGTGTAAAGAAAGAATTGATTCAGACTACCGCAATTCAACGTCATGTTAATGCAGATGGTGAAAATATAATCATACGCAGAAATCTTACACAAAATCCGGACGCCTTTGTTCGTAATCATCAAATAAATGACCTATTAAAAAAATATGGAATCACTGTATTACCAATTACTATGGTTAACGGTATAATTTTTAAACAAAGAGATTATCCAACCTTCCAAGAGTTTTCAGATTATCTACATCAGGATTTAAGTCGTGCATTTGTTCGCTAACAACGGTGAAAGGAATTAATTAAATGGCAAATGAAACGGAAAAATTATTAATTATCGGCGGCAGTGACGCCGGAATTTCGGCGGCCTTAAAGGCTAAAGAACTTAAACCTGAATTAAAAGTTCAGATATTATTAGCAGATGAGTACCCAAATTTATCAATTTGTGGAATACCTTATGCAGTCAGCGGAGAAGTGCCGGATTGGCACTTGCTAGCTCATCGTAATTTACAAGAATTGACTTCGACTGGTATTGAATTTCAAATGAACATGATTGCAGATAAAATTGAACCGCAACGACATGAAGTCGTAGCACATGCGCTTACAGGCGAATTAAAAACTTATCATTATGACCACTTGGTTGTAGCAACAGGGGCTAGACCAAAACTATCGGGTATTAAAGGTGTGGACCTGGCGCAAGCTCAACAGCAAGATAGTAAAGTTCGTATTTTGCATACAATGGCAGATTACTTTGCGATTGAAAGAAATATAGCTACAGATAGTGTTCGGAAGGTCGCAATTGTTGGGTCTGGTTATATCGGAATCGAAATGGCGGAGGCTTTAAGAAAACGGCATTTAGACGTCACTATTTTTCAACGAGGTTCAGAAATACTTTCCACGGTTGATGCTGATTTAGGCCGAATTATTCATCAAAAGTTGTCTGCTAATGCCGTCAATGTTATTACTGGTTTAACCGTTTCAGAAATTAATGAAACTGGTAGCAACGTGGAAGTTGTTGGCTTAAATGATCATCAAAAGACACAATCTTCTACGTATGATTTAGTCTTAATCGTTGTTGGTGTTCAACCAAATAATGAGCTACTGGTCAAGGTAGGTGCTGAAACTGGAATTGCCGGGGCCATCGAGGTTGATCAATATATGCAGACCTCATTACCTGATATATGGGCGGCCGGCGATTTGGTGGAAACAAGACATCATTTATTAGGTGAAACCTACTTGCCATTAGGTACAACTGCACATAAACAAGGAAGAATTGCTGGTTTTAATATTGCTGGAATTCAACGTGCCTTTAAAGGTAGCCTGGGGACACAAGTTTTAAAGGCATTTGATTTAGTTGTTGTACGGACAGGGTTATTGACAAGTGAGGCTATCCAGGCAGGGTTTAATCCTTTCACGGTAACAACTGATGTTGATGACCATAAGGCTTATTTTCCCGGTGCTCAAAAAATTAAGATCAGAATTACTGGTGATCAAAAAAGTGGCCGGCTTTTAGGCGTGCAGTTAATTGGTCATTACGGTAGTGAAGTTGCTAAACGCAGTGATATTTTTGCTACGGCAATTTTTAATGATATGACAGTAGCCGAAATTAGCGACCTAGACTTATCCTATTCACCACCAGTTGGATCACCTTGGGATGCAGTACAAATCGCAGCACAGAACTGGGAACAACAGAATGCGAAACGCTAAGAACGTGTTTAGAATCTTTTCAAGAGTATTCGCAGGAAGGCTAAGCTAATCATCATCTTACTGGTGTTCAGCTTTCGCTCACAATGGCGCCAGAGGCGCCGATATTTTCCTAGCCAGCTAAAACTGCGTTCGATAACCCAGCGTTGCG
>NZ_RHOM01000024.1 GCF_003946515.1 Companilactobacillus zhongbaensis | reverse complement strand
CACAGAAAGAAGAACAACCAAAAATAACGGATTAACACCTGCAGAAATGCGAGAAATGTCAGGAATGGCTGCTTAAAAAATTATTATATTTAAATCGTCCGGTTGAAAAATATGGCTCACGGCATCGATTGGAGCTATCCGGGAAGTTCGCCCGGACATCTCCAATACGAGCCTTCCTCTAAGCTCCTTCGTCGCAAAGAGGAATTTGGCGGCTGAGGGCTGTATCCCCGGGCCCCTCCGCCTAGGGTAGTGCAATCCCCCCTTGTTTAGTGGGGAAGTAGGTGCTTCCTAGTTTTTATGCGCAAGGTTTGACTTGGTTTCTGCTCCTTGCTGCTTCTCGGTGCGCGGGACTAAAGCTCCGCTTATTTTGTTTCCTGACTTACCTTTGTTTTGCAATCTTTTCTTTCCTTATTTGTTGGATAAGAGTTGATAGTTTTTTTCTTCTCTTGCTTTCGCTTTCTGGCTTGCTTGCTCGATTCTCTTGCAATCTCGCCTTTTTTACTTTACTTGATTTTTCTCTTTATATTAATTTTGGCTCGCGCTTTCGATTCTCTCTCGCTCTCGCGGGGTTTCTGATTTTATTTTGCAATTATTTAAAAAGCCATCAGATGACCTTTTTTGGTCATTCTGATGACTTTTTTTTGCTTCTCTATTTGTTTTTGAGTTTGGTTTAACTTTTTACCACCACAACTTGACTAATGCTTGGGTTCCATCGTTTCCTAGTCCTTTTTCATCGACTAGTTTTTCATAGAGTTCTTTTGCTTGCTTAGTAGCAGGTAAATCTAACCCCATTTTTTCGCTTTCTTCTAGTGCTATTCTTAGATCTTTTAAGAAATGCTTTGAGAAGAAGCCTGGTTTGAAGTCACCTTTTAGGATTCTTGGTACGTAGTTTTCCATGCTCCAGTTGTCAGCTCCGCCGCCTTCTAGGGTGGTTAGGACGTCGTTTAGGTCTAGGTTGGCAGCTTTGGCATAGACTAGCATTTCTGTTAGGCCGGTCATGGTTCCGGCTATCATTATTTGGTTGGCCATTTTGGCGTGTTGTCCAGCTCCGTAGTTTCCGAAGCGGTGGTTTGATTGGCCGATTATTTTCCAGATCGGTTCTAGTTCTTGGTAAGCTTTTTCTGATCCTCCTACCATGATGGTTAGTTTGCCGTTTTTTGCTCCTACGTCTCCGCCTGATACTGGGGCGTCTAAGCATTCTACTCCCATTTTTTCGGCTTTTTCACCTAGTTCTTGGGCAAGGGTTGGTGTGCTGGTGGTCATGTCTACTATTATTTGGCCTGGTTTTAAGGATTGGAAGATGCCTTTTTCTTGGTCTAGGTATACTTCTTTGACATCTTGGGGGAAACCTACCATAGTGAAGACGATGTCGACGTTTTCTGTTAGTTGTTTAGGACTTTCGTACCATTTGGCGCCTTTTTCGATTAGTGGGTCGGCCTTTGATTTGGTTCTGGTGAAGACTGAGACGTTGTAGTTTTCTTTTAGTAAGTTATTGATGATGCCACTTCCCATTACTCCGGTTCCGACGAATCCAATTTTTTTCATGATACGACCTCCGTGATTGAAATATTATTAATTATTATCAGTTTAACATTGAAATCGGATACGTTCTTGTTATAGGCTTACAGATAGAAGTGGTTAATTGTTATATCATTTAGCTTTTTAATGTTATATAATCTTCTAATACTGAATTTTTGGGGGTGGCGACGATGGCCATGTTTAAAGGATACTCAAAGAACATTCTGGCTGCGGTTTTTTATGGGATTACCTCAGCCGTCGGGATCCAATTGCTCTTGCAGCCGACGAAGATTTATACTGCCGGTGTTATGGGTGCTTCCCAGCTGATCGTTAACTTGATCAACCAATTTGCTCACGTTAATACCGAAGTTTACTTATGGTACTTCTTGCTCAACGTGCCTTTGGTTTTGCTTTCTTGGAAAAAACTTGGGAAGAGATTTACGGTGTTTACTTTACTGTCGATCGTTTCGGCCTCAGTCTTTATCCTCTTTATCCCATTGCATCCGATCACAGATGATCCGATGCTAGCTTCGATCTTTGGTGGTGCCATGGTTGGTGTCGGTACTGGATTTTGTTTCCGCTTTGGTTTTTCAACGGGTGGTACCGATATTATCGCCTTGATCATTCAAAAAACTAAAGGTGGTACCGTGGGCCAAGTTGGGTTCATCGTTAATGCCGTTATCATCGGTATTGCCGGGATCGTCTTTGGTTGGGAATTGGCACTATATTCGATCGTTTCGATCTTTATTACTAACATCTTGATCGACCGGATGTACATTCAACAACAAAAGATCACGGTTATCATTTACTCACATCAAATCGACGAAATTGCCGATGTCTTGTTGAAGAAGATGAATCGTGGTATCACGCTTGATCACAACTTGACCGGTGCTTATTCCGGCGAGCAGATCGGATCAATGACAATGGTCTTGACGAAGTTCCAATTGTACAACGTCAAACAAACAGTTAAAAAAGTTGATCCGAATGCCTTTATTAATATTCAGCCTACTATCGGTATAGTTGGTAAATTTAATGACAATTAAAAAAATCCAGCAAACTCAATTACTGAGTTTGCTGGATTTTTTTGTTTAATCTAAATGTGGTTAAAAGCATGGTAGTCTTTAATGCTTATTTAATGGCATTTTCTATATCTTCGTCACCACTAACGAAGTTGATGTCTTTTTTGATAGTCGAAGGTG
The DNA here is from genome assembly GCF_003946515.1 of Companilactobacillus zhongbaensis. Classification (GTDB taxonomy): domain Bacteria; phylum Bacillota; class Bacilli; order Lactobacillales; family Lactobacillaceae; genus Companilactobacillus; species Companilactobacillus zhongbaensis. The sequence continues at coordinate 30,347 of NZ_RHOM01000024.1, read as the reverse complement.
TTTCGATTGCTTGGGCGATTACTTTGGCAACGTCTATCCGAGGAACTTCGCCGCCTTCGTTGTTAGCTTGTACTTTGATTTTTCCGGTGGATTCATTGTCTGTTAAAGTACCTGGATGGATGATTGTGTAATCCAAGGTTGTTCCACGAAGGTGTTCGTCAGCGTAGTGCTTGGCGATGAAGTAAGGTCTGATGCCTGAAGCTTCCCATTTACTACGGTCATCACTGTAGATCGAACTTACCATGATATAACGCTTGATACCGATGGCTTCAGCAATCATCATGGTCTTGATTGCACCATCTAAGTCGATTTCCATGGTGAGGTCGTAACCTGCACCACCAGCACCGGCAGTGAAGACTAAGACGTCGGCACCTGAAGCTGTGATCGAATTCTTGATTTCCTCGATCGAAGCGGTCAAATCGATGTATTGTGTGGGAATATTGTTGTCTGAATAAGCTTTGATCTGTTCTTGACTTCTCAAACCTGCCACGAAATCAATGTTTTTTGATTGGAGTTCGTTGATCAATAAACGACCAACTTTTCCATGTGCACCAATAATAAGAACCTTCATATGAATTCCTCCTTTTAATACATTTACTGTAACAACAAAAATTTGTTTTTGCCAGTGTAATGAATTTAGTTATAATTGAAGACAGGAGGGGACTATGAAAATATTAGGTATTTTAGCATCACATAAAGAACATGGTTTAAATGCGCAAATGTTGCAACACGTTCTTGATAATGTCGATGAGGGTGTCGAAACGGAGACAATTTATCTAGAAAATTACGATATTACACCTCGCAAATATCCTGAAGAAAATCCTGTACTCGATCAATTAGCAGATAAATTGATGGAAAGCGACGTCTGGGTGTTCTCAGCTCCCACATACTGGCGTGAATGTCCGGGTCGTTTGAAGGATTTCTTTGACTGTATGCGGCCAAAATTTGTTTACTTTAAAGATAACGGGGATACCATTCCTGGACCTTTTAAGGATAAGCATTATTTGAGCATTTCGTCTTGTTACATGAGCACCACTGAGAACTTCTTAACTGGCATCACCGATGAAACTTTCAAAACGATCGACCGAGTAATGTCAGCCGCTGGCGTTATCAAGACGGGTGAGATCGTCTTACCTGGTACCTTTGGTATGAAAGAGATTCCAGAAAAGAAACTCGAGTTGTGTGCTAAATATGGCCACAAGATTTCTAAAAAAGAAGAAAAGGATGATTCAACCGTGAAAAGATATATTCAATTATTCTTCATGATCGCCATCATGGCATTGATTACGATGGGAATTCAGGTTCCACTTAAAGCTATCATGCCAATGGATAATTTCTGGATCAGCTACGTTAGTTTCGTGGTAATATTCTTCGTCTTATTATCAGTCATCTTACACGTAGTGACATTCAACAAACATCGTCGAAGATAAAATTTTGTAAAAAGTACAATTGTAAATTCGATAAATCGCATTTAACGACTGATAAATGAAGTAGTTACATCAGTCACATATGCTATCGGAGGATAGTTAAAATAAAGAAAAAGCGTTCAAAATCAATTGATTTTGAACGCTTTTCTTCTATATTATTGTGACTAGTTCAATTTGTTCAATTCAGCTAGTGCATTGTCGTAATTTGGTTCGTTTGTTTCTTCTTCAAGGATCTCTGAGTAGAGGATTGCTTTGTTAGTGTCAACAACCCAGACAGAACGGCCTAAAATTCCCATTGAGTCGATCAATAATCCTGTATTTTTACCGAAGTCGTGTTTTTCGTCAGACAACATCTTCATGTTCTTAACACCCTCAGCAGCACACCAGTGACTTTGTTCCTCGACAGTATTCGTTGAAATTGTTACAAAGTTAACATCTGCGTATCCGTCAACGTCGCTATTGAATTTCTTAGTTTGAATGCTGCAAACACTAGTGTTGATATTAGGAACAACACTGATCAACAATGGCTTGTCGAGTAGATCTGCCAAAGCAACCTTGTTGCCGTCCTTATCAGTAACTGTGAAATCAGGGAATTGATCACCAACTACAGGTGGTTCACCCACTGTTTTAACTGCTTCACCTTTAAATGTAACGTCCATAAAATTCACACCTTCCTTTAACTGATAATAGTATAGATGAAATTTATTCAAAAACCTAGAAATATGATTATAGCTTTAAATTGAAAAAATGTTATTTAGTGTTATCAAGCATTTTTTTAACGACTGGGATCTTGCCTAGGTCACCGATTTGGTCGCTAGAGACCACGACAGTATTAGTACTTGAATTAGCTAATTGTGAAAAGGCGTCGATTGTTTGGTTTTGGAAATAGCCGCTTTTGGCCTTGTCCAAACTCTCGTTCATCTTGTCGATCCGGAAACTTTCAGCCTCGGCGCGAGTTCTGGTAGCACGAGCTTCAGCTTCAGCAGTTGCTACTAAGGCATCGTTTTTAGCTTTCGTAGTTAACTCGATGCTCTTGGCTTCACCCTCAGCTTTAGCGATAGCGGCGATCCGTTCTCGGTCGGCTTTTAATTGCTTATCCATGGAATCTTGGATCGAAGGGGTAGGTTTAAGTTCGTCGATGTTGATTCGGTCAACATTGATACCGTAAGTTTTCGTTAAGTCACCGATAGCAGTGGCGAGTTCCTGATTGATCTTAGAAGTTGAACCTAATGCTTGGTTCAAGTCCATTCGACCGATAATGTCACGCAGATGACCTCTGACTAGTTGAGACATTGATTCAACCGAGTCAGTATTTTCGTAGCGATATTTAACAGCATCTGTGACGTGATAGTTCAAAGTTACGCTAGCTTGCACGTCGGCGTTATCTTTTGTGATGATCGAATAGTCAGGCAATTTTAACGGGTTCATTGCTAAACTGACAGGATAGATTTTTTGAATGAAAGGAATGTAAAAATGCATTCCAGCATCGACACTGTGATGATATTTACCAAGAAATTCAACTAATCCTTTATGATTTTGATGTACGATTTTTATACCAAGCATATAAATTCTCCTTAAGTTAATTGGGTCAACGTCAATATATTTCCATTAGCGTCACTAATAACGTATGAAGCGGAGCTATCAACGACATCGACATTTGATAAACTATATCTATAATAAATACCATTTACAGACACGAGGGCACTGTCGGTTAAAATCTCACTCCCTTTAATGATTTGCCCGACAAACTGTCGACTCTCCAAGCTTTCCTTTTTGGAATTTTCTTGAAGAAGGTGGACAATGAAATTATTCACGCTGCGACTTTCAGCTTTAGCCTGAGCTGCGATCTGATCGTAGAGGCTTTGATCCAGTCTGAGTAAAAATTTTTTCTCTTTCATACTTTAATGATATCATTTTGATATCACTTTTGATACTGAAAAAATCTTTCGAGATTGTACACTATAAAATGGTTATTATTTACATAAGTTTAAAATGATATGAAAAGAGACTGAAAATGAATTTAAACGGAGAACACATTGAGATCAGAAATTTTGAAGAAAATGATTTTTCTGAATTCAAGAAACTACTAAAAGACCGCAAAAACCATGAGAATGCAGGATTAGAATATTCGTTAGATGATAATCAAATTATCAATATTTTTAATAAATATTTAGTTCTTGCCAACACTTACGTTATTGCATTAAAATCGAATCACCGGATGCTAGGAATTATTGAGCTTAACGAAAGAGGGATTTCTAATGGCTTAGATAAGACCAGAGAGATAGGCTTCGTTATTTCAAAGGATTATCGGCGCCTTGGCTACGCAACTGAAGCAATCGAGTTGATGTTGCAATACGCCTTTGAGCAACTCCATCTTTTAGAGGTTTGGGCAGCGGTTAAGGTGAATAATACTGTTCCGCAATTAGTTCTCACTAAGTTAGGATTTAAATATATCTATCAAGTTAGTCAAGATCCGTTTGATTTCAATTCCGCAGAGAACATGCTGAAATATTATTTGCTGAAGAACGAAAAGGGGAATTAATAAAAAAATCGCTTTTTTTTATTAATTAATTTATCACTTGATAAGTGAAATTTACTATGAGAGAGGTGTGATCATGTTGGCGAAGAGATCGAGGAAGAAATCGATCAAGCGTAAGAATATTAGTCTTATATGTATTTGCTTTGCTATCGTCGTTGGGATTGTCGGTGGACTGAGTTTAAACATGGCGCAATCAGATACGAGTAGGCGAAACCCCACGTTTTTGGAAAATAGTGGATCAATGTCGAAAACGTCAGAGGCGTCAGTAACGGTTTATCGAGATAACGATGACGATCATAGGCCTGGACCAACTAAACCCGGAACTGGAAATCCTGGGACTGATGCAGGTAGCAATGGCAACCTTGGCGGAAATGGATCTGACACAGGGAGTGGTCCTCACGGAGGACTTGAGACGATTGACCATAAGACCGGAAGTTCGAATGGAGATGCTCCATCGGTAATTGTTGATGATTACGGACGAAGTACATTTCCACAAACTGGAGAAGCAAAAGATCATCTACCGATGATCGGTTTTGCAATTCTTGGGTCAATGATATTGGTATTTTGCTATAAAAACAGAATAAAAGTTTATTAATAATAAACATAGCTCAAAATTATAAAAAAATATTCAAATTTTGTGCTTTAAAATTTAAAAAAATTCTGCTAACATTCGTAACGTGTTAAAGAAAAAATTCTAGGGAGGAATTTTAACATGAAGATTTCAAGAAATATTTTGGTTAGTTCAATGGCCTTGGCCGGAATTACATTGGGTGCACTTGCACCTGTTACAGTTCAAGCTGCTACAACTGGTGTTGGAACAGTGGATGGTAAGTTCAGTGCACTTGATAAAGGTAAATATGTTGATCTAAATAAAGGTGAAGCAGCATATGCTACAGATTCAATATCAGCAAATGCTCATTCTGAAGCTAGTGTTGAAGTAGTTTCTGGTTTCTTATCACTTGATGCTGTGCCTGACTTTAGTTTTGGTAGAGCAGTTGAAGGAAAAACAGCTAATTTGTTAAATGGACAAAGTGCTATTCCTAACGATGGTAATCAAGATGGATTACTACAAGTAACAGAATCACGTAAAGTTGGTGGTAATCCAGAATCACCTGCTGCGGCAAATGCAGGATTCACATTGAGTGCACAATTGGGTCAATTCGATAATGGTGTAAAAACAAGTAAAGATTTCAAATTAAATTTAACTTCACAACCATTACGTTCAGCTGATGATGGTGCACCTGCTAAGTCGATTATGACATCTCCTGTGACTTTGAATGCAAGCGGAGCAGGGAAAAACATTCTTGATGTATCCTCTGAAAAAGCATTATTTGGTACATACAAAGTATTGTTTAATTCAAATGATTCAGCATCACTTTTCGTTCCTGAGGGCACAAGTAATGAAAATGGTGTTAGCAAATGGTCAGGTGTGATTACTTGGACGTTAAATGCTAAAGCAGGAGCAACTCCAGCATCAACAACACCTGACACTAATGCAAAACCTGGTGAAAGCAAGTAATGATTTTTAAGTTCCACAAAGAATTATCAAAGAAATACTGATTAAAAGCCACTACTATTTTGTAGTGGCTTTTAATCGCGCAATAGTCGAAATAATTAAATTAATGGAGAAGATTACATGAGGAAAGTTATATTAAAATGTACGATTGTATTTGCATTTATTATGGGACTTTTTAGTTTCTTTAATGCAAATACTTCTTTTGCTGCATCTGCGGGTGATTTCGTAATAAAGCCTGTAGCAGGGGATGGCACGAAGGTTAATACCGATGGGGGATTTTATTTAGTTAATGCCAATCCAGGAGAGAACGTACAAATAAAGGTGGGGATTTTTAATACAGATAAAAATGAAAGACAGTTCATGGTTTCCGCAAACACTGCATATACGGATGCATCAGGAAATCCAGCTTACAATTCATCAAAAGTAAAGGATCCAAATTTAAAAGTTCAATTACGAGATACTATTCAAAACAATGATCAAATAATTACCGTTGGTGGGAATAGCGATGCTAATGCTACTTTAAACGTGACAATTCCAAATCAAAAGTATATTGGATATATTATGGGAGGAATTAATGTTACTCCATATAAAGAGGCAGCAAAAGGAACCGTTACGGAAAATGGAACCTTAATTAAAAATAAGTTCAGCTATTCGATTCCTATCCAGATGACTCAAACAGGTTCTGCAACAACTGATGCTAATTACAAGATTTCAAAAGTATTCCCAACAATCGTGCCATCACCAGCTGAAAAAGAAATTGGTGTTTCGGCCGTTGTGATGAATACTAAAAATGCTTTTATGCCAAACTTAAAATCAAAAGCTGTAATCACTAAATATGGCAATAGCAAATTTAAGAAGACTGTAACGCAAGATAATCAATCAGTTGCACCAACTTCACACTACAACTACTCAGTTGGTTGGGGTAAAGACCGTCTGCAATCAGGTAAATATCATATTAAACTGACATATTCTGGTAACGGCATTAAGAGTTGGGTCATCGACAAAGATTTCACCATCACAAACGCCCAAGCTGACAAGTTTAACAACCTAGCAGGCTTCAAGCCAAACTACATGTGGCTTTGGATCATTCTAGCAATTCTACTATTACTTCTAATTCTCGGCTTAGGTCTTTACTTAGGTAAGAGAAATAACAACAATAATTCCAATAACAATAATCGCCTTAACTCTAAATCAAGAAGAAGACGTCGCAGATAAATGATTAATAAAAAACTGATTTTATTTTTCGGATTATTAGCAATGGCTTTTAGCTGGTTTATTTTGTCACCCGATAATGCTTCTGCTGATATTCGCAGCGTTTCGGTGACACCTCTAGTTTCTGATACGGAAGATCCTAGCTTTTTTCGGATCTCTGGTGAGCCTAATTCAGTTAAGGAATTGAAACTTTCGGTGACTAATTTTGGTGATATGCCGATTGAACTTCGGGTTCAACCGACTAACGCCACGACTTCAACGACCGGCCAATTAAGCTTTGATGAGAAAGTCGTCGCAGGAGATTACGGTTTACGTCACGCTTTTTCAGATATGACGAGTCCAAAGACTGTGATGCTGAAAAGTGACCAAACTAAAGATCTGACTTTTAATGTCAAACTGCCGGCACAATCGCTTGATGGAACGGTCATCGGGGGCTTTGATGTATACGATGTTAAGCATCCAAATGATGGGCATACAGGAGTTGGCGTGTATTTTGATTCGACACCAGCTACGAAAAATCACTTAATTAAATTTGATGGAGTAACTCCAAAAGTTCAAAATAAACAACCTTTTTTAATGGTCAACTTGGCGAACTTTTCACCGGAAACTATCAAGGATACGGTGGTCCAAGTTAAAGTTAGGAAAAATAACTGGTATAACAAATTAGGTTTCGACAGTCGCGTTAGTGTCCAAGATATTAAATTTGGACAGATCGCACCTAATTCCAAAATACCGATTGAATTCAATCAAAAGCAGACGCCGATCCAACCGGGGAATTATTTGGTGGAAGGTATCGCTAAAAATGGTAGAGATTCTTGGCGTTTCAAGCAAAATGTCAAAATCGATCCAGTTGCAGCGGACATGGTAAATCAACGAGCGAAAAATTTGATTTACGATAAAACTGGACTCTACCTAACAATCATTGGGATTTTGACCGCTGTTATTGTGTTAATTTTTTGGGGCATTTCATATCAAAGGAGATACAGTTGAAAAAGTTAGCCGTAATTTTATCATTAGTTTTTGGCTTGTCCACGGTATTGATATTTGGTCGAACCGCACAAGCTGATGGAGATGAACCTAAAAAATCTTATTCCGTTCAGGCAATTTTGCCGGATAATCAGTTGAATAAAGATGTTTCTTATTATGATTTAAAAGTAGAACCTAACCAAAAAACGACTCTGAATTTGTTAGTTTCTAATACTGGCCAACAGTCGATCAACGTTGACGTGGAGCTGAACAATGCTTACACGACTAACAGTGCCACGATTGGCTACGACAAGTATTCAGCAACGACTTATAAGAGTGAAAAACCGCAATTGTCATCATTAGTCGAAGGCAAGCGGAAGCAAAAAGTTAAGCTCAAAGCTGGCGAAACTAAGCAAGTCAGCTTCAAAATCAAAGCACCAGAAAAAGAATTCAAAGGTATCATCCTCGGTGGATTAACAACAACGGCCGGAGTCTCTTCAAACGAGAAGAGCAAGGTCAACGTTGCCAACCAGATTCGCTACGTTAAAGGGGTAGTCCTTCATTCAAAAGAAGATGAAGTAAAGCCAAACCTAAATCTAAAAAGCGCTGCTCCCAACGCCTTTGATGATTCAGTCGGCATCGCCTACAACTTAACGAACGAAGCACCGATCAACATCAACGATTTAAAAGTAAAAGCAAAAATCAGCCACAAAGGTCTCAAAGACACCAACTATAAAGCTGAAAACCTACAAATAGCACCAGATTCCAATTTCCAATACTACATACCAATCAAGCATTTAAAACCAGGAATCTACACAACAGAGCTAACCTTCTACAACGAAACAGGCTTCAGCAAAACCATGATCAACAAACTAAAAGTAACTCAAGGAAAAATCCAAGCACTAGACGAATCAACACAAGAAACAACATCAAACAAAACATTGATCTTCGTCATCCTTGGATTAATTGGGATATTATTCATTGGACTTTGGGTGTTCTTCTATGTAAGTGGGAAACGACTAAAATAGAGCGCGGAGGGAGATGGTCAGCTGCTGAGGATTAACGCGGGTGGTCGCACAAGGTGCGGCAAAGCCGTGCCGCGACCACCTGTGTTAACCGGAGGCCGCTATCTCCCGGAGCGTGTTTCCGCTATAAAACGGGCAACGTTTGGTAACAATCAAAGCGAGTTTTGGTATAAAACAACAGCAGTTTGGCGTTCCCAGAATTGAAGTTTGGTTTAAATCATGCAAAGTTTGGTAGCAATCAAAACAAGACCTGATTTAAGACACAAACCGTAACACCACCAAATCGAGAGTTGGTAAAAAAAGCTGAACTTTCTAAAACATTCCAAACCCAAACACCAAAAATAAACCAAAAAAAAAACAGCCCTGCATTAAATATGCAAGTGACTGTTATTTTTTTCTACATTGTTTTGTAACTTCTGCGTATAAAGCTGATACAACCGGACTAACAAGTAAATGTAATCAGTCCGCACGGCGGTTGAGTTCCAAGGTATTACGATTAAATCATCAGGATATTTGTCCCGTCCTTCAAAATCAGGGAAGACGTCCAGAGTTGTGATCAAAATATCCACATCATCATATTCGTTAGTAGGAACTAACTGCAAGAACTCCATGGTCGATAAGTTGTGGTAGATCAAACCTTCGACTGGGTTTCCGGCATCAACGATGACTTTGACGTGAAGCATGTCTTCTTCACTGACGGCCATGATGTGATTGATCAAGACTTTGTATAAGTCGTGAGCAATACTTTCGGCTGATCCTTGGATCGGCTTGAGGTCTTCGTCATCGAGATGGTCGAAGTAGTCGTAGATGTTCGTGTAGATCGAAGTTAAGGTCTTGAAGTCTGCAGGGCTTCTAGTATAAGAACCTAACTTGATTGGTGCTTCGTGGCCAACGATGTAATAAAAACCGATATCACGCATGATGTCGTCAGCTAACATGTTGACTGATTCGTCTGATTCTTTGATCCGGAAGTTTGAGCCATAAACTTTTTTCAGATGTTCAATGAACTTAAAGGCAATGTCACTGAAACGAGGATCGATTTCCGTTAAGACGGATTTACGATCAGGGTAGATGAAGCGTGATGGGATGAAAGCAAAGTCTTTAAATAAGTTTAAAAACTTGTTTTCGTTGTCTAGTTTGTCCATTGGGATAATCGAATAATCTTCACGGGTGATCAAGTCTTTACCAATAGACTTGCCATCGAATAGTTCTTGGTAGCCGTCCATCGTGTCAAGATAACGGTGCTTGATCAAGCGGATCCTGGAGATGGCGACGATTATTTGTAATTGAAGATTGGTGACGGGGTTAAAAGTTGGAGTTTCGTCACGGTCGACGATCTCTTTGACAACGTCTTGTTGGATCAGCTTAAAAGGCCAAGCTAAACCATGGTAGGTGTACCAGTATACGAAGTACGCCAACCAACGAATGTTTTTTTCGTCACCTTTTAATTCTAAAGTGGTATTAGAAACCTTTAGTCCAAAGTTTTTCAGTAGTTTTCGGAAGTTTGACATACGGCGGTTCAAAGTCGATTTACTAGTAAAATGAGAATTACTGAAATTTTCGAAAGTTGGATTCGAGTTAGTAAAGCCGTAGTCGAACGCCTGAAAAACGATCGAATTTTGGAATAAGAATAGCCTATATTGGTCGATCGAGATTTTGTCGAACTCGACCGATTCGATTTTGGCAGATTTTTTTTGCATGTCTGGATTGAAATCGAAAATATCGTCCAATAATGCTTGGAAGATATTGTATGTTTTTTGGTAGGTGAAGTGGAGTCTATTGCCAATCGTGCTAAGGTTCAGTTGTACTTTTGGCAATGACTTGATCACCGTCAACATCTGATACTTCTCAACATCCTGTTTGCCTAAAAAAACTGTTTCGAGCATAAACAATCACCCCCGGATGCGTTTTGCTTATAAAAATTATTGTAACATTTTATTTGCGACAGTACTTGCGGTAAAGAGATCTTTTCTTTATAATGTCTTTACATGCAGATAGAGGCGCGTTAATCAATAGTAATGATTTTGAACAAGTAGGATTGTTTAGATAAGTCACGAAAGGGATTAATGCCGAAATTGTTTTATCCCTACAATAAAACAATTGGGTCGTTACTCAATAAGTAACGGACTGTCGCACTTAAGTGCGTTGAGCTATTGATCATTTGGATAACAATTACATCCTTATTATCAGTGGTATTTCTGATAATAAGGTTTTTTTGTGTATTCAAACAAAGAATAGGGGAAAGAAAATGGAAAATACAGATGTAAATCGGTCGTTGAAGACTCGCCATTTGTCCATGATCGCGCTTGGTGGCTCGATTGGTACCGGACTTTTTGTTGCTAGTGGTTCGTCAATTTCAACTGCCGGACCTGGTGGTGCTTTAATTGCCTATGTTGCAATTGGTATCATGGTGTACTTTTTAATGACTAGTTTAGGTGAAATGGCTACTTACATGCCAGTAACTGGCTCATTTGCTACATACGCAACAAAATTCATTGATCCAGCCTTAGGTTTTGCTTTGGGTTGGAACTATTGGTTCAACTGGGCAATTACTTTGGCGGTTGACTTATCTACGATCTCGATCGTTATCAAGTATTGGTTCCCGACCTGGGATTCGTGGAAGATCAGTCTGACCTTTTTAGTAGTATTGTTCATTATCAATATTGTCTCCGTTGGTTCGTTTGGTGAGACTGAATACTGGCTGGCTTCGATCAAAGTCACGGCAGTTATTGTTTTCTTGATCGTTGGTGTCTTGAGTATTCTCGGAGTTTTAGGCAATCAACATTTCGTTGGTTTGACTAATTTCACCGTTGGTAAAGCACCATTTGTTGGCGGGATACCGGCAATCATGAGTGTGTTCGTTGTTGCAGGGTTCTCCTTCCAGGGTACCGAATTGATCGGTATTACGGCTGGAGAATCTGCTACACCGGAAAAAAGTATTCCTAAGGCTATCAAACAAGTCTTCTGGAGAATTCTTTTGTTCTATATTTTATCAATTGCAGTCATCGGGGCATTGATCCCTTATACAAGTCCTAACTTGTTAGGTTCAGGTGCAACCGACATAGCTATCAGTCCTTTCACTATCGTATTTAATAAAGTAGGAATTCCTTTAGCTGCAGGTATTATGAATGCGGTCATCTTGACTTCAGTAGTATCTGCTGCTAACTCTGGTCTTTATGCAGCTAGTAGAATGCTTTGGTCAATGAGTAAGCAAAATATGGCTCCAAAGGCTTTCCAAAGAACTAACAACCATGGTGTACCTTTGTTCTCATTGATCTTGACAGCCGTTATTGGTGCAATTGCTCTCTTTACTAGTTTGTACGGAAATCAATTTTACCAACTATTAGTTGCTACCAGTGGTCTGACCGGATTTATCGCCTGGTTGGGTATCGCCTTTTCACATTATCGCTTTAGAAAAGCATATAACTTCCATGGCTACAGGCTCGACGATTTGAAATACAAAGCTAAATGGTTCCCACTTGGTCCGATCCTAGCTATCGTTTTGGGTATTATCATCATCATTGGACAAGATATTCGTTCATTGGTTGACTTTAATGTCACAAAACTTCTAGTTAGTTACTCAGGATTGATCTTGCTATTCCTGTGCTGGATCTATTATAAGGTCAGACATAAAACTAAGTTCTTAAAACTTGAAGACATCGATTTGGATGCCGCTAAGAATCACAAATACTAAATCTTGAAAAAGCTTTTAAATTAACTTACTATATAGTTAAATACAAAAAGCTGATAAGGTACCTATTATTGAACTTTTCAGAGAAACGATGGTTGGTGCGAATCGTTGAAGTTCTTATTCCAGTATCTTGGCTAACGGGCAATGCCGTTCGGTTGGATTCGATAAAATCCCTCAAGAGCAGTGTATTAGTATACGCTGAAACTGGGTGGTACCGCGAATGACCGATTCGTCCCTTTTTAGGACGATTCGGTCTTTTTTTGTACAAGGAGGAAAAAACATGTTAGATATCAAACTTATCAGAAGCAAGCCAGACTGGGCTAAAGAAAAGCTCGCAGCTCGTTCAGTCAAGCCTGAAGAGATCGACGAATTGTTGGAATACGACAAACAACGTCGTGAATTTTTAGTTAAAACAGAAACTCTTAAGGAAAAACGTAATAAGGTTTCTCAAGAGATCTCAACTAAGAAACGTAACAAAGAAAACGCCGATCAAGAAATCGCTGATATGAAACAAGTTGGTGCCGATATCAAAGATCTCGATGCTAAACTTGAAGAAATCGAAGGCAAGATGAACTATATCTTAGTTCGTTTACCTAACTGGCCAGATGACTCAGTTCCTGTTGGCCCAGATGAAAGCTACAACGTCGAAGACCGCAAATGGGGCACGATCCCTACAGAAGGCTTCAAGCCAAAACATCACTGGGATATCGGTGAAGAGTTAGGTATTTTAGATTTCGAACAAGCTGGTAAAGTTTCTGGTAGTCGTTTCGTTTATTATTTAGGAATGGGTGCTCGTCTCGAACGTGCCGTTTATAACTTCATGCTCGATGAACATCAAAAGGACGGATATACAGAAGTTATTCCTCCATACTTAGTAAACAACGAAGCTATGTTTGGAACTAGCCAATTTCCTAAGTTTACGGAAGATGTCTACACAGTTTTAGTTGATGAAAACCCATTGACATTGATCCCAACAGCCGAAGTTCCATTAACGAACTACTTTGCTGGTAAGATCTTAAACGAAGAAGACTTACCTAAGTATGTGACAGCATTGACTCCTTGTTTCCGTTCAGAAGCAGGTAGTGCTGGTCGTGATACTCGTGGATTGATCAGAATGCACCAATTCAACAAGGTTGAAATGGTCAAAGTATGTAAGCCAGAAAACTCATTCGACGAACTTGAGAAACTAACTAAGAACGCCGAAAACATTCTTCAAAAACTTAACTTGGCTTATCACGTAATCACACTTGCAAGTGGAGATGCCAGTTTCAGTTCAACTAAGACGTACGATCTTGAAGTTTGGCTTCCAGCTCAAGAGAAATATCGTGAAGTTTCAAGTTGTTCTAACTGCCTAGATTTCCAAGCACGCCGTGCCCAAATCAGATACCGTGATGAAAATGGTAAGACACAATTTGCCCACACATTGAACGGTTCAGGTTTAGCTGTTGGTCGTGTCGTTGCCGCTATCTTGGAAAACTACCAAAATGAAGATGGCTCAGTTGATATCCCAGAAGTACTAGTACCATACATGGGTGGAGTCACAAAGATCACAAAAGATAACGCAATCTAACTTGAATTAATCACTTTAGATTGATAAAATTTAATAGTTCCGTTTTGGAACTATTAACATGCCAGTTTAGCTCAGTTGGTAGAGCATCGGTATCGTAAACCGGCGGTCACAGGTTCGAATCCTGCAACTGGCAGAACAGAAGTCACCTTCGGGTGGCTTTTTTTATTGGATCGATCAAAACAAAAGTATTCGCTTTCAGCAAATGAATCAAAAAATGAGTTCACAGCAATTTTTGCGGAACTCATTTTTTGTATTCTTATTCAATTGATTTTAATCATCAAGTACGTTGATGAAAGTGTCCTTAACGAGTAAACGCAATGTTATAGCTCAGAATACTTAAAAGTTAGTAATTCCACAATTCTTCGGATTTAAACAAAACTTTTGGAGATCCTAGATGTAACAATGGTACTCGCCCCTTTCATTGATCGTCTCTATAGTAATCTATTTTTTAATAAAAAACCATCATATTTGACGTGTTTTTGAAAAAATAATTTATCGAGCGCTAAATCAAAAAGAAGCAAAAAAAATAAGCTTGCCCGAGGAAAGCAAACTCATTTCATTTGGATAATGTCGTACAGAGATCATACTCAGTGGTGATAAAGATAATCGGACTTTTGAAGAGCCATAGCTTGTCAAAAAGAGGGATTTTATTATTATGTTCGATTGTTTGAGTAAGCCTAAAGTTACCAAACAATACGTTAAGTTTTTTAGTTAGAAATTATTAGGAATGAAACTGAGACATGACCAACGTTTGAGGGGGGGACGTTATCCAATAAGTGGTAAAGAGGATGGATACCACATTTTAGGTTAAATAATGGGGGGAGTCTTCAAATTCATGCCGGTTATCTTTATCACAAACATAGTATATGACCTATTTATGCATTTTTTTGTTCAATTTAGATAAGAATTTTTATATACATATTATATATGAATGAATATTCCAAAAATGTATTGTAAAACGTTTACAGATGTTATATTATGGCATATATAATAATTAAATTATTCACAAAGATTGGAAGGTTTACTATGAAAGTAAGTATTATCGGTTGTACACACGCAGGAACATTTACTGCAATGAATATCTTGAAGGAACACCCTGATTGGGAAGTTGACGTTTTTGAAAGAAATGATAACTTATCCTTCCTATCATGTGGAATCGCACTCTGGGTAAGTGATAGAGTGTCTGATCCTAACAAAATGTTTTACGCAACTCCAGATGATTTAGCCAAATCAGGGGCTACTATGTATATGAAACACGATGTGACAAACATCGATTTTGACAACAAGCAAGTTACGGCTAAAAATCTCAAAACAGGTGAAAGTTTTTCACAAAGTTACGACAAATTGGTCTTAACAACTGGCTCAGCTCCTATTATTCCTAACATCCCAGGTATCCATTCTGACCGCGTTCACTTGTGCAAAAACTGGACTAACGCTAAGGAACTAAGTCAAAACGCTGGTGACATCAAGAGCGCCATCGTTATTGGTGCAGGATACATTGGTGCTGAATTGGCTGAAGGGTATGCACATCTAGGCAAGGAAACTACTTTGATCGATGCATTGCCTGATGTTTTATCAAAGAACCTAGACGTTAATATGTCTAAGGTTGCTGAAAAAGATTATCTTGATAACGGTGTTACTTTAGGACTCAACGAAAAAGTTGTTTCGTTTGAAGATAACGCCGATGGAACTGTGACAGTTAAGACAGATAAGAACTCATACACTGCAGATATCGCTGTTGCATGTATCGGATTCCGTCCTAATACCGATCTTTACAAAGATAAGTTCGAAACTTTACCAAATGGTGCTTTAATCGTAGACGAATATATGCACACTAGTATGCCTGACGTATTTTCAGCTGGGGATGCTGCTTCAGTTCACTACAACCCAACTGGTGATAATCAATACATTCCTTTGGCTACAAATGCTGTTCGTCAAGGAATCTTAGTTGCTAAAAACATTGAAAAAGATATAATGAAGTATATGGGAACACAATCTAGTTCCGCGGTTGAATTGTTTGGCAGATCTTATGCTGCTAGTGGTTTGACTGTTGGACATGCTAAAGTTTTAGGCAAGAAAGTTGAGTCTGTTTCGCTTGAGGACAACTATCGTCCTGAGTTTATGTTGAGTACAACTCCTGTTTTGATGAATTTGGTTTGGGATCCTGAGACTCGTGTTGTTTTGGGCGGGGCTTTTACTAGTATGTATGATATTGCTCAATCGGCTAATTTGATTTCGGTGGCTATTCAGAAGAAGATGACTATTGATGAATTGGCTATGGTTGATTTCTTGTTCCAACCTAATTTTGATAAGCCTGTTAATTATGTTAGCGCCTTGGCAGGGGCAGCCGTTGAGAAGGCTGATGCTAAATTGGCTGATGCTTAGATTTTCGCCAACCACCAAGAGTAGTTCTCGACGGTGCTTTGTCGGTATTCGATCGTTTTGATCGGGTGCCGGCTTTTTTTGTTGCCTTGAGGTTGCCTTGAGGTGAGAGAGTTTTTGGCGGACGAGTAGCGTTTTGCTTGGGTGGAGGTTGGTGATTTTTGGTGGTTGGGGTTGGTGGTAGTAGTTTGGTTGTACGTTCAATGCCGACTCCGGGGCCCGGGATACACACACTGGAACGTAGGGGACACGATTTTGAGCTATCCGAGAAGACCACTCGGACATCTCAAAACTCGGTCTTTCACTAGGCAATGAATTGCCAAGTGAAATTTCCCTACTGAGGTGTGTATCCCGGGCCCCTCCGTCTAGATAGGGCAATCCCCCCTGTTTTTGAGTTGGGGAATAGGTGCTTCCTATTTTTTTGTGCAAGATTTGTTTTGTTTGATTTCCGTGCTGCTTCTCGGTTCGCGGGACTAAAGCTCCGCTTATTTTGTTTCCTGACGTACAGTGCTGTTGCAATCTTTTCTTTGTTTTCTTGTTGGAAAAGTGGATGATTCATTTTTGATCTCTTGCTTTTGCTTTTTGCTCGCTTGCTCGATTCTCTCGCACTCTCGCCTTTTTGTTGTGGGGTAGTGTTTTTCTTGTGTTCTGTTTTTTGTTTTCCAAGCGTTTTGATCTTTGTTGCCAAATGTTGCCCGTTTTATAGTGGAAACGAGTTCCGAGACGCAGCGGCCTCCGGTTAACACAGGTGGTTGAGGCACGGCTTTGCCGCACCTTGTTCGACCGCCCGCGTTAATTCTCAGCAGCTACCCGCGTCTCTCCACTCTCTTGTTTTGGGTAGGCTTTCTATTCCTTTTGTTTTACAATAATGTTACAAATAATTATTTTTCTTTTTATTTATGGTTTTGATTTTGATTTTTTTGCATGAATCGGAGGTATTTCCAATGCGTAAACATCGGAGCCTTTATTATTTAGGGGCATTTGTTATTAATCTTGTTATTATTTCGATTATTTTTGCTAGTGCGGGGTTGGTTCCGTTTGGTGATAATAATTTTTTGAGTTCTGATTTGGGGACTCAGTATCTTGATTTTTTGACTGAGCTTCGGCGTCAGTTGGTTAATGGTAATTTGCATTTGTATTTGTTTAGTCAGTCTTTGGGTGACAATTTCTTTCCTATAATTAGTTATTATTTGTTGTCGCCTTTTAATTTGTTGCTGGTTTTGTTTAAGTCTAATCAAGTTCCGGTGGCGGCTGATGTTTTGATTATGCTGAAGATTTCGGCTATGGGTGTTTCTATGGCGCTGTTTCTCAGTAAGTATTTTAAAAAAGTTGAATTGATGAATTATGTTTTTACTATTGCTTATAGTTTTTGTGGTTTCGTGGCTTCTTATTTTTATGACTTGATGTGGTTGGATGCTTTGGTTATGTTGCCGCTGGTTGCTATCGGGATCATTAAGCTGATCGAGGAGAATAAGGTTTGGCCTTATTTTGTTTCGCTTCTTTTGGCGATTATTTTTAACTATTATTTAGGCTACATGCTTTGCTTTTTCTCTTTGGCTTTCTTTATTTATTTGTTCATGGATCGGCGTTTGCAAGAGGATCCGCATCGTAATCGGATTTTGATCAATTACTCGATTTCTTCGGTGTTGGCTGGTTTGAGTTCGGCGGTGGTTTTGTTGCCTACTTTTGCCGGTATGCTGAATACGGGGAAGAGTTCGTTTGATCTGATTAATTATTTGCCATCGTTTCGATTTGGTTTTGAGGCCTTTACGCAGTTAGGTGTCGGTGGAAATACTTTTGTACAGCGTTTGCATCATGGGCCTTCGGTTTTCATGACTTCGACTGTTTTGATTTTGTTGCTTAGCTACTTTTTCAGTTCCAAGATCAAGCAAAAAGATAAGAACAATTCTGCTATTTTGATTGGTATTTTGCTGGTTAGTATGCTGGTCACTACTTTCAATACGATTTGGCATATGTTCCAAAATCCGGCTGGTTTTCCGTTTAGAAATAGCTTTATTTTTACTTTTATTTGTATTTTTATTGCTTATAAAGCTTATGACCAAGGAGTTTTCCGAGAAAAAGCTGCTTTGGTCCGCTCAGTTTCGACTGCCGGTATTTTGATCAGTATTGGTTATTTGACTCTGTGGTTGATCCCTAAGTTGATCGAGAAGATGAACTTTGAGACTCCCGATAATTCCGTAAATGGCTATTACTTCTGGATCTCGATTGTTTCGATCATGCTCTCGGGGCTATTGATCTACTTGTTTGGTCACAGCCACAAGTATCAATACTTGTTGTTGCTAGTCGTAGCTTTTGAAGTGATTGCCAACTTTAACTCGGTCATGTCGACGGCCTATTTTGGTAGCCAGCAAGTTTACGCTAAGCAGTACAATCTCGAATCCCAAGCTTTGAAGAAAGCTAAAAAAGAAGGTGGCCCCGGTCATCGGATCATTGTTTCCAAATCCGGTATCAATAAAGCCTTTCCTGAGCAATACAATAACTACAATGATCCAATGTTGTTCGATATCAATGGTTTGAGTTTGTACAGTTCGACTTTAAACCAGGAAACTTTAAAGACTTTGAACGACTTAGGATACTTCAGCAAAAATATTCGACGGATCAGTAGTTTTGGTGGGACCGATTTGACGAATGCCTTATTCGGGGTTCATTACAATATTCGCCAGGAAGATAAGAAGTATCAAATTCTTGATGACTATGATGCTCCATCGATGGCCTTTTTAGTCAGTCCCGATGTTTATGATTTCCAAATGGAACCATTGCGGGCCTTGGATAACCAAAACCGACTTTGGCAATCGCTGACGGGTAGTAATACCGAATTTTTGAAAAATGCCCAGATCGATAAGATGAACAAGACTCGTCACAATCGGAAGAAGACTTTCCGTTATCAGCTGACGACGACGGCAGCAGGTATGCTTTACTTCTATTATTCACCGATCAATTATAATCAGACCAAGATTTCTGTAAATGGTAAAAATGTTTCTAACTCGCAAATTGCCGTTCAAAGTCAAGCGGTAATGGAATTGGGTAATTTTGCTGAAGGTGAAAAGGTTAACGTGAAGATCACGACTAAGGCGCCATTAGGCATGAATCCTAGTTACTTCAAGACGTTGGATCAAAAACCATTCTTGCAGACGAAACAAGCCTTTCAACAAAATTCTCTGAAAATCACTTCTGATTTGAAACACGATACGATCAAGGGAACGGTTGATGCTCCCAGCAAGCAAGCTTTGTTTATCAGTGTGCCTTACGACAAAGGCTGGCAAGCTTTTGACAACGGAAAAGCCGTGAAGATCAAGAAGGTCGTTGGTAATTTGATGGCGATCGATTTGAAAGCCGGTCACCATAAAGTGGAGCTCAATTATGTCGTACCAGGCTTGAAACTTGGTTGGATCGTTTCATGTATCTCACTCATGTTGTTTATTATTTTTCAAATTTATGTAAAGTTTTTTGAAAAAAGTTAATTTTTGTTAACGTTATCAGTTTCACAAGCCAACAAATTATCATAGCGTATATGTTGAAATCCCCGTGATTGCGCCACTTTTTTTGAATGTTAATGAAAAACATTTTGTGAAAATGATTAAATTTGTATTTACAAAATTAGTTACTTGCTGTAATCTTATATTTGGAAAAGCGCTTACATTAAATGGATTGAGGTGTACGTAATGACAGAAAAGTATATTATGTCGATTGATGAGGGGACTACTAGTACTCGTGCAATCATTTTTGACAAGAAAGGACATAAAATTGCTGATGCTCAACGTGAATTCACACAACATTTCCCTGAGCCAGGCTGGGTAGAACACGACGCCAACGAAATTTGGAACGCTGTTCAATCCACAATTGCTAATGTCTTCATTGAATCAGGTATCAAACCTGATCAAATTTCAGGTATCGGTATTACTAACCAACGTGAAACTACTGTTGTTTGGGACAAAGTTACTGGATTACCTATTTATAACGCCATTGTTTGGCAATCACGTCAAACTAGCGACATTGCCAACAAACTTAAAGAAGAAGGATACGAAGATACGATCCACGAAAAGACTGGTCTTTTGATCGACCCTTACTTCTCAGCTACTAAGATCCGCTGGATCCTAGACCACGTTGATGGTGCTCAAGAACGTGCTGAAAAGGGCGAATTGCTCTTTGGTACGATCGATACTTGGCTACTTTGGAAACTCACTGGTGGGGCAGCTCACGTAACTGACTACTCAAACGCCAGTCGTACGATGTTATTCAACATTCACAACTTAGAGTGGGATGATGACATCCTTAAGATCTTGAACATTCCTAAGGAAATGCTTCCTGAAGCACGTCCAAACTCAGAAGTTTATGGAAAGACTAAGGATTACCACTTCTATGGTTCAGAAGTTCCCGTTTCAGGTATGGTCGGTGACCAACAAGCTGCCTTATTTGGACAAATGGCCTTTGAACCAGGTATGGTCAAGAATACTTATGGTACTGGTGCCTTCATCGTGATGAACACTGGTGAAAAACCACAATTATCAGAAAATAACTTGTTAACTACTATTGGATACGGGATCAATGGCAAGGTTCACTATGCCCTTGAAGGTTCAATTTTCGTTGCCGGATCAGCTATCCAATGGCTACGTGATGCTATGAAATTAGTTGACTCAGCTCCTGACTCAGAAGCTGCAGCTTTAGCATCGAAAAATGATGATGAAGTTTACGTTGTGCCTGCCTTTACAGGACTAGGTGCACCTTACTGGGATTCAGATGCCCGTGGTGCTGTCTTTGGCCTAACACGTGGTACAACTCGTGAAGACTTCATTAAGGCAACTTTACAATCACTTGCCTATCAATCTCGTGACGTTATCGACACGATGCAAAAAGATACTGGTATCGAGATCCCTACATTGAAGGTCGACGGTGGTGCAGCTAAGAATAAATTCTTGCTCCAATTCCAAGCTGACATTTTGAACACACCAGTTCAACCTGCTAAAGACCTTGAAACTACTGCCTTAGGTGCAGCCTTCTTAGCTGGACTTGCAGTTGGTTACTGGAAGGATATTGATGAGATCAAGAAAGATTACACCGAAGGTGAGATCATCAAACCTAAGATGGATCAAAAACGTGCTGACTACCTTTACGAAGGTTGGACTGAAGCCGTTGATGCTACAAGAAAATTTAAGCATAAGGCAGTTAAATAATTTGGGGGTATAAACTATGCACGATAGTTTAATGTTACAACTCGTTGGGGAGTTTATTGGTACTTGTGTATTGATCATTCTTGGTGACGGAGTCGTTGCCGCAGTTAATTTGAAAAAGTCTAAAGCTTATGGCGCCGGCTGGGTAGCAATTGCCCTTGGCTGGGGTCTTGCAATTACGATTGCTGTATACTGTGCAGCTTTCTTAAGTCCAGCACACTTAAATCCAGCCGTTTCATTAGGTATGGCGGTTGCCGGAGTATTCCCATGGGGCTACGTAATTCCTTATAGTATTGCGCAGATCCTAGGTGGTGTGCTCGGTGGTATTATCGTTTGGGCTTTCTACTACGATCACTTCAAAGCTACACCAGATGACGAAGATGCTGTTCTTTCAGTTTTTGCAACAATGCCAGCCATTCGTAACTACTGGTTGAACTGCTTATCAGAGTTCATTGGTACAGCTGTTTTAATGTTCGCTTTATTAGCATTCACACGTGGTGACTTTACAGACGGACTCAATCCTATTGCCGTTGGTATTTTGATCACTGCTATCGGTTTCTCACTTGGTGGGACAACAGGATACGCTATCAACCCTGCCAGAGATTTGGGACCAAGAATTGCGCACCAAGTTATGCCTGTTCCTAACAAAGGAACTTCAGACTGGGCCTACAGTTGGGTTCCTATCGTTGGACCAATGCTAGGTGGTGCCGTAGGTGCATTGCTTTACACATTGATTCCTTAAGCCTAAGTATTAAAAAACTAGAAAGGGTGGCGACACCTTTTCTTTTTATTTTCAGGAGTGTTAAATAATGGAGAAGAAATACATTTTAGCCATTGATGAGGGTACTACTACAGCTAGAGCAATCATTTTTGACCATAAGGGTAAAAAAATCGTAACTGCTCGTCATCATATTCGTCAAATTTATCCTAATCCAGGTTGGGTCGAACATGATGCTAACGAAATTTGGAACGCCGTTCAATCTTCGATTGCGACAGCTTTTATCGAATCAGGTGTTAAACCAGACGAGATCCGTGCTATCGGTATCGCCAACCAGCGTGAAACAACCGTTGTTTGGGATAAAAATACCGGTTTGCCAATTTACAATGCGGTCGTTTGGCAATCACGTCAAACTGCTGATTTAGCTAATGATTTGATTGAAAAAGGCTACAAAGATGAGATCCACAAGAAGACTGGTTTGATCATCAGTCCTTACTTCTCAGCTACTAAAGTTCGTTGGATCCTTGATCACGTTGAGGGTGCTCAAGAACGTGCTGAAAATGGTGACTTATTATTCGGTACGATCAACACTTGGTTGCTTTGGAAATTAACTGGTGGTGAAAGTTTCTTGACTGACTATGCTAATGCTAGTCGTACGATGCTTTTCAACATCAATACTTTGGATTGGGATGACGATCTACTTAAATTGTTGAATATCCCAAGAAAGATGTTGCCAGAAGTTCGTTCAAACGCTGAAGACTTCGGTACTACTAAGAATTATCACTTCTACGGTTCAAAAGTTCAGATCACTGGTATGACTGGTTCACAACAAGCTTCCTTGTTCGGTCAAATGGCCTTTGATAAAGGAAATGTTAAGAATACTTATGGTACTGGTGCCTTCGCGGTTATGAATACTGGTGAAAAACCTGCCTTATCAGATAACAATTTGTTGACGACAATTGCTTACGGTGTCAACGGTAAAGTTAATTACGCCCTTGAAGGTTCTATTTTCGTTGCCGGTGCTGCTTTGCAATGGTTGCGTGACGGTTTACGAATGATCAAAGAAACTCCTGATTCAGAAGTAGCTGCAGAACGTTCAACCGACTTAGACGAAGTTTACGTTGTTCCGGCTTTTTCCGGATTAGGTGCTCCTTATTGGGATGACGAAGCTCGTGGTACTGTCTTTGGACTCACACGTGGTTCAAACCAGGACGATTTCGTTAAGGCTACTTTACAATCGATCGCATACCAAACTAAAGATGTTATCGATACGATGAGTTCAGATTCTGATATTCCAATTGATGTATTGAAAGTCGATGGTGGTGCTTCTGCCAACGATTATTTGATGCAGTTCCAATCAGATATTTTGAACATTCCACTAGAACGTTCATCAGAACTTGAAACTACTTCACTCGGTGTTGCATTCTTGGCCGGTATCGGTGCTGGTTTCTGGAAAGATATCAATCAAATCAAAGAAAATTATCAAGCAGGACATGAGTTTGAACCTAAAATGTCAGACGAGATCCGTGACAACTTGTATTCAGGTTGGAAGGACGCTGTGGCAGCAACTATGGCGTTCAAGCATACAAAATAATTTATTTTTAAGAGTCCTTATTAAAGGATTCTTATTTTTTTTTGTTGGTATAACTGGATTCTCAAGGGTATAATTAAAATTGCTTTGACAATCTAATTACAACAGTTTAATATTTATTTATCGTTGTGATAAGTGAGGAGAATTTATAAATGGATGCGAAAAAAGACCGCGGTTTCTTAGGGCAACCGTTAGGTTTAAGAACATTATTCTTAACTGAATTTTGGGAAAGATTTAGTTACTATGGTATGCGTGCCATCTTACTTTTCTATATGTATTATTCAATAGAAAAGGGTGGTTTAGGCATTAACCAAACTACCGCCGCTTCGATCATGTCAATTTACGGTGCTTTAGTTTATATGACAGGTGTTATCGGTGGATACGTCAGTGATAGACTCCTAGGACCTAGAAGAACTGTTTTCTGGGGTGGTGTCTTGATCATGTTCGGACACATTGTCCTATCATTACCAATTGGCAAGGGTGGACTATTTGGTTCGATCGTCTTGATCACTATCGGTACTGGTCTCTTGAAACCAAACGTTTCAGACATGGTCGGTACACTTTATACTGAAGACGATCCAAGACGTGATTCCGGATTTAGTA
Source organism: Companilactobacillus zhongbaensis (assembly GCF_003946515.1). Lineage (GTDB taxonomy): Bacteria > Bacillota > Bacilli > Lactobacillales > Lactobacillaceae > Companilactobacillus > Companilactobacillus zhongbaensis. The sequence goes on along the minus strand of NZ_RHOM01000024.1, from coordinate 5,918 downwards.
TTTACTACATGGGTATTAACTTAGGCTCGTTGATTGCGCCACTATTGGTCAACTGGGCTTCAGGAGAATGGAACTTCCACGTGGGATTCTCATTCGCCGCTATCGGTATGTTTATTGGATTGATCGTTTACTGGTACGATGGTAAGAAATACTTACCAGAGTCTGGTTTGAAAGCTCCAGATCCAATTTCTGATAAAGAACGTTCAAAAGTTGTTTCACGTTTAGTTTATGCATTGATTGCGATTGCAATTATTATCGTTATCATGTTCTTTACAAAGACTTTGACGGTTGATAATGTCATCAACGTCATTAGTGCATTAGGTATCTTGATACCAATTGCTTACTTTGTGGCTATGTTACGTAGTAAAAAGGTTTCTAAGATTGAAAGATCTAGAGTTTGGGCTTATATCCCATTGTTCATTGCCGCAGTTGTTTTCTGGGCAATAACAGAGCAAGGTTCAGTTGTTATGGCGCTATTAGTTGCTGAACAAACACAATTGAATTTCGGTGGCTGGGTGTTGCAACCTGGTTGGTTCCAATCTCTTAACCCACTATTTATTATTATTTACACACCTATCTTTGCCTGGATGTGGATCAAGCTTGGCAAGAGACAACCATCGTCTCCTACTAAGTTCTTCCTTGGTTTACTATTTACGGCAGCTTCATACTTCTTGTTGATCATTCCACTTGCTTCTGTTGGTGATGGTTTGATCAGTCCATTGTGGCTTGTTGGACAATGGGGATTGATCGAAATTGGTGAGATGTTGATTTCGCCTGTTGGTCTTTCTGCTACTACTAAGCTTGCTCCTAAGGCTTTCTCATCACAGATGATGAGTATGTGGTTCTTGTCTAATTCTGCTGGACAGTCTATTAATGCTCAGGTTGTTAAGCTGTTTGATGCTGGTAATCCTGCTAATGAGATGATGTTCTTTGGGGTTACGGCAGCGGTTGTTATTGTTGCTGCTGTGTTGCTGGCATTTATGGTTCCTAAGATTAAGGTTATGATGAAGGGTGTTAATTAGATTTTTTATTTGTCTCGATCGAGCTGATGCTTGGTCGGGGCTTTTTTCTTGAGGTGAGAGAGTTTTTGGCAGACGAGAAGCGTTTTGCCTGTGCTGGCGTTGGTGATTTTTGGTGGTTGGGTTGGATTGTTTGTTGGTGGGGGATAGAGGTGGTAGTTTGTTTTGGTGGTTCACTGCGGGCCCCTCCGCCTAGGTAGGGCAATCCCCCCCCTTTGTTTAGTGGGGAAATAGGTGCTTCCTATTTTTATGCGCAAGATTTTATTTGTTTGAGTTCCGTGCTGCTTCTCGGTTCGCGGGACTGAAGCTCCGCTCATTTTGTTTCCTGACTTACCTTTGGGGTGCAATCTTTTGTTTCTTTTCTTGTTGGATAAGTTGATGCTTCTTTTTTTGATCTCTTGCTTTCTCCTATTGCTCGAGTGCTGTTTCACCGCACTCTCGCCTTGCTCTGATATATCTTTTTTTTGCTTATGATTTTTTGTTTATTTTTTCTGTTTTTCTTGTTTTGTTTGAGGTTACTTTTTATTTTTATCTCTTGCCTTCGTTTTCTGGCTTGCTTATTTTGGTGTTCTCTTCTGATTTTGAGTTATTGGGTGCTTTTTTTAGGGTTATAATGTATTTGTGAAGTTCTTAACTTTAGGAGGCTTTTGTTATGGCTGTTTTTGATGATTCTATGAAGATGGATGTTTTGAAGGATTTGATTGCTTTTAAGACTGTTAATGGGCATGAGAAGGAGGCTGCTGATTATTTGGTGGACTTGCTTGGTCGTTATGGGATTTCTGCTCGGCTTTTGGATGTTCATGATGATCGTTGTAATTTGGTAGCTGAGATTGGGGAGGGTTCTCCGGTTCTTGGTTTTACTGGTCACTTGGATGTGGTTGATCCTGGGGATGTTTCTTTGTGGAAGTCGGATCCTTTTGCTTTGACTGAGTCTGATGGTGTTTTGTTTGGTCGTGGTGTTGCTGATATGAAAGCTGGTTTGGCGGCTTTTGTTATTGCTTTGATCGAGCTTAAGGCTGCTGGGCTTCCTAAGTTTGGTCGGATCCGCTTGCTGGTTACTTTCGGTGAGGAGATCGGTGAAGAAGGTTCTGAGTTGGTGGCTTCTTCCGGCTTGATGGATGATGTTGACGGCTTGGTCGTTGGTGAGCCTACTGGGTTTAATATTGCTTATTCTCAAAAGGGTTCGATGGATGTTAAGTTTTCTTCAGTAGGGAAGGCTGCTCATAGTTCTATGCCTCAGCTTGGTTTTAATGCTATCGATCCGTTGATGAACTTGTTGACGAAGGCTAACCGTAGTTTTCGTGACGATGGTGAAAAGATGGATTCAATGGGTCCTTTGATTTTTAATGTGACGACTATTAAGGGTGGTACCCAAGTTAATTCTTTGCCTGACTCTGCTGAAGCCGAAGCTAATATTCGGACTGTGCCTGAGTTTGATAATGCAAAGGTCCGAGAGACTTTGAAAAAATTAGTTGATCGATATAATGAGGAAGGTGCTCATCTTTCTTATGATATTTTCATGGATCAAGAGCCGGTGGCCTCGACGAAAGACAATCGCTTAGTTAAGATAGCTCAGGAGTTAATGAAGCCTTATGTTAAGGGCGAGACGCATTACTTGAATGATTTGTTCAAGGATATGCCAAAGACGCTCCAGATGGCTAAAAATGGCGATATGCTGATCGTGGTTAGTCCTGGTGTGACCGATGCTTCTAATTTGGTCAAAGACAAGCCTGCCGATTATCCGTTCATCGTTGCTGGACCTGGTAATTTGTCGCAACATGCTCCTAATGAATACTTGGATAAACAAATGTATTTTGATTTCATCGATATTTATCAAAAGATGGCCGTTAACTTCTTGCAAAAATAGAAGAAAAACTGCCTTTTTAAAAAATTGAAATGTTGGGAATCCCGCTTTGGTGGGATTTTTTGTTATCTGCATTAATTTTTAAATTTTTATATTTATACCACTTGAAATTTCTAAGAATCTTCGGTAATATATTTTAAGTCGAAAGATGAAATGTCGGAGGGGTAGCGAAGTCTGGCTAAACGCGGCGGACTGTAAATCCGCTCCTTCGGGTTCGGTGGTTCGAATCCACTCCCCTCCATTCATTGGGTTATAGCCAAGCGGTAAGGCAACAGGTTTTGATCCTGTCATGCGCTGGTTCGAATCCAGCTAACCCAATCACAAAAAAGGACCGATAATATCGGTCCTTTTTTTTCTAAATTTGTAAGTTATACTGTATAATTTAATTGCAGTTGTCTCTTGAAAGATTTGAAATGGAGGGCGAAAATGAAGGTTCCTGTTTATATTCAAATTCATAATCGTATCAAAAAAGAAATCGAAGAAGGTAAGTGGGCCGTTGGTGCACGAATTCCTTCTGAGAGAAAGCTAGCTGATGAATTTGACGTAAGTAGAATGACTCTTCGACAAGCCATCCAGACTCTTGTCGACGAGGGTATCTTACAACGGCAAGTTGGTTCCGGTACTTATGTCGCTAGCAGCAAAGTGCAAGAAAAGATGTCGGGAACGACCAGTTTTACTGAGATCACTGAGAGTCAGGGTAAGCATCCTTCAAGCAAGACTGTCTCTTACCACTTAGCCGATCCATCGTTGAGTGAAATGGAAAAACTGCAGCTTCATGACGGTGATGAAGTCTTGCGAATGGAGCGTATTAGATACGCTGATAATCAACCGATTTGTTTTGAAGTTGCAACGATCCCTAGTAGCATCGTTGCACATCTAGACAAATCAGATATTACTTCATCGCTTTACAAGGCACTTGAAGAAAAGGCTGGCCTCAAACTGGGGAAGGCTAGTCAGACTGTTTCCGCTATGTTAGCATCTGAACGGATCGCAACGTTGTTGAACGTTAAACGCGGTTCGGCTATTTTAAGATTGCGTCAAGTTACTACTTTGGATGATGGGTTGCCATTCGAGTATGTTCGTTCGCAATATGTCGGGGATAGATTTGAATTTTATCTCGAAAGATAATTATTTTTTTATTAATTGGTCAAATATGAGTTATTATTAATTTATCTAATTTTTAAATATTTTCTTGGGAGTATTTTATGCAAAGTTTTATTAGAAGGTATAGCATCTTTTTGATGCTTTATATCGTATTTCAACCGGTGCTCGATGCCATTACGGGTGTGATGGCAAAGGCACATATGGACGTTACCTTTGGCGTTTTGGTTAGAATGTTAGTAATGGCTGTTACGGTAGTCTTTTTACTGATGTACGTATTACTTAACCGCAACAATAAAAAGGGCTTCCTAGTTATCGGTTATTTTGTGTTATTAGGTTTGATGTCAGCAATAAGTTTGATCATCAACTACAAACAAAAGACATTGTTCGTTCCTAGTTTGGAATTAACAACTTTAGCTAAGAGTTTGTATTATCCGATCATGCTCTTTGGTTATTTCTACGCATTTGAAGAATTGCACCGGGATGGCATTCTAAATAAATACTTCCCTAAAGTTGTGTTTTATGCAGTTAATATCATTTCGCTAGTTATGATCATCGCGCACTTTACTAATACTGGTTTCAGTTCTTACTCATACTACAAGTTAGGTGAAAGTGGCTGGTTCTACGCTGCTAACGAGTTGAGTGCTATCGTTTCTATCTCGTTCCCGATCTTAGTTTGGTATGCGACTGATCGTCTTTCTAAAGCCAAGAGATGGTACTACTGGATCACCGTGATCATCGCTATTTATTCAGCATTGTTGATCGGTACTAAGGGTTCATTCATTGCTATCATCTTTGGTACTTTGATGGCTTTGATTGCCGCATTTGTTCAACGTATCCGTCATCAAGGAAACATCAAACATCTCAACGGGATGATCGTGTTATTGGTCGCTACGTTGGTTGGTATTGGTGTGGCTTATCCAATGATGGCTGTGGCTAAGACTTCGCAATTGCACGAAGAAATGATCCACTACAAGAAACAACGTGCTAAGACGAAGAAGGGCTTGAATAAGGACCAGAAGAAGTACGTTAAGACTAACAAGTATATTTCTTATATTTTCAGTGGTCGGACGATCTACTTCGAAAACGCTGCGGATAATTTCAGTAAGGCTACGCCTGCTCAGAAAACTTTCGGAATGGGTTATGCTACTGACTTTAAGAAGGTTAAAAAAGCTAAGTTAGTTGAGATGGATTACGTCGACATTGTCTTCCAGTTTGGTATTTTGGGATCGATCGTGTTTATGTTGCCATTGATTATTAGTTTTGTTTACTTGCTGGTATTGTTCTTTAGGCATTTTGGTTCAATGTGGTCGTTTAAGTGGGCTATGTTGGTTTCCAGTGTGCTTTTAGGATTCGGTATGGCATTGCTTACTGGGCATGTTATTGAGGCGCCTTCGGTTAGTATTTATTTTGTTACTTCTTTGGCGTTTGCTATGTATAATGCTCGGTTGTTTAACAAGAATAAGAAAGATCCAGTTGAGCTGGATGTAATTGAATAGTGTTTAAGTATAGCCGTTGTTCCGATTTTGGAGCAGCGGCTTTTTTACTTGAGGTGAGAGAGTTTTTGACAGAAGAGAAGCGTTTTGCTTGTGCTGGCGTTGGTGATTTTTGGTGGTTGTTGTTGTTGGGGATAGAGGTGGTAGTTTGTTTTGGTGGTTCACTGCCGGCTCCGGGGCCCGAGGATACAGCCACTGGAACGCTGCCGACGTCGATTGGAGCTATCCGAGAAGACCACTCGGACATCTCCAATACGAGTCTTGTTGTAAGCGATAAATCGCCAACAACAATTTGGGTGCGCTCGGCATGGGCGTTAACTAGGTGGTGAAAGTCCACTGTGAGCCGTAGTAGTCGGAATCACGAGCTGAGGACAAGGGTGTCCATCGCGAGGTGGAATCTGAAGGAAGTCTAAGGCAAAGTACTGAGCTGATGTACAA
>NZ_RHOM01000023.1 GCF_003946515.1 Companilactobacillus zhongbaensis | reverse complement strand
TTTTAACATGTTATCAACTATCTGTCAACAACTTTTTAAAATAATTTTCTTAGCAACTTGATGAACAAGTTCATCTCATTGCTTGTCGTTCCTTACCGGAGCAACTTAATTATCATATCGAATCATCAACCTCATGTCAACAACTTTTTTTGATAATTTTTAAAGCAATTTGATGATGATCATCTCATTACTTGTTATCACTCCGGAAAGCAACTTTATTACTTTATCAAACGGTCAACTTCACGTCAACATGTTTTTTAAAATAATCTCAACAAGTGATGTTCGCATATGCTCACATCCCTTGATACCGTTGCTGTCTTCGTGACAACAAATAATATCTTACCAATTCGAATAGTCACATGCAAGCTATTTTTTTAAAAAAATCAATTCTTTTTAATTTGTTCAATATCAAGAACTTTATCTATCCAGTCACTACTATAAAAGTCCTCTTCGTGGGTTACTAAGATGACTGATCCCGGATAGTTACGGAGCCCTTTTCTAAGTGATGCTTTGCTCTCATCATCTAAGTGGTTAGTTGGCTCATCCATGAATAAGAAGTTTGTTGGTGCAAACATCAAATCGGCTAGCTTAACTTTAGTCTGCTCCCCACCAGAAAGAGAGCGTAGTGGTGACATGATCTGTTGATTAGTTAGTCCTGTCCTAGCTAAGATCTGTCTTACTTCTTTATTGTCTGACTCTGGATGGTCTTCACTTACTACCTTGAATGGTGTATCTAGGTTAGACTTCCAGATCAAGTCTTGCTTGAAGTAACCTACTTTCACTACATCAGAGAAGTCAAAGTTACCTGCTTGTGGTTTTAACATCCCTAAGAGAGTCTTGATCAAGGTAGTTTTACCGATACCATTGAATCCTTTGATGACCATTTTTTCACCACTAATAAGAGAGAAGTTTAGTTCTTGCTCAAATAGAGGCTTTTCATAACCAATCTTCAAGTCATTTACTTCTAGTACCATCCGAGAACTTGGGATCTCCTGGTATGGGAAGTTGAAGCTAGCGATAGTCTTGTTCCCTGGAGGTGTTAAGACATCCATATGCGAAAGCTGCTTTTCCCTACTCTTGGCACTCTTAGAACGAGAACCAGCCTTAAACTTACGGATATAAGCTTTAGTCTTGGCGATTTTTTCTTGCTGCTTAGTATAAGCCTTCATATAAGTTTCCTTATTAGCGGCTTTTTGCTTAGTAACTTGTTTGAGACTTCCGGTATATTTGGTGATCTTACCGAATTCGATGTCAGCAATACAGTTAACGATCTTATCTAAAAAGCCGTAATCGTGGGAAATTACGATGAATGCGCCGGTGAAATTGTTCAAATAGTCTGAGAGCCATTCGATGTGGTTAGTATCTAAGTAGTTAGTGGGCTCATCTAATAAGATCATATCGGGATTTTCCAATAAGATCTTGGCCAAGATAATCTTTGAACGCTGACCACCCGATAGTTTGGATACATCGTGGTCATAACCAATAGCATCCAATCCTAGACCGGTAGCTACTTGTTCTATCTTTGTGTCGATCTCATAAAAGTCATTGGCGTCGAGTTTTTCTTGAAGTTTCCCGGCTTTTTCCAAGTCTTCTTCACTAGGATCATTCATATAGATCTCGGTTAATTGGTCGTTAGCCTTAAAAAGGTCGGCAAATGCTGTCTGGAGATATTCTCTGATAGTCATCCCTGGTTCAAGCTTTGCTTGCTGGTCCAAGTACCCTACCGTTAAGTGTTTTTGCCAAGTGATCTTACCTTCATCTGGTTCCAGTTGTCCCGTTAATATCTTGATGAAAGTACTCTTTCCGACACCATTTTGGCCAGTGATACCTAAGTGATCTTCTTTATTTACTTGTAAATTAGCATCATCATACAATCTTTTGTCCAAAAACTGTTGTGTGAGATGTTGTACTTCTAAAACGCTCATAATTTACTTCCTTCTACATGATAAGAGGCTGAGACGGTGTTTTCGCCTCAGCCTCAAACATAATTATTCTGATGTTTGATTACTCTTATATACTTTGTATGTCTGTGGGATATCCCCTTCATAGTTGAATGAGAAACCTCGTCTTTGATTCAAACGGTTAAGTCTTGTTTCCTCATTATTGACTGTTTCTTCTGGTAATTCCAATTGTTTACGGAGTTTATCCGAAACTCGTTGGATCTCCTTAGTAGAAGCTAACTCATAAGAAACACCGTCGACCATTTGACCATAACCTTGTAAATGGTCAGATTTGATGTCATCAGCAGCATCACGATAGTTGAAGAACATCGTCTGCATATCGTTGAAACTTAAGTTGGTAGTCATCGAATCGGAAATACTATCCAGTACGTCCTTGAAATGAGTAAAGGTCTTAGCACTAGCAGCACTCTTGATGATGGCAGATATGATCTGTCTTTGTCTCTGTTGACGACCATAGTCACCATTAGGATCTTCGTGTCTCATTCTCGCATAATCAAGTGCTTGTTTTCCATTAAGATGCATTTGTCCCTTGGTGAAGTTAGATGGTTTCTCACCAGAGTCACCGTAGGAGAAGCTGAATGGAACATCGACATCAACACCACCGACACTATTAACGATTTTCTTCAATGAATTGAAATCGACCTTAATATAGTAATCAATTGGCACATTGATCAGTTTTTCAGTCGTTACGACCGCACTGCCCGCATCTCCAATGTTATAAGCTGAGTTGATTTTTTGAATCTTCTTAGTGTTATTGTTTTGGCTCTTCCAGATCTGAGTCATCGTATCACGAGGGATCGACACCATCGTAGTCTTCTTAGTCTTAGGATTGACTGTGACTACGATCATCGTATCAGAATTACCCTTATAGTTAGTCTCAGTATCACGGATACCGTTGTCAGTAGTATCGACACCTAATAGTAGGATCGAAACAGGCTTACTCTCCGAGATCTTCGTTGAAGCTTGCTTACCTGCTAGAGGTTGGAAAGTCTTGTCTAGTGATCCTTGAGCTTGCGCATATAGTCTAAATCCGTACGCACCTACGACGAAAAAGGCGATCAATAGTGTAAGACCTAAGAGCTTCAAAAAAGCCTTACTGACCCTGCCTGCATTGTTAGAAGCCAAAGCATTGTTATGTGTTAACTTACGACGTTGCCGCGACATGTTATTATTGTTATTCATAGATAAACTCCATTAAGTTTAATGTACGATCTAAATCATTATTCGACAATAAAATAATATTATACAGCTTAAGTATAGTTCCAGTCAGTAATTTTGTTATATATTAAACGTAACCACAATTATTTGTTTTTTTAAGATTAAAATAGTAGTCATAAGTGATCGATTTAAAAAATCATGACTTCGCACATCTCAAATAATTATAAAAGATTCAAATATTCTGTCAAATTGAACGACTAAGACTACCACAAAGCAGGTGATTTTATGGAACAACTAGCCACACATGATCTATCTGACCTATGTCTAAAAACTGCCTATCTACTAGTCAACGGTGGTGCGGAAACATACCGTGTCGAGGATACCGTTGAACGGATCGGAGCTTCATTAGGTAGTGACGTTAAATGCTACGTTACTGTAACAGCCATTTTTATCGAAATCAACCATAAAAGTTATAAATTCATCAAGGCCCGCCTTGGAGGGACCAATTTACAAATGATCGATGAGATCAACACGATGTCACGACAGTTGGCAGTAAAGACGATGACCCCTGATGAATTCCGGATCCACATCGACCATCTTTACAAGTATAAACGAACAGCAGACTTTCCGTTTACGATCAAAGCGATCGGAGCGGGCTTCGTCTCAATGGCTCCGATGTTACTCTTTAAAATGCCACTGTACTACTTCATTTACTGCTTTTTCGTTGGGATCATTGGATATACTATCTCCTACACCTTGTCAAAGCTGTCGATGCTCCCATATGCTGACTTGTTCATCGCTGGATTTATTATCGCCCTTCTAGGGATCATTTTAAAAAGTCTTGGACTAGTCACGCAATATCATACGATCATCATTGGGGCGATCATGCCGTTAGTTCCAGGAGTAGCGATCACCAATGCTATCCGGGAATTAGTTATGCGGCACGCCTTGAGCAGTATGGTTAAATTCTTAGACTCACTACTAGTCGCCAGCAGTATCGGTTTTGGTATTGCTAGTGCCTTGATCATCTTTTAGGAGGCTCTCATGGACATTTTCTTGAATGTTGTACTAGGTGGACTATCCGCCATCGGTTTTTCGCTGATCACCAATGCTCCCAGAAGAGCTGCCGGGATCATCGGGATAACTGGTGCTTTGAGTTGGACCGTCTTTTACATCTTAAAAAACTACTCACATATGAATATCTTGATTGCCAATTACGTTGGTGCTTTCATCATCGGAATCTTGGCCTACTACTTTGCTAGAATGTATCATCTACCAGAAAACATTATCGTTATCCCCTGCTTAGTTAATTTAGTTCCCGGGGGAAACGCCTATCGAACGATTCTCTACATGGTCCAGAGTAATTACTCGGGCTCGATCAACCAAGGACTGCAAACGTTTTTGATTGCATCCTTCATCGCGATTGGATTATTCACTACCCCATACTTTGCGACATCGATCAGACGACTGAAGATGATACGAGCAAATCGTAACCGAATAGAATAAAAGACCCCTTTGACTAGTTTACTAGTTAAGGGGTCTTTTTTAATCGTTAATGTAAAGTTTCAAATCAGGGACAGTTCCACCATAACTTCTTATTTCGTTCATGATGTTGATCAGTTCTTGTTTCTGATCTTCTTTGTCAGCATCATCGTTCTTATATGCTTGTTTAACTTTTTCGACTTGCTGGTTGTATTGAGGCATGAGTTTATCGACCATCTTCTTACGCTGCTGATTACGTTCAGCTTGGATCTTTCGTTTCTCAGTATTGTATTTCGATAGACGACTATTTTCCTTTTCAGCTTCAAAAGAAGCTTGAGCTAAGTTCAACTGCTTTTGTAGATCTAAGATCTCGGCAGCGAATTTCTTCTTAGCCTTTTGACGTTTAACGTTGATGTTCAAATAACGGATCTTTTGAAGTTGATTCAATTTCGATTCGTATTGAGATTCCTTTTTGATTGGAGACTGCTTGTATTCGTCGAGTGCTTTTTTAACTTTAGATTCACGTTTATATTCTTCCTTCTTAGAAAGATGATAAATGATCCGATAGTCCATGTTAAAAAGTCGCTCACTGTTTTTCTTTTCTTGTGCAGAATTGAAGTCGTTAAAATTCGTGTAGATGACATCTTGGATCGATTGTGTCTTTTTCGACTCGTAGACTGACAAATGATCACCTGACACTTTAATATTACTTGGCTTCTTAAAATCAGTTTCCTTTTGACCTAATTGATCGACCAAGTATTCTCCTTCGGCTTTAAAAACCTTCATCGGTAATTGTTGCTGAGCAGAATTTAAGGTCGTGTTATGGTCGTTACCCGTCCACGTTGCAATGGTGAAAATGGGCGTCATTCCCACGAAGTAGGAATCCTTGTTATTATCAGTGGAACCAGTCTTACCAGCAGTATATTTGTAATTATCGAGTGCTGCTGCCTTGCCTAATCCATCTGTAATGACGGACTGCATAATATTCAAAGTCATATAACTAGAATCAGAAGTATAGACTTTCTTTTCTGTATGACGGTTTTGATAAATCATTCGTTCATTGGAGTCATCATAAACACTGGACAAGTTAGTTGGATGAATGAAGTTTCCTTGTCGAGAAAAACTACTATAAGCAGACGCCATTTCCGTAGTAGTAGTTCCGTATTCAAAACCACCGATGGCGACGATAGGATTCTTGTCATGTGGAGTGAGTCGAGCAAACTCCATCTTAGTTAGATCATCATAGTAAGACTTATTTTTATCCTGCATTGCCAACTTCATAGCAACGGTATTGACAGAATTTTCTAAGGCGGATCTCAGAGTCATTGAACCACGATATCCTGAGTACCAGTTTTTAACTCCAGTCACAGGAGAATCAGTGATCGTACTTTGTGGCAAATACCCACGTTCAAAGGCAGGGGCATAAGCTACTAAAGGTTTAGCAGTTGATCCAGGCTGACGATATCCGTTGATAGCGCGATTTAATTGGTCGCTTTCAGTACCTCGTCCACCTACGATCGCCAACACGTCTCCAGAATCATTATCTACGACAGTACTTGATACCTGTGGCTGCAATTTTCCATCAGAATCTCGACCTGTGTTTCCTGCATAGGTATCATTAACAAGTGATTCGATCTTGGATTGGAGTTCGGAATCGATAGTTGTGTGAATGTCGAAGCCTCCACTCATTAATTGACCAAGAGCTCTTTGATAAGCTTGTTGATACTTTTGCTCATACTTAGTTCTTTCTTCATTAGTCTTGAAACTATACTGCATAGAAAAACCAGATGATTTCATGAGTTCTTCCGTAGCATTGTTCATCGCATAATTAATTGCATAGTTTTTAGAAATGTCATTATCAAAAGTATGCTGATTAACTTTTAACCCGAGTGGTTTCTTGCGTGCGGTTGAATATTGCTTTTTAGAAATTAATCCTTCACGATTCATAATACTCAAAACCATATTACGACGTTTAACAGAACGTTCTGGATAAGTAACTGGATCATAATAAACCGGGTTGTTGGGAATCCCAATCAACATAGCAATTTGTTCCAAACTTAGCTCATTTTGATCTTTGGAAAAATAATATTGCGCCGCACTACTAAATCCATAAGTAGCATGTCCCATGTAAACATCATTAATATAAAATTCTAACAATTGTTTCTTGCTAAACTTCTTTTCTATTTCCTGGGAAATAACCATCTCTTTTATTTTCCGAGACGCTGTTTGCGATTGATCTTTTAGAACGACATTTTTTACTAGTTGCTGTGTCAATGTCGAACCACCTTGAACACGATGCTCGAAGATTCTCGAAGCTATCGATCTCATGATGGCATATGTATCGACACCATGATGTATGTAAAAACGACTATCCTCGACTTCGACCAACCCTTTCTTGATCATGGGATTGATATCAGCTGATTTAGTGTAGTCTGAATCTGACCTGGAGAACTTAGTCAGTTCCTTACCATTCTTATCATATATAATAGTAGAATTTTTCGGATAAAAGTCTTTGGCATCGAGTCGTTTGCTATAGGAATATCCATCAGCAATTGCAGTCTTGACTAAGGAACCAAATTTAAACCAGACTGCACCTGCAGCAATGATGAAGATAACTATGATAGCCAATAAGATTTTTGGCCATTTTCTCTTTTTAACTTTCTTAGTTTGTTCTCTTTGTCCGCGCATGCTATCCCCTAATTAACGTAGAATAATAGACCACTAGTTGCTTTTGATTGGATGGTACTCAAGCCTGAGCTTGAGACAGTCACTCCATTACCGTAACTGCCGCCTCCGGCATGAATGAATCCAATGGTACTGGAGTTTCCAAAATAAATCGATGTACTTAATGATGAATTGTTTTTGAACCAGAAGACTGGTCTTGCTGAATTGTAATCAGCAGTACTATTATCCGCATCTGTGATACCTATTTGTTCTAGTGAGTCACTAGAAGCATCACTCAAGTATCTACCAAAGCTACTTGATGACGAGTCAGTCACAATAGCAGCATTAGTTGAAGCACCATTGATGACATTCTTGATCGAATACGATCCCGCTGAGATACTACCACTTGATACACTAATAGAGCTTCCATCAGCAACGTAGTTGTCTCCAGTCAAGGTCATGAAGGTCATCTGATTTTTCGACTTGTCATAGTATAGGACATGTTTATCCGTGATACCTGCTTGTTTAAGAACATCAGTCGCTTCTGAAGAATTATCTAAGCTCGAAATAATATCAACGTTAGCCGATTTGTATTTCATCGTTAGTGGTGAATTCTTTAAAGCAGCTAACTCTGCCTTAGCATTTACTAGTTTAGAATCTTCATTGGAATGACTGTTGTAATAATCATTCATCGTTTGAACTTTATCTGCAACTTCAGCTTTAATGTTTTTATTCTTAATCAGTTTATTGTAAGTATTGACCATCGATATATTTTTAACCGACAAGCTAGTCTTGTCGTCATTAAAGTTATCCCAGAGATCATTGATGTACTTGATTGCATCATTTGTTTGTTCAAACCAGATCCTGACTGTATCTAATTTATTCTTCTGTGTTTGATAGACATCTTGATTCTTTTCTTCTAATAAATCTTTGTCTAATGAGTCTAGTTTATCTTCGGATACATCATCTTGATACTGTTTCTTTCCATCATATAAAGCAGAGACATCTCGACTTCTTTGATGGCGTTTATCCAATTGGTCAGTTAATGACTGATATTCTTTGACGACTGAATTGGAGATGATGTGTCCGTTGCTGACATCGATGATCTTGCCAATGAAATTCAATTGACCTTCACTGACATCTTTCTTGATCACTCCTAGCTGACGATCTTGATATTGATTAGCTATTTGTTTTGAGATAGCTGCATTCACGGTTCCAAATGACAAGGTAATAAAGAACACCACTGCAGTGATGATAGCTACTACTTTGGCAACAATCAAAAACCGTGAAGCTATTTTACTGTCGTTTCGTAAATCTTTCTTATCTTTCATTATTTTCCCCGTAGAATTTATTTCTTTCGTATACTATATATATAGTAGAATATCTTATCTGTAAAGGTGGAATATCTTGAAAAATTTAACTAAAAAACAAATAGGCTGGATCATCACTTTGCTGATCATCATCATCATCGTTGGAGTTATTTACTCTTTCAACTTCTTCGATTCACGAACAAAAACTGTTAATGCCATCTCCCAAATAACGATTCCTTTTTCACTGATAGTGGATCCGAACAACGTTGACCGTGGAGTAACTCCTAAAGGAATCAATACGGATGTGAAAAACTCCGAATCAGAAAAAGAGCGAGTCATTAATATGGTTGAAGACATGAACCAGTCTTTCAAGGAAAACCACAAACTATATTTTTTATCCAAAGATCAGCAGACCGAATTGAATAAAAAAGTTAAGAAGCAACCTCACCAATACATTTATTCAATCAGCTTATTAAATTTTGGACGAGATCATTCAGGTAAATATTTCACCATCAGTTGTAATCAATACAATGATACTAAAACCATTGTTAGTTACAGATACATCCTCCACTATCAGAAAGAACAAATTAAGACTTCCAAATACGTTGGTAAAAAATCTAACAAATATCCGCCTGAATTTTTGATCAAGGATGTTAAGGTTGGTAAAGATGGCATTAAAGATTCTAAATCCTTTACCCAAGAATTAAGAACTGCCATCATCAACTCAGGATTGATATCTAATCAGAATGCTATTCCAGGAGATTTCAACCAAATTGCCATCAACATCGGATTGGATGGAGATAAATCTAACCAAGGATTGTATCAGTTAGCCAAACATGCTAATTCACGATTGACCAATTTTGCTATCACAGGGTATGAAGTTTCCGACGTTCCTCGATATTCTCGGATATTTATCAAGCAGATCGATGATGATCATAGCTACTATTATACGTTAACTTACAACCGTAATACTGCTAAATTCACCCACTTACAAACAGGTATTCATTCTAATCGTTTAACAAAATAAAAGAGACATCTTCAAAATAATTGAAGATGTCTCTTTTTATATTTCCCGGGAAATTTTTTTATTATTTCCACACATCATTTACGATGATTGTTTGGTCACGATCTGGGCCAACTGAGATTGTTGCATATTCGACATCAAGTTCTTCTTTAAGGAATTCCAAGTATGCCTTAGCAGTATCTGGTAATTCATTCATACTCTTAACTTGAGTAATGTCTTCTTTCCAGCCATTGAATGTCTTATAAACTGGTTTGCATTTTGCTAGTAAGTTCAAGTTTGCTGGGTACTCGTCAATTAGTTTACCATTGTAGTCGTATCCTACACAAACTTTGATTTCATCCAAACCTGTTAGAACATCTAAACAGTTCAATGATAGATGAGTTACACCAGAAACATTACATGAATGTTTAAGGACAACTGTATCTAACCAGCCCACACGACGTGGACGGTGTGTAACTGTTCCGTATTCGTGACCTGCATCACGGAGGAAGTCACCGATCTCGTTGTTTTGTTCTGTTGGGAATGGACCAGCACCAACTCTAGATGTATAAGCCTTAACGACACCGATTACCTTGTCGATCAATGGAGCACCGACACCGGCACCTGTTGTTACACCACCAGCTGGATTTGAAGATGTTACGAATGGATAAGTACCATGGTCAATATCGAGCATGATTCCTTGAGCACCTTCAAAAAGGACATTTTGTCCCTTCTTCAATTCTTTGTTCAAGTAAGCTGATGTGTCGATAACACGATCTTTAACTTGTTGACCAAAGTCATAATATTTTTCAAAAATGTCATCAAAGTCCATTGGTTCTGAATCGTAGATCTTAGTAAATAATTCGTTCTTTTGGTCAAGAGCGTCCTTAAGAAGGTCTCTAAATAGCTCTTTATCAAGGATATCAGCCATTCTGATCCCTACGCGCGCTGATTTGTCCATATAGGTCGGTCCTATGCCTCGGTTAGTCGTACCGACCTTAGAATCTCCCTTAGAAGCTTCTTGTAATTTGTCTAACTTAATATGATAAGGCATGATCAAGTGAGCACGGTTTGAAATCTTCAAGTTTGAAGTATCTACGCCTTGTTCATGTAAGCGGTTTAATTCTTCGAGTAATGATTCAAGATTTAAAACTACGCCATTTCCAATAATACTTGTCTTATCAGAGTACAAAATACCTGAAGGAACTGATCTCAATTTGTAGACTTGACCGTCAATATTTAATGTATGACCGGCATTGTCTCCGCCTTGGTAACGAGCAATGATGTTAGCTTCGCCACTAAAATAATCAGTTATTTTACCTTTACCTTCGTCGCCCCATTGGGTACCTACTACTACAACAGTTGTCATTTCTTATCCACCTATACTATTAATTTTCTGGAATATTCGCGATTGAAGAAAACTTATTATACGACTTAACAAATAATAGTTTAGCCGTACCACGCGGACCTGAACGGTTTTTTGCAATAATTACTTCTACTTCACCAACGTCTTGGTCTTCTTGATCCTCTGGTTCACTGTTTCCATCTTCGTCTTCATCACGATAGTAATCGTCACGATAAAGGAAGGAAACGATATCGGCATCTTGCTCGATCGATCCAGATTCACGCAAGTCGGAAAGCATTGGTCGTTTATCTTGTCGAGCTTCCACCCCACGAGATAACTGTGATAATGCGATGATCGGACAATGTAATTCTTTAGCTAATTTTTTCATATTACGTGAGATAACTGAAACTTCTTGTTGTCGGTTTTCTTGCCCTGTTCCTTCGATCAGCTGCAAGTAATCGACGACAACTAAGTCTACTTTGCCTTGTTCTTTTTCAAGACGACGGCATTTTGAACGGATCTCAGCCATCTTGACACCTGGGGTGTCATCAATATAAACATCTGAATCAGCTAAATTACCCATTGCTACGACCAAACTGCCCCATTGGTTTTCATCCAATTGACCAGTTCTTAGAGCGTTAGCATCGATCGAACCAGTTGAACAAAGCATCCGGTTGATCAAGGACTCAGCACTCATTTCTAGGGAGAACATCGCAACAGTTGCGTTACTCTTCATTGCGGCATTTTCGACTAGGTTCAATGCGAAAGCAGTCTTACCCACACCAGGACGAGCAGCTAAAATGATCAGCTCATCCGGATGCAAGCCAGTTGTCATCGCATCGAGATCTTTATAACCAGTTGAGAGACCAGTAACGTCAGTATCTTGGTCATAAAGTTTTTGGATCTCAGCAAATGATGACTTAACAACATCGCTGATCTTACGGAAGCCTTGATGAGATCTGTTTTCGGAAACATCCATGATCTCACGCTCTGAGGCATCGATGATCGAGTCGAGGTCTTCATTTTCATCAAAGCTTCGATTAACGATATTAGTAGCTGCATTGATCAAGCTACGCAAGACTGACTTTTGCTTAACAATCTTGGCGTAGTACTCAGTATGTGCAGCCGTTGGCACGGCATTTGCTAAGTTAGCGATGTAAGGTAAGCCCCCAACATCTTCCAAATGATTCGTCCGGTTCAATTCATCTTGGATCGTCACGGCATCGACAGGACCATCGTCAACTTCATTGATGGTGACCATCGCTTGAAAAACTAATTGATTAGCATGTTGATAAAAGTCTTCCGGTTCCAAGTACTCCATTGCTTCCGTCAACGCATCTTTACTAAGAAAGACCGCACCTAAGACCGCTTGCTCAGCTTCACGATCGTTAGGTGGGATCCTAGTTATATCATTATTCATTTGTTACCTACTTCTTTTCAACGATATGTACTCGAATGACTGCTTCAACTGTGTCAAAAATCTTTGCTGGAACGTTAACGTAACCTAGAGCTTTGGCACCTTCACCTAGACTCATCTTATGCTTATCAACTTTGATACCGAATTGTTTGTTCAATTCTTCAGCAATCTTCTTAGTTGTCACTGATCCAAAAAGCCGACCATCAGTTCCGGCCTTAGCTGGAATCTCAACAACAGTTTTGTCGTCTTCGATTTTTGTCTTTGTATCTTTGGCAGCAGCAAGTTCAGCTTCGTAATCTTTTTCCTCACGATTTTGTTCTGCTTTCAATGTTGCCATATTTGATTTTGTGGCTTCGATAGCCTTGTGATTTTTAATTAAAAAGTTTTGAGCGTAACCGTCGGCGACATTTTTAATCTCACCACGTTTACCCTTTCCTCTTACATCCTCGATAAAGATAACTTTCACAGTATAGCCCTCCGTTTACTTTTTGTTTTCTAGATTAGTTAAAACTTCGACCAATTGGTCGCGAGCTTCTTCAACAGTCACATCAGAAATTTGTGTAGCAGCATCAGACAAGTGACCACCACCACCCATTTTTTCCATGATGACTTGGACGTTTACTTTTCCTAAACTACGAGCAGAAATTCCTACTCGACCATCAGGACGTTTACTAATTACGAATGAAGCTTCCACCCCATTAAGTGACAATAAGGTATCTGCAGCTTGAGCGACGATGACAGGATCATAAGACTTGTCATTTTCGCCAGAGCAAACAGCCATATTATCTCGTACCATCAAGATAGATTCAATCAAATGGTTTCGCTCGATGAACGAATTAATGTTTTCTTTGAGCAGTTCTTGGATCAAGGTCTCATCGGCACCCACTGACCGCAAGTAACTAGCAGCATCGAAAGTTCTCGTACCAGTTCTAAGCGAGAAGGACTTCGTATCGACGGTAATACCAGCTAGCATTGCTGTAGCTTCAAACTTATCGATCGACTTCTTATTCTTAGGTTGATACTCGAGCATTTCAGTGATCAACTCACTAGTTGATGATGCATAAGGTTCGATGTAGATCAACATAGGATTTTCTGGGAACTCTTCCCCACGTCTATGATGATCGATAACCACGATCTTGTCAGATCCTTGATCGAACAATTTCGGATTGATCGAAATACTTTGTTTGGAAAGATCGACCATCACGATCAAAGTATTTGGTGTCACGATATTGTTGGATTCTTCAGAAGAAATAATATCCTTATTAGCTTCTGGATCTTCTTTTTCAATCAAGTCGAGCAAACGAGCAACGTCGGTGTGCAACGACTTACGATCGATAACGATCTTACATGGCGTGTTGTTCATCGCAGCGATTCGACGGATACCTAATGAAGAACCAATAACATCCATATCAGGATGATTATGACCCATAACAATAACTTGGTCACTATCCTTCAAAAGCTCTTGGAGAGCTTCACTGATCATCCGTGCACGGACACGAGTTCTCTTCTCCATCGGATCGGTATTGCCACCGTAGAAGCGAGCTTTCTCGCCAATTCCACGGACAACAACTTGATCACCACCACGTCCCAGTGCCAAGTTCAGATTCTTCTGAGCCTCTTCACTAAGAACGGACAGGTCATCAACACCGTAAGAAAATCCCATACTCAAAGTCAAAGGAACATTTTGTTGGGAAGTATATTCACGAATCGTATCAAGCACCTTAAAACCTTTTTCCTCAGAGGCAAAAAGCTTTCCTGAATAAGCCAAGATGAAAAAGTGGTCATCATCGATCCGCTTCAAAAACATCTTTCCACGTGTAGCCCAATTCGTTAATTCATTAGTAAGGTAATTGTCCAAATTAGAAATATCGCGATCGCTCATCGACTGAGTGATCTCTGCATAATTATCCAAATAAACTTGTCCAATAACAGAACGATTATTCTCGTAACGATTTTCCATTTCCGAGTATTGCGTGATCTCAAACAAATAAATCACCCGCAACTCACGTTGAACTTGAACCAAGTAATACTTATGACCAATCTTGATAGTCTTGCTACTACCATGCTCAGAATCCTCTTCCTCATCAGAAGTAACAAAGGAAAGCAGATCCGGAGAAATATCAGCGATATTCATACTATAAATAGGTTCCAAACCAGTCTTCTCAACAAAATAAGGATTAACCCACTGAACCTGACGGTCCTCATCATATAGCAAAATACCAAGCGGATACTCAACAAAACTATTATCAGTACCCCGATCGATCCGGTATTGCAAATCAGTAGTATATTTTCCGGCTTTCTCCCCCAGAAGTAGGAACAAGTAAACAAATAGGATCAAAGAAATCACTACAAGTAAAGCTTGTATATAACCACTCACTTCTCCGTGAATGATGCCCACAATAAAAATTGAAATCAACATAACAATCAACGACGCAGCCGTCAATTGAGTCGAATGATCAACTCGAGAGAGGAAATATCGAAGGTTATATCTTATATTTTTCATATCAATTCCCCTTTTAATATACCCTCTAATTTTATCACAGCTAGCCTCTCACCTCACTGTTATTAGGGGAATAAATAAAATAGAAGAAACACGACCCAACAACAGGAGTGAAGAACGAAAAATAAAACAAAATCAGATAAAATCCACGTGCCACATCAAAACCATGCAACGAAAAAATGGATTCTTCTATCCAATTAAATATCAGCTAACATCAAAAATAGAACACTCTTAATTAATAACGAATTCAATCATCCAAAAGGAAAAAATACAAACTAAAAAATCGAATCACGTATAGTTACCAAATATTATTTCCATTCAAAAAAGAGGAAGCACAGGATCCACCACCGCGATTTTTACAAGCGACGAAGAAGCGAGTAAAAGAGCCAAATAGAATAACCAAACAAAATAGTAACCGATGAAAAGCAAAAAGAAAAATCAACCAGATAGGAATAGAGACCAAGCTCCTAGGACCGAAGAAAGGATAGAAACCGGAGCAAAACCCAAAACAACATACTGAGATAAAAATAAGTACCGTATCCCACCCAAACAGGATTGATGGTACAAACCTAGGTTCCGCGGGAGGTGGAGGAAATTCGCCGTCAGCTGTGAAATTCCTAGCGACGAAGGAGCTTAGAAGAAGACTCGTATTGGAGATGTCCGGGTAAACTTCCCGGATAGCTTCAATCGACGTCCACAGCGTTCCACGGCGAAATTTCCGGAACCTCCCGCAGAACCGGCAGTGAACCACCAACACAAACAACAACCACCACAAAAATCAAACACAAACCATCATCAAAACCAAAAACCAAAGCACAAAAAAAGACCACATCTCAAAATGTAGTCTTAATATATAAAACCAAAACCATTAGTCTTCAGCAACGAATGGAAGCAAAGCCATAATTCTTGCTCTCTTAATAGCAATTGTAAGCTTTCTTTGGTTCTTAGCACTTGTACCTGTAACACGTCTTGGTAAAATCTTACCACGTTCTGAGATAAATCTCTTCAATAGGTCAGTGTCTTTGTAATCGATGTATTCGATATGGTTAGCAGCGATGAAGTCAACTTTACGTCTTCTACGTCCGCCTCTTCTTTGTTGGGCCATAGTAATTTCTCCCTTCGTAAATTTTTAGAACGGCAAGTCATCATCTGAAATATCTACTGAACTTCCATTTTGAGCAAATGGATCAGAGTTATTATTGTCAGAATTTGAATTGTTGTTGAAATTGTTAGATTGATTATTATTCGTACTATTATTGTTGCTATTGTTGTTACTGTTATTTCCAAATGGAGACTGACTATTATTTTGTTGATTTGAAGGTTGGAAACTGTTGTTATTGTTGTTACTTGAAGAGCCTTCATGTGCAGCTCTTCTTTCACTTTCAGACTTCGATTCCAAAAGTGAGAAGTTTTCAACAACTACTTCGGTAACATAGACACGGTTTCCTTGTTGGTTTTCATATGAACGTGTTTGAACACGGCCATCAACACCAACTAGAGAACCTTTACGTGTAAAGTTAGCAAAGTTCTCAGCAGCTTTTCTCCAAATAACACAGTTAATGAAGTCAGCTTCACGTTCACCTTGAGCGTTAGTAAATTGTCTGTTAACTGCTACAGTAAATGACGCAACTGCAGCTCCGTTAGCAGTATATCTAAGTTCGGGATCACGTGTCAGGCGTCCGACTAAAACTACTCTGTTAATCATAGGTCTGCCTCCTTAAAAATGTTTCACGTGAAACAAATTAGTCTTCACGTCTAATTGTCATTGCACGTAGAATGTTGTCGTCGAATTTTGAAAGACGATCAAATTCGTTCAATGCAGTATCATCTTCGGTATTTAAGTTAATGATGTGATAAATACCTTCTTTATAGTTAGCAATTTCGTATGCTAAACGTTTCTTTTCCCAGTCTTTTGAGTCAATGATCTTAGCACCGTTATCTGTAAGGATCTTGTCGTAACGATCAATAAGAGTCTTTTTAGCCTCTTCTTCGATATCAGGCTTGATGATGTATGTGATCTCGTAGCGTGTTTCTGCCATGACTGTGCACCTCCTTATGGTCTAATGGTCCTAGTTAAAGGACAAGGAGTATAAATTATCTTCATTTTATACTCACAATGTTAGAGTTTACCATAAACCCTCCTTGAATTCTAGCTGTTTTTTCAAATAAAAAAATCGTTCCGCCTGACGTGTACCAAACCGATACATTTCATATTACGCAGAAACGACTTTTTTATCTTCAATTATTCAGAATCATTTGAATCTGAATCACTATTGTTTTCAGGAGCATCATTTGATGAAGTTTCATCAGTTGTTTCTTCAGAAGTTTCCTCAGTAGAACTGTTTGCTTCATCGTTATTTGTTTGGTTGTCTGGTGAAGTTGTTTCAGAGTTATCATCTGATTCTTCTTCATCTTCGTGGTCGATCTTAGTAATAGTAGAAACTACTGCATCATCATCGACCTTGATCAATCTAACACCTAAGGTTGCCCGACCAGTTTGCGATACGTTGTTGACGTCGAATCTGATCATGACACCTGTGTTAGTAACGAGCATGATGTCTTCATCCCCATTGACGGAAGTTACTCCGGCAATTGGTCCATTCTTCTCGGTTACGTTGGCAGTCTTGATACCTTTTCCACCACGTCCTTTGACTGGATACTCGCCTGCTGCTGTTCTCTTACCATATCCGTTTTCGGAGATCGTAAGGACTTCTTGTTCTGGTTCAAGGATCGAAGAACCTACTACGTAGTCTTCTTCACGTAACTTGATACCGCGAACACCGGCAGCTGTTCTTCCCATTGGACGAACATCAGTCTCACTGAAGGTTACGGCGTAACCCTTGTGAGTTCCGATGAGAATGGTTTTATCGCCATCAGTCATAAAGACATTGATCAACTCATCTTCATCCCTCAGAGCGATTGCACGAAGGCCTGAGTGTCTAATGTTGGCAAAGTCTTCAACGGCTGTCCGTTTAACTGTTCCTTGTTTCGTAACAAAGAATAAGAACGAGTTCTTCGTATCAACATCTTTATCGACGTTGATAACAGTTTGGATCTTTTCGCCTTTTTCAATGTTCAACAAGTTGATGACCGGGATACCTTTGGCTGTCCGTCCGTATTCTGGGACTTCGTAACCTTTTGTCCGATAAACTTTACCAGTATTAGTAAAGAATAGCAGACGGTCATGGGTCGATGTGTAGATCATTTGTTCAATGAAGTCATCATCATGAACACCCATCCCTTGGATACCACGACCACCACGATTTTGCACGCGGAACTCATCAGCAGATAAACGCTTGATGTATCCGTTGTGAGTCAAGACAACTAAGATGTTCTCTTCTTCGATCAGATCTTCATCTTCGATGTTAGTGATCTCACTAGCACGGATCTCTGTCCGACGTTCATCACCAAATTTATCTTGGATATCAAGCAATTCATCATAGATGATCTTGTCGACACGTTCTGGTGTAGCCAAGATATCTTTGTAGTCAGCAATTTTCACTAACAATTCTTGATATTCGGATTCGACTTTTTCACGTTCCAAACCTGTCAAACGTACCAAACGCATGTCCAAGATAGCTTGTGATTGTTTGTCTGATAATTTGAAGTTGTCCATCAAAGTTTGTTTAGCAATGGCAGATGTTTGTGAACCACGGATGATCTTGATGATCTCATCGATGTGATCCAAAGCGATTCTTAAACCTTCAAGGATGTGAGCCCGCGCTTCAGCACGTCTCAAATCGTATTCAGTTCTTCTGCGAATAACTACTTCTTGATGTTTCAAGTATTCAAGTAAGACTTGCTTCAATGAAAGTACCTTAGGTGTCTTACCAACGATTGCCACCATGTTGATACCGTAAGAAATTTGAAGTTGCGTCAACTTGTACAAGTTATTCAAAATAACGGAAGCTGACATATCACGTCTAACGTCGATAACGATCCGCATACCTTCACGGTCTGATTCATCATTTAGATCGGTGATACCTTCGATTTTCTTTTCACGTGCAAGATCAGCAATTCTTTCAACTAAAACAGCCTTGTTGACCATGTATGGAAGTTCGGTCACGATAATTTGTTCAGCGCCACTCTTCTTCGTTACTACATCAACTTTGGCACGTAAAGTAATTGTACCTTTACCTGATTCGTAAGCACGTCTAATACCTGAACGTCCCATGATAATACCACCAGTGGCAAAATCAGGACCAGGCAAGATTTTCATCAAATCAGCAATAGTTGCTTCTTTATTTCTCATCAAAATGTGTAAAGCATCGATAACTTCTTTTAAGTTATGTGATGGAATATTAGTAGTCATACCAACGGCGATACCAGTAGCTCCGTTAACTAGTAAGTTAGGGAATCTAGCAGGCAAGACCATTGGTTCTTTTTCTTCACCATCGTAGTTAGGTACGAGGTCAACAGTATCTTTGTTGATGTCTCGCAACATTTCAACGGCCATTTTACTCATACGTGCTTCGGTATAACGCATAGCAGCAGGAGGATCACCATCGATCGAACCAAAGTTACCATGTCCATCAACTAATGGATAACGATAACTAAAGTCCTGAGCCATTCTTACCATTGATTCGTAAATAGCTGAGTCACCATGGGGGTGATATTTACCCATGATGTCCCCAACGAAACGAGCACTCTTCTTATATGGCTTGTCAGGTGTAACACCTAGTTCATTCATACCGTAAAGGATACGACGGTGAACTGGCTTCAAACCATCACGTACATCAGGAAGAGCACGAGATACGATAACACTGGCAGCATAGTCAACGAAAGACTTCTTCATGACTTCCGTTAAATTGACATTTTCAATTCTTCTATCGTCCATTTAAATTAGTCCCCTCCCCTTCTAATAATCAACTTCAGCGTAACGAGCATTGTCTTCAATAAATTCACGTCTAGGAGCAACCTTGTCACCCATCAACATTGAAAAAATTTGATTTGCGGCAACTGCATCATCGAGTTGAACACGATCAAGTCTTCTCTTCTCAGGATCCATAGTTGTTTCCCATAATTGGTCAGCATCCATTTCACCAAGACCCTTGTAACGTTGGATCTTAGGTTCAGGTTTAGCTGGCAATTGTGCGATCAAGTCGTCTTTTTCCTTATCAGTATCAAGGTATTTCATGATCTTACCTTGTCTAACTTGATACAAAGGTGGCTTAGCGATGTAAACGTAGCCTGCATCAACGACTGGTCTCATGTATCTGTAAAGCAATGTCAAAAGTAGTGTCCGAATGTGGGCACCATCGACATCGGCATCGGTCATAATAATGATCTTGTGGTAACGAGCTTTGGCGATATCGAAGTCTTCACCAAAACCAGTTCCCATAGCTGTAAACAAAGTTCTGATTTCTTCGTTAGCCAAGATCTTATCCATTGAAGCTTTTTCAACGTTTAAGATCTTACCTCTGATAGGCAAAATAGCTTGTGTCAAACGTGAACGACCAGTTTTAGCAGAACCACCGGCAGAATCACCCTCGACGATAAATAGTTCTGAGATCTCAGGATCTTTACTGGAGTTATCGGCTAACTTACCAGGCAAATTACTGATCTCTAGACCATTTTGCTTTCTTGTCACTTCACGAGCACGTTTAGCAGCTAATCTAGCCTTAGTAGCAAGAGTACCTTTTTCAACGATCTTCTTAGCGACTTGTGGGTTCTCCATCAAGAACTTCATGAAATGCTCACTAAATAAGCGATCAGTAATAGTTCTTGCATCGGAGTTTCCTAATTTAGTCTTAGTTTGACCTTCGAATTGTGGGTCTGGGTGCTTAACAGAAACGACCGCAGTCATCCCTTCACGCACGTCTTCACCAGAAAGCTTCTCATTTTCCTTCAAAAGCTTGTTCTTGTGACCGTAATCGTTAATAACACGTGTCAAAGCAGTCTTGAAACCAACTTCGTGAGTACCACCTTCATAGGTGTGAATGTTATTAGCGAAAGTCATCAAGTTAGTGTGATATTCGTCAACATATTGCATAGCAACTTCAACGGTAATACCATCTTGAACGCCTTCAAGGTAGATTGGTTCATCGAATAAAGTCTCTTTACCTTTATTCAAAAATTCGACATAACTCTTAATACCACCTTCATAGTGGAAGACTAATTTCTCAGCAGTATCTTGACGTTTGTCAGTAAATGTAAGTTTAAGTCCCTTATTTAAGAAAGCTAATTCACGGATTCTTGTCGTAAGAGTTTTATCATCATAAACAGTAGTATCAGTGAAAATATCTGGATCAGGAACGAAATGGACACGTGTACCATGATCGAATTCGCCGGCTTCACCGACTTCGTGCATAGCGTGTTTAACTTTACCTTTTTCAAAGTCGATCCCGTATTTCTTACCGCCACGAGTAACGACTGCATCCAATTCACTACTTAAGGCATTAACAACAGAAGCACCAACACCGTGAAGTCCACCAGATACCTTGTATCCGCCACCACCGAATTTACCACCGGCATGCAGGATCGTAAAAACAGTTTCTAGAGCAGGCTTACCTGTCTTCTTTTGGATATCGATAGGAATACCACGACCATCATCAGTAACGGTGATCGAGTTGTCTGGTTCAACCGTAACTTCGATCTTCGTAGCGAAACCAGCGAGGGCTTCATCAATACCATTATCGATAATTTCCCATACTAGATGGTGTAAACCTTGGCCACTAGTAGATCCGATATACATACCAGGTCTCTTACGAACAGCTTCGAGCCCTTCGAGGACTTGGATTTGACTGGCGTCATATTCTTCAGCTAGTTTTTCTTTTTTCTCTAATTCTTGTTCTTTGCTGTTTTCAGCCATTAAATTTCCTCCTGTTTAATATTTCCGTCAATAATCTTTAAAACATTAGGATCTTTAATCAAAGTTTGGTCAACATCATCAAGTGACGTTGTAGTTATGAAAGTTTGGATACTGGAACCGATCGACGACAAAAGATGTGTCTGTCGCTTATGATCTAGTTCTGATAAAACATCATCCAACAGTAATATTGGATAATCTCCGACTTCTTCTTTGATCAACTCGACCTCGGCCAACTTCAGACTCAAAGCAACAGAACGCTGCTGCCCTTGTGAGCCGAAGTCTTGAACGTTTTTATCATTAACTAAGAATTTAATATCATCCCTGTGAGGACCAAATAAAGTGACCCCACGCAAAATCTCTTTGCGGTAGTTCTTCTTATATGTCTCTTTGTATAGGTTGTAGATCGACTCCACATCCATACCTTCGGCATTAAAAAAGCTACTATATTGAAGTTGTAAAACTTCTTGGTTTTCAGTTATCTTGGCATGGATCTTCTCAATAAAAACTTGCAGCCTCTGTAAAAAAGTTAAACGTGTGTGTATTACTTCTGCACAATAAGCTGCAAGTTGATCTGATAAAACATCAAGATAGACTAAATCTTTCGTCTCATGATGTTGTAATTTTTTGAGATAGACATTTCTTTGTTTGAGAACAGTCCGAAATTGACTGACTGTCTTTAAATATTGCGAAGAAATTTGACCAAATTCCATGTCGACAAATTTCCGACGTACTGTGGGATTGCCTTTAACAATCGACAAATCCTCCGGTGAAAACAAAACAACGTTTAGATTACCAATATAACTTGATAACTTACGTTGCTCGAGATTATTTAATCTTGCTTTCTTACCTGATTTGCTAATAACTAAATTCATCTTCAAGCGGCTGGAATTATCCTTGATAACCGTTCCTGAAATCCTAGCAAAATCACTTCCCCATCTAATTAAATCCTTGTCATTGGACGTTCTATGACTTCTGGTCAAAGCTAAAAAATACATAGCCTCTAATAAGTTCGTCTTACCTTGAGCGTTTCGTCCCAAAAAAACATTGATGTTTGGCGAGAAACTCGTCTTTAAAGATTCATAATTGCGATAATTTTGAAGCTCAAGATCTCTTATGAACAAGAAACACTATTCAATTTCAAAAGTTTGGTCTTCTGCAACGATCTTATCGCCCTTGTGAAGCTTCTTACCACGACGATTTTCAGGTTCGCCATTTACAGTGATCGAATTTTCACGCAAATACCATTTTGCTTGGCCACCGGTAGCAATAATACCGACTTCCTTTAAAAATTGTCCTACTGTAATAAATTCAGTCTCAATCATGATTTTTTGCGACATTTTAACACCCTATTTATTAGATTTATCCATTAATGACATATTCTATATTATAGTTGTTTTTTAGTTAAAAAACAAATTAAAGGGTGTTTTTGAGCGATGAGAGCGATTTTTGGGGTTATCTGGTACTGGGATATTAAAACTAGTCGAAAAGCACTGAGAGAAAAAAATAACGGTAGCATATTTGAATGAGAGTATTTTGGTAAGTAATAATATGAGGTGATATTTTGGTTGGGTGGTTGATTGCCGACTCCGGGGCCCGGGATACACACACTGGAACGCTGCCGACATCGATTGAAGCTATCCGAGAAGACCACTCGGACATCTCCAATACGAGTCTTATTCTAAGCGATAAATCGCTAAGAATAATTTGGCGGCTGAGGTGTGTATCCCGGGCCCCTCCGTCTAAGTTAGTTTAAATATCCCTCTTTGGTCGTTGAGGGGGAATAGGTGCTTCCTATTTATTTTTGCTAACCTTTCTTGTTTTTGTGCTCCTATTTTTTTCTCGGTGCGCAGGACTTCGCTCTGCTTATTTTGATTCCTGACGGTTATTGTTGCTATTTCGTTCCTATTTGAGCTCTACGATCTTCGCTGCCGCGAGGGCTCGTCGTTTCACTCCGAGATAAACATGGATATTCAGTTATCATTATCCACATGTTGATAACTGAATATCCTGTTTTTTTGTCCACAGACAACCCTTTTTAGAGTTTTGCTTGAATTCAAAAGTTATCCACAATACTAAATTGACCTTTTTAGTTTTGTCTTTAGATTTTCAAGTTAACCAAAATTGACGAGATAGATCGTGAAGACAGAATCCTAGGAACGAACCAAAATTAGGTACAACTCCCCCATTCAAAGCAATCTAAGCAAGAAAAGATAAGTACCGTACCCCCACAAAAAGAAGAGTTTACTTCCCACTTAGGTCCTGTGGGGGTGGAGGGAATTCGCCGTCAGCCGCGTGGGTCCGCAGCGTTCCACGGCGCAATTCCCGGAACCCCCGCAGGACCGGGAATCAACCTCCACCAAAAATCCCAGCTCAAACCAATGTTCAAAATCAAAACCATCAAAAAAGGCAAACACTTAACCGTGTTTGCCTTTTTTTCTATTTAAAATCCCTCTAAAACGTTCTAACAGGCGTGATCAACTGAACAAAATTGTCCTTGTTTTCTACCGGTCTGATCGTGAATGGGTGTAGTGCTGATGTGAAGCTCATTTCTATTTCGGTGCTACCTCCGAATGATCTTAAGGCATCTTTTAAGTAGTCAGGGTTGAAGGAAATTTCTAAGTCTTCTCCTTCTAAGTTGTTGAAGTCTAGTGCTTCTTCAACTGTTCCGACTTCTGGTGAGTTTCCGAATAGTGTGGCTTTTTTGTCTTCGGCTTTGATTACTAGCTTGATGACGTTGTTTCTGCTTTCGTGGGAAAGTAGTGAGGCACGTTCTACTGATGCTAGTAGGTTTGATGAGTCGAAGGTTAGTTTTGTGCTGGAATCTTCTGGTATTAGACGGTCTGTTTCTGGATATCTTCCGTCTAATAGTCTTGAGTAGAACATTACATTGTCAAAACTGAATAGTACTTGATTTTCTGAGATCGACATTTTGATTTCTTTTACTGAATCACTGATGGTTCTTGTTAATTCAGTCAAACTTTTTCCTGGGATGATCAAGTTGTACTCTTCATCGCTGGTGATGTCGATTTTTCTTTGTGCTAGACGATGGCTATCTGTCGCTACTGATGTTAAGCCGTCTTGGTTGATGACGAAGTTAACACCTGTTAGGACTGGTCTACTTTCTTGTGTTGAAACTGCGATTACTGTTTGTCCAACTACTTCTTTGAATAAGTCAGTTGGGAAAGTTAGTTGATCTGCTGCTTCAACTTCTGGTAGATGTGGATAGTTATTGGCATCTAGTCCATTGATAGTAAATTCAGAAACTCCCGATGTGATCAATGTTTGATTGTTATCTAGGACTTCTAAATTGAAGTTGTCTCCAGGTAGCTTTTTAATAATTTCATTAAAAAATTTAGCTGGTAGAACGATCGAACCAGTGCTTTCAATTACTAGATCATTGTCAGCATCTTCTTGTGAAATGAATGCAGTGATTGAAATATCAGAATTACTACCAGTGATGGTTAAACCATTTTCTGCTAAGTCTAATTTCATTCCTGTAAGAATTGGAATTGTGGTTTTACTTGAAATAGCACGTTGGACATTATTAGTCTGATTAACGAATTTACTACGATCTATTGAGAATTTCATTGTCGTTACTTCCCCTTTTAATTAATTAATATAGAGATAGAAGCAGTAGTAGGCCCTGTTGATTCTGTGGAAAACTATCTTCAGCTTAGATGGCTGTTGAAAACTCCATGTTATTAACAGGTGTGGATAACTCCTTATTTTTTAAAAAGTTATGCACATGTTAATTTTTCAGTTCATCTCTTAATTCACCGATTGCTTGTTTGACGTCGTCATTTTTTAGAGCTAACTCGGTTATTTTATCACAGGAGTGCATTACAGTCGTATGGTCCTTGCCACCGAACTCCATTCCAATTTGTGGAAGTGAGCGATCTGTTAATTCTCTTGATAAATACATTGCGATTTGACGCGGCAATACGATGGTTTTAACACGTTTCTTTCCTTTAAGGTCAGCAATTGAAACATGGTAATACTTAGCGACTTTATTTTGGATAGTACTTACGGTCAAGCCATTTTTGGCGCGAGAAAGCTTCAGTGCTTTTAAGGCATCTGCAGCAATCGACTTATTGATGTCGGCGTTCTTCATCGTTGAATAAGCCTGAACTCGAAGCAAAGCTCCCTCTAGTTCACGGACGTTAGTGTTGATCTGTTCAGCGATGTAGGACAGCGTATCATCAGGTATTTCTAATTTTTCCGCCTTAGCTTTATTACGCAAAATTGCGATTCTAGTTTCTAGATCCGGAGCGGTAATGTCAACGGATAGTCCCCACTTAAAGCGAGAAACTAATCTTTCCTGCAACTTTGGTATTTCATTAGGTAGGCGATCAGATGTTAGAACGATCTGTTTGTTATTCTCATGAAGTTTATTGAAGGTATGGAAAAACTCTTCTTGAGTTCCCTCTTTTTCAGCGAAAAATTGGATATCGTCGATCAGTAGTAGGTCGACGCTTCGATACTCTTGTCTAAATTCTTCTTGAGTTCTGGTCTGAATAGAGTTGATAAAGTCATTGGCGAAAGTTTCGCTAGTGACGTATTTGACGCGCGCATTCGGATTGTTTTTCAACATTTCATGGCCGATAGCTTGCATCAAGTGAGTTTTACCCAAACCCACCCCACCATAAATAAATAGTGGGTTGTAAATTTGACCTGGCTCCCCAGCAGCAGCAACGGCAGCCGCATGTGCCATTTTGTTTGCTCCACCAATGATAAATGATTCAAAAGTATATTTCGGATTCAAATGTGAATTCTGAAAAATCGGTTTTGAATCGTCAGCAGTGCCTGTACTGCCGACATTATTGTCATTAGCAACCGTCAAATTTTGTTGTTCTTTCCTATCTTCCTCGTTTTCAATAATAGGATTTAGTTCAATGCCGTTAAATTCATAAGAATCGGTCACGATGTTCTTAACGTAATTTCTTTTCCAATATTCTTGATGAAGTTTAGTGGCAACGGAAATGTGGATGTCATTTCCACTTATATATAGTGGTTTCGCACTTTCAACCCAAGTTGAGTAACTAGTGGGTGTGATCTCTTGTTTGATTTTATTTGTGAAATAGCTCCAAAAATCATTCAATTCTTTTGTAGATGAGTTACTAGGTTCTTGCAAGAAGTCCCCTCCAATCTTTAAAAATTTTACCTGTGGATAAGTTTTTCCCCTAAAAAGACAAAATAAAGTTTATCATTCAATAAAATAGTTTTCCACAGAACATATGTTTAATTTATTTTAACTTAACAAGTTGTTAAAAGAAACGTAAGAAAACTGTGGATTAATGTTAAGAAATGGAGTTATTCACACAGTTATCCACAGTTATCAACAAGGCAAAGTCCCTTTATATAAGGCTTTGGGAGATTTATAAACCGAATTCCAAAACCTGTGGAAAACTAATGCACAGTAAATTTATGCGGCGGAAAACTCTGTTTACTAACCTGTTGATAACTATGTTAATAACTTCCGTCCACAAATTATCCACAGAGCCAAATTGTTCATAACTCGGGCTTTTATTTCCTATATAGTATTGAAAAAATCAAAATTCCCTGTTTAATTTTTTGGCGAATCATGATATTATGTTTAAGCAATTGTCTGGAGAAGTGATAAATTAATTCAGGAGGTTTGATTGATGACTACAAAGAGAACATTTCAACCAAAGAAGCGTCATCGCGAACGCGTCCATGGTTTCATGAAGAGAATGAGTACAAGTAATGGTCGCAAGGTTCTTGCAAGACGTCGCAAAAAAGGCAGAAAAGTATTATCAGCTTAGTTTTGAAGGATCACTAATTTTTGGTGGTCTTTTTTTATTACAAAACAAATGAGGAATCTGGATACCCTTGGCATCCCGATGCGTCCTGCTAGCTGCTTTTTTGAATCAAGTGGGACTAAAGGTGACATATGAGAAAAAGCTATCGCATTAAAAAAGAAAACGAATATCAATATGTCTACTCAAAGGGCCAATCGTTCGCAAATCGTAATTTCGTTCTGTATAAGATAGAAAAGCCAGAACAAAAACATTTTCGGGTGGGTCTTTCTGTAGGTAAGAAAGTTTCACATACAGCTGTTGGACGTAATCGGGTCAAGCGATACATCCGACAATCACTACTAGAGTTAAAGCCTGAAATTCCTGCCGAGCTCGACTTTTTGATCATTGCTCGCAAGAATGCTACAGAATTAGATATGTTTGAAACGAAAAAAAACATCGTACATCTTCTAAAATTAGGTAAAATAATAGTAGATTAAATACAAAATTATAATAATGGGTGCAAAAGTGAATAAAAAAAGGTTAAAGAAATACTTAGGTATAGCATTACTACTGAGTGTCGTTCTAGTTTTGGCCGGATGTTCTAACCTAAATGAACCTATTACTAGTAACAGTACTGGATTTTGGGACCACATCGTTTTGTGGAACTTCTCAAGATTTATCCTGTGGCTAGGTTCATTAGCTGGTAATAGCGCTGGATGGGCTATCGTTATCTTCACTATTATCATCAGGGTCATCTTGTTGCCGCTTAACTGGTTCCAGATCCGCAGTATGAACAAGCAGATGGAAATTCAGCCTGAAATGAAGGCTTTACAAGAAAAGTACTCTGCTAAAGACACAGATACACAACAAAAACTTCGTGAGGAAACTCAAAAGTTGTACCGTGAGGCTGGGGTCAACCCGGTAGCGGGATGTTTACCTTTATTGATCCAGTTGCCAGTTATGTTTGCTCTTTATCAAGCAATCTACAAGACAGCTGAATTGAGAAATGGTAGTTTCCTTTGGATGCAATTAGGTAAGGCCGATCCATACTACATTATGGCTGTCTTGGCTGCCCTCTTTACATTCCTTTCAACTTACATTTCAAGCATTTCTAATCCACAACAAAATGCCACAACGAAGATGATGACTTGGATCATGCCGATCTTTATCTTCGTCCCAGCATTGACATTCCCATCAGCTATTACCCTTTACTGGGTAGTAACTAACGCTTTCCAAGTTCTTCAGACATTGGCTTTTCAAAATCCTTTCAAATACCGTCGTAAACAGCGTGAGAAGGAAGAACAAGAACGTGAAAGACAACGGAAGATCAGAAAAGCTAAGAAACGTGCTTACAAGCATCGTTAGTAATTGTTTGACATTTGGAGAAAATGTCGTTATTATATCGTAGAATTATTTAAATACTGAAAAGTAGTCAAAGTGCTTTTCCGTCTCAAAGGGGCGGATTATGCACTTTTTTTGTGCTCAAAATTCAATCAAAACAAATAGGAGGGACGCTTTATGCCTAGTACTGTAACGGAATATGACACGATCGCAGCGATTTCGACACCACCTGGGGAAGGTGGGATTTCCATCGTCCGCGTGTCTGGTGATCAAGCTCTTGATATCGTCAAGAAGGTCTTTAAAGGTAAAGATCTGGCGAAAGTAGCCAGTCACACGATCAACTACGGCCATATCATCGACCCACAAACGCAAGAATTAGTCGATGAGGTCATGGTCTCAGTCATGCGTGCACCAAAGACTTACACACGTGAAGACGTCTTAGAAGTCAATACACACGGTGGTATCGTCGCCACTAACAAAGTGCTACAACTATTGATCGGTGCCGGAGCAAGAATGGCAGAACCTGGTGAATTCACTAAGAGAGCCTTTTTGAACGGACGTCTCGATTTGACTCAAGCCGAATCAGTCATGGATCTGATCCGAGCTAAAACTGACAAAGCAATGTCAGTCGCCGTCAACCAATTAGATGGAAGCTTGGAACATTTGATCAATAATCTTCGTCAAGAGATCCTCGATTCATTGGCACAAGTCGAAGTCAATATCGACTATCCAGAATACGATACGGAACAAATGACGACCAAGATGTTATTAGAAAAAGCCGAAACAGTTGGTGCAAGTATCGACCAATTATTGAAGACAGCGGACAGTGGCGAGATCTTGCAACACGGTTTAGCTACAGCTATCGTTGGGAAGCCAAACGTTGGTAAATCAAGTCTTTTGAACCGTTTACTTGATGAGGACAAAGCGATTGTAACGGACGTTGCCGGAACAACTCGTGATATCGTCGAACAATACGTCAATATCGACGGTGTTCCTTTGAAACTGATCGATACAGCTGGTATTCGTGATACCGAAGACAAGGTTGAAAAAATCGGTGTCGAAAGATCACTCAAGGCGATCAACGAAGCTGACTTGATCATCTTAGTCTTGGATTCTTCTCGCGAATTAGAAGAAGAAGACATCCAATTGCTAGATGCTACACATGACAAACGTCGGATCGTGATTTTTAATAAGAATGACCTTTCACCAGTGTTACGACCGCTACAAGTGCAACAGCTAAAGGTTGATGACATAGTGTTAGAGACTTCTGCAATCAAGAACGATGGTATCGATCAGATCAAAGATACTGTCGGCAAACTCTTCAATGCAGGTATTGAAGACAGCAGTAGTGACGTTATTATTACTAGTGCCCGTCAAGCCGGGTTACTTCGTCAAGCTAAACAAAGCTTAAATGACGTTATTTCAGGAATCGAAGCAGGGATGCCGATCGATCTAGTTCAGATCGACATGACAGCTTGCTGGGATAAATTAGGTGAGATCACAGGTGACAGTTACCCTGATGAATTGATCACGCAGTTATTCTCACAATTTTGTTTAGGAAAATAGGTGGAATCTTAATGGTAGAAGTTAAGGAATTTGATTCAGAAACATATGACGTTATCGTTGTTGGTGCAGGACATGCAGGTTCAGAAGCTGCTTTAGCATCAGCTCGAATGGGTCAAAAAACACTTTTGATCACGATCAACTTGGATATGGTAGCATTCATGCCATGTAATCCATCAGTTGGTGGTCCAGCTAAGGGAATCGTCGTCCGTGAAGTCGATGCCTTAGGTGGTCAAATGGGTAAAAATATCGATCAGACTTACATTCAAATGAGAATGTTGAACACTGGTAAAGGACCAGCTGTCCGTGCTTTACGTGCACAAGCTGACAAGAACATGTATCACATTGTTATGAAGGATGCTTTGGAACAAGAACCAAATCTAACTTTACGTCAAGGAATCGTTGAAAAATTGATCGTCGAAGATGGCGTCTGCAAGGGTGTTGTTACCGGTACTGGAGCAAAATACCATGCCAAAGCAGTAGTCCTTACAGCCGGAACATCTTCACGTGGTAAGATCATCATCGGTGAGTTGATGTACTCTTCAGGTCCTAACAACTCGATCCCTTCGATCAAGTTATCAGAAGACCTCGAAAAACATGGATTTAAGCTTACTAGATTCAAGACAGGTACTCCTCCTCGTGTAAATAAGAGTACGATCGATTTTTCTAAGACTGAAGAACAACCTGGTGATAAAGAACCAAATCATTTCTCATTTGAAACACCAGATGCTCAATATTTGAAGGATCAAATTTCTTGTTGGATGACTTACACTAACGGAACGACTCACAGTATCATTCGTGATAACCTCGACCGTGCACCAATGTTTTCAGGTGTCATCGAAGGAGTAGGTCCTCGTTACTGCCCTTCGATCGAAGATAAAGTTGTACGTTTCGCTGATAAGCCAAGACACCAATTGTTCCTAGAGCCAGAAGGTCGTCACACCCAAGAATTTTATGTTGGTGACTTCTCGACATCGATGCCTGAAGAAGTGCAATTGAAGATGCTTCATTCCGTTGCTGGACTTGAACATGCTCAATTGATGCGTCCTGGTTATGCTATCGAATATGATGTCGTTGAACCTTGGCAATTGAAGCTCAACATGGAAACTAAGGTCGTAAAAAACCTCTTTACTGCTGGCCAAATGAACGGAACTTCAGGTTATGAAGAAGCAGCTGGACAAGGTATCATGGCAGGAATCAATGCAGCTTTACGTGTTCAAGGCAAGGATCCATTCATCTTGCGTCGTGACCAAGCTTATATCGGTGTTATGATTGATGACTTGGTAACTAAAGGAACTAACGAACCTTACCGTTTGTTGACGAGTCGTGCCGAATATCGTTTGATCTTGCGTCATGATAATGCTGACGACCGTTTGACAGGTTTGGGTCATGATCTGGGCTTGATTTCTGATGAACGTTATGACCGCTTTGTAAGCAAGTGGGATGCCGTCGCTAAAGAGAAGAAGCGTCTTGAAAATACCATGATCACACCAAAAATGGCTGAACCATTCTTAAGCAATCTCGGCTTGAAAGGCCTCAAAGATGGCTTCACAGCTGCTAGATTTTTAAGAAGACCGGAAGTTAAATATCAAGATATCATTGATATGATCGGTGAAGGTGGCGCTGATGTCGATCGTCGTGTGAAGGAACAAGTTGAGATCCAAATCAAGTACGAAGGATACATCAAGAAGGAACAAATGAAGATCGACCGTCTCAAGAAGATGGAATCAAAGAAGATCCCTGAAAGATTGGATTATACTAAGGTCAACGGATTAGCTACTGAAGCCGTTCAGAAGCTAAGTAAGATCAATCCTGAGACAATTGCTCAAGCTAGTCGTATTAGTGGCGTTAACCCTGCTGATATTGGGATTTTGAGCGTTTATATCGAACAAGGCAAGATTGCAAAGACTGCCAGTTAAAAAAATCGTCGTTCATTTTAGTGAACGGCGTTTTTTTTGGTATACTTAATGAGGTAATTTATAAAATTTTAAAAGTAATGTTATTATTGATGCAATGAACAAATGGGGGATTTACTATGAAGCGCAAAAAATTGAGCTTGGTTTTAGTATTGGCTTTGCTTTTGCCAATGATGACTGTTTTCGGACAGTTTGATAGTGTACACGCTGCTGATGAGGCGGGAACTTATTTAGATACAAATGTTAATTTGACTATTCATACTCGTAATTTGAGTGGTTTGCCAATTTATGATGGTGATGGTGCGGTGATTTCTGGTGTTACTGCTCCTGCTAATCAGGACTTTGCTATTAGTGTTATTCGGAAGAATAATGTTTCTATGGATACTTTTTATGAGGTTGCTCCTGGGCGGTTTTTAGCTGCTAATGAGGTTATTCAGGGGATTCCTACTATGGCTATGAACTACTACCATGCTGTTGTGCATGTGGTTGCTGGTGGTCCTGTGCAGGTTTACGATGGTAACGGTACTGCTATTGCTGGTATTTCGGTTGCTGGTGATTCTGCTTGGTATACTAATCAGCAGGCTATTGATTTGAATTCTGGTGTTACTTATTATCAGATTTCTCCTGATCGGTATGTTTGTTCTAATGATGTTGATTCTTTTACTGGTGCTGCTTAGCTTCGAGGCTTTTTGCCTCTGGGCTTTTTTTCTTGAGGTGAGAGAGTTTTTGGCAGACTGGAAGCGTTTTGCTTGGTTGGATGTTGGTGATTTTTGGTGTGTTTGGGTTTGTGGTAGTAGTTTGGTGGGAGGTTCACTGCCGACTCCGGGGCCCGGGATACACACACTGGAACGCTGCCGGCTGCTACAATTGTTTTAACCGGAAGAATGATAAACAAGAACGAGTCCGGGAGACGATAACAATGAGTAAGAAAAATAAGAAGACCCCTTTCGAAATTAAGA
>NZ_RHOM01000022.1 GCF_003946515.1 Companilactobacillus zhongbaensis | reverse complement strand
TCTCCATTGAATACACGTTCCACTGCCTTTCTCTTAATTTCGAAAGGGGTCTTCTTATTTTTCTTACTCATTGTTATCGTCTCCCGGACTCGTTCTTGTTTATCATTCTTCCGGTTAAAACAATTGTAGCAGCCCACCACGTTCCAGCGTCTGTATCCCCGGGCCCCGGAGTCGGCAGTGAACCACCCACCAAACTATTACCTCAACCCCAAACACACCTAAAATCACAAACGCCACCACAAGCAAAACGCTTCTCGTCTGCTAAAAACTCTCACACCTCAAGGCTCCCACCACCATCAAGCTCTCACACTCAATCGAAAAAAAGCAAAAAAAATAGCCGTCCCCCGACAGCTAACCCAAAATTAAAACACAAAAATCAAAAAAGCAAACAAAATCCCGACAACAGCCAAATAATTTATCTTCTTCTTATTCTTATATACAGCCTTACCCTTAGGCATAACACATCTCTTATCTACCATAACAAAACGCCTCCACGCGATTAACTACATATGTTATATCACGCGATAAACATAAATAAAACCACCCAGCATACAATTTAAACAGACAAAAACATCCCTGTAACATTCCCTTAATATTACACTCTAAGGCAGCTTTTTGCGTATAATAAAAGTGTGCCAAAAAAGGAGAATAAAAATGACGAAACTTAACCGAGTTTATTTAGCTGGTCCCTTCTTCAGCGACCAACAAAAAGAGCGTCTAGATAAGATCCAACAACTTCTAGAACAAAATGACACGATCGGCGATATTTTCCGTCCCGGAAAAGACGAATACACAGATGCAGAGTTTGGTTCGTTCGAATGGCAAACAGCCGTTTTCAAACACGACATCAACAACATCAACATCTCAGACATTGTCGTCGCCGAATTAGACTACAAGCTTGAAGAAAAGCTTAGTGAACCAGATTCAGGAACTGCTTGGGAATGTGGCTACGCCTTTGCCAACAATGTTCCTGTGATCGGAGTTCGCTTCGATCAAGAACCACCATTAAACTTAATGCTCGCTGATAGCTTGACCGCCTTTTTCAATGGAGAAAAGAGCATTGATCAACTCAAAGATTACGATTTTAACGTATTAATGACCAGATACGAAGATATCAAAGTATTTTAATTAAGGGGAGAAACTTATGTCACAAGTAACGGAGAGAACTAGAAACGCCATAGTAACTGCAATGATTTCACTTTTAGAAAAAAAGCCGTTCGACAAGATCACTGTCGGCGATATTTCTGCTGAAGCACAGATCAATCACAGTACCTTTTATCGTTACTTCAATGATAAGTTCTCGCTCCTCAATGCTGTCTTCGAATATTTACTCGACGACTTGCTGGCCGAAGCTAATTCGACCGAGACGATCATTACGCAAATCGCCGACTTTATCGGCAAAAATAACGAGTTCATGCGCCACGTTTCCCCACAATATCAAACACGCGCCAATCTTTATCCAGAATTTAGATTAATTTTAAAGGATATTGTGACTCGTAAATGGCAAAAAGCCGAAAATACCGATGATGATCCTTTGATCGTTATGATCCGGGATTCTGAAACTCCCGAGCTAATGATCAGTTTGATTGTCGGTGCCTTAGTCGGTGTTGTTGAGTATTTGGAAGATAATGATTTTAAGATCCCTAAGGAAGAATTTACGTCATTTACGGACGATTTTTTCAGAAAATGGGTCGAAAAATGATACAAAATGAGGTAGTTGTCTTATTTTAAGAGGACTGCCTCTTTTTGTGGCTTAAAAACCAGTAAATTAATGTTAAACTATTCGACATGAGATAATTTGGAGGGAAGAGAATATTATGGAAAAATTTTTCAATATGCTCAGTAATAGCATCCACCAGCACGCTAAAATGTGGATCGGTATTATTGCAGTATTGACCATTGTTCTTGCATTTGGTTTACCGAGGATCCAAATGAAGTTCAGTAATGATGTCTTTGTCAACTCGAATTCGAAGCCATACAAAGATACCAATACTTACCAAAAGAACTTTGGTGGTGATTCAGTTTATGTCATGGTTAGTGGTAAACAAGATGATGTTTTATCACAATCAAACATGAAGAAGCTTAATAAGCTTGATAAAAAGCTTAGCAAGAATGACAACGTTCGTTCAACAACGAATATCGTTAACTTGTTAAACGACGAGCTCGAACAAATCGCTAAGAATCCTTCAGCCGCTAAAAACATGTCAGGATTAAATCTCAACTTGACACCTAAGGCTGAAAAAGACTTAATGGCTAATTTGACTACAGCTCAAAAGAACGAACTTACTACTAAGATCCAAAGTGGTTTGACGACAGAACAACAAGCACAAGTTCAATCTTATGTGACAGGTTCTGTTTTAACGGACGAACAGAAACAACAAGTTGCTGCAGCTCAACAACAAGCGCAAGCACAAATTGCACAAATGCCTGCTGCTCAACAACAAGCTGCCGCAGCAGAAATGACTAGCCAACAATCAAGTCAATTGATGAGTATGTTGACTGATCAACAAAAGCAACAAGTACAAAATTATACTTTGACCTTGCTTAACGATCAACAAAAGCAAGCTCTCACTGCCGCTGTTTTACCTATGATCCCTAAGGTTCAAAACATGTCTAACGCTTTATTGCGTGACATTTTACTTAGCGACAACGGTAAAGTTCCATCAGCAATTTCGCAATTATTACCTAAGAATGGTAAACATACCATCTTAATGGTCAACACTAAGAGTACGACCGACATGAACACCAACGTTAAGTTAATGAATGATGTTCATAAAGCTATCAAAGATGCTGGCTTTAGCAGCAAAGTTAAAGTTAGAAGTGCCGGTACTCCAGTAGTTATCGGTCAAGTTAAGAATGTTGTTATCCAAAATATGGCTGTCATGGTTGTGATCGCCGTAATTATCATGATCATCATTCTAGCTTTGATTTTCCCAGTAAGAAGAAGAATCTTACCACTACTTTACGTTTTAATCGGTATGATCTGGACATTCGGTGCCATGGGTTGGTTCAACTTACCTATCACCTTGGCTACAATGGCTACACTACCTATCATCATTGGTCTGGGTACCGACTTCGGTGTTCAGTTCCAAAACCGTTACGAAGATGAATATCGAACCTCAGAAGATTCCGAAGGTGCCATCAAGCTTTCAGTTGCTAAGATGGGACCTGCCGTAGGTATTGCTGTTATCGTTATGATCTTCAGTTTCTTGACAATGTTCTTGTCAAAAGCACCTATGATGCAACAATTCGGTATCACACTAGCACTTGGTGTCTTCTGTGCATATGTCGTTGAGTTCTTCATGATGTTCAGTACCTTTACTTTGGCTGACAAGTCAGAGAAGGCCCACGCTAAGTTCGTTGAAAAGAACGAAGCACGTAAAAAGAAGAGCAACGGAAACGACTCAACACGTCTTTCAGGATGGCTACGTAGTTACGCAACCTTCATCACAAGACATGCTGGTTGGATTTTTGCAATTGCCATCGTTCTTGGTGGTTTAGGTTTCGCTGTTGAACACAATATCAACACTGAAACAGATATCATGAAGATGATTCCTCAAGACATGAGTGAATTGCAAAATACTAAGTACTTGCAAAAGAAAGTTGGTTCGACAGTTTACATCGATTACCTTGTTAAAGGTGACGACGTTAGAAACGCCGATTCGATGAAACGTATCGATAAGCTTGGTAAGCAAGAACAAAACAAGCACAAAGATATTACTGGTGTAACTAGTCTTTCATCTACTTACAAACAACTAGGTGGCGACATGAATGCTAGTCAATCAGCAATGAATGCTGGTGTCAACAACATTCCTAAGCCACTCAAGCAATCTGTAATTAGTGACAACAAGAATTACGCCACGATCCAATTCAAGATCAATCAAAATCTATCAACTAAGGATCAACAAAAATTGATGGACAAGATTTCTGATGATATCGGTGGTACACATGACGGACTATCGATCTCACCAGCCGGATTAACAGTTATGATGCTTATCGGTGTCAACAACGTTACATCTAACCATAACTTGATCATGTTTGCCGGATTGGCAATCATCTTCATCGTATTGTTGTTAGTATATCGTGAATTCCGTCTAGCTATTTACCCTGTCCTACCTATCTTGGTAGTTCTTGGACTTTCACCATTAACACTTTGGTTAATGCACACATCATACAACCCAGTTACAATCGCCCTAAGTTCATTAGTTCTAGGTATTGGTACTGAGTTTACGATCTTGATCCTTGAGCGGTATCGAGAAGAGCGACTCAATAAAGTCACCCGTGAAAAAGCTATTATCGATGCGGTGGCTAAAGTTGGACAAGCTATTACAGTTTCTGGATTAACTGTTATCGGTGGTTTCTCAGCTATCATGTTCGCAAGTTTCCCTGTATTGCGTTCATTCGGTTTGATCACTGTGCTTGATACGGCTTACTCATTGATCAGTGCTTTGACTGTTCTACCTGCTTTGGTCTTCTTGTTTAGAAATAGAAAAGAAGATAAGAAGCTGGAAGAAGCGGCTAAGGCTTCTGATGATAATAAATAATTGATTTAATGAGCAACTACTTTTATAGTGGTT
Organism: Companilactobacillus zhongbaensis; assembly: GCF_003946515.1. GTDB lineage: Bacteria > Bacillota > Bacilli > Lactobacillales > Lactobacillaceae > Companilactobacillus > Companilactobacillus zhongbaensis. The sequence continues at coordinate 29,035 of NZ_RHOM01000022.1, read as the reverse complement.
GCTTTTTTTGTTTGGGGTTTTATTGCCGGTTCTGCGGAGGGTTCCAGGAATTGCGCTGTGGAACGCCATGGGCACCACTCTGAGCTATCCGGGAAGTTCGCCCGGACATCTCACAGCTGGGCCTTTCACTAGGCAATAAATTGCCAAGTGAAATTTCATGGCTGACAGCGAATTCCTTCCACCCTCCGCAGAACCTAAGGTAGTATAATCATCAGATTTGGGTGGGGATACGGTACTTATTTATGTTGGGCAAAACTGTTTTGATTAGATTTGCGTATTTAATTTGTATTGTGTCTTACGATTTTTATTTTCTGTTCTATCTTGTTGATGTTATTTAGTGGTTATCATCGTTTGGTATTTGATTCAATCAGACGTTAAAAGAATTCTGTTGTAATTGAATATCTCTCCCACTTGAATGGATGACTAGTTTTGCATTTATGAGCATTGCATCGTGATGGATCTGTAAACACAGTCCACAACTCAAATTTTGAGCAAGAAAAAACAGCCTGTTTCTTGGCTGTTTTTTTAGTATCTTATTTTTCTGGTTGGATCAATTCGATTAGGCGATTTACTAAGTCTTGGACTCTTTTTGAATCTTGGGCGAAGATTTCTACTCCCCTATCTTTGATCATTGTGTGTGTTACTTGTAGCAAGCCTATCGAATCACTGTCGTCATTAAATTTGGCTATTGGTAGTGGCAAATCTTGGCCGTACATCGGGACATTTCCTGTCTCTACTTTGGTTATTTTAGTTCCCTCGGGCATACTTAGAATGTACGTCTTGATCCGTTTTAGACTGAAGTTGTCTTGGTAATAGTCGTAAATCAATTCTAGTTCACTCATGATGAATTTGATTTCGTTATTCATGTTTGTGTTTGCTCCTCGATTTGATAATTATCTTTATTGTAACAAAAAAGAGTCTCACTCACTTTGATGAGGAAACTCTTCCATCGTTAATCTTCAGTAAAATGCAATGTATACTCTAAATCTTGTTTCTTAGCCTCGCTCTTAACAAAGTCACTAACTACTTGCTCATTTTCTGTTGTGGCTTGATCTTGCTTCCATTGGACCAAGATCAAAGCTTTTCCAGTCTTATTCTTTTGGGCAAGTTCACCGATATAAACTTTTTCAATCGTATCAGGGTACTTCTCTGTAATTTTTTTCTTAAATGAAAGTAATTCTGATTGATCATCCGAGCTAGTAGTTTGTTGGGTAGTACCATTTTTTTCATGGGCAACGTATTGTTTAAAGTCGTTCACACTCAAATAATTACCCTTGGAAAGCTGATTAAGTTGCAGCTTGTAGCCACCAAGTTGGTAGCCGTCCAATTTTTTATCCAACTGTTTGAGCTCAGAATTAGTAATATTTTGACCCATTACGACTAACTTGATCTTATTGTTATCAAACGATTTATCGACCACGTATTGATCTGGCATCTCTTTGGAAATAAAATTCGTCAGCTGAGTGTCATTATACGTCTGTTTGACCAAAGTCGAAGCCGAGATCAAACTGGGGATCGTGATGATAATAGCAGCAACGATGATCATCATCTGATTTTTCAAAGGAATACCGGAAGCCCGATTTTTTCTAAAGTTAAAAATCAAGGTCCCGATCATCGTGGCTAGCGCAATGAAGAAAGAATTGATCAAGAATAAATATCCAGCGCTAAAGACGATCGACCATTTAAACTGACTGAGCCCGTATCCAACAGTAGAAAGCGGTGGAATCAAAGCCGTAGCGATAGCCACACCAGGCAAAATATTCCCCGGCTCCTTCTTAGCAGAACCAATAATACCGGCAAAGCCACCAAAAAAGGCTATCAAAACGTCCCAAATAGCAGGCTGAGTCCGAGCCAAAAGCTGTTCACTAGCATCTTTGATCGGCGACAAAGCAAAATAAATCGTAGCAGCAATCAACCCAACCACAATTTCGATCAAAAACACCACAACAGCCTTTTTCAACATAGAAGAATCACGAACCGCAACACCATAACCCATACCAATAATCGGATCCATAATCGGCGAAATCAGCATAGCACCAATAATAACCGCCACCGAATCCATATTAAGCCCAACACAGGCAATAATAACCGCACAAAACAGCACAGCAAAGTTGATCCAACTAAGATTAAGACTCTGCCGAACATTCCGATCAATAATATCCGACCGTAAAAGTTGATCCTCACCGTTCATAAAAATACCCCGATATACAAGTAATACGTATATTCTACTATAATTCCGAACTCAAAGAGAATAGTTCCGAAAATAAGAAAAGTAAGAAAGGCAGGAGCAAAAAATAACAGTCAGAACCAACGAGAAAAAAACAACGAGAGCAATACCAAGGAAAAGGCGGGAGCAAAGCGACAGCCAGAACCAACGAAAAAAAAGCAACGAGAGCAACATCAAGGACAAGGCGGGAGCAAAGCGACAGCCCGAGAGAAGAAAACGAATCTCAAAGAAACAGTCGTGGCAGCAAACATCGTCAGGAAGAAAAATAAGCGGAGCGAAGTCCCGCGCACAGCAAGGAAGCCAGGAGCGCAAACAAACCAAATCTTGCGCATAAAACCAGGAAGCACCTATTCCCCAACTCAAAAAAAGAGTTTGATGCCTACCCTAGACGGAGGGGCCCGGGATACACACCTCAGCCGCCAGATTCCTCTTTGCGACGAAGGAGCTTAGAGGAAGGCTCGTATTGGAGATGTCCGGGTGAACTTCCCGGATAGCTCCAATCGATGCCGGCAGCGTTCCAGTGTGTGTATCCCGGGCCCCGGAGTCGGCAGTGAACCACCAACACAAACTACTACCTCATTCACAAACCATCAAAAATCACCAAACACATCAAACAAAAAACGCTACTGTCCGCTTCATTCCTCTCACATCAAAACAAGCGCCTCCAAAAGTAAAATCATTCACAATTTCATTGAAACTCCCTCCACCATCTGCTAACATAATTGAAGAATCAAAATAAACGATGCCCGTGAGCATCAATTTTGGGGGACAATTTAATGAAACTAGCAGCAGAACCACAATCAAACCATCTAGATAGCTACCAGAAAAAAGTAGTCGCTTCCACCACAGCCGGCTTTGGCTTGGAAAACATGGACATAATGTTCTTATCATTTGCCCTATCTTCCATCATCGCCCAACTTGGACTAACCGGAACGCAAGCGGGAATGATCTCGACAATTACTAACATTGGTATGTTAATAGGTGGTATTTTTTTTGGAATTTTAGCCGATCGAATCGGTCGTATCAAAACCTTCACCTACACAATTTTCATTTTTGCCGTAGCGACAGGTGCTATGTACTTCGCTAACAACTTAACAACCGTCTACATTTGCCGTTTCCTAGCCGGTATCGGTGGCGGTGGTGAGTACGGTATCGGAATGACCGTCCTTGCCGAAAGCTTCTCTAAGAGCAAATTAGGACGTATTTCATCTTGGGTCGGCATGGCTGGCCAAGTCGGAGCTATCGTGGCTACCGTCTTAGCTGCCTTGATCATCCCAACACTCGGTTGGCACGCACTCTTCTTATTCGGTGTCATCCCTGTTTTCATCATCTTCTTCATTCGTCGTCACTTAAAAGAAAGTGACAGTTTCATCAAGTCCTCTAAAGAAAAAAATGGCAGTATCAAAGAACTATTTGAAACACCTAAGATTGCTTATCAAACGTTTGCTTTAATGATCATGGCAATTGTTCAGATCGCCGGTTACTTCGGTTTAATGAACTGGTTACCTACGATCATGCAAAAACAACTCAACTTGACCGTATCTAGCTCAACTTGGATGATCGCAACTATCTTAGGAATGTGTGCCGGAATGTTTACCTTCGGAATGATCCTCGATAAATTAGGACCACGTCTAGCCTTTGGAATCTTCTTAGTATTTTCAGCCATCGGCGTTTACGTTTTAACCTTACCAACTAACATGGCATCATTGATCGTCGTTGGTGCAGTTGTTGGCTACTTCTCAAACGGAATGTTTGCAGGTTACGGAGCCGTCGTCAGCCACCTTTATCCGACCGAGATCAGAGCCACAGCCAACAACGTCATCATGAACACCGGTCGTTGTATCGGTGGATTCTCCAGTTTAGTGATCGGCTGGATCCTCGACAATCACAACGTCATGACCGTAATGATCTTCATCTCAACTTTGTACATCATCAGTTTGATTGCAATGTTATCGATCAGTAACTTAAGACAAAAGAATTATAAAAAATTTTAATCATCGATAAAAAGCCTTAATATCCAGCAAATGACAAAAATCATTTTGGGTACTAAGGCTTTTTTTCTTGAAAAAACATTCTATTTAAATTTGACTTTTTTTAATCAAATGACTAATATTTTAAGATAAATCATTCAAACGAGGGGGGATAAAATTGGACGATACATTAGACACCAAAACTGCCATCAAAGACACGCTACCAACCGTCTTCGGCTACTTAGGAATCGGTATCGCCTTCGGTGTTGTCGGCAAAGCTTCGGGCTTATCGACGCTAGAAGTCTTACTGACATCCTTGATAACTTACGCCGGATCGGCCCAGTTTGTCATGGTCGGATTACTAGCAGCCCATGCCCCCTTGATCACCATCATCTTCTCCGTTTTCTTAGTCAACTCGCGGATGATCTTGATGAGCACCACAGTGGCTCGTTACTTCAAAGACGAATCATTGTTAAAAAACATTCTCGTCGGCACCTGGCTAACAGACGAAAGCTTCGCTTTAAGCATGAGCAAATTGAACTACACCAAAGGCAGATTAAGTTTTGAATGGTTCAACACTGCCAATTTGTTAGCCTACGCAACTTGGGCCATCGACACCTTGATCGGCGCACTGATCGGCAATTTGATCGGTGACCCTGAAAAATGGGGCTTAGACTTTGCCTTAGTCGCCATGTTCATCGGACTATTATACTTACAATTGATCAGTGACAAATCGCTAAACTTCAACTTACAACTGATCATGATCGGTATCGTCTTAGTCTTAATGTACATCGGTCTAATTTTTATCCCAAGCAACTTATTGATCCTAGTAGTTACCATCGTTGCTTGCTTGATAGGGGTGATACTAAAACATGGTTTCTTTTAATTTCGTACTCTTAACCGTAGTCGGCTGTGGTTTAGTGACCTGGCTCTCCAGGATCCTACCCTTCTGGATCCTACGAAAAGTAAAACTATCACCAAAAGTAGTCGAGTTCCTAAGCTTCGTCCCAATAGTGATCATGTCAGCCCTTTGGTTCGAAAACTTATTCCACCAACACCTAGGCCACCTACCAACCATTGACTATCCCAATTTAATAGCTTCACTACCAACCGTCATCAGTGCCATAATTTCAAAAAGCTTACTAGTAATCGTCATCGTCGGTGTTATCTCACTGGCGGTTGTACGGTATTTCATTTAAAAAGGACTCGCTATATGCGGGTCCTTTTTTTAACAACTACAATTATCCGGCAAACAATTACACTCAATTTCCTTAACCGGCTGTTTTTATCCAATGCCGATTTGATTTTTTCAATATCTTCAGCGGTCAACTCAGATTCATCAATCAGCGAAGCAATAGCAGTGCCAACCTTCCGTGCACACAACTGATCAAAAAATTGTTTAGTAGTAATTTCAATAGTATCAGTCTCCGGCATCTTGGCAGTATAAATAAACTTATTCCCCTGCTTTCGAGTAGCAATAATATTCTTATCGACCAAACGGCGCAACAAAGTCTTAATAGTAGCAGGCTTCCAATCCATAGACTCCCCCAAAATATCGATCAATTCCCGAGAAGTAGCCGACCCCAAAGTCCAAATAACTCGCATAATCTTCCATTCAGCTGTCGTAATATTAATATCCTTAACGTCATCCATAAAATTACCTCGATTACCTATTAACAATAGTCTAGCCGATTTAAAGCAAAAAAAATAGAACCCAAACAAAATTTCGGTCCCACAAAACAAAAGCCCTTGAATTTAATCTTAAGAACTTAAGGTCTTACACTTGAGATTTTGAACTGGTGATTTTGAACTTAAACTTTTGAATTTAAGCTTTTGAATTTAAGCTATTGATTTTGGCTTTTGATTTTGGCTTTTGACCTTTCCAACAAACATAGAAACTGAGATAGACCACAAAACCTAGGACGCGCGCACGGTGCCAACTTGATCAAAAAAACTCGGTCCTAACCAAAAAAAGAAGGATTGTGGTACTCCCTAGACGGAGGGGCCCGGGGATACAGACCTCAGCACCTAAATTATTCTTAGCGATTTATCGCTTAGAATAAGACCGAGTTTTGAGATGCCCGAGTGGTCTCCTCGGGTAGCTCAAAATCGCGTCAGGTGCGTTCCAGCGTCTGTATCCCCGGGCCCCGGAGTCGGCAGTGAACCACCTCACCAAACTACTACCACCAACCCCAAAACACCTAAAATCACAAACGCCACCACAAACAAAACGCAACTCTTCAGCCAAAAACTCTCTCACCTCTAGCACACCAGCACCAATCAAACCACCGCTGTCTACTCTAATCCCCATACAAACAACAACACTTTTGTGTTTATCATTTTTATCATATAATGAAATCATCGACTCGAGGGGGAGCAAGTTTTGAAAAATAAGAATCAAAGTTGGTTCTTGATCAGCATGATGCTGATCGCAGCTAACTTACGTTTACCAATCACGATCATACCACCACTACTAAAAACCATCGAGAAAGACCTAGGCGTACCAAGCTCACTAATGGGTTTGATCACATCGATCCCACTAATAGCTTTCGCCATCTTCTCACCAATAATCGTAAAAATCGCCAAAAAATTAGGAAATGAATTGACCGTTTTCGTCTTCTTTATTATCCTGATTGCCGGAAGTTACCTCCGGATCATTCCGACCGTCTGGGCTTTGTTCTTAGGAACGACTCTAGTCGGTATCGGTATCGACAGTGGTAACGTCCTAGTACCTGCCATGATCAAAGACCACCTACCAACCAAGATCCCACTAGGATCAGGTCTTTACACAGGAGCAATGTTGACTATCGGTGCCATCGGTACCGCCTTATCAGGTATTTTCATCTCACACATCAGTCTGAGTGCTACCTTAGCCATCTTGTCAGCCTTAGCCGTCGTGGCCCTGCTTTTCTGGATCCCGAATTTAAAATCCAACACCATCGACAAAGTCGAAGACGAAACAAAAAAGCCGAACTATCGAACAGTTTGGAATCAACCAGTCGGTTGGTTCATCACCGTTTACTTCGGCTTACAATCACTCGTTTATTATTCACTCTTAACCTGGACACCTGCTTTACTAGTCAGCCATGGTGTCGCAAATGTCACTGCTAGTAACATTTTGACCGTGCTCCAAATTGCCGGTCTTCCTTGTTCATTCATCGTGCCGATGTATGCTTCAAAGGTCAACGGTCGCCGTTTCTTGAATACCTTCTTGATCATCGGCTACGTCTTCGGACCTTTGATGTTACTGCTAGACATCAAGACAACTTGGATCTTAGTAGTCTTCGCTGCCTTAACTGGGTTTGGTTCAGGTATCGCCTTCAATGAAGCAATTTATTACTTCACTAATAAGACGACTAATCCTTATCAAACGGCTGAAGTTTCCGGAATGGCTCAGTCAGCTGGTTACTTATTAGCAGCTTTTGGCCCAGTATTATTTGGATTCATCAACGACATCAGCCAGACTTGGACGATCACCATGTTCATGTTGACTGGCTTCTCGATCATCTTAGTGATCACCGGTATTGTCATCAATCGTCACAAGCCGATCAAAGAATAATCATTCAAAAAGCAGTTTTTTACTACTATCAGGCACCACGAATTTCATCTGAAGATCCTTCATCGCTTTAACAGCCAGCTCCGGATGATAAGAATGCCACGGCACCGTCTTTTGGGCGTTGACCGCTTCGACTAGGAAGTTGACGTCCTGGATTGAGGCGTGGCCACTGGCACAAAATTCTAAATATTGAAACTTAAATTGATGCAGCTTTTCGCGCAAATACTCAAAGTCACGATTCAAACTAATATTAGGAAAACCGTTACTATGCAAGTAAATACCTGGTTTCAGCTTTTTTAAAAAGCCGATATTGTCAAAACTATTTTGCAAGACGAAGCCACGTGAATGCTGCTTAATATCATCTAAGGAGACGACCTCAAGTTCAGTTGGGGTCGTCTTTTTGTTGGTGATCGATTCTTTCAACACACAAATGTCGATCTTGGGGAAAAACTCGTGTAAGACGTTGGCATAAGCTTGTTCTAGCACGACTTTTCGTCCGTAGTGATGGCTCTTTTTGCAGATGGACTTGAGTCGATCGACGTTTGAAGGATCAACATTGATCACGATCAGGTCACGTCTTTGTACGATCAAATCGGAAAATTGATGCTGGAGCGCGAATTCGTCGGTACTGAATAAATCGCAGTCTTTAGAAAACGAATAAGCGGTTGAATCGAATAAAAACAAATCTAAATCCTGCTTGCGGAACTTGCGGATCCAATGATAGACCTTATCTTTGTGTGGTCCATTGACGCGCACGTCACCAGAAACGCCAAAGTAATGCTGACCGTCGTTGATCAACAATGATTGACTTCCCATCACCCCGCAGTCACTCTCAAATCCACGGACCAACAGATCTCCGACTTCCAATTCGTGTGGCATCACGCGAATATTAGCCTCAATCGGTTGGATCAAACCGTTGTGCAGCAAGGATAAATATAAGCGATAGCCTTTTTCGGAGACGTAAATTTCGATCGACGAATTTAAATAGACCGCTGCCATTAAATTGTCGACATTGACTTGGGTCAAAATGATTGCTTGATGTTGAAATTCCGATGCTTGGTTCAAGAACAGGTCCGGCAAATTTGGCAGCAAATGTGAGTTGATCAACTTCTCGACTCGGTCTTCTTTAAATCCACCGACCATCCCAAAATCCACGATCACCCGTGAGGTCAACGTGTAAAAAGCGACAATATTCCCTTCGATATCATGAGATCCATTCAAAAATTTAACAGAAGTCATCTTCGTCTCCACTTTGTTCGATATTTGATTGATATTTGTTAGTAATTTTGTGTTATTAATATTTTATTGCGATATTTCCGAACAAATAACGTCATCTATCTAGTTTTTATATGTATTATGACTGAAGCTAAATCTAAAATCAAATAGAATCTGTCTTTTTCCAAGTAAAAAGGTGCTATCTCGAATTTAATTGAGATAACACCTTTTTTAAAATCATTTTTATGCGTTGACGTTATTGAATTTATCGATATCGCTCACACTCAAAGTCTTATTGCTTTTTTCGTTTTCGATGGCTCCGATGACGGCGGAAACGACCATGTTCACTGGTAAGCTGTGATGAGCTTCATTGCTGTCGACCACGTCGTCAGCTGTTGTCATATATGCAGGTCTAGCAATGACAGTTCTGAACTTTCTGCCGTTGAGGTCATTTTCAGCGTCACGTTTGGTTGAAATGTAACGCTTATTGGCGCCAGGAATATCGTCAGCAGAAATGTATGCCATCACGGGGATATTATTCTTTTCGACGGCATCGGCGATGTTGACGGCACTTTGATAGTTGACCTTTTCGAAGGTCAAGTTTTCATTCGTGTCTTCTTGATATTCACCGATCGTGTCGATCACAACGTCGACATCTTTCAAATAGTTCGTCCAAAAACCTGTTGACAAGGCATTGCCGACTTTCCAGTCAACTTTGTCATACCAGCTTTCATTGCCTAATGGCTCACCCGTTCTCGAAATACTGATGACTGAGTCACCTTTTTCAACAAATTGTTTAGCAAATTCGCCACCTACAAATCCGTTTGCTCCAAAAATTACTACTTTTTTAGCCATTAAAATTCCTTCTTTCACTTCATCTACTTATTCAGCAAATTCTGAAAAAGCTTCGTCGATTGCGTGGTAGTCACTGTTCCGTAACTCCAAGTCCATTGCCTTGGCATTTTGATCAACTTGAGCAGCCTTTCTGGCACCAGGGATCACGATCGAGATGTCAGGATTTTTCATGTACCAAGCGATCATAACTTGAGCAATGGTTGCATCTAATTTGTTAGCTATCTTATGAACGACCTTGATAGCATCAATGATATCGCTGAATTGAGCTTGGTTGAATTGATCAAATTTCTTCGCATCGGCCACACCATATTTACCCGTTAACAAACCTGATGCTAATGGGAAGTATGGCACGAATGAGATGTCATTTTTTCTCAAATATGGAAAGAGTGTTTTTTCGGCATCGCGGTGAACTAAGCTGTAATTGTCTTCCACGATATCAACTAGGCCATCCTTGTCGGCTTCCTTCAATTGCTCCAATGAAAAATTCGAAACACCGATAGCCTTGATCTTGCCGGCCTTTTTCAAGTCGTCCAAGGCTTTGACTGCTTCGTCCTTTGGCGTTTCTTCATCTGGAAAATGAATATAAAAAATATCGAGATAATCCGTCTTCAAACGCTTCAAAGCGTCATCAACAGCTTTTTTCAAAAATTCGGGACTGTTGTCGATCTTGCCATCTTTGGCCGGATTTTGCGCGGCTTTAGTGGCAATAACGAGATTGTCACGGTCGTAGTCTTGGATGACATCGCCAATAATTTCTTCAGAACGACCATTACCATACATGTAAGCCGTGTCTAATGTGGTGATACCCTTGGCGAGAGCCTCTTTGACGACGGCGTAACCATCTTCATCTTTTAAGTCTGAAAAAATATTATGGCCTCCAACTTTATTAGTTCCGAGACCAATTTTTTTACTTTTTACGTCTGATTTACCTATCTTTATCAAATTTTCCATACAGAGCCTCCAATAAATAATATTTTTTGGAATACCACCTTTAGCATAGTCCATTTTGGCAAAAAAAATAAAATTATCTGCATATTTGATAATTTTATTCATAATTAAGCTTTGATCAGCAGCATGACTCCGAACAAGAACAACATGCCGTAGACGTATTTAACGAGTGTCGCCGTGTTGATCTTCGCAGACACGAGATTCGATAGCCAAATGACGACTGCTAAAAATGGTAATGATATTAAAAACAATTTTAAAACTTCCAGATTCCAAAAGCCGGATGCCATTTGACTGGAAACGACGATGATACCGGTAAAAGTGAAATGAGCTTGTAGGATGCCACGGAATTCTTTGGCGGTCCAATTTTTTAAGGTCCCGTAAACGGCAATCGCTACCCCGTGGGAATTGTATGCACTGCCTAAGACTCCGGAGACCCAACCGAATAAGTAATCAAACCACTGTGAGTGGAGTCTTAAACGTGTGGCTTTGCCACGGAAGATCTTGAGTAAGTTGTAGGCACCGTAGATGATCAAAAAAACACCTAACACTCGGGCAATCGTTTGTGTACTGGAAAACTTTACTAGTGCTATCCCCATAGGTATTCCTAAGACCGATCCTAAAACTAGGTGGATGACGACTTTCCAGTTGATGTCGTGTCGATACTCGATAGTTGCTGGTATCGCTACACAGAGGCTAGTGATACCGATCAGTGCTGTGGCTGATTGGGTATCGAAAGCTATCAACGCTAGTAACGGCATGGCTGCTAGTGCGTCGCCGAAGCCGAAGACTGTTCTGATGAACGCTCCGAATAGGATTATTAGGATTACTAGGATCTGAGTCATTTGGGTTCCCCTTCCCCTCATTTTTGGTTGTTAGGATTAGTTTAACTTAGATTGTTGGGGAATTGTAGGTGGTTTGGAGTGGTATTTAGCGGTGATATTTTTTGTTGTGGATACGGGATTTTGTTTTTTGAGGAAAGATTTTGATGTGTGGTTGATTTTTTGGTTAGCGAATACGGTTGCCCGTTTTATAGTGGAAACGCGTTCCAGGGGATAGCGGCCTCCGGTTAACACATGTAGTCGCGGCACGGCTTCGCCGCACCTTGTGCGACTACACGCGTTAATCCTCAGCAGCTGACCATCCCCTTCCACGCTCTATCAAATTATCTCTTTTTGATTAGTCTCCACCCCAAAAACCCAAACAACTGCACCGGCGAATAATGCGATTCCGCTGATGATCCAGAAGATTACGTTGGTGGTGGTTACTGTTAGTAGCCAGGCTACTGCTATTGGCATTGCTACGGTGAATAGTTTGGCTACTCCGTTGGCTATTCCTGAGCCTCTAAATCTTACTTTGGTTGGGAATAGTTCTGCTACGTAGACTGCTACTACGCTGGCCATTAGGATGTAGAAGCAGGTTGTTAGTAGGAAGCCTACTATTACTACTCCTTGCATGCTGTCTTGTCTGGCGTAAAGCATGCCGAAGACGGCTGTTAAAAAGAAAGCTGGTGCGATGGTCTTTTTTCTGCCAATCTTATCGACTAAGTATGCTCCGATGGCGCATCCTACCGGTGCCCCTAACATCATTAAAGTCGATAGTCCTAAGGAGTTTCCGATGTCGATATTTTTTTGAACTAATAGGGTTGGTACCCAAGATGTAAAGGTGTATTGGCAAATGATGGTTGCGGATACGGCGACGATGGCTACGAATAGACTGATGCCAAAGGAAGGATGAACTTTTTCATGAGATTTGTTTTTTGCAGGATCGTAATTTGAAGTTCCATTCACTTCCAGACGTTCAATGATCTCTTGAGCTTTTTCCGTCTGACCGTGGGCAATTAGCCAACGAGGTGATTCTGGAATGTCTCTTCTTAAATACCAAAGGATTGCAGCGACGATACCGATGACAAAAAACATTGGGCGCCAGCCGTAATTAGGAATAATGGCGGTGCAAAGTAGCATCGTGATCGGTGCTCCACAATTAGCAATCAAGGATGTGGCTGCACACCACTTACCACGATTGTGGATCGGTGCAAATTCGTTGATCATCGAATATCCCGTGACGATCTCCGAGCCGAGCCCGATACTGGCCATTAGTCGGCAAAAAATCAAGAAAGCCATGTTCGGTGCAAATGCTCCTAAAAAAGTAAAAGTTCCGAATAATATTAAATTGATCTGATAAGCCACCCGACGGCCTTTAATGTCACCTATGAAGCCAGCGATGACCGAACCGATGAATAAGCCCAGAAATCCGCTAGATAGAAAATAAGAATTTTGTTGGATCGTCGACCAGTTGTCTTTTAAGGTTGAACTAGCAACAGCACTAGCCATGTAAACGTCGGCTGCATCCAAGATCATGCCACCTGATACGAGGGCGAATATTTTGTAGAATAGTGGTGATTCCCGTGTTTTGTCCAGGCGGGTTTGTAGTTGTTTAGGTTGGATCTCCATGGTTTTTCCTCCTTGCTGGAATTTTTGATAGTTAGTTGTTGAATTTTTTGAGCCGCAAATTTTTTGAGGTAATATTTTTGTTGGATGTTCACTTCCGGTCCTGTGTGGGGGTTCCGGAAATATCGTCGTGGCTTCCATGGTTGTTCGGTGGCGTAGCCACCACCAAGGACCAGTTGCGCAAGTACGTAGTACTTACGTTCCTATATTTCACAGCTGACGACGAATTTCCTCCACCCCCACACAGGACCTAGGTTTTATCAAAACTTCTTTTTTTGGTTTATGTAGTACTTTCTACGTTTAGTATCGAATGATTTTTATCCTAGAACTTATCTAGTCGATCAATATCTCAGAAATCATCGGTTGACTCCAATTAAAGTGCAATTACCTCAATTTAAAATTTTGCCATTCCTTGCTCAAATTGTTCGATTTTATCTTCATAACTCATGGTGATTGCAATATCATCAAGCCCATTAACAAACTTATGCTTCCAAAGTGGATCGATGTCGAAGCTGAAAGTCTTGTCCTCTGCTCGAACCTCTTGATTAGGAAGATCGACGGTGATTTTTTCGTCTGCTGGGATCGAAGCGAGATATTTTCTTTGGTCTTCGGGCAAGATGATGGCTAGGAGGCCATTTTTGGTGCTGTTCATGTAAAAGATATCACTGTATCCTCCGGCGATGACTACTTTGAAGCCGTAGTCTTTTAAGGCCCAGACGGCGTGTTCTCTACTTGATCCACAGCCGAAGTTGTCACCTGTGATCAAAATTGTGGCATCTTGTCGATCGGCATCGTTCAAAATGAAATCGGGATTAGGCTTGCCACCTGGTAAGTAGCGCCAGTCATAAAATAAGTCTCTGGCATAACCTGTTTTTAAAATGTTTTTTAAAAATTGTTTGGGGATCAGTTGGTCCGTATCGATGTTTTCCTTCATGATCGGTACGGTCGTATCGGTAATAGTTGTGATTGCTTGCATGTTAGATGGCTTCCTTTCTAATGTCGATGAAATGTCCGTAGATTGCTGCGGCAGCTACCATGGCGGGACTAGCTAAGTGAGTTCTGGATCCTGCACCTTGGCGACCCTCGAAGTTTCGGTTCGAAGTCGATGCACAGTGAACGCCGGCGGGAACTTTATCGGGGTTCATCCCTAAACAAGCAGAACAGCCAGGTTCACGCCATTCACAGCCCGCTTCTTTAAAAATTTTATCTAGTCCTAATTCTTCAGCGCGTTCTTTGATAGCACGTGATCCGGGAACTACTAATGCGGTCACGCCTTTGGCAATGTGGTGGCCCTTGATAGCTTTAGCGGCTACTTTCAAATCGGAAAGACGACCGTTAGTACACGACCCAAAAAAGGCGAATCCAATAGGTATCTCAGCAGCCTTCTCACCAGGTTTTAGTCCGACATATTGATAAGCTTTTTTATCATCATCATTTTTAATGGCTGGGAAAGGTTGATCAACGGGAACGGCCATCCCTGGGTTAGTCCCCCAAGAAACGAATGGTGCTAATTCAGAAACATCAAAGTCGATCGTGTCATCAAAAGCCGAGACGTCATCGGTATAAAATTGTTTCCAATAAGCTACCGCTTCGTCGAATTTTTTTGGAGCGTACTTGCGACCTTTAACGTAGTCGAAAGTCGTTTGGTCAGGTTGAACGCTGCCCATTTTGGCGCCACCTTCGATAGCCATGTTGCAAAGTGTCATCCGTTCTTCCATGCTCATTCTTTCGATCGTGTCACCGTAAAACTCAACTGCATAGCCAGTTCCAAAAGCTACGCCTTCACGAGCGATGATGCCCATGATAATGTCTTTGGCAAAAACGCCGTGAGGAAGCTTTCCATGAACGTGGATCCCCATCGTCTTTGGCTTCGTCTGCCAAATCGTTTGCGTTGCCAAAACGTGTTCAACTTCACTAGTACCAATACCAAAAGCAATCGAACCAAAAGCCCCATGAGTAGCAGTATGCGAATCACCACAGACGATGATCATCCCTGGTTGCGTTAAACCTAGTTGAGGTCCGATAACGTGGACGATTCCTTGATCTTCTGAACCCATTCCTGCTAGTCTGACACCAAATTCTTCGGCATTTTTTTGAAGCGTTTCGATCTGCTTACGAGAAATGGCATCTTTGATATTAAAAATATCAACTGTGGGAACGTTGTGATCCATCGTCGCAAAATTTCTTTCCGGACGACGAACTTGGCGATGATTTTCTCTCAATCCTTCAAAAGCTTGGGGTGAAGTAACTTCGTGGAGCAACTGAAGATCAACATACATTAGTTGTGGCTCCCCTGGTTCTCCGGCAATTACGTGTTGGTTCCAAATTTTATCGAACATTGTTTGTGACATACTTTTCACTGCTTTCTTTGATGTTTTGAATAATATTTTCGGTCACTTCGGTCGTGGTATTGTTGCCGCCAAGATCGGGTGTGACTATTTTTTGCTCAATTGATTTATCGATCGATACATTAATGATTTTTGCAAGATCTGCTCGGTCGAAAGAATGCTCCAACATCATCGCGACTGACTTGATCATCGAGATCGGATCGGCGATATTTTTTCCGGCGATATCAGGAGCTGAGCCGTGGATCGGCTCGTACAATGCTGGACCCGTTTCACCAGTACTCATTGAAGGGATCGTTCCCAATGATCCAGTGATCTGAGCGGCTTCGTCACTCAAGATGTCGCCGAACAAGTTCTCGGTCAAGATAACGTCGAATTTTTCCGGTTGCGAGATGATCTTCATGGCCATTGCATCGACGTAACTATTGTCGTAAATGACTTCGGGATAATCGGCTGCAACTTCGGCTACGACTTCTCTCCAAAACTTAGAAGTTGCCAAGACGTTAGCTTTATCGACCAAAGTCACGTGCTTCTTTCGGCGCATCGCCATGTCAAAAGCCACCCGAGCTACCCGCGCGATTTCTTGTCTGGTATAACGCATCGTGTCGACTGCTTCTTCCGTTGTCTTTGATCGAGGAGTTCCAAAGTAGATTCCACTAGTCAACTCACGAACGATAACGAAATCGACATCCCCATTGATCTTGATCGGGGAAAAAGGTTCCATTGCTGAACTGATCCGTGTTGGTCGGATATTGCTAAACAAGTTCAACTCTTTTCTGATTGCCAACAAGCCTGCTTCGGGACGTTTCTTAGCTTGATCCCATTTGGGACCACCGATAGCAGAAAGTAAAACGGCATCACTAGCTTGGCAAGTTTTCAAAGTCGAGTCCGGCAAGGGCTCGCCCGTTTGATCGATGGCCTCTCCGCCGAAGGGAGCAAAATGCAATTCATAATCGAATCCAGTATTTTGACTGACAGCTTCCAAAACGGAAAGTCCCGCTTTCATGATCTCTGGTCCAATGTAGTCTCCTTGAAGTACTGCTATATCTGCTTTTTTCATCTTATGCGATCTCCTTGATCTGATTCATAATGTTGCGAAGTTGTTCTTCGGAAACGATCGAGCTGTGGTCGGCGACGTGTTTGAATCTTGGGAAGATCCGCTTCATATCGTCCTTATCGACTTGATAGCCCATATTTTGTAGCTTAGTCATCACGGCGTGAGAACCTGAAAGTTTTCCTAGCGGTAAGGTCGTCTTATTCGCACCGACAACGGTTGGTGTTAAGATCTCGTAAGTTTGCGGATTCTTGAGCATCCCATCTTGATGGATCCCCGATTCATGAGCAAAGGCATTGGCACCAACAACGGCTTTATTGTGAGGCACTGGCATTTCGGAGAAGTGACTGATCATTTGGCTCGTCTTCATCGTCTCAGCCATATCAATGTGATTGTCAGCCTGGTAATAATCCTTGCGAACGTACATTGCAGCAGCGACTTCTTCTAGCGCCGCGTTCCCAGCTCGTTCACCGATACCATTGATTGTTCCCTCGATTCGAGTAGCACCACTCTTGATAGCTTGTAAACTATTAGCAACCGCCATCCCCAGGTCATCGTGGCAGTGAACGGAAAAAGTAATTTGGTCAAACATTGGAATATTTTCACGAAGATTTTTAAAAAGCTGTTCGAACTCTTCAGGGTTGGTATAGCCAACAGTATCCGGAATGTTGATGACTGTTGCACCAGCATCGATAGCCGTTTGGATAGATTCAACTAAGAAATCAGGTTCAGTCCTAGTAGCATCTTCGGGTGAAAACTCCACGATCTCAAAAAATTTATGTGCGTAACTAACGCTATCGTGGATCGATTTAATAACTTGTTCTTTAGTCATATGTAATTTATCTTCGCGATGAATCGGACTAGTTGCGATAAATACATGGATCTGTTTATTTTTTGCGGCTGCCGTAGCTTTCACGCAAGCATCGATATCCTTCTTCTTTGCTCGGGCAAGTCCTGTAACTTGGGCTTTCGTGACCGCCTTCGAAACAGCCTCGACTGCTTCAAAGTCACCGTCAGAAGCAACTGGGAAACCAGCTTCGATCACATCAACTCCCCAAGCCTCAAGTTGTTTAGCAATAGCGACCTTGTGGTCGATATCAAAGTTAACGCCGATAGTTTGTTCACCATCTCTTAATGTTGTGTCGAAAAATTGAATTGTCTTGCTCATAATGTAGATCCTCCATTGTCTTCTATCTATTTTTGGGTAAAAAAAACACCTCATTGCTTTTACAATGAGGTGTCGGAAAAATCTACTAGACGAGCCCCATTGTCTAACGCAAAATAGGACTCGACATAAAATTGTCAGAGTCCTGGCTAGAGCAACAAGGCTAGTAAGAAGGCCACAGAGTTGTTAGATTTAATTTGTTTGGCATAAGCTTTATTAAACATACGATGTAACCTCCTTGATTTGATACACGTATACTAGCATTAGAATTTTTAATATTCAAGGATTAATTTTAATTTTCTGTTAATTTAATTGTTTGCATATTTGACAGAATCGCTGCTATATCAGTCGCTGAGAGGTGGTGAGGTTCTTTCAAAAAATATTTTAGATTAGAAGATTCTAAATATAATTTATACCATTTTGACAGTTGTCAGTCTGAAAATCCCTTAAAATCTCATTGATGATTTTCAATGCTATGCTCAGTTTTTCAAATACAATTTTTCATTTGTGCTGAACATATAAAATATAAAAAATTCATTTCTTCGTCACACACCATATTTGATATCATTAGAAATGAGAAAACTATCGGAGAAAAGCCTTTGGAAAAAATCAATTCACCAATCGTCAAAAAAATTAAATACGACAAGAAAGAAATCGATAAAATAGACAGTTCTTTTTCAGACTTAAAAGAAAATGGCTATATATTGAGTTATCCCACCGTTTACATCGTGGATGATAAAAACAAACATCAAGACCAATACTCCGTTTATGTCGGTGAAACAACTGATATCAAACGTCGATCATTGGAACATCTAAAAGAAGATAGTGATCCAAATAATTTTTGGCAAAAAGCCGAGAATTCCCCTACTTCTGAAATGTACATTATCGGTCACGATCACTTTAACAAGTCATTGACTCTAGATATCGAAAACAAATTAATCCATTACATGTCTAGCGTTAACAACGTTACCTTGGACAATGGGAGAACTAATCCCCAAAGTGACTATTACACCGAAGATGAACTCGATGCTATTTTTTCAAAGATATGGACTAAACTTCGTGAAGACAACAAAGAACTGTTTCCGTTAGAAAGAGTCATTCGTGATTCTGCTATTTTCAAGGCTTCACCTTTCCACAAGTTAACCGCTGAGCAATTAAATGCCAAAGACGAAATAATGATGAAGATCGAAGAAGCCATCAATAGGAATAAAGAAAAGCAATTGGTCATGATCAACGGAAGCGCTGGGACTGGAAAAACAGTTTTACTAAGTAGTATCTTTTTTGAACTAGAAAACGAATCAAAACATGATGACAATAAAATTCTTGAAGGTAGTACTAATTATTTATTAGTTAATCACGACCAGCAGTTAAAGGTGTATGAAAAAATTGCAGAAAAACTGGGTTTAAACAAAGATAAATCTGTCGTTTCCAAGCCAACTTCTTTCATCAACCATCATTCTCCTGACAACAAGGTTGATGTAGTGTTGATCGACGAAGCTCACTTACTCTGGACACAAGGAAAGCAATCATATCAAGGTGAAAATCAGTTACAAGATATCATCGACAGAGCGAAAGTAGTTGTTGCGGTTTACGATGAAAACCAAATTCTCTCTCGTGAACAGTACATGGATTCAGAAGATATGCATCGATTAGTCTTAGAAGCCTCAATCGAAGGAAATTATATTAAATTACACAATCAAATGCGTATCAACGCCAATAAACAAACCGTAGAATGGATCAGAGGGCTGATTGATAAAAAGACCGTTTTCAACATTCCTGAAGACGACAAATATGATTTAAAGGTTTTTAAAGATCCACAAAGCATGTACGAAGCCATAAAAGAAAAATCAGCCAATGTTGACAATGGAATATCCAGACTGTTAGCAACTTTTGATTGGAAATTCATCAAAGGAAAACATCCAGATGACGAGCAATACTGGAACGTCAAAGTCGGGGATTTTTCATTACCTTGGAATTTGCAACTGCCAAAACCTCGGAATAGAAAGGTCAATTATAAGGATCTATCTTGGGCTGAACAAGATCATACCATTGACGAAGTTGGCTCAACTTTTACCATTCAAGGATTTGACCTAAACTACGCTGCTGTAATAATTGGCCCATCAGTTAAATTTAGAGATGGCAAGTTGTTCTTCGATAAATCTGCCAGTTTCAACTCAAAAGTGACTCAACGAAGAACTTACAAAAACAAGAAAATCGACGTCTCCACTGACTTGTTAAAAAACGAATTAAATGTTTTACTTACTCGTGGAGTCAACGGTTTGTATATCTACGCAATTGATGAAGAGCTTCAAAAAGAGCTTTTAAAAGCACAAAAAGGGGATATTTAAAATGACTGACCACACTTCTATGCGAAAGATCAATAAATTTAGAGATGACCGTAATTGGCGTCAATTCCACAATGAAAAAGACTTAGCCATATCCATCTCTCTTGAGGCTTCTGAGCTATTAGAGCTCTTCCAGTGGAAGAAACCAGAAGATGTAGTTGCAAAGAAACCTGAGCAGCTTAAAGAAGAATTAGCTGACGTTTTGATTTATTCATACATGATGGCTGACAACCTTGGATTAGATGTTGACGAAATCATCGATAGCAAATTGAAAAAGAACATTGCTAAGTACCCTGTTGATAAAGCAAAAGGTAGTAATAAAAAATATACGGAATTGAATTAAACAAAAAAGACGAACATGATGCGATTTCTCGCTCATGTTCGTCTTTTTGTATGTCGTATTTTACCGACACTTCGTTTAATTCACGTTTGGTTTCGACAAAGTTGTTTGGTTGTAGAAATGGCATTATTTTAGTTTCCAAACTGTTCTTGTTTTATACCAAACGTTGAGATTTTTGGTTCCAAATGTTTATTTTTTTGTACCAAACGTTGCCCGCTTTGTAGCTGAAACGCGTTCCAGGGGATAGCGGCCTCCGGTTAACACGTGTGGTCGCGGCACGGCTTCGCCGCACCTTGTGCGCCCACTCGCGTTAATCCTCAGCAGCTGACCATCCCCTTCCACGCTCTATTTGATCTCATAATCAATAGGATCTAACTTATCAGAAGACTTCTTAAGATTAAACATTGCTCTAAAGAAGATAACCAATAAGATAACAACACCAATGGTAAAGATAACATCAGGTACTGATCTGATGATGGTTAGGTTCTTGGCGATTGGTTGTTGATAGAAGCTGGCTTGTCTTGCGTGCCAGTATCCGAAGTCAAGGGCATCCTTTAGTTGTAACCAACCTAATGGCATTAATGTTACGAATGTCATTCCGGCTAGTCCGACGTTTAGGGTGATGCAGGCCCATTTGATCCACTTCTCGACTTTTTGCGTCCAGAAGTCGGTCTTTGTTAAGTGACGGATTGCAAAAAGCATAATTGCGATTGAGAAGAATCCGTATACTCCGGCCATTGATCCGTGAGCATGGGCTGATGTCCATTGTGTTCCGTGTTCAAAGTAGTTGATTGCTGGTGCGTTGATCAACCAACCCAAGGCACCTGCACCAACAGCATTCCATAGTCCTGTTGATACTAAGAACATGAATGTGCCCTTGTATGGGAAATCTAACATACTGTCACGGTATACGCGGTAGTGTGTGTATGCTTCCCAAACTAAGAGACATAGTGGGATTACTTCTAGAGCTGAGAAACAAGCTCCAAGAGCTAACCAGATCGAGTGGTCACCTTCCCAGAAGTAATGGTGTCCCATTCCGACAACACCTGTACCCAATAGTAAAATCAATTGGAAGTACAAGGCTCTAATAGTTGACTTGATAGTAGTCAACTTCATGTCGACTAACAAGTAACCGATCAAGATAACGGCGAATGATTCGAAGATACCTTCTACCCAAAGGTGAACGATCCACCATCTCCAGTAATCGGCAAATGTAACGTGTGAATTTGGAAGAATGAAGAGTGATGCTAAATAGAATAGTGGAATTGCAATTGATCCACAAAGTAACAATGTCAAAAGGACTGATCTGTGCTTGTTGACACGTTTCTTGATGGCAGGTATGAATCCACGGCATAAAATTACAACCCAGAGAAGCATTCCGAGGATGAATAAGATCTGCCAGAATTTACCCATCTCGGCGTATTCCCAACCGTAATGACCGAAGAGCCACCACTTGTCGTTGATAACGCCAGTAACAGCGCCCCATTCACCAAGCATTGATCCACCAACAACGATGATCAAAGCCCAGAATAGGATATCAACTAAGACTCCTTGATGTTTTGGCTCGTGTCCCAAAACTCGCGGCGTGATGTAAATACCTGTTGCTAACCAAGCAGTTGCAATCCAGAAAATAACTAGTTGCAAATGCCAAGTCTTAGCCAAGTTAAATGGCCAAATATATTGCAGTGGTAATCCGAAGAATCCTTGTTCAACGTAGTAGTGAGACATTAACTCACCTAGTAATACTTGAACTAAGAACATTAACATAACTACTAAGAAATACTTAGCAGCCTTTCTTTGTGAAGGAGTGATTGGTTCGCTCGTCTTGATCTCGCCCATTTCTGAATAGGCTTCAGTGTAATCCATATCAAACGAGTACTTCTTGTAGAAGTAAATTACTAGTCCCATACCAACAACGAATAAGGCAACTGAGACAGCAGTCCAGATCATAACGTCACTCGTCATGACATTTCCGGCATCTAAGTCATAAGGCCAGTTGTTAGTATATGAGAAGATCTGGTTCGGACGGTTTGTCGAAGACATCCATGCTCCCCAGAAGAAGAAATAAGTTAACTGATCGATCTTATCACCGTTTTGCATAAAGTCGTCAGTATTATTTCTGATCATATTTTCCGGCATCCCAGCTTCCTTAGGATTGTTCCGGAATTCCGATCGATAGTACTTAGTTAAATGATTCAATCCAGCAACTTGGGCATCAGTTAAAGTCAATTGGTCTTTAGATTCGTTGTAACGATTGACACGGATCTCTTTCGTGACCTTCCCCTTGATCCCTGATTTTTGCTCGGTACTCAATTGCTTGAAGTTCTTATCGTAGTCCTTGTGTGCATAGTAGTTATGCATACCATTCAAATATACGTGCAATGCTTGTGCAGTATAATCAGGTCCAAAATAAGTACCATTACCTAGATAAGTACCGTAATCAGTCAAACCGTATTTTTCAAAAACAGCTTGTCCTGACAATAATTGCTGCTTTGTGACCACAGTCGAGCCTTGTTCATTAACGATCTTTGAAGGACGTGGAGCTTCATTTTTAAAAATCAAAAGTCCCCCGGCGATCAAAATAGAAAAAGCGATGACTAAAGTCCAAAGTAGCGTCTTATTAAGCTTCTTATAAGACGTCAATATAATCCCCTCTTACTTACAGTCTTTAATCAGCCCACGGATCTTTACTAATTCGTTTTCATTATGATTAAATTCAGAAAAAACTTCGGCCTTGTTCAACAGATCCAAAACTTCAGCATCCTTGCCAACAGTCTCGCATCGATTAATAGCCAGCTGTTCGTAAATACGAGCAATGTAGTAAGTCACATGGTTATCTTGACAAACCTTCACTCCGTATCTCAAAAGCGTATTTGCAGTTTCAAATTCCTTGCGATTTGAGTAATACAATGAGCAGTAAAAAATAATATTGATATAACGCCAGATCTTAGTAACATCATCGATCTCCATCACATAAATATCATTAAAAACTTTACTGAAATAATATTCACTCTTAGCATCGTCACCTTGTTGAGCATAAACCATACCCATACCAACAAAAGCTAAGAAAGTAAAAATCGTTTCACCCTTAACATCAAGATCAGACAAAATACGATTAAAATCAAAAACAGCCTCAAGCAAATCGCCATTGTCCAAAACATTCAAATAACCCTTCAAATAATAATATTGCATAGTAGCCTTCAGATCATCAGAAATAGAATCAAGATCGATCTCATTCAAAATCTCCCAAGAATTAGCGTATTCCTCAATAATCAAATTAAACTCAGCCTTATTCATAGCCTGAATCTGCTTCTTCTTACCATTATTATCAAGGCCAATAATATCGTCCAAAGCCAGATCCAATCGATTACACAACTGGATCAAAATCTTCATAGACGGAATCTTGCCATTATTCTCAAATTTACTCAAAGTAGCCTGGGTGCAAATACCCTTACTAAGTGCTTTCTGTGAAAGACCCATCTCTTTCCTTTTCTCAACGAAAGATTGAATATTCACGTAACCACCCCTATATCATAACTTTTCTCTACGAATAGAATTATATACTATTATAATCCCCCTTTGAATAGGTAATAAATATTCCGTATAACTGATTTCTATAACAGTCTAGTCTCATTTATCAGATTTGTAAATAATCATTTTATATATAAAATATTCCTAAAATATATACATTGTGAACCGTTAATTATAAAACCGCTTACAACCACAACAGCGAGACAAGGTCCAAAAAGACCAAAGATTGTGAAATAAACCAAAAAACAAAAGAAAAGCCATCAAATATGCCAAAAATATCCAACAAATCCCCAAAAATAACGAAAAAATGAGGCGATTTTCACGAGCGACAAAGGAGCAAGTGAAAGAGCAAGAAACAAAAAGCGAAAGAAAAAACAAAAAGGATGATATGAAAGAAAACCAAAACAAACAATCGATGAAGCGAGCAAAAAAGATAGACCAGATAAGGAAACAAAGCAAAAATCGTAAGAACGAAAAAAAAGATGGGAAATCCACCCCATCCCAAAATACGACCACAACAAAGATAAGTACCGTATCCAAACCCAAAAAGATTGATTGTACTAACCTAGGTTCTGCGGAGGGTGGAGGGAATTCGCCGTCAGCCGCGAAATTTTCGTTTGCACGGCATGGGCCGTGCTTACGAAAAGACCCAGCTTTGAGATGTCCAAGGCGGTCTTCCTTGGATAGCTCAAAGTGGGTCCGCAGCGTTCCACGGCGCAATTCCCGGAACCCTCCGCAGAACCGGCAGTGAACCCCCACCAAAACAACCCACACAAACAAAAAAAGCCCGACTCTCAGCGAATCAGACTTCTCTCATCATAAAACCTATTTATTCTTCAAATCATCAATAGTATTAATATTA
Organism: Companilactobacillus zhongbaensis; assembly: GCF_003946515.1. Lineage (GTDB taxonomy): Bacteria > Bacillota > Bacilli > Lactobacillales > Lactobacillaceae > Companilactobacillus > Companilactobacillus zhongbaensis. The sequence goes on along the minus strand of NZ_RHOM01000022.1, from coordinate 4,175 downwards.
GTCATATAAGTAGGAACAGCCAAACCAACCTTAGCTACCTCAAGACTAGGACCAAGGTCCTCATACTGACCCTTATAATCAGAAGCAAACTTAGCAGCCGTCTTAGGCAACCAAGCACTAACTTGAGCATCAGCAGCACCAGTGGCGATAGAAGCCCAAACTGGTTGCATTTCCATTGATTGGATCGTTACATCATAACCTTGATCTCTCAATACTTGAGCGATCACATTAGTAGATGCAATTTCTGAATCCCAAGCAACATAAGTCATCTTAAGTTTTTCACCATGTACCTTCTTAACACCTTGAGTCCATTGTTTAACTATGTCAGGGTTCTTCTTGATCCAGTTTTTAGCAGCCTTATTAGGGTCTTCACCATCGTTGACCTTCAACATAACACTCGACATTTGTTCACTTGTCCAGTGGAAACGATCCAAAATCGTGTATGCTTCTGGTTTATCCTTCTTCAATCCCTTACGAACAACAGTATCGATGTGTTCAGCTTTACCGAAGACGTTTTTAGGATCTTTTAAGAATTTGAGTTTATACTTAGTGAACATCCAGTGTGGTTGCCAACCTGTAATAACTATCGGACGCTTGTCCTGATAAGCTTTATCCAAAGTACTCGTCATAGCAGCAGTTGAACTAGGTTGTAATTGCCAATTCTTCTCTTCTAGACCGTACTTCTTTAAAGCTGTTTGAGTTGATGCCATAACACCAGCACCAGCGTCAACACCAGTGATCGTATAGTTGATCTGTGGTCCGAGTTTTTCCTTAGGATTGTAAGGAGCCGTCGTTGATCCACAGGCAGCTAACAGTGGCACCATTAATAACGCTACGAAAAAGACGCTGAGATATTTTAATTTTTTCAAATAACTCACCTATCCTTTCTTGCGACTACGTGTAAGTGACTGTGTTAAACGGTCAAGGATGATTGCTAAGATAACGATTGCTAAACCAGCAGCAAAACCGTTACCAGCATCATTACGTCCAACAGCAAAGTAAACTTCTGTACCTAAGCCCATGGCACCGATCATGGAAGCAATAACAACCATTGATAGTGAGAGCATCATACTTTGGTTAACACCAGCCATCAAACTAGTTTTAGCTAATGGTAATTCAACTTTGAATAATTTTTGCCATTCAGTTGAACCGAATGAATCGGCCGCTTCGATCAATTCATCAGGAACTTCACGAATACCCATGTTAGTCATTCTAACTGTTGGAGGCATTGCGAAAATAACTGAAGCTACGATACCTGGGACCATACCAATACCGAACAAGGCAACGGCAGGAATCAAGTAAACAAAGGCAGGCATTGTCTGCATGAAGTCAAGGATCGGCTTCAAGATAACTTCTGCCACGTGACTCTTAGCCATCAAGATACCTAGTGGGATACCGATAACTAGAGCAATCAAACTTGACGTTAATACTAAGGTCAAAGTTTGCGTCATATCACGCCAGTAATCCAAGTTCCAGATCAATAGTAGACCTAAAAATTCGAACCCTAGCAAATACCAATTTTGCTTATCTCGATTAACAAAGAAAGTTAATGCTAAAACGAGCACGATGAACAACCAAATTGGTAGAAGGTCGAACACCCATTGGAATGCGTTGTTGATCGCACCAATGAAATTAGTTACACCATTGAAAAAGCCTGTAAACTGAACGAGCCAGTCAACAAAACCATCGATCCAGTGTGCTAATGGTAATTGTGGAATATTAGTCAATATCTTTCACCTCATTTCCGGCAAGTGCACCTAGAACGGCACCACGAACGATAATACCAAGCAATTGCTTCTTATCGTTTGTGACGGCGATCGGAATTCCTGTTTGCGAAATATCATCCATCAAATCAGAAATTGGCTTGTCTTCATGAGTCGTTGGAACGTTCTCTTGAACGACTGAACGAAGGTCACTACTATTATTACGGATCAACTTGATAACATCATTAGCATCGACGATACCAACGAGTTTACGTGAGTTGTCGATCACATAAGCAGTAGAAACTTCATTATTTCTCATTCGTTTAATAGTTAAACGAGGACCAGCCTTGTCGACGTTGATCGTCACAGGTCTGATCATAACATTACCGGCAGTAAGAACTTTCGAACGGTCAACGTTTTCGATAAAGTTCTCAACATATTCATTAGCTGGATGCGTCAAAATATCTTCCGGTGTACCAGTTTGAACCACTTCACCATCACGCATGATCATAATCCGATCACCGAGCTTCAAAGCTTCGTTCAAATCGTGGGAAATAAAGATAATTGTCTTATGCATATTTTCTTGCAAATCGAGCAATTGATCTTGCATATCGCTTCTGTTCAATGGATCAAGCGCTGAAAAGGCCTCATCCATCAACAGGATCTCAGGATCATTAGCCAAGGCACGAGCAAGACCAACACGTTGCTGCATACCACCAGATAATTGTTATGGATATTCATCATCGTAACCAGTCAAACCAACTTGTTCCAAAGCAGTCTTAGCTCTCTTAGCACGTTCTTCCTTATCAACACCTTGAATTTCCAAACCGTATTCAGCATTTTCTAAAATAGTCCGGTTAGGTAGCAATCCAAAGTTTTGGAAAACCATGCTCATCTTCTTACGTCGAACATTACGTAACTGTTTCTTATCGATCTCCATCAAGTTTTCACCATCAATAGAAACCGATCCGTCAGTAGGTTCGATCAAACGGTTGATCATTCGGATCATAGTAGACTTCCCAGAACCAGAAAGTCCCATAATTACAAAAATCTCACCATCATAAATTTCAAAATTAGCCCGGTCAACACCAACAGTGGCACCAGTCTCCTTCAAAATTTGTGGCTTAGTCTCCCCCTTACGGAGCAACTCTTTAGCTTTATTGACATGTCTGCCAAAGATTTTAGTTAAATCTTTAACTTCAACTTTAACTTTTTCTGTCATTAAATCCTCCATTCTCGAATCTCGGAAATAAAAGCAACTTACTAAATATAAAAAAGGCGATTTACCAATAAAATTGCCATTACGTTCGCTAGATTACTTTAACAAAAATTTTTTTGTCGTTCAAATAGCCCCATCAATGACAAGTCAAATATGACCGACTAACCCCACAGAAACGCTTATACCATACGTATAAGCCATTCTTAAGGAAAACTTAAACAAATTCACAATTCTGAAAAAAAGAAGCAACAAATCCGCAACAAAGCCCCAATTAACAATCCAAGAAAATCCCAAAAGACAAGTGAAACAAAAGAAAAGAAGAAAGAAAGAAAAAAGAAATAGAGAAAAATAAAACACAAAAACCAAAAATAATTTTAAAGAATAACGAATTATTACACCTATAATATACAGCGTTTACATCCCCACAGCATCAACATTAAGAAATTCAATTAAATATGACCGGTCAACAAAAGAAAAACACCAAATTAATATAACCAACATTTATATAGTAGAAACAAAAAAATGCGGACGGTTTACAAGTCCGCAAAAACGAAAACAAAAAGCAGAAGGAAAACTAAAGAGCTTAAGGAACTTAAGGAATTTGGACTCCAAAATCTCAAGAAAAACAAAAGAACAAGCCGATGATAACCGAAAAAAGGAATCAACAAGATAGAAACCGAAGTCAAAATCGTAAGACCGGAAAAAAAACTAAATCCCACACTCAAGCCAAAACAGCGTACCACTATAAAACTAAGTACCGTATCCCACAAAAAAGAGATGTTTGCACTAACCTAGGTTCTGCGGAGGGTGGAGGGAATTCGCCGTCAGCCGCGAAATTTTCGTTTGCACGGCATGGGCCGTGCTTACGAAAAGACCCAGCTTTGAGATGTCCAAGGGCGGGTTACCCTTGGATAGCTCAAAGTGGGTCCGCAGCGTTCCACGGCGCAATTCCCGGAACCCTCCGCAGAACCGGCAGTGAACCCCCACCACAGCAAAAAACACAAAAAAATACGACCACACAAACAAGTGCAATCGTATAACATCTAAAAAAACCTATTAAAAATCAGTATCATCAGCCCAATCGTCAGACAAGAAATAATCATTTAACTAAAGGTTGAAAGCACGAAAATAGCCCTCAACTCATTCGTATGTTGAGGTTGGGTACAATCAAATAGTTTTTTAACATCATGAAGCATTATCCAAGAGCCTGATCAGGCGATTGGGTAATGCTTTTATAAATTCGTCAAAAATAT
>NZ_RHOM01000021.1 GCF_003946515.1 Companilactobacillus zhongbaensis | reverse complement strand
TATTTTTGACGAATTTATAAAAGCATTACCCAATCGCCTGATCAGGCTCTTGGATAATGCTTCATGATGTTAAAAAACTATTTGATTGTACCCAACCTCAACATACGAATGAGTTGAGGGCTATTTTCGTGCTTTCAACCTTTAGTAATGGTAGTAAAAAGGTACGATCTCAGTTTGTTTTGCTTGCTGAAATCGTACCTTTTTTTCTGTTTATTTTTTTGTTCTACTTGCCATTGGTGTTACATCCGTCTTCATTGACTGGTTGCTTTTCGTCAGCTAATACTTTTGATGTTGCATCATATTTGAAGTGGATTTTGCTTGGCACTGGTTCGAAGTTGTTTACTTTGAAGGTTCCTTGGTGGATTCGGAGTTTTGGTTTGGGGCTGGTTAGTATTAGGTTTTGTCCTTGGAAGGTGGAGTGGCTGTGGACTGTTATGTCGTTTTTGTGGGGTACTTCGTAGGAGGCTAGGGTTAGGTTGTTGAAGTGGGTTTCTGAGTTTTGGCGTAGTTTGAATTCGTTGGTTACTATTGAGTTTTTCATGTAGGCTTTTGATTTTCTTTGGAATAGGAATTGGATCGAGGTGTTGTCTGTGTAGATTTGGCTTTTGTCTAGGGATAGGCCTATGGCTTTGGTTTTTCTGCCGGTTCTTATTTGGGTGTCTTTGAAGGAGAAGGTGGCGTTTTGGCCGTATATTATGTCCCAGTTGTCGGTGGTTTCGCGGTTGATGGTGACGTTGTTGGTGTAGACTTCGGCATTGTCGTAGGCCGATAGGGTGTTTTCGTCGTTTGCTGGGAAGGTTAGGGTTAGATTTTTTAGGATCAAGATTTTTTTGGCGCCGATGGTGATGCTGCAGTTTAATTTGATGTCTTCTTGATTGGCTGAGTTGCCGATGATGGTTAGGTTTCTTCCTATTGTACAAACTAAGGGGCTTTCTTTGGTGAAGTAGGTGCCTGGTTGTAGTTCGATCACGTCGCCGTCTTGCGCATCAACGATGGTTTGGGCTAGTTGGTCGTCTTTGTTTGGTTGATTTTCGATGATAAATTTTGTCATTAATACGCCCCCTTGATGTGGTTTTAGAAGTCAATTATAATCGTGTGCTATTAAAAATCCAATTATTTAAAAAAGTTGTTCTACCGGAAATTTCCAGTTAGAACAACTTTTTTAGTCTGTTGCTTTGATTAAGTTATTTTTGTCTGTGCCAAACCATTTTTGATTGATCTTTTGTAGTTCGCCTGTTTTGGCTAGTTCGACGAAGGCTTTATCGATTTTCTTCTTTAATGTTTTATCGCCTTTTCTCATTCCGACGGCAAAGTCTTCACCGGTGAATCCGCCGTATAGTGTCCGGTAGGAGTCAGGGTCTTTTTCGTGTTGGATGTAATAGTTGGCGTAAACACTGTCGATCAATAATCCTTGGATCCGTTTGGCGTCTAGATCCATTAGGGCATTGTTGAAGGAGTCGTACATTACTGGAGTTTGATTTTTGATGTACTTTTTGAGTTTGTCAGGGTGTTGATCCAGTAATGAGGCTCCTGATGAACTCGTTTGGACGCCCAGTGTTTTACCCTGCATTTTTTTGAAGCTAGTAATGTTGTCGGCTTTTTTCGATACTAAGACTTGGCGGTTAGCTAAGTAAGGATTTGAAAAAGCTATTTGGGCTTTTCTTTCTGGGGTGATGGTGTAACCATTCCAGATCAAGTCGATGGTTCTGTTTCTTAGTTCCGTTTCCTTCATGTTCCAATCGATCGGTTGAAAATCAGCTTCGATGCCATATTGCTTGAAGACGGCTTTGGCGAGATCGATATCAAATCCTACTAGGTCACCGTTTTTTTGACGGAAGCCCATTGGCACGAAGGTATCGTCTAAGCCGATGATCACCCGATGTCTTTTTTGAATGGTCGACCAAGTGTCAGTGGTATTGGCTTCTTTGGCAACGGATTTCTTGTCGCCACAAGCACTTAAGACCATGGCAAAGCAGGCTAGTAGGGTGACTACTGCGATTAATTTCTTTTTCATATTTTCGTCCCCCCTCTATTTATTGATCGGTTTAACTTCTAAAATCTGATCGGAAATGTTTTTGGCGAACTCTGGGTCGTGGGTTACGACTATTTGAGTGATACCAGTTTTCTTGAGATCTAGGATCACTTTACCAACGGCATCTCTTAAACTTGGGTCAAGCGCTGATGTTGGCTCGTCGTAACATAGGATCTGTGGTTTCATAGCTAAAGCACGGGCGATGGCAACACGTTGTTTTTGACCACCGGACAATTCGAATGGATATTGGTTGGCATGGCTAGCTAATGATAGTTCGTCTAATAATGAATCAGCTGTTTCTTGAGCAGCTTTTTTATCTTGTTTTAAGACCATGGTTGGAGCCAAAGTGACGTTTTCCATGACGGTCAAATGTGGGAATAAGTTGAAGTCTTGGAAGACTACGCCGATGATCTGCTCGGTATCTGAATCGTCAGCGGGGTCGAATTCTTTTCCGTCCAAGATGAATTTACCTGAATCTGGTCGGTCTAAACCGGCGATACAACGTAGTAAAGTTGTTTTACCAGCACCTGAAGGTCCAACGATGCTCAGGATAGAATTGTCATTTACGTCAACGTTTAGTTGATCCAAAATGGTGGTGCCATTAAAGCTTTTGGTGATATTTTCCAATTTAAGCATAAATTTTTCCTCCTATATTAACGGTAGTAACTGTAGTGTTTTTCGACGACTTTTAAGATCCAAGTACATACTAGTGTTAACAATAAATAAATAATCCCGACTAAGACTAGTGGTAAGAGGGTAACGTCTCGAGAACTGGCAATGTTTCCGGCCCGGAGTAAGTCACCTAATCCGATTACGTATACTAATGATGAATCCTTGACTAAGTTAATGACTTCGTTACCGATTGAAGGGATAACGATCTTAACAACTTGTGGGACCACGATTTTTCTGATCGTTTGCCAGTAACTCAAGCCTAAGACTTTCGCACCTTCGTATTGACCGTTGTCGATCGCACCAAAGCCACCTCTGAAGATCTCGGCAAAGTAGGCGGTGTAGTTGAGGATGAAGGCGAATAGCGCTGCATCGTATCGCTCAAAAACGATATGGAAAAATGGCATGTTTGGTAAGCCATAAAAGACGAAAATCAATTGGAGCAAGAGGGGAGTTCCTCTCATGACCCAAATGTAAAAAGATAAGATCCAACTTAATGGCTTGAATTTAGAGCTTCTTCCTAATGAAACTAGGATCCCTAATGGCAGTGATGCTACTAAAGTCCAAAAGAAGATCTTCAATGTCATAACTGTTCCACTTAAGAGTGAAGGTAATATTTCTGATATGTATTGCAGCATGATTTATCCCCCTAGATAAAAGTATAAAAAAAGCCCCTTAGCCAAATAAGACTAAGAGGGCGTTCGACGCGGTTCCACCTCATATTGTCAAAACCTCACGGCCTTGACCTCAACAAGTTAATGAAACAAAAAAAGCCCCCTGATCCAAATGGATCAAGAGGGCGATTTACGCGGTACCACCTCTGGCTCCCTAAAATCTCACGACCTTAGGCTCACGAAGTTACATTAACTTCAGTTATAACGGCACTACCGAAATGGCTTACTTGCTTTCAGCCACTTAACTTACAGATGTGTTTCACTGTGCATTGGATCGACTCACACCAACGTCGACTCTCTGAACCAAACCTCACAGCTACCTTCTGTCATCGTTTTTATACTAGTTTGAATGTTGCAACAATAATACGACCGATTTGCCAATCTGTCAAGTTCATTCGAAAGTGGAGTTGACTTAAGCTATTTTTTAAAGTATATTGTTGTTACAACGATATTATACGACGTATAATATTAAGAAAAGAGGTAACAATATGGCAATTCAAGCCTCGACCGAGATCTTGGAAGGGTCAGTTTTGGCTTTACTGACTAAAGAAGATTACTACGGTTATATGATCACCAAACTAATGCAGCAAAGTTTTCCGATCTCTGAATCTACCATGTACCCGATCTTACGTCGCCTGAAAAAAAGCGGCTGGCTCTCAACTTACGATCAGTCGTATGAAGGCAGAAATCGGCGTTATTACAAGATCACCGACCAAGGATTGGAAAGACTAGGCGAGATCAGAAATGATTGGACCGAATTGAAAAAAGTCACAGATCAAATATTGGAGGAAAACGATGGAAACTAAAGCAGTTGATAGCTACATTGAGGAATTCACTACTAATCTACAACAGTTAGATCAAGCTGAACGTGATGATGTAGTTGAATTTTATCGCGAATACATCATCGATGCCGGCTTAGATACCGACCAAGCGATCCATGCAAAATTGGGCACGCCCAAACATTTGGCTCGCAAGATTTTAGCTGATTATTCGATCAAAATGTCAGAAAACAATTACCAACAGATCGATAATGGCTCGATCACGACCAACGAAAAGATGAAAAAGAACATTGGCATGATCGTTTTGATCATCTTAGCTTTATTCGCTAGTCCCATATTAGTTCCAGTCGCCATCGTTTTGATCGGTGTGGCGGCAATTTTTGTGATATCAGCCGTAGCCTTCACGTTATTTGTGGTCTTCATGTTGGCGTTGTCAGTCGTTATCGGTATTGGGATGATCGTTGGTGGTATCGCGGTCATCTTCCAGTCGTTCACGACCACGATTTTTTACGTCGGAGTCGGATTGGCAATCTTAGGACTAGATTGTCTTTTAATCCCATTGATCATAGCTTTTTGCAAATGGATCTTCGACGTGATGGTCATGTTCTTCCGTTGGGTCGGTAAGAAACTCTTACATGGCCGCAACACTCCACAAAAGGAGGACAAATCTAATGCGTAAAACAACCATGGTTACTGGAATTTGGCTCTTAGTAGTCGGCTTGATCTTAGCCACGATCGGATTGTTGACGAACGCTCCGAAAACAGTCATTTGGAATAATGGCTTAAAAGTTTCTCGAACTGTCTCGATCGACAAGACCATTTCGTCGTTCGACAAGATCAAAATAAGTGACGGTGATGGCGACGTCCAGATCAAAGGTGGCAGCGATTATGCCATCACAATTGATGGAGATGAGATCCAAGCACCGAAGTATCGTATTAAGAACAAAACGCTATACATCGACAAGAAACAGCGCTCTAAAGCTAGTTTCTCAGGAAATGAATCGGTGGTAGTAACGGTCCCACAAGATAAGGAATTGCAAAAAATCGATTTAGAAGTAGGCCGTGACGGCGTTACATTATCGAATGTTGACGTCAAAGATTTAGTCGCAAACGGCATCCAAAAGTCAGATGATTTCAGCTCCAACAAGTTGACGCTGGACAATGTTCAAGTGTCAAAAGCAGCAAACCTGAATTTAAACTATTCGCGCCTTAATTCAATGAATTCAAAGCTAAACAATCTTACTCTCGTTAACCGTGGTGATTCGGATAATGATTATGAATATGATGATAATGAGGATTTTGATGAGGATGACGGCAATATGAATGTGACTTTTTCAGACACTACCGTCAAAAAGGGTCAGATCCAAGCTAATGCTAGTGACTTAAACGTTAGAAATTCTGTCTTAGAAGAAGTTTCAACATCATCAAATTATGGTCGCATCAGAATGACAGATACGACTTTGAAGGGCTTGAATGAATTCAAGATCAATACCGGTATTTTTAGCGGTCGAGCAGTGAAGACTGATGGTGTCGACCTCAGCAATAATAAAGGCTTGATCAAGTATTTTGATGATTCCACTAAAGGTCACGTTTTCCAAGCTAATACCGAAGCGCAAAATCTTTTACGCGTCAACGGTGACCGTTTGAAGATCACGCTTAAGTAGCTAGTCTAGTTTGGAAACTAGAGGTTTGTTATAATAGCGTTATCACGGAGGGGTTCATATGAATAACGCTAATTTAAAGAGGATATCGGCTTCTGAAGTTAACCGAGAAGCGCGCCACATGCTTCGCAAGAACTTTAAAGAGATCATTGTCTTGAACATAATCCCGATACTAATGCGGATCGTCGGCATGTTTTTTATGGTCAAGATGTACAACGCTTGGCTATCAGGACTCGGCATTAGTTTGAGTGATCCGAAAGCTGCCAGCGAAAAGCTAACTAGCATTACCCAAGAAATCATGAATAATCCCGCATCAGCCACGGATTATGCTTTTAAAACAACACCGGAAACCAATATCATCATTTTTGCGGCCGGATTGTTTTTCTTCTTGATCTGTGTTGGTATTGGCTATTCATTATTAGATAAATATCGTAATAAAGACTATCAAATCAGAGGGATCGCTGATCAGTTCCAAGTATTTTCTGGTCGCTATTTCTTCTCGATAATTTTCTTAGCATTGCTGTTCAACATCATCGTTGAAGCAGGACTTACACTCTATTTGATCCCTGGTATTTGGTTCATGTTGATGTTTGGTCAAAGTTTTTATATTTATAAAGACGATACGGCTAAAAATGAACGGATCGGGTTGGGGCGGACTTTTTCTACCTTTGCTCGGAGTTCATTGTTGGTACGAGGATACAAGTGGACTTTGCTTTTGATATTTGTTGAGTTTTTGCTTTTGGAGATTGTCAATTTGTTTACTCGAGAGATTTTATCTGTTTTGGTTCATCCTTATGAGCAGTCTGTTTTGGCTGTTTTTTATGAGAAGGTTTCTTTGGCTAAGGCTGAGGCTGCATCTTCTCGGGAGTAGTTTTATAGTTTTTGATTTTTGCTCAGGACATTTGTTTGTTCTGGGTATTTTTTTTGTGGATACGTGGGTTGGTTGGGTGGTGGGTTCACTGCCGGCTCCGGGGTTCCGGAAATACCCGTCTCTGGAACGTGGTGGACCCGATTTGAGCTCACCGAAGGAGACCGCTTCGCCGATCTCAAATACGAGTCTTTTACTAGGTGGTAAACCACCAAGTAAAAATTTCACCACTGAGAGACGGGTATTTCCTCCACCCCTGCGCCTAATTTGATCCAAAACTCTTTTTTTGTTAGGACGCTCCCTAGGGTTATCCGGTTTGTTTCCTTTTTTTGTGCTCCACTTGATTCTTATGAGGAGTTGGTGGGGGATATTTGAATTTTCTTTTCTATTTTGGTTGGTGTTTGCTCGCTTCATGCTTTGCATGAATCTCACTTTTTTTTGTTTTTTGTTTTGTTTCTTTAGTTGTGGTTTTGGGATGTTCTGTTTTTCTGGTGTCTCATTCAAGGCTTTGCCTTGAAATCGATTTTTTTGTTTGTGTATGCTGTTTTGCTTGTTGTTGTTTTATATTTTCGTTTTCTTGCTTCACGCTTTGCGTGAATCTCGTATTGTTTTTTAAACCTTAAATTCTGTTATTTTTTCAGGTGATTACTCAATATTGGGTATTGTTGTTTAGTTTATTTTTTGACGGTGGTCGATGGTAACAAAAAAGACAGCCAATTGGCTGTCTGGCTGCCTTTTTCTTATTTTTCTTGGAACATGTTTTCGGTTCTTTTTTCTACGAAGATGTAGTCTACGGCTTTTGATCCTATGGTTACTTTGTCTCCGTTTTGTTTTTCTACTACTAGGGAGTTGTCGAATTTTTCGTGTTTTTGGATTTTGATTAGGTCGTCTATTGCTAGGCCTAGGCTGTTGAAGTATTGTAGGAATTCGTAGTTGTCTGATAGTCTTACTATTTGGACTACTTCTCCATCTTCGATCATGCTTAGTAGTTTGTCGTCGGCGTCTGTTTCTCCGTTGCCGTTTCCGGGGATGATTCCACCGTGTGGGCATCTTTGTGGGTGGCCTAGGAAGTCATTTAGGTGATCCATTAGGTCTTTGTCTGATAGATGCTCCATGATGTCGGCGTGGTGGTGGACTGAGTCTACTGGGTATTTTAAGTCTTGGTTTAGGAATACTTCCCATAGTCTGTGGGTTCTTACTAGTTGTTCGGAGACTTTTTTACCTTTGTCTGTTAGGACGATTTTGTTGTATGGAGAGTGCGTTAAATAGCCTTCGTTGGACAGTGAGTTTAGCATTTCTGTTACTGAAGGCGCTGAGACGTTCATTATCTCTGATATTCTTTTGTTTGTGACTTTTGTAAAGTCGTAATTTAATTCGTATATTGTCTTTAAATAGTTTTCTTTGTTAGGTGACAATTTCTTTACCTTTCGTATAACCTAAAAATATTATTAGCTTCTTCATTATAACTCATTTTTACTATCAATAAATGGTAAAATATTGGTAGAAGTAAAATGTTAGAAAGGGGAGCTGATTTATGGCTGATTCTAAGCATAAATTTGATTGGTTCGGTTTTATTGTTGGTGTTTTTTCAGTTTACGTTGGTTACTTAGTAATGTCACACCCACTAGGTAGTTTATCAACGATTTCTATTTTTCTAGGTATTTTTGCAATTCTTCGGGGAGTTTACCAACTTTGGTTTGGTTCACAAATGAATAAATATCTAGGCACAGGTAGTGGTTTTGCTATTTTTTCTGCAATTATTAGTATCCTAGTCGGAATCTTATTCATCGCTAACCTCAAAGCAGGTATCTATGTTTTTACATACATGTTTGCTATCTGGTTCTTAGTCGATGCTATTTTCCAGTTATTCACCGCTAGATTTTACAGCTTTTTTGGACGCGGCTACTACTGGTTGATCGTTATTTTAGCATGTCTGAGCTTGCTATTTGCAATAATTTTGCTTTTTAATCCCGTATTAGCAATGAGCTTCATCGTCTTCATGCTATCCTTCTTCTTCATCGCAACAGGAATAGCAGAAATAATCGAAGCTTTTTAGATAATATAGTTTCACATACTGAGCATATTTGATAAAATACAAGATGAAATGCCATCTTAGCTCAGTTAGGTAGAGCATCACCATGGTAAGGTGGGGGTCGTCGGTTCAAGTCCGATAGATGGCTTAATGACAAAAACACCCACTGATCAAAATACACGAAAAGCTTGTAATCGTTGAAACAACAACGGTCACAAGCTTTTTTTATTGCCAAATTTTTTTAAAAAAAAGAATTTACTACACACGTAAAAATCAATCTCAATGGCGACTAGTATAAAACCGAAACAAAGCAATCAAGCAAACACCCAAAGCCCCAATGCCAAGCCCATTAAAAACAGCACTACCAACAGACTCTTCCTTAGTCAAAAACCAAATAAAAGCCGAAACAAAAATCACCAAAAACGAAAGCAAATACCAATAACGAAGTCGCATAATGATCCCTCCCAAAAAGTTATCCACCAAAAGCACTACCCAGCATAAACCAAACCAAAGCAACAGCCGGAGTAGCAATCAAAAAAACCAAAGTCCAATTAACAGCATGCTTCTTAGAAAAAAGAACAAAGCAATCAGAGCAAAAATCAACAACAACCCAATGAAATTCATGCAGAGAAAACATAAAAGCCCCCTAAAAAATAAAAATTAAAACAAGTATAAATGTCTATAAATCCACAAATCAATATATCTATAAATCAATTATCTAATGGAACCAACAAATAAACAACCAACAAAACAATAACCCCAAAATCAAGGCGAGATCACGAGTAAAACGAGTGAGCAAGCAAGAAGCAAAGGCAAGATAACAAACAAGATATTAAAACTTATCCAACAAGAAGAAAAAGAAAAGATTGCAAAACAAAGGTAAGCCAGGAAACAAAAATGAGCGGAGCTTCAGTCCCGCGAACCGAGAAGCAGCAGGGTGATCGAGAGAAATGAAATCTTGCAAAAACATCCAGGAAGCACCTACTCCCAACCTAACAAAAAAGGGATAGTTGTACTATCTAGACGGAAGGGCCCGGGAATACACACCTCAGTAGGGAGATTTCACTTGGCAATTTATTGCCTAGTGAAAGACCGAGTTTTGAGATGTCCGAGCGATCTTCTCGGATAGCTCAAAATCGTGTCCCCTACGTTCCAGTGTGTGTATTCCCGGGCCCTGGAGTCGGCAGTGAACCTCAACCAAAACTACCACCTCAACACAATAATTTTACTTGATTTTAACTAAACCAATAATGTACCCTCAAACTGAAACCGCATACATAAAACTATCAAAACGAGGGGAATAAAAATGACTATCACAATCAACCAATCAAAAACCATATTTCATCTTCAAACTGACCACACCAGCTACATTATCAAAGTCCTAGAAAACGGCGAACTAGGCCAAGTCTATTACGGACCAAAAATCCATACCAAAGAATCATACGACAACATCATGACCCGTGAGATCCATGATTCCACACCGGCACTAAGTGAAGGCCTACCAGACTTTCAGCCCGAACTGATCAAACAAGAATACGCCAGTTTCGGAAAGGGTGACTATCGTTATCCGGCCTTCCAGATCGAACAGCCCAATGGTAGTCGTATCACCGAATTCAAATTTCAAAACTACGCTATTAAAGACGGAAAAAGCCGTCTAAAAGATTTGCCATCCACTTTTGACGATACTAACGATGATGCACAAACTTTGATTTTTAATTTGAAGGATCAGATCACTGACTTGAACCTCGATATCAACTATACGATTTTTCCTCATCAAGATGTCATCGTTCGTAGCAGTACTTTTATCAATTCAACTGCTGCTGACTATCAGATCAACAAAGCTTTCAGTTCACAATTAGATTTACCAGATGCCGATTACGACTTTTTACAATTTTCTGGTAACTGGGCTCGAGAACGTCATTTGTATCGCAATCGATTACGTCCTGGCGTTCAAAGTGTCGACAGTTTACGGGCTGCATCTAGCCATCAACAAAATCCATTCATTATGTTGGCTCGTCCTGATACTAACGAGCAAAGTGGGGAAGTCTTTGGATTTAATTTAGTTTATTCAGGTAACTTTAAAGACTCGATTGAAGTCGACCAATTCAATGTTAGTCGTGTCTTGCTTGGAATCAATCCAGATGAGTTTGCTTGGAACTTGAAGAGTGGGACTAGTTTCCAAACTCCCGAAGCCATCCTCAGCTTTACTGATAAGGGCATGAATCAACTATCACAACAAATGGGTGCTTTTTACACTGAGCACTTAGTCACACCAAAATTTGCTAAACAAGAACGGCCCATCTTGATCAATAACTGGGAAGCTACTTACTTCGACTTTGATGAGAAGAAATTGATGACGATTGTTAACAAAGCCCATGCTCTCGGTGTTGAAATGTTTGTACTTGACGATGGCTGGTTTGGCAAGCGTGATGACGATACTACTTCACTGGGCGACTGGTTCGTTGATAAGGCAAAATTCCCGAATGGGTTAGGCCATTTCAGCGAGCAAGTTCATGAATTGGGGATGAAGTTCGGTCTTTGGTTCGAACCAGAAATGATCTCTTGCAAGTCGAAACTCCACGAAGACCATCCTGATTGGATGGTCGGTGACCCTAACGCTCAATTGATTCCAAGTCGTCATCAATTCGTGCTCGATATGGCTAAACCGGAAGTGGTCGATTACTTGTATAAAAAAATCAGTCAGATCATGACCGATACTAAGTTGGACTATATCAAGTGGGATATGAATCGAAACATTACCGACACATTCAGTCGCTATCTCAAACCAGAACAACAGGCTGAGTTTGCCCACCGTTACATGTTGGGAGTTTATCGCCTTTACGATCAACTAACGAAAGCTTTCCCAGATGTTTTATTTGAATCTTGTGCTTCCGGTGGTGGGCGTTTTGATCTCGGAATGATGTATTATGCACCCCAAGCTTGGACTAGTGACGACACCGATGCCGTTGAACGGATCAAGATCCAATACGGAACTTCTTATGGTTATCCACTTTCAATGATGGGAGCCCACGTCTCAGCAGTACCAAACGATCAAAATGGTCGAATCACATCGCTCAACACACGTGGAGCGGTGGCTTTCTTTGGCGACCTCGGCTACGAGTTAGACATTACTAAAATGTCCGAAGAAGAACTAAAACAGACAAAGCAACAGATCGAATTTTATAAAAAATATCGTCCACTATTCCAGTTTGGTAAATTTTACCGGATCGACAGTCCGTTTGAAAAAGACGGCAATATTTCCAGTTGGGAAGTGGTATCAGACGACAAATCACAAGCAATCGTTGGACGTTATCAACTATTGAATCACCCAAGCGTTGCTTATCAAAGACAATACTTCGTTGGCTTAGACCCCGAAAAGAAATATACCGTTAATGACTCTGAAGAAGTCTTTTACGGCGATGAATTAATGCATGCCGGCTACTTCATCAAAATGGCACAAGTCGATGGTAAATATTCATCCGACTTTCATTCTGATTTACTAATTGCTAAAGAAGTTTAAGCTGCTTTAAAGGAACTTTTGATATCTTGATCAAGAGTTCTTTTTTACTGTCTTTTATTAATAAAAAAATAATCGTATTTTTAGTTAAAAAGTTAAAGCAGCTTTCATTCCTTGTACGACAAGGATTATAGGCTATGATATTTATTTTTTTAATAGTCATATCACTAACAATTTACAAAACATTTACTAAAATAACGTTGACTTTTTAACTGTAAACGATTACATTTTAAGTATTGATTATCATATATTTAGGGAACGGAGAGAAGAAGATATGGAAGTTGAAAGTAGTAAACATAAAATTATTTCACGACTATCATATTCGTTTGGTGCTTTTGGACATGATGCCTTTTATGCAACATTGTCACAATATTTTATGATTTTTGTTACAGGTCACTTGTTTACCGGTGATTCAAACGGTCAAACGACAAAGATGATCGCGGCTATGGGATTCATCATTGCTGCGTTAAGATTCGTTGAGTTGGCAATTGATCCAATGATCGGTAATGCAATCGATAAAACTAATTCAAAATGGGGACATTTCAAGCCATGGATCGTTGCTGGTGGAACAATTGGCTCTATCGTAATGGCTATCTTATTTACTAGTATCGGTGGATTGAATGTTTCTAGTCCAATTGTTTACTTAATTGTTTTCGCTATTTTGTATATCACAATGGATATTTTTTACTCATTTAAGGATGTTGGTTTCTGGTCAATGATACCTGCCATTTCCTTCGATTCAAAAGAACGTGAAAAAACTGCTACATATGCCCGTGTTGGTTCTAATATTGGACAAAATATTGTTGGTGTTGTTGTTATGCCAATCGTATTGTTGTTCTCAGTTAATTCAAACCACGGACAAGGTGATAACCGTGGATGGTTCGCCTTTGGTCTAGTTATTGCTATTACTGCTTTCGTTTCAGCTATCGTTGTTGCTTTAGGTACTAAAGAAAACGATTCAGAATTACGGAAGAATGTTGAAAAAACTTCTTTCAAAGATGTCTTTAAAGTGTTGGGACGTAACGACCAGTTGATGTGGATGTCATTATCATATGGATTGTACGCTGCTGGTATTGCCATTACTAACTCACTTCAACTTTATTACTTTACTTATATCTTAGGAAAAGCTGGACAATATTCTTACTTAGCTTTGATCAATGGTGTTATCGGAATCTTCGCCGTTTTGGCATTCCCTCCATTAGCTCAAAAGTTCAGTCGTAGAAAAGTCTTCTTCCTAGCCATTGCACTTATGATCATTTCCTTGATCTTATATACAATTTCAGGTAATTCCCTCTTAATGATCTACATTTCAGCTGCATTGTTCTATATTCCACAACCACTTATTTTCTTAGTTGTTCTAATGGTTTTAAGTGATTCCGTCGAATATGGTCAGTTGAAATTTGGACACCGTGATGAATCATTAACATTGTCAGTTCGTCCACTTTTGGATAAATTAGGTGGAGCTTTAGCTAATGGTGTTGTTGCTCTTACTGCAGTTGTTGCCGGTATGACTGCCGGTGCAACCGCTGGTGACATTACTACTAGCGGTCAAGTGATCTTTAAATTTATGATGTTCGGTGTTCCTGCCGTATTAGTATTGATTGCTACATTCATCTTCTTTAAGAAAGTTAAACTTGATGAAAAGATGCATTCAGATATCGTTAACGAACTTGAAAAAACATGGCACAAACATTTGGATACTGATGAGTCGATGGAAGAGATCGAACAAGAAGTTGATGCTTCTGGTGCTACGAAGTATCAAATGCCAGTTTCTGGTACTTTGATGCCACTTGATCAAGTTATTGATAAGACTTTTGCTTCTGGTAAGATGGGTAAAGGATTTGCTATTAAGCCTTCTGATGGTGGTGTTTATGCTCCATTTGATGGTGTGGTAGAGGCTACTTTCCCTACTCGTCATGCTATTGGTTTACGTTCTAATTCTGGTGTTTTGACTTTGATCCATATTGGTGTTGGTACTGTTGATATGCGTGGTACTGGTTTTGTTCAATATGTTGAGAAGGGTGATAAGGTTAAGGCTGGACAAGAACTTATTGAGTTCTGGGCTCCTGCTATTGCCGCAGCCGGATTGGACGACACTGTTATGGTTGTGATTACTAACCATGATCGTATTGATTCACTTTCATTTACTAAGACTTCTGGTGAGGTTACTCATGGGGATGTTGTTGGTGAGATGTCAGGAATTGATCCTACTAGATAATAATTCTTTGCCTTCAGCCGTAGATGCGGCTGGAGGCTTTTTTGTTGTTAGGTGAGAGAGCTTGTTACTAGAGGTGAGAGAGTTTTTGGCAGACGAGAAGCGTTTTGCTTGTGGTGGCGTTGGTGATTTTAGGTGTGTTTGGGGTTTGTGGTGGTAGTTTGTGTTGAGGTTCACTGCCGACTCCGGGGCCCGGGGATACAGACGCTGGAACGTGGTGGGCCCATTTTGAACCAATCGAGCAAGGTGCGCTCGCTTGTTTCAAAACTGCACCTTTCACTAAGCTCCTTCGTCGCCAAGTGAATCTCACCACTGAGGTCTGTATCCCCGGGCCCCTCCGTCTAGATAGTGCAACAATCCCCCTTTTTTTGGATTGGGCCCGATTTTTGTTGTGCAAATTGGCACTTTTTGCGCGTCCTAGGTTTTGCGGTCTATCTCATTTTCTATGATTGTTGGTAAGATCTAAAGCCAAACCCAAACCCAAACCCAAAGCCAAACCGAGAAGCAAAGGAGTTTATTGTTAGATATTTGAGTTTTTACCTTTACGCTAACGTTTTAAAGTTGATACGATTTTTTTTGCATTAAAAAAGACGCTTTTTGATAATTTTTCAATTATCTTTGAGCGTCTTTTGTGTATTCTGATGATTTTATTGCGGTGCTTTATTTGTTGATTTCGATGTTGAATTCGAAGTCTATGTCTTTTTTGGCACTGATGTGGTATTTGCTTTCTACGTCTGTGCCCCAGCTATCTATTCCGCCGACTCCGCGGACTGCACCGAAGATGGTTAGGACTGTTCTTCTTGCTGGAGGTAGTTCTTCTTGGTGCGTGGCGTTTTCTAGTTCTTCTGGCGTGTATGGTAGGGCGCTGAAGTTGAAGTTTTTGTCGGCTTTTTTGATCGACAGGCTGAATGGCTGAGGATTGTTGTCGGCGTTATTTTGCGTTGTGGTGCGAGTTATTGTTAACTTGCTGTTGTCCATGTGCATGCCGCATTCTTGAGGGACGATGTAGGGTGTTACTGGTAAGCCTTCTACGTGGTAAGTTCCTCTGGTTGCCCCGGCCATTCTGTCAGGATAGGTTTCACCCGATAATCCTTCGTAGTCAAAACTTTTGGCTGTTGTTGGAATCACTAGTCTTAAACCTAGTGCTGGCAATTCTGGTAAGTCTTGATTTCCCTGGAAGCGTTGATGGATGTTGATCTTGCCGTCTGCCGTTACAGTGTAAGTTACATCGACTGTTGTACTAGGGATGGTGTTAGTTTTGTAAGTGTACTTGATGGCGACTGTTTCGGCTGTTTCGTTGCCGTTGTACTGGTTGTTGTACGGTGCGATCGGTAGTTGGTCGAATTTCTCGTTGTCGACGGTCAACTCGATTTTTTCACAAGTACTGAACATGTCAGCTGCTAGCCATTGAGCTGATTTGACGACGAAGCCACTGCCTCGGTCGTTATCGGTTGTTGCTCGCCAAAAAGTTGGTGTTGGTGTGCGATAGAGCCATTCTTTTCCTTGAATCAGCATGGACTCTAATCCGCCTCGTTCGTAACTAAAAATGTAGTGGAAGTCTTCGCCACCTAAACCTAAGGTACCATCACTGAAGACGACGTTTAATTTGTTATTTGTGTAAGCCATAGTAATACTTCACCTCCTGCATTGCTGGTTTTTCAGTTCTATCGGCGAACATTAGTCCGTCTCCAGAAAATTCGTAATCGGAGTGACGTTCGTCAAAGTCGCCTCCGTATCTTAAGACTTCTTTGCCAGTGACTTCGTCTTTTACGAAGAGTGCTTGGTCGATGAAGTCCCAAATGAAGCCGCCTTGGTACATTGGGTATTTGTCGACTAGGTCGTTGTATGAATTCATGCCACCTAAAGAGTTACCCATGTCATGCATGTATTCGCAATCTAAAAATGGTTTTTGTGGGTCATTTTCTAAATATTCGATGATATTTTCGGGCTTTTCGTACATCCGACTTTCGACATCGGATATGCTATTTTTAAGGTCAGGTTGATATACTACACCTTCGTAGTGAGTTAGACGGGAATCGTCGTGGTCTTTGTAAAATTTATTCATTGCGGCGATGTCGCTACCGGCCCACGATTCATTTCCGAGTGACCAGAAGATGATCGAAGTGTGATTTTTGAACAATTCGTAATTTGATCTGGCACGGTCGAGCACAACTTCTAACCAGTGCGGATTGTCTCCAGGTACATTGACAGAAGGCTCGATAGCACCGGCTTTTTGCCAAGTTCCGTGAGATTCGAGGTTGTTTTCGGCCATCAAGTAGATCCCGTTTTGGTCGCAAAGGTAGTACCAAGGAATCTGGTCAGGATAGTGGCAAGTCCGGTCAGCATTGATATTGTTGTCTTGCATCGTTTTGATGTCAGACTGCATATCGTTGACAGTAATTGCCCGACCGGTTTTGGCACTCCATTCGTGGCGGTTAACGCCATTGATGACGAGGCGCTTATTGTTGACATAAATGACTTTGTCGTCACGTAATTCAACTTTCCGGAAGCCAAACTGGTAAGGGACTACTTCGATGGTTTTACCATTTTCGTCGATGACTTCGATCATTAAGTTATAAAGATAAGGTGATTTTGGTGACCAAAGATTTATCTCGGAAAAAGCTAATTGATCGAAAGTAACTTTTTCAGCACTAGCTTGTTCTTGAGTAGCAAGCAGTTGGCCGTCAGCGTCGGTCACGCTAAGTTTTAATTTGGCGTGTTCGACTTTTTGACCGATCATCTTCGTTGCGACGTTTAGGACACCTGACTGGAAGTCTTCATTAACGACCGGTTTGATGTCGAGATCATTAATGTGGGCAGGAGGTAATGCAAGTAAGTTAACGTCGCGGAAAATACCGGAGAATCGGAACATGTCTTGATCTTCAAGGTATGAAGCTGTCGAGTGCTTGTAGACGCGGACAGCTAGGACATTGTTTTCTTTCTTAATATATGGAGTTAAATCGAATTCTGAAGGAGTGAAGCTGTCTTCAGCGTATCCGATGAATTGGCCGTTGAACCAGACGTACATGGCTTGTTCAACGCCTTGGAATTGGAGGATGACTTGCTTGTCGTCGAATCCTTTTGGTAAGTCGAATTTTTTCAAATATGAGCCGACAGAATTGTCTTCAGCTTCACTGAAAATGCCGGGTGTTAAATGATCAGGGTCGACGGTATATGGAGGACGACGGAAAATTTTTCCTTCCCAAGGATACCAAGTGTTGATGTATTGAACTTGGGCATAGCCCGCCAATTCAATGTGACCTGGTACCTTGATCTGATCAAATCCAGTCGCGTCGAAATCTTCTTGATAAAAATCGAGTGGACGTTGTTGCGGAGTTTTGGCAAAATTAAATTGCCAAGTACCGTTTAAACTGTGAACGTAACTACTTTGGTGATCGATTTCAGATTTTGACTGGTAAAAATAATGATCGCTGTGAGCAGGTAATTGTTCGACACGGAAAACTTCCGGGTCGTCGAGCCATTTAATATCAGCTTTCATAGAGAATCTCCTTCCAATTTATGGATAAGCATAAAACGCTTACATGTGTCTATCATAAAACATTCATAATTTTTTGTATAGGAAATTTAGTTAAACTTTAACTAAATAAATTCGGTAAAAAGCAGAATTATCTTATCATTATTGAATGCCTGGTTTCTAAACTCTATAAAATGGCAAACGCTACCATTTTTGATTTAAAGGCGGTTAGAGTGTTTACAAAACTATGAAAATGTTTTATATTATAGTTAATAAAATTTTAGTAAAACAACCCGGAGGATTTTTAATTATGAAAACCAGTGAATTGAAAGAAGAATTTTCGAAGATCTATGACAGCAAGCCTGAAAGAGTCTTTTTCTCACCAGGTCGAATTAATTTGATCGGTGAACATACTGATTACAATGGTGGCCATGTTTTCCCATGTGCTATCAGTTTAGGAACTTACGCCGTTTATGCTAGTCGTCAAGACACGACCGTTCAAATGTATTCAGCTAACATTCCTGATCAAGGTGTTGTAAGCTTCGATATCAACGACTTGGCTTACGATAAAGCAGCTGGTTGGACTAATTATCCTAAAGGGATGATCAAAGAATTAACCGAAGCAGGATATAAATTTGATCATGGATTCGACTTGTTCGTCCACGGTAACTTACCAGACGGTGCTGGACTTTCATCATCAGCTTCGATCGAATTGTTGATGGGTGAGATCTTGAAAGATGTCTTCGACCTTGACGTTGAACAATTAGATTTAGTAAAAGCTGGTCAAAAAGACGAAAACAACTACATCGGTGTTAACTCTGGTATCATGGACCAATTCGCTGTAGGTATGGGTAAAAAAGATCAAGCTATCTTGCTCGATACTAATACGATGGATTATTCATACGCTCCAGTTGAATTGGGTGATAACGTTATCGTCATCATGAACACGAATAAACGTCGTGAATTGGCTGATTCAAAATACAACGAAAGACGTTCAGAATGTGAAGAAGCATTGAAACGTCTTCAAACAAAACTCGACATCAAATCACTCGGTGATCTAAACGAAGACCAATTTGATGAAGCAGCTTACTTGATCAACGATGAAACATTGATCAAACGTGCCCGTCACGCTGTTTTTGAAAACCAAAGAACTATCAAGGCTACCAAAGCATTAGCCGACAATGATCTAACTAGTTTCGGTCATTTAGTGACAGCTTCACACGTTTCACTACACTTTGACTATGCCGTAACTGGTAAAGAATTAGATATCTTAGCAGAAAATGCTTGGGAACAACCAGGAGTCTTAGGTGCCAGAATGACTGGTGCCGGTTTCGGTGGCTGTGCTATCGCCATCGTCAACAAAAACAAGGTCGACGCATTCAAAGAAAACGTCGGTAAAGCATATAAAGAAGCCGTTGGATACGATGCAGACTTTTACATTGCTGAAATCGCAGACGGTCCTAGAGAATTAGCTTAATAACAAAACTTTTTAAAAAATTTTTTTGGAGGAATTTCACATGGCAATTTTAGTATTAGGTGGAGCAGGATATATTGGTTCACATACAGTCGATCGTTTGATCGAAAAAGGATACGATGTCGCTGTTGTCGATAACTTGGTTACAGGACACAGAGCAGCCGTTAACGACAAGGCTCGTTTTTACGAAGGTGACGTCGCTGACACGAACTTCATGGACCAAGTTTTTGAAAAAGAAGACGTTGAAGGTGTGATCCACTTTGCTGCCTTCTCGATCGTTCCAGAATCAATGAAAGATCCTTTGAAGTATTTCGACAACAACACGGCTGGTATGGTCAAGTTGTTGGAAGTTATGCACAAACATGATGTTAAAAAGATCGTCTTCTCATCAACTGCTGCAACTTACGGTGAGCCTAAACAAATTCCAATTAAGGAAACTGACCCACAGATTCCAACGAACCCATACGGTGAAAGTAAGCTAGCTATGGAAAAGATCATGCACTGGTCTGACGTAGCCTACGGAATCAAGTTCATCGCCCTTCGTTACTTCAACGTTGCTGGTGCTAAACCAGATGGTAGTATTGGTGAAGATCACCATCCAGAAACTCACTTAGTACCAATTATTTTGCAAGTAGCTGCCGGTGAACGTGACCAACTTCAAATCTTTGGTGACGACTATCCAACAGCCGATGGTACTAACGTCCGTGACTATGTCCACGTAGTTGACTTAGCAGATGCTCATATTTTGGCCTTCGAATACTTGAAGAAAGGCAATGACAGTGATGCCTTCAACCTCGGTTCATCAACTGGTTTCTCAAACAAACAAATGCTTGATGCTGCCCGTGAAGTAACAGGTAAACCAATCCCTGCAGTTATGGCTGGCCGTCGTGCCGGTGATCCAAGTACTTTGGTCGCTGCTAGTGACAAAGCTAGAACTATCTTAGGTTGGGACCCACAATTCGATGATGTCAAAGAGATCATCAAGACAGCTTGGACTTGGAAACAAAGTCATCCAGAAGGTTACAACGACCGGGGAGGCAAAGATTAATGACAACTGTTGATAAATTTGTTCAACAAGTTATTGATTCGCCATCTGATTTTTCACCACTAGACCAGATCTACATCCAAAACAAAGTTTTTGGCTTAGTCGGAGACGATAATGCTGTTGAAAGTAGTAGTGATGAACTAGTTGATTTAACTGATGCTTTAGTTCAAACGGCTGTCAACAACGGCAAGATCGAAGACTCGCAATCAGATAAGGACATTTTGGCCGACCAATTGATGGATCTAGTCACACCACTGCCATCAGAGTTGAACCATACTTTTTGGGACAAGTACGAAGAAGATCCTGAAAAAGCTACCAATTATTTTTACGAATTAAGTAAGAAAAATGATTACATCAAAACGCGTGCTATCGCAAAAAACATTGAATTTGCTGGTAAGACTGACTTCGGTGACTTAGAGATCACCATCAATCTTTCTAAACCAGAAAAAGATCCTAAAGCTATCGCAGCAGCCAGAAACCAACCACAAAACGGTTATCCACTTTGCCAATTGTGCATGGAAAATGAAGGCTACAAAGGTCGCTTGGGCTATCCAGCCAGAAGCAATCATCGTATCGTCAGAATGACGATCGGCGGTAACACTTGGGGCTTCCAATATTCACCTTATGCCTACTTTGGTGAACATTCGATTTTCTTAGACAAGGTCCACCGTCCAATGGTGATCGACCGCCAAACTTTTACTAACTTGTTAGACATCGTCCAACAATTCCCACATTACTTTGTCGGAAGCAATGCCGACCTACCGATTGTTGGTGGATCAATGCTTTCTCACGAACACTATCAAGGAGGTCGTCACGACTTCCCAATGATGAAAGCACCGATCGAAAAATCGATCGATTTAGGCGTTGAAGGGGTAGAAGCAGGCATCGTCAAATGGCCAATGTCGACCATCCGTTTGACCGGACAAAATCCTAGCCAATTGATCGAGGCAGCTACTCAGATCCACAATTTCTGGAAAGATTATTCTGATGAAAGTGTCGACGTTCGTGCCTATACTGATGGACAACGTCATCACACTACAACACCGATTGCATACAAACGCGGTGACAAATATGTCTTAGACATCGTTTTGCGTGATAACCAAACATCAGAACAATATCCAGACGGCATTTTCCATCCACATCAAGATGTTCAACACATCAAAAAGGAAAATATCGGTTTGATCGAAGTAATGGGAAGAGCTATTTTACCAGCACGTTTGAAAGATGAATTACATGAGGTTGAAAATTATCTCTTGAATCGTCATAATCAAATAGCAGAGATTCATCAACCATGGGCAGATGCTCTGAAAGAACAATATGAATTTACCGACGACAACGTAAAACAAATCGTTGATCAAGAAGTCGGCAAAGTCTTCGGTCGCGTACTAGAAGATGCCGGAGTATTCAAATGGGATGACCAAGGAAAACAAGCCTTCGATCGTTTCATCGAAGCAATCAAAGCAAATAAGTAAAATTTTTTTGGGGGACATTGCATGGCGACAACATTAAAAGATATTGCAAAAGAGGTTGGTGTTTCGTTAGCAACAGTCTCCAGAGTTTTGAACTACGATCAAACTTTGTCTGTCAGCGACGAAACACGGCAACGGATTTTTAAAGTAGCCGATGAATTGCAATACAGCAAAGGAAAGACCCACAACAACTCGGTAGCTAGAAAGAAACTAGCCATCGTGCAGTGGTATTCTGAATCAAAAGAACAAGATGACTTATACTACATGTCGATCAGAATGGGAATCGAGCGTCAAGGACAAGCCAAACAATTCGACGTCACCAGAATTTTTCAAAGCGACACCGGAAAACTAGACGCCGACGTAGATGCCATCATAGCCATCGGAAAATTCAGTCCGAGCCAAGTAGCATCAATGAGCGAGTTAACTGACAAAATCGTCTTCGTGGACGACGACCAATTCCCAGCCGGCTTCGACAGCGTCCTAACCGACTTCAAACTAGGTGTAGAAAAAGTAGTGGACTACTTCTGGAACAAAGGAATCAAAGACATCGGCATGATCCACGGATACGAACAATCCACCGATCTAGAAACCGAAGTAAAAGACCAAAGAATGTATGCCTTCCAAACGGCGATGGAAAAGCATAAAGCCTACGATCCAAGGTACATCTTCCAAGGCGACTACACCAGCCAATCGGGCTTCAAAATGATGAAAAAGGCCATAGAACAACTAGGAAACAACCTACCACACGCCTTCTTCATAGCAAACGACCCAATGGCAGCAGGAGCCCTAAAAGCCCTGCAAGCAGCCAAAATAAACGTACCAGAACGAGTAAAAATATATAGTTTTAACAACACATCCTTAGCAACCTACGTCTTCCCCGAACTAAGTTCCGTAAACGTAGAAACAGAACTAATGGGAGAAACAGCAGTAAACCTAGTAGTATCCCAATTGCAAACCGGCAGAAAAATTCCTCAAAGAATAGAAATCGGCACGCAATTAGAAGAACGGGAAAGTAGTAAATAAGGGAAAAAAGAACCAAGGGTTAAAAAAAATAGAGAAAAAGCCACATGCGGGGTTAAGCATGTGGCTTTTTCGATGCCTTAAAGGTTTTGAAGGTTTGAAGATTTTAAAGGTCTCAAGGGCATGGAAGGTTTTGAACTTAATCATACAAGAAAAAATAAAACTTGAGATAGACCGCAAAAAATAGGGAGCGCAAAAAGTGCCAACTTGGGGAGAAAAACTAAGGGGCCGACCAAAAAAAGAGATATTGTTGACCAATCTAGGTGGAGCTCAGCCGCGAAATTTCACTTAGCGGTTTACCGCTTAGTGAAAGACCCAGCTTTGAAACAAGCGAGCGGGGTGTGCTCGATTGGTTCAAAGTGGGTCCGCAGCGTTCCAGTCCCATATAGCGCCCCGCCCCGGAACCGGCAGTGAACCTCAACACAAACTACAACCACCAACACATAACAAAACAAACATTGTGAACAAAAAATAAACAAATCCAATAAAATAGCATCAAATAATTAATACCAAAACTTAGATAAAATGAACAATATAAAAAGAAAAAACACCACCAAACCCAACAACAAAGCAAAACACATCAAATAAGACAAACATAATTTTAAATAATAATATTGAAATCGTTATCAACAAATGGTTATAATCATGCTATACAGGTTCACAATCCTAAAACCGAAAAAAAGGAGCTAGCAATCATGGCAGAAAAAGTAGCGTTCGTAACAGGTGCAGCACAAGGAATCGGAAAGGCAATCGCCGAAAGACTAGTAAAAGACGGCTTCGCAGTAGCAGTAGCCGACTTCAACTTAGACGGTGCCAAAGAAACAGCCGATGAGCTAAACAAAACAGGAAAAGCCATCGCCGTGCAAGTAGATGTATCAGATCGTGATCAAGTATTCGCAGCCGTAGAAAAAACAGTTTCTGAACTAGGAGATCTAAACGTAGTAGTAAACAACGCCGGATTAGGACCAACAACCCCAATCGACACCATCACTCCAGAACAATTTGAAAAAGTATACGCAGTAAACGTAGGAAGCGTACTCTGGGGCATCCAAGCAGCCATCAAAGCCTTCAAAGAAAAAGGTCACGGCGGCAAAATCATCAACGCCTCATCTCAAGCAGGTCAAGTAGGGAATCCTAACTTAGCCCTATACAGTGGTACAAAATTCGCCATCAGAGGAATCACCCAAACAGCAGCCAGAGACTTAGCTAAAGATGGAATCACTGTAAACGCCTACTGTCCAGGAATCGTAAAAACACCAATGATGATGGACATCGCCCACCGAGTAGGAGAAGAAAACGGCAAAGACGACGAATGGGGCATGAAACAATTCTCCAAAGACATAGCCCTAGGCAAACTATCAGAACCAGAAGACGTAGCAGCCTGCGTATCCTACCTAGCAGGTCCAGATTCAAACTACATGACAGGACAAGCCTTAATCATCGACGGTGGAATGGTGTTTAATTAAAAAAGAGCGTGGAAGGGCACGGTCAGCTGCTGAGGATTAACGCGGGTGGTCGAACAAGGTACGGCAAAGCCGTGCCTCGACCACCCGTGTTAACCGGAGGCCGCTGTGCCCTGGAACGCGTTTCCACTATAAAACGGGCAACGTTTGGCAACTAAAATACCAACATGTGGTTTCAAAATAAAAGGTTTGGAAATCAAACTAGCAATTCAATCAAACGAACAAAAGGAAATACAAAAATAAGCCACTTCATCAAAACAGATGAGGTGGCTTTTTCAATACATAAATAAACAGAGAAGGAAGTGGTCTAAGGTCTTACCCCAAAAAAACAAACCTGAGATAGACCAGCAAAAACTAAGGGAACGGATAAAGCCAACTTAACAAACAAATCAAAGGAGCAAATAAAAAAGAGAGAAGGATATTGATTACATCAATCTAGGTGGAGGGGCGGGGCGCTATATGGGCTCAGCCGCGAAATTTCACTTAGCGGTTTACCGCTTAGTGAAAGACCCAGCTTTGAAACAAGCGAGCGGGTTATGCTCGATTGGTTCAAAGTAGGTCCGCAGCGTTCCAGTCCCATATAGCGCCCCGCCCCGGAACCGGCAGTGAACCACCACCCAAACTACCACCACAATCCAAAAATACAATAAAAAAAATCCAACCCATAAAAACAGGGTTGGAAAATAATTAAAGACCTAAAATATCCGAAACGATAGAAGCGAATTGGGGGCTAGACTCTTGATTTCCATGGCTAGCATCCTCCCCAGTAATAAACATCTGCTTAAAGCTACCAACATTACCCTCAAAAATCAAACGACCAGAAAGTGCTGAATCGCGAGAAACAACACCATCAGTAGAATCGTCATCACCAGAAGCGCCGATAACATTAGTAACATCCAAGTCATCTGGTAAGTTATTATTCTTTTGAATCAAACGATTCAAGAACGCAGTATTTGCTGCACCGTTACCAGCTTGGAAGTTGTATGGAGTACCGATCGAAATGAAGTGATCGAAGTGGTAAGCTGATGGATCTTTTTCAAGGTAAGTTGTAGTAATCGTTCCACCATTTGATTGAGCGACGAAGTCACCGTTAGTAAATGGTGTCTTTTGGTTGTAAGTGTTCAAGGCGTCACGTAAAGCATCGCCATCTTTTCTAATGACATCTTCGTGGTATTGGTTAACAGGGAAGAGCACGATGACAAATGGTCTTTGACCGGCTTGTCCCTTTCTAACATCTTGGCGAAGAACTTTGTTCGTAGCCGCATTGGCATTCAATTTAGTCAATGGGTGGACACTGTTTGGATCTAAGATCGAAACCATCTTTTGCCATGAGTCGTTGTTGTCAAAGGCTCCTGGGATGAAAAAGACGGGATCATTGTTTGAGTCGGTCGTCGCAGCTGAAGCAGTTTGTGGTTTAACTACAAAAAATAGTAATACAGCTGAAATGGCGATCAACGCAGAAAGTATTTTTTTCTTCATGTTTGTTATCCCCGATAATTTATTATGTTTAACAGTATTAAATTATCAGTATTTTATCTAGGTGTAAATAATATTCAGGAGAACTTAATTATATTGTAAAGATGCATATGTCTATATCATGGCACATCAACTCTTTTATACACCTTTTTAATAATTGTGCGTATTATGTTTTATTATATTTTATGTTACAAAAATTGCAAAAGTGTTACGTTTAATTATCAATCTTATCATATTGATAAGTGAGTATTGTTTAATAAATATTCAGTGATAATCTAATTGGTGTCGTACGATAAATATTTTCAGGGGGAGGAAATTACGATGAGCTTTTTACTTAATTTATTCACATCATTCACAACTTTCAATAGTTCAGCGTTTGGTGCCTTCAAGACATTATTTTCATCATTATTCAGTGGTTTGAAATAATCACTTTTACAAATTTAGAGGTAAGAAAAGCACTTTACTTGCGGGATGGGCAGGTAAAGTGCTTTTCTTTGCTTAAATTTTATAATTAGTAGAATGTTTTTATCAAAACTATTATTATAGTGGTAACGGAAAAGGAGGAACTACTATGAGAAGAGTTATGAAAAAACTCGGTCTTATTTTTGCAGCTTTACTATTAATAGTAAGCTCATTGCCACTTTTAAGCATGCAAGATGTTAAAGCGGCAGATTCAACAGATACTACGATCAAGATTGGTACGACACAATCAGTGGCTTCATTGCCATTTTACGTAGCTCAAGATAAAAAGTACTTTCAAGCGCATAACGTTACTGTAGAATTACAACAATTCAAAACACCAGCTGAATTAAACGACGCTATCAAAGCTGGAACAGTCAACGGAGCCGTAACTGACTTAGTAAACTTCACGCAAATTGCCAAGAAGAACAAGTCATGGAAAGTTGCCGGTACTTTAACAGGTTACAACGGATTAGTTGCTAACAAGAAATTCAAAAATGTTAAAAAACTAAAAGGTAAGAAAATTGCTGTTAACAAACAAGACGGTTCAAAATATTACCTACAACAACTTTTGAAAAAGAACAACATGAAACTCAAAGACGTTAAGATCAAGAACGTCGAACAACAAGCAACACGTGTAAAACAATTGAAGTCTAAGAAAGTGGACGCTGCTGTAGTAGCAGATCCATTCATTACAAACGCTAAGAAGAACGGCGCCAAAGTCATCAACAAGCAAAAAGCTAATGCCAAAAATGGTGATGTAATTGCCTTCTCAAGCGATATTTATTCAAAACGTGTTACAGATCTAAACAACATCTTCAATTCATATGATGATGCAGCTAAGGAATTGACTAAGAATGGTTTAACTCCAGCTGATCTTCTACTTCTTCAAATCGGTGCTACTCGTAAGTCAGCTGCTGCTATGAACGAGATGGAGATTAAGTTTGGTAATTCTAAGCGGGTTAAGAGTTCTGATTTTGATAAGGCTGCTATTTATGCTAAGAAGCAGAAGCTTATTAAGACTCGTCCTTCTTTGAATTCTGTGATGGTTAAGGTTGATAAGGTTAAGAAGTAATGTTTTTGTTTTAAGCCGGTGAGCTGATTTTGCTTGCTGGCTTTTTTGTTTGTGTTTGATTTTTGTTTGTGGGGGTTGTTTGGTGGGGGGTTCACTGCCGGTTCGGTGGAGGGTTCCGGGAATTGCGACCGTGGAACGCCATGGGCACCACTCTGAGCTATCCGGGAAGTTCGCCCGGACATCTCACAGCTGGGCCTTTCACTAAGCTCCTTCGTCGCCAAGTGAAATTTCATGGCTGACGGTCGAATTCCCTCCACCCTCCACCGAACCTAGGGTGTTACAAAACTCCTTTTTTCGTGGGGTACGGTACTTAGTTTTATAGTGGTAAGTTGTTTTGGTTTGGCAGTGGTACTGATCCTTGTTCCGGTCCTAGGAGTTTGACTTCTGTTCCTATCTTGTCGATATATATATATGTTTTCATCGGTTGTTTGTTTGGTTGCGTTTCATCTCATTTTTATTTTTATTCCACGTTTTTTCATTCTTGATCTTTGCTCGCTTCGCTTGTAAAAACGCCTTATTTTGCTTGCTAAATAGTTTATTGTGGATAATTTGGTTGAAAAGTTGCCTTCATGTTATTCTTGGATTTTTTTGTTGTGGATGCTTCATTTTTCTTATTTGTGAGATAATTGTGTTAATGATTTTCCAATTATTTATTTGATGGAGGTTGATTTTATGGTTAAGGTTCCTGAGATTGAATTTAATGATGGCTTTAAGATTCCCCAGTTTGGTTTGGGTGTTTTTTTGATGAAGGATAAGGCTGAGTTTATGGAGGCTGTTAAGTGGGCTCTTGAGGCTGGTTATCGTCATTTTGATACTGCTGCTTTTTATGGTAATGAGCAGTGGTTGGGCGAAGCTTTGGCTGATTCTGTACTTTCTCGTGATGAGTTTTTTTGTTACTTCTAAGGTTTGGAATTGTGATCATGGTTATGATGAGACTATGGCTGCTTTTGATAAGTCTTTGCAAAAACTCGGTTTGGACTATTTGGACTTGTATTTGATCCACTGGCCATCTGATCACTATATTGAAACTTGGCAAGCAATGGAAGAGTTGCAAAAGGCTGGGAAGGTTAAGTCTATTGGTGTTTCAAACTTCAAAGAACATCACCTGGAAGACTTAATGGCACACACCGATGTTAAACCTGTGATCGATCAAGTAGAAACACATCCATACTTCCAGCAAAAAGAATTGGTGAAGTATTTGCACGATCACGACATTGCTCACGAAGCATGGAGCCCAATGGGCCGTGGATCAGATGGGATTTTTGAAGACACCGTCTTAAAAGCCATAGCAGCTAAGCATCACAAAACAGTGGCACAAGTGATCTTAAGATGGCACATCCAAAGAAAGACCGTAGTAATACCAAAGTCGATCCACCAGGCAAGACTAAAAGAAAACATCGACATCTTCGACTTCGAATTGACAAACGAAGACATGCAAAAAATAGCCGAGCTGGATACTGGAAAGAGAATCTACCGTGATCCAGACGACAAAGAGTTCCTAGAAAAAACTGCCAACACACCACTACCAGACTAGTAATAGAACAGAAAAGTAATTAATGAAATAAAAAGCATAACAACACGTATAAAACAAAGAAAACGTGAAGTTATGCTATTTTTTTACCCAAAATGTAAGAATATCCAAAAAAATATACCTCAATAAATGCCCCGAAAAAATGCGAGATTTCTATTAGCGAAAGCTAAGAGAAAGTCGAGCCCGAGGGAAAAAGCAGTAAAGAGCAGGGGTGGTGAAGAAATAATGGGAAAAGGGGGAAAGAATCAAGGTGGGACCAACCCAGACAGGTAAAAATACCAGCTCAAACAAAACAACAAAGCTGTATCAAACCAAAAAAAGTATTAATTATTCCCAAAAGAAATAGAGCACAAACCTAGGTGGAGGGGGGGCGGGGATACAGCCCTCAGTACCCAAATTTCACTTGGCAATTTCATTGCCTAGTGAAAGACCGAGTTTTGAGATGTCCGAAGCGGTTTACTTCGGATAGCTCAAAATCGTGTCGGGTACGTTCCAGCGGCTGTATCCCCGCCCCCCGGAACCGGCATCATACACCAACCCAAATTCCCACCAACAATCATTAACACCCCCAAAAAAATATAAAAATAATTATCCAATCATCATTGACGTATAACAAAAAATGTTCAATAATCAAATTGTAACATTCGATAAGTAAAAAAATATCAATATATAATTAGAATGAATACAACAATTAATACCCCAAAAAAGTAAAAATGTTGACTTATCAGTTGAAAAACAAAACAATGCATATTCTACTAATTTTTCATTCAATATTTTTTCAACTTATCGTACAGAAAATGAAGGATTTAACAATCAATGAGGGGGAGCAATACATTGAATTCTAGATACGTAAAAGGCACCAAGTGGGCTGTTTCTAGCGTAGCTACTTGTGCTGCTGCTTTGTCATTTATGATCGTTACTAACGCCACTCAAGCTGACGCTACAGCTGATCAAAATGCACAAGCAAATGTGCAAACTACCGAGGTACAACCTGCAACTAATACAGCAGCTACTCAAGCTGTTCAATCAGCTACACCAGTTTCGACAAAGGCACAAGCTACTCAATCGACAACTAGTGCTACTAACGCTGCAACAGTGGCAAATACTCAAGCTTCTGAGCAACCGGTTGCAACTGCAAATGACAACGTTCCTAGCGGTGGAACTGTCGAAGACGATTATCCTGACGTTTCCAACAACGTTTTAGGTGTCGCAGCTTATTTCCATATTTTTTCAAATGATGCTACTTTAAACGCTCATACTAACGGTAACTTAGCCGTTAAAAATTTGGACGGTAAGGTAAACTTTGGTACTAACGTTCACGAAGAGTTAGTCGACAAAGAAATTTCTTACATCCAAAACATTACTAGCATCGCCAACAGTTCATTCGTTTCTGCTGGACCAACTAGATCTAACAAGGTTATTTTTGGTGAAAATGTTGATATCAACACTGATAACCCTAGACGTGTTCAAGTTGATGGAACTTACATTGATCACTTGGATGCTGGTGAAACTTACCAAGATAAAAATGGCCAAGTTTACATCGATTTTGAAAAAGAATTTAACAAGCTCAAAGATAAGTCAACAGAATTAGCTAACACACCAACTGTTAATCAAACAGTAACTAATTCAGACTTCGATGACATGAACAACCGTGTGATCGATGTTAGTGATTATGTTGTTAACGAAAACAACCACATTATCATCAACCTTGATCCAGAAGTATTGAACAGCAATACTCCATTGATCATCAAAGGACTTTCAAGTTCTGAAGATGGTCCAACTGTGATCTTTAATGTGGAAACTGATGGTAATTTGAATTACAACGTCAACTCACCAATCAAGCTCAAGTACGATGACGGAACAGATAGAGACAGTAAGGAAACAGAATACTTTGGCGACAACCACTTGCTCTGGAACTTTACTGACAACACTGACCCTAACAACTTGTACACAGGTACTATTAATGTAGATGCCCCATTCCAAGGTAGTGTCTTAGCACCAGGTTCAACTATCAATGTTAACCAAAACTTAGATGGTAACATCATTGCTGACAAAGTAAATGTCAACGCTGAAACTCACAGATGGGACCTCCAAGATGACACTGATTTTGAAGAAGAAGAGGAAGAATTCGAAAAACCTGATATCACAAATCCAGGTGTTGAAATGCCTGATATTGAAGAACCTGAAGAACCAGAACCTGAAACACCGGGAACAGAAACTCCAGGTACAGAACAACCAGGAACAGAAACACCAGGAACTGAAAACCCAGATACCGAAACTCCAGGTACAGAAAATCCTGATCCTGAGAACCCTAATATCAAAGATCCGGATCCCGACAAGCCAGGCACAGAAATCCCTGGAATCGATCCAGATCCAGAAACTCCTGATATTGAAACACCAGGTACTGAAGAACCTGACGTGGAAACACCTGGCCAACCAGATACAGACGGTTCAACTGAAGGCGAAGGCAATGTTGATTTGATTACTGACCCAGATGATGAAAAAGACGGCCAAACAAACTTCACAACACCATCAACAGACGTCAACTTCAACAACAATGCTACTGATGCAAACAAACAAGGCACATTACCACAAACAGGAGCTGAACATTCACTAATGCTCACAGCCGTTGGTTTGGTATTGGCTGCTGGATTAGCATTTGTATACAGACGTAAAAGAGACTAAAAAAAGAGAGTGGAGGCACACGGGTAGTTGCTGAGGATTAACGCGTGTAGTTGCACAAGGTGCGGCGAAGCCGTGCCGCAACTACATG
Source organism: Companilactobacillus zhongbaensis (assembly GCF_003946515.1). Classification (GTDB taxonomy): domain Bacteria; phylum Bacillota; class Bacilli; order Lactobacillales; family Lactobacillaceae; genus Companilactobacillus; species Companilactobacillus zhongbaensis. The sequence continues at coordinate 3,039 of NZ_RHOM01000021.1, read as the reverse complement.
TGTTAACCGGAGGCCGCTGTGTGCTGGAACTCGTTTCCACTATAAAACGGGAAACGTTCAACAGTATAAAAACTAAAATTTTGTCCAAAAAAAGCGATACTAGATGAAATCTAGTACCGCTTTTTTTAATGATAAAGCCTTGAAAGATTGACTGTCAGTAATGCAAAAAACAGTCCAATGAGTATGATGATGGCAAACTGTGTCATTGAATTATTTGCCGAGTCATCACGTTTTTGACGTTTGTTTTGAAATAACTTATACACAGCGACTAGTAGCGACCATTGGGCAATTGTTAAGATAGCATCGATCAAAGTCCATTCACTCATTTACGTTTCCTAGTTGAACCCGTCAGTAAGTAGTTGACCCCTGGGATCAAGTGCAAGATCCAGATGATCAAGGTTGCTAAGATCGCGATGGCGAAGTAACGCGTGAAGGTAGCTAATAGTCCGGTGTAAGGTAAGTTTTTCATGAACCATGGTTCGAGGAATAAGATCAAAATGTTGTGAACTAAATAAATCCCGAAGACTAATGGTGACAGCCAAGAAAAAGCTTTTTTGACTGGACGAGCCTTGATCTTGAGTCCCCATTTTTGGAGCAAGATGTAAGTGGCGATTGCCATGATGACGATGAAAATCGAAGTGACGTAAAAATTGTTCCAAGGGTCATTCGTTTTCGGAAATTTACCTGAGTACAGGTCGCCGAAATACATGGCAAGTAAGGCGATGATTGCCAGTAGCCAGCCGTTGACTTTTTCGACGTTCATTTGGCTGATCAAGTAGCCTAAGAAGAAGTAGCCAATGTAGCCACCCATCAAGGTGAAGCCGGCACCGGGATAAAAGTCGAGTGCGTGGGCGTAATCTTTTGATAAAAAGGCGGACAAGGTTGGCATCAATGAATTGGTGATCAGCCAGATCGATGTCAAATAAAACAGCATTTTGTTGTCGGCACCTTTGACTAGAGTCCGTAAGAAAGGCGATAAAACGTACAGGCCGATCAATGGATACATGAACCAAAGTGTTGGTGAAACTGGTTGATATAAGAAGACGGCATACATTTTCAAAGCGTTAGGCAGTGAAAATGTATGTGCATAAACCGCAATGAAAAAAGTCGATAATAACGACCAAAGGATAAAGGGGATGACCACATGTGGTATCCGCTTTTTCCAAGTGTACCCGAGTGATTCAGTCTTGGGACTATTGAGCAACAAGGCCCCCGAGATCATGAAAAACATCGGCACACTTGCGTGAGCAAAGTAGTTTAAATATTTTGTGATCGTCCACTGAGTCGAACCAACATGGAGCCCCAAGTCGATTCCAGTGACGTGAATTAAGATAACTAAAAAAATTGCTAGTACACGAATAAAATCAAAGTAAAAAATTCTTCCCTTTTTAATATCCATACAAACCCTCCATATATCTATTCATAATAGATGAAATGCAAACGAAAATGAAGAGTCTGGATATGATATAATGTTGGAAGTTAAATTTTTTTGAATTGGAAGAAGTATATATGCGAGTAGGAGAAGCACCTGGTGTAGACTTAGTCAGATATTTAGTATGGATAGCTTTTTCAGTGGCCACACTAGGGATTAAGAACTACGCTGCCAATGCCAAAGGCTTAAATGATATCATGGCGATTATTTTTTTCATCGTCGGTATCTTTACGTTAGGATTGATGATCAGGAGATTCAATCACGAGAGAAGTTCGTTTGCGGAACCACGGAAGAAGTTTTTTAATTCGTTAGTTAATAATATTGGTTTTATTTCTTTGATGTTTGTTTTGATTGTTGTTTTGCGGATGATGATCAGTTATTTGCAGGTTAATGGGAAGTTGCCTAAGTTTGCTAATGATGATGTTTCTGCTTCTGATCAGAGTGTTTTTGTTTTTAGTTTGATTGCTAATGTGTTTATTATTTCTGTTCAGCAGCAGTTGGTTCAGACTGGATTTTTCTTTAATTATTTCTTTAGGAAGTCGACTCCTGCTAGTGCTGTTGGCGGGATTGTGATTAGTGGTTTGATCGCTGGGGCAATTTCTTTGCCTGGGTCGTTTTTGCAGTTTTTTATGAATATGTTTTTTGGTTTTTGTTTTGCGCTGACTTATTTGTATACGCAGGATGAGAAGATGCCTGTGTTTTTGGGTATGGTTAGTGCTTTGATTGGTACTATTATGATTTAGCCTTGATTCTTTTTGGATCAGGGCTTTTTTTCTTGAGGTGAGAGAGTTTTTGGCGGACGAGGAGCGTTTTGCTTGGCTGGATGTTGGTGATTTTTGGTGGTTGTTGGGGATAGAGGTGGTAGTTTGGTGTGGCGGTTCACTGCCCGCTCCGGGGCCCGGGGATACACACACTGGAACGTAGGGGACGCGATTTTGAGCTATCTGGGAAGACCACCCAGACATCTCAAAACTCGGTCTTTCACTAGGCAATAAATTGCCAAGTGAAATTTCCCTACTGAGGTGTGTATCCCCGGGCCCCTCCGCCTAGGTTGGGCAATCACCCCCCTTTGTTTAGTGGGGGAGTAGGTGCTTCCTATATTTATGCGCAAGATTTGTTCTTTTTGAGCTCCTGGCTGCTTCTCGGTTCGCGGGACTAAAGCTCCGCTCATTTTGTTTCCTGACTTACCTTACTTTTGCAATCTTTTGTTTTCCTTTTCGTTGGATAAGATTAAATATTTCCTTTTGTTATCTTGCTTTCGCTTCTGGCTCGCGTGCTTGTTCCTCGCACTCTTGCTCTTTTTCTGGATATGTTTTTCTCTCTATTTAATTTATTCTGGCTTGAATGCTCGTTCCTTGCATTCTCGCCTTGCATTTTCTCTCTCTATTTATTTGTTTCCAGTAATTTGTTTTTGGCTCGCGTGCTCGTTTCTCTCGCACTCTCGCTTTTTTTCTTTTCGGCGAATTTTATAATCAAGTTAGCCACCTTAAGAAAATCTGAATAAAAAAACACCAAGACGGAAAAATCAGTTATCATTGGAGTTCCGACACTAACAATGAAAGAGGTTTTTCGTCTTGATGCATCAACAGAATACCATAATTCGCAAA
>NZ_RHOM01000020.1 GCF_003946515.1 Companilactobacillus zhongbaensis | reverse complement strand
TGCGAATTATGGTATTCTGTTGATGCATCAAGACGAAAAACCTCTTTCATTGTTAGTGTCGGAACTCCAATGATAACTGATTTTTCCGTCTTGGTGTTTTTTTATTCAGATTTTCTTAAGGTGGCTAACTTGATTATAAAATTCGCCATTTTAATAATTTTCTACTTTTGTTTATTTATTTGACTCACTTTCATTTTGGTTTCTTGTTCTCCCCACCTTTTCTTCACCCCTTCTCATTCCAATGTTTTACAGTTATTGCTATTTGCTTGATTTTCTTAACTTTTTCTTTCATTTATTAGAATTTATCTTTTTTTATTAGAATTACTCTTTTTTTTGATTTTTTTAGGAGTATCATTTTTACCAATTAATAATTTTTCCATTTTCATTTCTTTTGTTTTTGATTTTCCATTTTGTTTTAGAGGGGAAGCTTTGTTTTGGGTGATTTTTTTAAGAAACAGTCTGTTGCTAATTTTTTAGAGGTTGATTCTCGTCTTACTAAGAGTTTGACGGCTAAGGATTTGTTGGCTCTGGGTATTGGGGCTATTATTGGTACTGGTATTTTTATTTTGCCTGGTCATGAGGCTGCTATGCATGCTGGACCTGCTGTGGCTATTGCTTTTTTGATGTCTGGCATTGTTGCTGGTACTGTTGGGATGGCTTATGCTGAGTTTTCTTCGGCTATGCCTGTTGCTGGGTCGGCTTATTCTTTTGGATCTGTTATTTATGGTGAAGGTATCGGTTGGATCCTGGGGTGGTCTTTGATTTTGGAGTATTTCTTGTCGGTTTCTGCTCAGTCGGTGGGATTTGCTTCTTACTTTAATAACAATATTTTGGGCGCCTTTGGGATCCATTTGCCGAAGTTTTTGTCGGCTGGTCCGATGGAAGGTGGCGGGATCAATCTTACGGCTGTTTTGATCGTGTTTGTCATTGCCTACGTTATTGCTCACGGTACTAGTTTGTCGAAGCGGGTCGAAAATGTGGCGGTTATTATTAAGGTCACGATCATTGTTCTGTTTATTATCGTTGGCGCTTTTTATGTTAATACTAAAAATTACGTGCCGTTTTATCCGGCTGAGTTCCACTCTTCACCTTTTGGACTCGGTGGGCTTTCTACTTCTGCTGCCACTGTTTTCTTTGCCTTTATTGGATTTGACGCTTTAGCTTCTAATTCGGCTGAAACGATCAATCCGAAAAAAGATGTCGCCAAAGGTATTTTGGGAACCGTCTTTATCGCTATCGTCTTGTATGTTGCCTTTTCACTCGTCTTGACTGGTGTCGTTAACTATAAGGACCTTAACGTTGATGATCCGGCTGCTTACGCTTTGAAAGTAATCCACTTGAACTTCTGGAATAAATTGATCACCCTTGGTGCCTTAGTTGGTATCTTTACCGCCTTGTTGACGTTGTTCTTCGGTGGTTCGCGACTCGTATACGCTTTAGGACGTGACGGCCTCTTGCCTAAAAAAATGGGTGAGGTCGATGCGAAGTATTCCGTTCCTAAAAACGCCATCTACATGGCTACGGTCGTGCAAGCTTTCTTTGCTGGCTTAGTTCCTTTGACTGAGCTCACTTCTTTGATCAATGCTGGAACTTTGTTAGCCTTCATCTTCATCTCCTTTGGCATCATCCCCTTGCGTCGTCGAAAAGACATCCCTAATGACGGGTACAAGATGCCCTGGTATCCCGTATTGCCAGTTCTGGCTGGATTAGCCAGCTTGTACTTCTTGTTGATGTTACCGAAGCTTTCCAAGATCACCGTGGTCATTTGGTTGGTCATCGGTGCTATCGTTTATCTAGTATATGGATTGAAACACTCTAAACTACAAAATGAATCGAAAAATTAAATACGTTAAAAAAGTAGACAACTTAATTTTCTAAGCTGTCTACTTTTTTATTTGCTATGAAAAATCAATCGTTTTGGCGATGAAGTTGCCATATTCACTCGTGCTCAATAGTTCTGAGCCTGGTAGTTGTTTAGCGAAGTCCAAGGTCACGTGTTTGCCTCGAATGGCGACGGCAATGGCGTCCTGGATCAACTTGGCGGCCTCGTGCCAACCGATGTAATCAAACATCATTGCTCCTGATAAGATGATCGAGGTTGGATTCAATTTATTTTGTCCGGCAAATTGTGGCGCCGTTCCGTGAGTCGCTTCAAAAATAGCTTGGCCAGTTTCAAAGTTGATGTTGCCACCAGGTGAGATCCCGATGCCACCCACTTGAGCAGCTAGAGCATCGGAAATGTAGTCACCGTTCAAGTTCATCGTTACGACTACGTCGAAGTTTTCTGGATGCAAAAGCGATTGTTGGAAGAAGTTGTCGGTGATGACATCGTTGATGATCAGTCGGCCGGCATATTCGGCAGCGGTCAAAGCTGAATCGGCTGCTTCTTGGCCTTTTTCTGCCTTGATGTCAGCGTACGTGTTCATCGTAAAGACGCGCTCACCGTATTTTTCTGCTTCTTCGTAACCCCATTTTTTAAAGCTGCCTTCGGTTTTTTTCATGATATTGCCCTTATGCACTAAGGTCACATGACTCAAGTTGTGCTTGAAAGCATAGTCAATGGCGGCGTGAACGATCCGTTTGGAGCCTTGTTCTGAGATCGGCTTGATGGCGTAATTGGAAGTTTCTGGGAAACGAACTTTTTCTAATTGACCGTTTTCTTTTAATAGTTGTTGCAACTGGTCGGCTTCCTTACTCCCCGATTCGATATCGATACCAGCATAAATATCTTCAGTATTTTCTCGAAAAACATCGATATCGACGTTTTGCGGTTCTTTGACCGGCGAAGGCGAACCTTCGTAATATTTGACCGGTCTGAAGCATGCGTACAAATCGAGTTTTTGACGTAAAGTAACGTTGATCGAGCGATGGCCGTGACCGATCGGAGTCGTTAATGGTCCCTTGATCGCCACTAAATTGTCTTGTAAGGCTTTAACGGTTTCTTCTGGTAACCATTCTCCTGTTTGCTTAAAAGCTGTCTCGCCGGCTAATAGTGGCTTCCAAGCAACTTTTTTCTTACCTTTGTAAGCCTTCTCGACCGCCTCATCAAAAACAGCTCTAGCTGCGTCCCAAATTTCTGGACCGATCCCATCTCCAGCGATGAACGGAATGATCGGTTCATTTGGAGTCTTCAATTGTTGATCTTGCATGGTGATTTTTTCAGCTGTCACTAGTGTACCTCCTTGACTGCCGTGTCTTTAGCATAACTACGGTCGGTTGGTCCAACGTAGACCGAATTCGGACGGATCAAAGTTTTTTCACGCCGCTGTTCCATGACGTGAGCTAGCCAGCCAGACGTTCGACAAGCTGCAAAGACTAAAGTAAAAGTCTTCTTATCTAGTCCTAAGCAGTGATAGATCAAGGCTGTGTAGTAGTCAACGTTGGGATGGAGACCGGTTGTTTCCAACATGTAGTCGGCTAAAGTAGCTTGGATCTGATACAAGTACATATTATCAGTTTTTTCAGCTAAGTCCTCGGCGATACCCTTTAAAATATATGCTCTTGGGTCGCCATGTTTATAGATCCGGTGGCCAAAGCCCATGATCTTGCGACCTCTGGCCACTTCTGATTTAACGTAGTCGATCGGATCTTCTTTTCGTTCGACGATCTCTGTCAGCATTTCAAAAACTCGTTCGTTGGCACCACCGTGTAGTGGTCCCTTCAAAGCACAAACGGCTGCAGTCAAACAAGAATAGTAATCGGAAAAAGTCGAAGCTACGACACGTGCCGTAAAGGTCGATGCATTGAACTCGTGATCAGCATGCAAAATCATGACGGTGTTGAACATTTGCGACAATTTTGCATCCGGCTTTTTGCCAGTCATCATGTACAAAAAGTTATCGGCAACGCCGAGGTCTGGATCAACTTCAAGGAAAGGTTCATCGTCACGGATCCGAATAATGGCAGCGATAGCCGTCAACATTTTTGCTAAGATCTTGGGTGGTTCATCGTGGTCGACGTCGTTAGTCGTACCAAGCAATGAAGTCGTTGTCCGCAAGATACTCATCGGGTGCTGGGGCTCCTTAGCGATGTACAACAATAGTCTGATAGTTTCGGCTGGCAAGACCATTTTACTTACCAAGTCTTTTCTAAATGCGTCTAGTTCTGATTTACTAGGAAGTCGGTCGTGCCAAAGCAAAAAAACGACTTCCTCAAAAGTAGCATGGGCTTCTGCCATTTCCTGGACAGAATAACCTGCATAAGTTAAGCGTTCATTTTTGGTCGAGCTGATATGCGTTTCATCAACTACGATCCCTGCTAATCCTTTTGGATGATCCATATTAAAACCTCCTTACGTTGTTTATTTTTCGAGTTTGTTAGCGATGACCATTGGTAAGATTCCGTGGGCATCGTAATATTGTTCGTCGATTGGTGCGTCAAATCTGACTTTAACGTCGAATTGGACTTGGTGGTCATCGTCGACTGCCGTAACGTGAGCAACTTTGCCATCGACTTTGATACTGAAGGATTCATCCCCAGTCAAACCTAATTTTTCAGCGGAATCCCCTGCTTGATATTGCAATGGCAAGACACCCATCATAACTAAGTTCGAGCGGTGGATCCGTTCAAAACTTTCGGCAATAACTGCTTTGACACCTAGAAGTTGGACGCCTTTAGCAGCCCAGTCACGAGATGAACCCATCCCGTAATCTTTACCCGCTAAGATCACTGTGTCGATTTGGTGTTTCTTATAATCCATCGCTGCTTCATAAATAGTTGTTTCCTCACCGGTCAACCATGACTTCGTGAAACCACCACGTTTATCGGGAGTCAATTCATTTTGTAAACGAACATTGCCTAAAGTTCCCCGCATCATGACTTCGTGGTTACCCCGACGAGATCCGTAAGAGTTGAAATCTAGTTGGCTAACTCCGTGAGCTAATAAGTATTTACCAGCTGGTGAAGTTTTACCGATAAATCCGGCAGGAGAAATGTGGTCAGTCGTGATGGAATCTCCTAATTTGGCTAAGACCCGCATATTTTGCAAGTCGCTTTGTGTTTTATTTTCAAACAAAGGTGGATCGGCGATGTAAGTCGATTTTTCATCCCAAGGATAAGTCGTCGACTTGGAAGCCTTCAGTTCATTCCAAGTTTTATTTTGATCAAAAATATTGGCGTAATTAGTCGAGAACAATTGTGGACTCAAATATTTGTGGATAACCGCACTAACTTCGTTAACATCAGGCCATAAATCACGGAAGTAAACTGGTTGTCCGTTCTTGTCAGTCCCGAGTGGATCTTTCGTAATATCGATATCGACCGTTCCTGCCAAAGCGTAGGCGACAACTAGTGGTGGAGAAGCTAAGAAAGTATCCTTAGTCAACGGATTGACCCGACCTTCAAAGTTTCGGTTCCCACTTTCGATGGCCGCAATCGGATAATCTTGTTCAGCTAGTTTTGACTGCAAGTTTTCCTTCAACTTACCGGAATTACCGATACAAGTCGTACAGCCATAACCAACGATGTTAAAACCTAATTGGTCTAAGTATTTTTGCAGATCTGAGATCTCTAAGTATTTCGTTACTACCCTGGATCCCGGTGCAAAGGAAGTCTTGACGTACTTAGGAACTGTCAGACCCTTCTCGACGGCTTTTTGCGCCAACAACCCGGCTGCGATCAACACTTCCGGATTGGAAGTGTTGGTACAACTAGTAATCGCTGCGATCCCAAGGTCTCCTGGACGGAGCTTGAAGTCAGTTTGTTCGACTTCAACTGGAAAGTCTGGCAATTGGTCATATTGACGGAAATGACTTGGCATATCCTTCAAATAGATCAGATCTTGAGGACGCTTAGGACCAGCCAAACTGCTTTGGACTGTGCCTAAGTCGAGCTGCTCGTCTTCAGAATAGTGACGATTTGCATCTTCAGTTTCGTCATAGAAAAAGTTATTAGCTTTGGCATATTGTTTAACGAACTCGATCTGTTCAGCACTACGGTCAGTCAATTTCATATAAGCTAACGTTTGATCATCGATCGGGAAAAAGCCACAAGTAGCACCGTATTCAGGTGCCATATTGGCGATAGTTGCCCGATTTGCCAAAGGCAGATTTTTTAAACCTGGACCGTAAAACTCGACGAATTTGCCGACGACGTTGTGTTTTCTCAATAAATTAGTGATCGTCAAGGCTAAATCAGTCGCTGTAGCAGTATCTGGCAATTTACCAGTCAACTTGACCCCGACAACATTAGGCATTGGGAAATAAGATTCTTCTCCCAGCATGCTAGCTTCGGCTTCGATACCACCAACGCCCCAACCGAGAACACCGAGGGCATTGATCATTGTCGTATGCGAATCAGTTCCAACTAAAGTATCTGGAAAAGCTACCGTTTGACCGTCGGTTTTTTGCTTGCGGATGACTTCTGACAAATACTCCAAATTGACTTGGTGAATGATCCCAGTATCTGGTGGAATGATCGTTAAATTATCAAAACTATTTTGGGCCCACTTCAAAAAGGTATAGCGCTCATGATTTCGTTTGAATTCTTGTTTAACATTGAAATCAAAGGCTTGATCATTTGCGGCCATATCAACTTGGACCGAGTGGTCAATGACCAAATGCACGGGTACGTCCGGATTTATGATCTCGGGATCTCCCCCACGTTTCTTAACTTCGTCACGCATGGCAGCGAGGTCGACCAATGCTGGAACACCGGTGAAATCTTGTAGGATGACCCGTTCCGGTTTATAAGCCACATCCTCGTCGTGCTTATCGTCCCAATCAACGAACGAGCTCAAAAATTGCTTGATCATCGGTTTCGCGTCACTGTGACGTAAAGTTAATTCTAATAAGACTCGAATCGAATACGGCATTTGAGACACTCGCTGCTGATGACTAGCCAAGTACCCAGCAATATCATAGTAGGAATAAGCTTTCCCATTAGCATGGAACGTCTTCAAAAAATTATCTTCCATATTTGCACCCCATTCTTATTGAATTAAATATTTTCTAATAAGTCTAACACCCTTTTAATAATCATGGTAGTGTAAATTCAAAATTTAGACTAAATAAGATAAAAAAATAGCCCTTGAAACGGGCTTTAGGTCAATTCAAGTAAAAATAATTAGTTAACTTCAAAAAATAATCCTCGACTTAATCGACAAATGTCATCGAATGGGGCGTAAATCCTAGTCTAAGTAACATAATCTAGCCTTTTTCGCACATGATTTGGATCAATTTAATTGTCAAAAAACGTAACAATTAATTCGTTAATAATAACTTTTGAACTTTTTGATAGTTTAGCTTATCTTTTACTTATATACATAATGAGGGGGGAACAACATGATCAAACATATTTTTTCCGACATGGACGGAACAATTTTAAACGACCTCGGTGACGTCAGTGACCACAACGCCCAAGTCATTAAGGAATACAACATTCCAGTGACTTTAGTTTCTGCCCGTGCGCCGATCGAAATGGTCGACGCCATGGACAAACTCGGCATCAGTACGCCCCAGATCAGTTTCAACGGTGGCCTGATCTTCAACAAAAATTCTGACCAACTCAAGATATTGCATCAAGACACGATCGAAAAAAATATTGGCCAAGAGATCATTGACATCATTCTCAACAAATTCCCCGATGTCAGTCTCAGTTGGTACACACTCCACAATTGGTACTCGCAGCGAATCGATTCGGGAATCTTACTCGAGAAAAAATACACTAGTCTCTTGCCCCAGATCACTACAGCAAAAGAGTTTTACAGTGATCCGAGCCACGAACTGTTCAAGATCATGATCATCACCTTCGAACCTAAAACCATGCAAGCACTCAAACAATATTTACTCGACCAAGATTTTTCCGGCGTTGCCATCCAACAATCCAGTGATACTTATTTAGAGATCACCAGCGAAAAAGCCATCAAATCTAAAGGGATCCAGTATGTCATGAACGAGGAAAAACTAGAACCCAACGAATTAATGGCATTTGGTGACGGCTTGAATGACTTGCCAATGATGAGAATGGTCGACTACCCCGTTGCCATGAAAAACTCATTACCAGAAGTTTTGGAAATCGCCAAATATATAACTAAAAGTAATGAAGAGGATGGCGTAGCTTATGCATTGCAGCATTATTTGCCCACAATCGGTCAATAATGAAAAATATTTCCGCCCAATGTATTTTTTTGAAAAAAATTGTTTTTGAATATATCGGCTAAATAATTAGTGTGAACTCATTTTGGTGTTGCTATACTTTTATCACCCGAACTGCATGAAGTCGGGCAATATCAAAGTAGTGAAGCATGAAAACCAAGGGAATATTTTTATCAGCGTGCGTCTTAGGGAGTCTGATCGCACCGAGCTTTAATGTGGGAAATGTCCAAGCAGCAACCGTTTTGGATCAGGAGGTCAACTACGATGACCTCTACGTTAGAAATGACGTAATCATCCACACCAACCTCGGTCCACAGATAGTACGCGACCAAGAGGGTCCAGTGCGCCAGATCTTGACCATCAAGGTACCAGAAAAGCGCGGTTACACCGCTGATAAAAAAACTGTCAAAGCATTAGTGACCCAGTCAGGGATAATCTGTGCTGAATTCGTAACATACACCAAAGACGTAGGAGCAGCCTTAGTTGTCCCCGACCTTTCATCAGAAAGCTTTAAAGGCTTCGTAGCTACCAAGGATAAGTACGCAGAATTGTACGCCTTCGATCCAAAAACCGATCAACCAACCATCGGCAACCGGATGCTAGGCCAATTCACCGACTGGAAATCCGACGGACTAAAAGAATACGCCAACGAATCTTATTACCGTGTATCAACCAACGAGTGGGTAAAAGCCTCGCAAGTATACCGCTACGAAAACAAAACTGGAGTACTAACAGGAAGAAGAGCCATCAGCCCAATAGTAAACAACAACACCAACCAAATAGCCAACCTACCCGGCGGCACAGACTGGGCATACGATCGCATAGCCTTCTTAAACGACCAGGATGGAGCTTACTATAGAATCTCTGGGAATCAGTTTGTTAATGAATACTTTGTAACAGAAAAATAGAGAGCGTGGAGACACACGGGTAGCTGCTGAGGATTAACGCGGGTGGTCGCACAAAGGTGCGGCGAAGCCGTACCGCGACCACCTGTGTTAACCGGAGGCCGCTGTGTGCCGGAACGCGTTTCCGCTATAAAACGGGCAACGTTTGGTAACAAACAAATAGAAGTTTGGTAACCAATCTATACAAGTTTGGAAACAAAGCAATCGAAGTTTGGCGACAAACCAAACACGACCCCACAAAACAACAAAAACAACTCAAAAAAAAAACGGCGCAATGCCAAAAGGCAAAGCGCTATTTTTTTACCGTGCAACAAATGGAAACCAACCAGCAAGTCCGAATCCAACAATTGCAACGACAACTAGAAAGATAACCACAGACCAAACAGCCCGTGTAGTCAGTCTTCCTGTATTTTTACGAGCAAACGCGATTTCGATGAAGGCAATCAGCAATAATGCCAGAATAACTTTCACGATCAAAAGCGATGGCTCAGTTTCCCAAGCATGACTGAACAGTAATACACCAGTCACGATGATCACAATATAACCTAAACGAGTGATCATCTCATAAACTTTATTATGGGAATTAGTCAAAAGTGCCAACAAAACAGTGATCGTCATAACGATCCACGTAATTAAATGTGTCCATACGACCATAATTAACCCCTCCTAGATACTTATAATGATAACATTTATTATCAAAAAAATAATTCGCTATCTATGTATTTGATCAAGGTCAATTTTTTGATTATAAGAATGCCGTGGCGACACTACCGATCACGATCAATAATAGTCCTGACAAGGTAAAACGCAATTCTCGTGGAGTCTTAGTCTCATGTAAAATAAATAGACCACCGAGTGTAGAAACTACTACGTTCATTTGCGTAATGACAAATGAAGTAGCAACCCCAGCACTTTTAGCTGCAAAAATATAAGCTAGTGACGAAATACCAAACACTAGACCAATAATACCGTTTTTCCAACTAGCAGATTGCGCAAAGCTCTTTCCATGAGTCGTGAACAAGTTATACAAAATAGCTCCCGCAAAAATACCCAGCATTTCTGGGAACAGCAAATGAGTCCCAGAAACTGAATCTAGAGCTTTAGGCAAAGCACTATAAGCCCAATAACCGATCGTAGTTGGCAACAAAACCGCCAAACCAGCGCCAACCGAGGAAGTAGATCCATTCGACTTTTTATCAGTGACCGCTGTCATGGCGACACCTAAAACGACCAAGGCAATTGCCAAAGCTCCAATCGTCAATGCCGTAGCACCTGACCACTCGCCAAATGCCACGATACCGATCAAAGAAGTACCAACGACTTGCAACCCAGTAGAAATAGGCATCGTCTTAGTAACACCGATCTTGGTAAAAGCCACATACTGCCCCGCTTGAGCCAAAGCCCAAAGAGCACTGGCCAAAAATGCCCAAGCAAAATCGCTACCAGAAGCTGTCCCATAGATCATCCACAAAACCACTCCAACAATGGCAGCACCAAATCCAGTCCCAAAAATCTGATTAGAAGGACTCCCACCGATCTTAGAAGCTAAAAGAGGCTGAATACCATAACCAACAGCCGGGATCAACGCTAACAAAATTCCCAAAACAATCACCTTTTTCCGCTTAATTTAACGAGTAAAGTGTACTGCTATCTTCATGACATTCAAAAATAAAAGCTTATATATCAAAAAATAATAAAACGATAATCAATCATGACCACAACCAATCAAATATCATCAATACATTTGTTATAATCAAAGAAAATCGAGGAGGCAAAAAAATGGCAAACGAAAAAATCTTCCAAATGACCTTCAGCAAAATCTACCCAATGTACATCCAAAAAGCAGAAAGAAAGGACCACACCAAAGAAGAAGTAAACCAAGTGATCCAATGGCTAACAGGCTACAGCAATGACCAACTAGAAGAACAAATAAACAACAAATCCACCATGCAACAATTCTTCGAAAACGCCCCAAAAATAAACCCCAACGCCGAAAAAATAACCGGCGTAATCTGCGGAGTAAAAGTACAAGAAATAGAAGACCCCTTAATGCAAAAAATCCGCTACATGGACAAACTAGTGGACGAAGTAGCCAAAGGCAAAAAAATGGAGAAAATACTAAGACAGTAAAAATGAATCCCCCTACCGAAAAAGGCAGAGGGGTTTTTTTGGTTTTGGTTTTGACTTTACCAACAAAGATAAAAATTGAGATAGACCGAAAAAAATAGGACGATCAAAAACAGCCAATTTGAACAAAATAAATCGGTCCCATTCAAAAAAAAAGAGGAGATAGTTGCACTATCGAGGTGGAGGGGCGGGGCGCTATATGGGCTCAGCCGCGAAATTTCACTTAGCGGTTCACCGCTTAGTGAAAGACCCAGCTTTGAAACAAGCGAGCGGTTTATGCTCGATTGGTTCAAAGTGGGTCCGCAGCGTTCCAGTCCCATATAGCGCCCCGCCCCGGAACCGGCAGTGAACCACCAAACAAACTACCCCCACAATCCCCATCAAACAAAAAACCTCCAGCAAAAAATCGCTGAAGGCAAAAAAACTACTTCTCAACTAAAACACTCTCAATCACAACATCATCAACAGGCTTATCACCGCCATCACGCTTAACCCGGCTAATCTCCTGAACAACATCCATCCCGGAAACAACCTGGCCAAACACAGAATGACGATGATCAAGCCAAGGAGTACCACCATTCTTATAAGCAGCAATAATCTCCTCAGGATAACCAGCACTAGCCATATCCTTGATCATACGCTTAGGCATATTCTCATTAGAAACAATAAAGAACTGACTGCCATTAGTATTAGGACCAGCATTGGCCATAGACAAAGCACCAGTCAAATTAAACAACTCATCAGAAAATTCATCTTCAAATGAGCCACCATAAATACTCTCACCACCAGCACCAGTACCAGTAGGATCGCCACCTTGAATCATAAAATCAGGAATAACACGATGGAAAATAACCCCGTCGTAATAACCCTTCTCAGCCAATTCAACAAAATTCTTAACAGTCTTAGGAGCCAAATCATCAAAAAGTTGAATAGCAATATCGCCATGGTTAGTCTTCAAAGTAACCTTACTACCAGAAGCGTTTTCTAAATCTAATTGTGGATAAGCCATAAAAAAATCCCTCACTTAATAAAAAATATTACTAAAAGCATACTAGAAAAAACCAATAATATCTAATCAAACGCAATAAGAAGAAATAATAAAGCACAAAAACAGAAAAGCAATCAACTCCCCATCATATTTCGCATTCAGGTTTGGGTTTAGGTTTAGATTTTACCAACAATCATAGAAACTGAGATAGACCGCAAAAGCCAGGACGAGCAAAAAGTGCCAACTTGTACAAAAAAGATCGGTCCCGACCAAAAAAAGGAGGATATGTTGCACTATCGAGGTGGAGGGGCGGGGCGCTATATGGGCTCAGCCGCGAAATTTCACTTAGCGGTTTACCGCTTAGTGAAAGACCCAGCTTTGAAACAAGCGAGCGGTCTATGCTCGATTGGTTCAAAGTGGGTCCGCAGCGTTCCAGTCCCATATAGCGCCCCACCCCGGAACCGGCAGTGAACCACAAACCAAACTACCCCCACAATCCCACAAACAAAAAAATTACCCAACAAAGCCAAAAACATCACAACCAACAAAAACTTGACCATCAACACATCAATATCAAGAAAACAAACTCAACAACATCAGCCAAAACGACTTCACAATGCTTTAAAATAAATTTCACAATCTATAACAAATGCAATCAAATCACCACAACTGCAACCGATTCCACAATATAGAAAATTGTGAAACCCACTAGACATATTGTGAAACCAGTTCTATACTCAAATTGTAAGCGTTTACCAAATACTTAAATGGAGATGAATTTGTTATGTCGAACCAAATTAAAGCAGCCGTTCTCAACCAATTAAATGGTGATTTTGAACTAGAAACTTTGAATTTAGCATCAACTTTGTCACCCCATGAAGTTAAGGTCCACATTGTAGCCAGTGGAATTTGTCACACTGACGAAGCAGTTAGAAATGGTCAAGGTGGCGACTACCCTTACCCTGGAGTAGTTGGTCACGAAGGTGCCGGTATCGTCGAGGAAGTTGGTTCCGCCGTTCGTTCTTGTAAACCGGGAGATCACGTCATCTTATGTTATGACTACGACGGATACTGTAAAAACTGTCTTGACGGACGTCCAGCAGCCTGTTTCAACTGGAATAAGTTGAACATGGAAGGCTTCAATGCCGAAGGAAAAACACCTTTTTCCCGCGATGACGGCACTGAAGTCCACAATTTCTTCAACCAATCATCTTTCGCCACAGAAACGATCGTTGATGACCGGAATGTTACCGTCGTCGGCGATGACATTGATCTTAGAAAAGTTGGACCTCTCGGATGTGGTTTCGTAACTGGTTCAGGCACTGTCTTCAATGCTCTTCAACCAAAAGTCGGTAGTGCTATCGTAATCTTTGGTACAGGCGCCGTTGGTCTGGGAGCTTTGATGGCAGCCAAGATCACTGGTTGTAACACCTTGATCTGTGTCGATGTCGTTGGCCACCGTCTGGAAACAGCCAAGAAAATCGGTGCAACTCACATCATTAATAGTAAAGAAGAAGATCCTGTCAAAAAAATCAAAGAGATCACTAACGGTGGTGTCGACTACGCAATTGACACAACAGGTATTTCACCAGTTATGACCCAAGCCTTCGAGTCATTAACATCAGGTGGAAAATTTGCCCCCGTAGCGGTAACTCGTCACGAATTCAAGATCGAGCATCCCTTTGCTGATCTAACTTCTTATCAAAAATCCGTCATCGGTGTCTTGATGGGTGATGCTGTTCCACAAAAATCAATTCCTCAATTGATCGAATTTTGGCAAGCCGGAAAATTCCCATTCGATACTCTTGAAGAATTTTACAGCTTGGATCAGATCAACCAAGCAAATGCCGATTCAAACAGCGGTAAAGTTATCAAACCAGTCTTGATCATCGATGAAGACTACAAACCAGAATAATTTTTTACCAGAGCATCAAGAATTACCCCCTACAATATTTTTTTAAGTCTTATACCGATATCGACAAAACTAGTTTTCCCCTTACTAGCAAAACACTAACTCCCCCTGTTAGTGCCACTTATCACCCCAATGATAAAAAACTGTTGATATTACTTTTGTTATTACACACTCCTATTTACATAAATAAATTACGCAAAAAAAGAGAGATAGATTTTTTCCTCGAAAATCTATCTCTCTTTTGTATTTTTAGAAGAATGCTTTGCTGACTACGATCATGAAAGCTAGTAGAACGAATGAAGCACTCAAAGCTGCTAAAACAGCGTTTTTTCCGCTACTAACGAAAGCCTTGAAGTTTACCGTCATACCTAAAGCAGCCATCGCCATACCTAAGACTAAGTAGGCCAATTTAACTAACCAATCCAAAACTCCCTGTGACATTGGCACGAAAGTCCCGATAACACTGGCCAAAATAAAACCAGCCATGAACCAAGGAATAGGTAGTTTTTGCTTCGTATTGTCTTCAGCTTTTTTCTCAGAGTGTTGGTACCAAATACCAATAACCAAAGCTGCAGGAGCTAACAATAATACTCGTGATAGCTTAGTGATGATTGCCGTATCCAAGCTGACAGCACCACCAGCTCCACCAGTTGCAATGGCATGAGCGATTTCATGAAGTGAACCACCGGCCATTACCCCAAATTGTGAAGGAGTCATGTGCAACAAAGGCTTGATACTGATCTCGATCAAAGTGAAAACCGTTCCTAAGATTGCTACAATAGCAACTGCAAGGACTTCATCATTCCGCTTTTTCTTTTCTTGATCTTCCGACACTTTGATTTGTGGCGAGATCCCCATAACAGCAGCTGCACCACAGATCCCCGTCCCACTAGCAGTCAAAATGGCTAGTTGTTTATTCACGCCCATTTTGCGAGCGATGTTGTACGTCAAAAATATTACGCCGGAAACTACCACGACTGCGACTAAAATAGTCTTCACACCGGCGTGGGCCAAATCAATCAAGTTCAATTTGAAACCTAACAAAATGATCCCTAAACGCAAAAATTTGTTAGAAATGAAGCCGATCCCGACTTCTGCTTTATCGATTGCTGGACGGTACAATTGAAAAAGCATCCCCAAGATCAGTGAGATTACTAATGCCCCAATGATCGATAAGTAAGGCAAGCCACCAAGAAGCGTTCCGGCGACTGAGCAAACTAGCGTCATCAATAGCGCATAGTAAAAGCCCCGTTCAAATAATTTCACATACATAATATTTCCTCCCTTGCGTAATTTACATATTAATATAAACTAGCCATAAGTAAAAATTAGTATTTATTAATTTATCATAAGTTGTACTTATAGGAGGGCATCGACCGTGCTAGATAAAAGATTTCAAACCTTGATCGTCTTATCAAAAACTTTATCGTATACTAAAACGGCTAATCAGCTTTTTATTACTCAACCGGCCGTATCTCAACAGATCAATACTTTAGAAAATGAACTAAACATGCAACTGGTAATCACCAACAAACGCCAGATCACCTTGACTGATGCTGGCCGAGCCTTGGCGAGATATGCTCAACAAGTTCAGATTGAAAGCTCCAAACTAGTCACTCACCTACAAAACAACCATCAAGACTTGAACTTAAAATTAGGCTGTACCTTGTCCTTGAGCTCAACGCTACTACCAGACTTCATCTCTAGCCTTTCACACAGGTCACAGTTGATGGCTTCTGAGATCGGCAACACCAGCCACATTTTAAAAAACATTCGTGAAGGCAAAGTCGACTTCGGCTTGATCGAAGGAAACTTTAATAAGGAAGAATTCGATTCGATCCAGATCAAAAAAGAAAACTTCATTTGTGTCGCTAATCCCGACGCTAATATCAAAGCAGACACCGTATCTGACCTTTTTGCACAAAATCTCTACATTAGAGAAGTCGGTTCGGGTAGTCGCGAGATCTTAGAAAACTGGCTCTCGACCCAAAATTTCCAACTAAATGATTTCCAGCAAGTCATGGAAATCGCCAGTCCAACCGTTATCGTTCAATTGCTGCAACAATCTAAAGGTGTCAGCTTCATTTATGAATCACTAGTGACTGAAGACATCGATCAAGGCAAACTAAAAAAACTAAATCTCAAGGACTTCAAAATCAGTCATCCTATCAATTTAGTTTTTTTGAAAAATAGTTATTTTACTAATACTTATCAACAATTAGTCAATGACTTTAATCGTCAGACTGCAAACTAGCTTGCAGTTCCAAGTCGTATTTACGCATCGATGGGAATAATAATACTAAAACGCCACAAAATAGCGTTCCGACTCCCCCGATTACGAAGAGCATGTTGACACCAATGCTGTCGGCCAATGGTCCGGCGAAGATCAAGCCTAGCGGTGCGGAAATGCTCATCAATGAATTCAAGATCCCCAGGACTTTTCCTAAGATCTCTGGTGGAAAGCTTTGCTGGATAATCGCCATTAACAACGTGTTGAAAAACGGTGTTGCTAAACCGGCGATGGCATTCAAAATCAAAAATCCGACAAATCCTTTTTGATTACCAGGTAAAAAGCCACTGATCCCGAAGGATAATCCCATAAAAACGATCGACCATAAAATTGGCACGATCCGGTCTTTCCAATTTCCGAAAAAGCCGATCACAGCACCACCGGCTAACATCCCGATCGAATAGACCATCTCAACGATACCGGCTTGAGCGACACTGCCGTGGAAATACGACATTGTCATCAACGGATACATCGAAGCTGCCGGCATGAAGATCAAAGTGAATAATGTTCCGACTAACGTGATATTCCACAAGCCTCTTTTTTCACGGAGCTTCGTCAACCCAAATTTCATATCTCGGAAAATCTTGACCTTTTCATCGATCACCGGATTTTCGGGGAACTTAACGAACAAGATGATTGTCACACCAACGATTGCTCCCAAAACATCTAATAAGATCAACGATGAGATTGGTACAACGGCAAATAAGAAAGCACCCAATGCTGGAGCAATGATCATATTTGCTGACTGGACCATTCCTAACTGACCATTGATCTTAGTCAGTTCATCCTTTGGTACCATCGTTGGCAAGATCGACTGGATCGTCGGCATTTGGAAAGTTTGCGCGATCGACCTGATCAGTAACGATATAAATATCAACCAAATCGGAAAGTCGTGATTGACCATCCCAACTACGGCTAAGACTATCGCCACAATTGCAGCGACAATATCTGGTACGATCAGTAAAGCTTTTTTATTCGTCCGATCGACGAATGGTCCGACTATCGGACTCAATAACACCATCGGCAACATCCCGAGCAGTGTCGCAAAACTCAAGATCGTCGCCGACCCAGTTTCTTTGGTCAAATACCAAATGATGGCATATTGGACGACCATGCTAGTCACACCCGAGAAAAACTGTCCAAATAAGAACAAGTAAATATTCGGGCGCCATTTTGGAATCATGGTAGTATTTGTTGGCATACATATCCCCCCTTGTCTGAGCAAACTTGAATTTTCCCATTTTTCCAAGCATAAGTCAAGCATTAAAAAAGCCTTGTTGTCGGTAATGTAACCGGAAACAAGGCTTTTTCTAATTTAGATGAATTTTGTTTTGAAGACCACGCGGAAAATCCCGGCAAAAAAGCTGATCAAGTCTTGGTATTCTTGCTCGGTAAAATTTTTTCCATGATAAAGCATCGCATACTCAACACCTTGCTCTAAAGAAACTTTATCCGTTAACACGAAACCGTTTTTCTGATAAAACTCGATCCGTTTCGCACGTTGGACCGCATTGTCGGCTTTTTCATCAGGACGTTCCGCACTCAGACAGATTCGCTGTCCGGAGTACATTTGATAAAGGTCGTGCAAAATCTGGCTCCCGTATCCGTGACCACGCAAGCTAGGATCGACTGCCAAATAAAAAATATAAGTTAGACTACCCTCGGAAATGACGTAGGATAACCCAACAAATTTACCTTCATCATAAAAAGCGATAAATTCGATGAATTGTTTTCGAGCTTGTAATAACAACCAAGCAAATGGAACTCGTTCAGCTTTAGGAAAAGCCTCAAAATATAGTTTTTTTGCATCGGCGTAACTGGCTGACTTATATGAAATGATCTCTTTATTTAAAATAAAAATTGCCTCCTATTACTGTTCAAATGCTTCTTTTAATTGCGGTGGATCAACGACCTTCACCTTATCTCCGAACTGCTTCAGCCAAGCTTGCGCATATTCGAAACTGTAAAGGTCCTTTTCGAGGATAACTATCTTATCCTTTGTGATCAAACGTTTATCCATTTTGAAAGTCGTATTTAACTGACTTTTTAATGACTTGTCTAATTCAAAGGTCACGAAATACAAATCGCGAAACGATCTAGGGTCATTGACGCCTTCAAAAATCGTAAAAGGACGACGGATGAATTTTTCCGATTTCGGATGGATCTCCATGGTTTGCGATATTTTAAAAATCCGAAAGTCTTCGCGCAAACGGCAATATGCCCAAACGTACCACTGATGGTCCTGGTAAAAAACTTCCATCGGTTCGATATCACGATTGGTTCGATCATATTTAACGTCGACATAATCAAGGTTAACTACCTTTCGGTCACGCTGTGCCATAAATAAATCAGCAATCATTCGGTGAAGAAACGCTCCCTTTATGTCTTCAAACTCACTCATGTAAGGTGCTCTTAGCTCCGCCAATTCCACTCTCAACGCAAAATCACGCAGCTGATTTTTCCCTTTTGGGTTAGGTTCATCAGTTAAGGACAAGTAAAGATTTAATATTTGATCGAAGGTAACAAATTTTTTATACATCACTTGTGGGGTGATAAGTTGGTAGGTCGGATCCGATTGCCGGTCTACTGTTATTTGGAAGCCTGATTCTTGAATCTGGTTGATTGCTTGTTCTATTTGGGTGGGAGTTGCGTCAAAGTAGTCGCAGAGGTAGTGATTTGTGGCTTGTTTTTCTTTTACTAGTAGGAATATGATCGATATTATGTCGTCTGCTGGCATATTGTTTTGTTTCTCCTTTTACTGTTGTGTTTATTATAGCGGATTTTGATTGATTGTTGTTGGGAGTGGTGGTGGTAGTTTTGGTAGATGTTCACTGCCGACTCCGGGGCCCGGGGATACAGCCGCTGGCTTCCTTAGTTGTTCGGTGGCGTAGCCATCACCAAGAACCAGTTGCGCAAGTGCGCTAGCACTTACGTTACATCATTTGGCGGCTGAGGGCTGTATCCCCGGGCCCCTCCGTCTAGATGGTGCAACAATACCCCCCTTTTTTTGATGGAGACCGATTTATTTTGTACAAATTGGCACTGTTTGCGCGTCCTATTTTTTTCGGTCTATCTCAATTTCTACCTTGGTTGGTCAGTTCAAGAGCAAAATAAAAAGACTGAAACTTTTCTTCAGTCTTTCTTTTTGGGCTCGCGTGCTGTGGTTCGCACTCTCGCGTTGGATTCTCTCTTATTTAGTTTATTGGTAATTTTCCGTTCCCAATCGATTCCCACTCTATAATTAAAACAGGTTCTGGAATACGGTATCCAATGATGCCTTGAAAGGCCCTGTTCTTAAAATATTTCTGTTTTATCGCCATACGTTTCATCATTTCCAAATTGCAATAATACTTTTTCGCACAGCATTTGATTCTCAAATATTACTTCATCGTACTCTGCATTCGAGATGTAAAAGGCTGTCATGTGGGCGAAGTAGACGAATTGTAGCATGTTGTTGAATTCTGTGTCTATTTTCATTGCTTTGTGGACGAAGGTGCTCATGGCTTTGTCTCCGAATGCTATGTAGCTTGGGGTTTTTATGAAGTGGACTCCTACCCCTTTGTGGTTGTTGGCCCATTTCTTGTTCTTTTTATTTAGGACTGTATAAATTTTTGTGTTGTTTCCTATTTCTGGGGCTTCGGTTAGATCCATTGCTACTATTGCTTTCAATCTGTTTTCCTCATTTCGTTTTGGATGCATTTTTTTGTTTCTCTGAAGAGAAATTTGTTTATTAATATTAATATTTAGTTATTCTATGCTAAATATTGACAAATGTACACTAATTGAAATCCTATTCTTTCAATGATTTAACCGATTACACCATCTTCATGATATATTTTTAAAATTTAGCCTTGCCTAATATTGGTATTCACATGTGCTAATGTGTGAGTTAGAATGTACTAGTTAGGAAAGGGGAATTAATTTTTATGTCAGATAACAAGCATTCCAATGGCGGCAAAAAGCTGATCCAATATGCTAATGGACCATCATTGGAAGAAATCAACGGAACTGTTAAGGTTCCTAAGGGGAAGGGCTTTTGGAAAACACTTCTCGCCTACTCTGGCCCAGGTGCATTAGTTGCTGTTGGTTACATGGATCCAGGTAACTGGTCAACTTCTATCACTGGTGGTCAAAATTTCCAGTATTTATTGATGTCAATCATCCTAATTTCAAGTTTGGTCGCGATGCTTTTGCAATACATGGCCGCCAAACTTGGAATAGTGACTCAAATGGATTTAGCTCAAGCTATTCGTGCTAGAACCAGTAAGTCCCTTGGGATCATCTTATGGATACTGACCGAGTTAGCCATCATGGCGACTGATATCGCTGAAGTTATCGGTGCTGCTATCGCGTTATACTTGCTATTCAACATCCCGCTAGTAGTTGCCGTATTTATTACCGTTCTCGATGTTTTACTACTGTTATTATTAACAAAAATTGGATTCAGAAAAATCGAAGCGATCGTTGTTGCTTTGATTCTCGTTATTATTTTCGTTTTCGCATATCAAGTAGCACTTTCAGATCCTAACTGGGGTGCTGTAGTTAAAGGATTAGTCCCTTCAGCAGAAACATTTGATGAATCACGTTCTGTTGCCGGAATGACTCCACTTAGTGGTGCTCTAGGTATTATTGGTGCCACTGTTATGCCTCACAACTTGTACTTACACTCAGCTATCTCACAAACTAGAGCTATCGATCACAACGATGAAGAAGACGTTGCTACTGCTGTTCGTTTCTCAGCTTGGGATTCAAATATCCAATTAACGGCTGCTTTTTTCGTTAACGCCTTGCTCCTAGTCATGGGTGTTGCTGTTTTCAAGAATGGTGCTGTTTCTGACCCATCATTCTTCGGATTATATGAAGCTTTAAAAGATACATCAACTTTGAGTAACCCTATTTTGATCAGCGTTGCTAAATCAGGTACATTGGCTACATTATTCGCTGTTGCCCTTCTAGCATCTGGTCAAAACTCAACTATTACTGGTACTTTAACTGGTCAAGTTATCATGGAAGGATTCGTCCACATGAGAATGCCACTTTGGCTACGTCGTTTAGTAACACGTTTGATCTCAGTTATCCCAGTATTGATCTGCGTTTTGATGACTAGTGGAAAATCCGCTATCGATGAACACACTGCATTAAACAACTTAATGAACAACTCTCAAGTATTCTTAGCCTTTGCCCTACCATTCTCCATGTTGCCATTACTATTAATGACTGACAGCAAGGTAGAAATGGGTAACCGATTCAAAAACAATATCGTCATCAAGATCTTAGGCTGGTTCTCAGTAATCGCCTTAACTTACTTGAACATGAAAGGCTTACCAGCTTCGATCGAAGCATTCTTCGGTGACCATGCAACTACTGGGGAACTTCAAATGGCCGATTCAATTGCCTACGTATTGATTGTCTTAGTAATTGCCTTACTAATTTGGACGATTGTTGAACTTTACCGTGGTAACAAACGTTACGCTGCCAAACTAGCAGCCGAAGCAGAATAAAAACTGAGGGAGAAAAAAATGAGTGATAATGTATTTAAACGAATTTTAGTGGGTGTCGACGATTCAGAAGATTCACTACTCGCACTCAAGTATGCGATCCACACTTCCAAAGAAGACCATTCCGAACTGATCATCGCTTCAGTCCTAGAAAGCGACGATATGAACGTCTTTCAAGCACTAGATAAAGATTACGTTCACGGTGAAAGAAAAGAACTTGAAGATCACATCCTCAAGTATAAAAAATTAGCTTTAGATGCTGGCGTAGAACACGTCACAGCAGTAGTAGACGAAGGCGAACCAGGCGAAACGATCATCAAAAAATTGATCCCAGCCTTACAACCTGATCTACTAGTAATTGGTTCTGAATCAAGAAGCGGCATCAAACGTCACTTCGGTTCCCAAGCTGCCTACATGGCTAAATACGCTGATATTTCAGTTATGATTTTTAGATAAATAGAACGCAAAAAGCTAGCCAAATCGGCTAGCTTTTTTTAATGAATATGTTAAAGACGCGTTAAAAAACTTGCAATAACAGATGCAACAATCAATCCCGACAAAACGCTTAAATATATTTTTTCCTGTTTAAGAATATTGTCTGTTCGAGCATTAACCAACTTATTCATTTCATTGAATTTAGTCTCAAACTTATTTTCCATGAAATTGAATCTCTCATTGATTGACTCACCCATATTATCAATTTTCGCATTCATATGTATAAGTCTTTGATCAATTTGTTTGAATCGGCCATCCATCTGAATAAACCTTTGATCAATTTGTTTGAATCGGCCATCCATTTGGATAAACCTTTGATCAATTTGTTTGAATCGGCCATCCATTTGAATAAACCTTTGATCAATTTGCTCGAATCGCTCATCCATATGGACAAATTTTCCATCTATATGTATAAACCTTTGATCGATTTGGGTAAATCGATGATCGATAGCATCAAAACGACTTGTATTTGACTGTTCAAGATTATCGATCCTACCTGCTAATTCATCACGAGATTTATCGATTCGGGAATTTAAGTTATTTAATTGTGTATTAGTTTCATCGAAATGATGATCGACTTTGGATTCAAAATCTTGAAACTCCTTTTTTGTTACAAAATTTTCGTCCATTTTTCCTCCTCCACCGGAATCAAAAGGTACTAACCGTTTGTTGGTTTCGTCTGACATAACTTCCTCCTTATAATATCATCTTGCTAAAGTAAATTACGCAGAAATAGCCATTAGAGTTATTCCATTTTTAACAAAAATTGCAAAAAAAATAACCAACAACTATATGCTGTCAGTTATGCTTGGATTCTATAACGAATCTCTAGAAACAATGCTTGTTCCTACAAAAGTTTTCATATTGAAAAAGGTACTAACCGTTTGTTGGTCTCACCTGACATCCTATGATGAATTGTACTTTCAGAATCAGAATAGTATGGACCGTCTGTTATCAAAATTAACTAATAAAATCACTTAAAAAACAGAGTAGTAAGCACAGCTACAAAAAACCCAGAAAAAACCATAAAATAAATTTTTTCCATTTTTTGACCTTGATCCATTCTATTTTCCAGTGAAATAAATTTATTATCGATTGTTGTAAGTTTAGTATCTATCGAATTAAATTTATTATCGATTGTTGTAAATTTAGTATCCATCGAATTAAATCTATTATCCATGTTGGTAAATCGCTTGTCGACGGAGTCTTTAAATGAATCAATTTTTTTATTTAAATCTTCATAATGTCTATCAGACTTGGTACTTACATCCTCGATTCTCTGATTAACTAAATCGAAATTGCGATTTACTTGAGATTCAAATTTACTAAACTGCTTTTCGGTAACAAAATCGTCCATTCTTCCCCCTCCTCCATTAGAATCAATAGATAATAATCTCTGTGCATTTTCTTCTGACATGAATTCCTCCTAATCTTAACATGGTGATATATTAAATTACGCAAAACAGACTAATTGACTTATGCCAATTTTCTTGAAAGACCGCAAAAAAAATAACCAACAACTATATGCTGTCAGTTATGATTCATTACCATCATATTTACAAATCCATTCGTAAAATAAATCCTTAAAATATGCTAAAACTGTGTTTTGCTCTACAACTTAACCCCTGCATCCTTAACAAAAGTATTCACAGTCCGAGCATTATCTTGTTTAAACTGCTGGTTAGTATAATGTTCCGTCAAAACGGAATAACCATAAGTTGCAGCGACTACCATCAAATTGATTTCCACAAATGTACCATTATCCCCTTTTAGCGCTGCACGGATGTCATTGATGGAATCTTTCAATCCTGAACGACCTTTCAGCGATTTAGTGTTTTCTAAAGTAGCTATCGAAATTTCGTTCAGTTCCTTTAATGCTATTTTTCGTTGAGCTAAATTATCGTCGCTTTTCAAAGTCTTTTTAATATGTTGGAATTTTTTAGCCGTTTGATCCAAACGCCGTTTTTGAAAGACGTTGACTATCAAGTCACCTTTTTCGGAGTAATTAGTGCTACAAATGGTCCGATAAGAAAATACCAAGAGAAGTATCGACAATACCACGCCTATGGCTGCCATTTCGACTTTACGGTCGCTTTTTCCAGTGATTCGATCAACTATCGCGATCCCAATGAAAATCAGTCCTATAATGCTTAAAATCAAAAATATCGCCAAAGTCAGTTTCAACAAGGTTTCCGCGTTTATCCCAAACATCAATGTAACGACCAATACTGCTGGCACTACAGAAAGTCCCAAATACCCCCAAGAAACTTTTTTCTGCGTATGATAACGTGTCATCCTACTTTGCATAATTCCCCCACTTATTAAAAAATCGGCATTCAACTGAATACCGACTTAGTTTTAATCATTCAAATGTTCGATTGCATAGTCTGCTTCTTCTTGCGTGAATTTTTCACCGTATTCGGAAGTTAGTTGATCACGAATGCCTTCAGGCGACATGTCTTGATCATCTTGATAAGACTTAGCTTTTTTCAAGGCGTTAGCGTTGTAATCCGCCTTTAAGTTATCCACGGCGTATTGAGCTGCTTCAGCCGAGAACTTTTCACCATACTCTGATGTCAATTGGTCGTAAATACCAGCTTTTGACATGTGCATCGTATCTGAGTAGCTTTTGGCTTTTCTCAAAGCCGACTTGTACTCGCGTGGAACACTGTTAGAATCAGCTGACTTAGCTGGTTTCTGCGTATCGTCAGTCGTTTCTGCAGGCTCTTGTTCCATATCTGCTTCTGAGTCATTAGCGTTTACCGGCTTGATAGTGATGATCTTAGACTTAGTCTCATCATTTCGTTCGACCTTGATCCGATACTCACCGGCTGATGAAAATGTGATCTCTTCAGAACCAGTATCAGCTGTAGCATTAACGACTTCTTTGTTGCTAGACGTATCCGTCACCGTATACTTGTTACCCTTATTAGTATCAAACGAGATCTTGGCTTCAGAACTATCGCTGCTCAAAGTAGCAGTAGTCTTATTCACATCCAAGAAAACAGCATCGCTACTTCCACCCGAAATAGCTTTTCCAAAAATAATCAGTACTAAAACGATCAGTACCCAAAACCACCACTTCTTGTAAAGTGGCTTCTTATGACGCACACTGCGCCGATTTCGTGACATCCTAGTCTCCATATATTTACACCCCTGTAAAAAAAGTATCTATATATAGAATTTTACATTATATAGGATATTAATACTTCTAAAGTTAGGATTAAGTTTTGAGTTGCTATTTTTTTCATCAGTGCTTACAACAAATATTATTTGTAATGGCCGATCAATTCGATCCGCACGTCTTCACTCGTCTGTTCAAGCATCTTGACCAAAGGCTTGCGAACGTCTTTATGCGTTAACAAATTAGGAACTTTGATCCGGCGTTCATCTTTTGGCAATGAGAAATTAGACAAACTGATACAAACATTATCTTTACCAGCATGATCGACATTATTGATCGAAAAATGACTCTTTTGGTATTTCGCATCCAATTTGTCGTTCAAGATCTTCTCAAAAAGTCTTGGTTTACCCGTGACATAGCGTTGATTGTCCATCCCCAACTTTTCAGAGATCAACATAATATCATGAGCGTGCAAATGACCATGCGTATAAAGTTTGACTAAGATCTGTAATTCTTCTGGGATCTCATCATTACGCAAGCAATTCAAAAATTCAACTCGCTTATACTTATAAGCTGCCCAAACTAATGCTTCGGCAGATTGACGTAAAAATTCTTCATCATCAACTAGTCCATGCAGTTTACACAACAAGTCGACAGCTGGTTCGACCTTGCTGCCCATGAAGATCCGGCGTTCTAAAGCATATAAAAGAATATATGCATAACCCACGTCATCTTTACGTTCGATATTTTCTAGCCATTCAAAAAAAGCGTACTTTTGACCAGGTGTGAAATCCTTGAAACACGGATAGTTCCCCACCTTATCGATCTGCTCACGATAAACTTGATTGTGTGTAAATATTTCTGACGGCTCTGAGATTGAACTGTCTTCAAATTCTTCAGTGTTCTTGCGTCTGCCATCCCCAAACCAAAGCAGATCTAAGATCGAAGAACAAATGTTAAAACTGTGCGCCCCCGCGTGCAGCTTTTCGACCCGACGTTCATTTTGTTGATCAGATAATTCGTGCGACAATAAATCTCTTCCAAATATTGTTGCTAAAAAACTCATCCTTAAATTCTCCCCACAAATTCAATTTGTAAACGATTTTCTCATTTGTATACAAATAAAATCTATCATACTAAAAGTCAAATTTGTTAACGAATAAATTTTATTAATGATAAATAAATCTTTTTCGTGATCGAATTATTTTAAATAACTGTCGCAAAGTCGATTTTTTACAAAAGTATTTATCTTTTGCATAGATGTTCGGTTTAGAAGTCCTACTAAAAACGTTATAATTGGGGAGAATATGCATAAGGAGGACTCTGCAATGACAAAAAGAATCAAGGGTTCGTGTACCACGGTCCTAGTTGGTAAAAAGGCTTCGATCGACGGGTCAACTATTATCTCAAGAAACGATGACGGTCATGAGGCACTTGACCCAGAACGTTTCGTGGTCGTAAACCCTGAAGATCAACCAAAGCATTACCAATCAGTTATCAGTAACGTTAAGGTCGACCTTCCAGATAATCCCCTGCGCTACACTTCGATCCCAAATTCCATCCTAACTAACGGAACTTGGGCCGCAGCCGGAATCAACAGCGAAAACATCGCCATGTCAGCTACTGAAACGATCACCACTAACTCACGGGTTCTTGGATTAGACCCGCTTGAGGAAGCCGGGATCGGTGAAGAAGACATGGTCACACTAGTGTTGCCATACATCCACAGCGCTAAAGAAGGCGTACTCCGTTTAGGTGAATTACTTGAAAAATACGGAACTTACGAAACTAACGGGATTGCTTTTTCAGATAAAGACAACGTTTGGTGGTTCGAATCTATCGGAGGTCACCACTGGGCAGCCGTTCGTATCCCTGACGATGCCTACGTTGTAGCACCTAACAGAATGAACATCGATTCATTCGACTTCGATTCTGAAGATACTTTGAGTTCAAAAGATCTCCAAGACTTTATTGAAGAAAACGATCTTAACCCCGACGAAAATGGCTACAACTTACGTCACATCTTCGGTAGCTCAACTATCAAAGATACAGTCTACAACAACCCACGCGCTTGGTTCGGTCAAAAATATTTCACACCAGATGCTGAAAGAGACCCACAAGATCAAGACTTGCCTTTCATTTGTCACGCCAACCGCAAGATCTCGATCGAAGACGTCAAATTCGTTTTAAGTTCTCACTACGAAAACACGAAATACGATGTCTACGGTGACGGATCGGAGTCAGATAAGACTAAATTCCGTCCAATCGGTATCAACCGGAACCACGACGTTCACATCTTACAAATCAGAAACAACGTACCCGATGAAATCGCAGGTATCCACTGGTTAGCCTTTGGTGCCAATACTTTCAACACCGTCGTACCATTTTACTCAAACGTGACTGATACACCAGCTACTTATAAAGATGCTGACGGTGAATTCAACCTCAACAACATGTACTGGCTCAGCTGTACCACTGCCCTTCTAGGTGATACTAATTACGACTTGTACGTTGACTTCAGAAACACCTTCGAACTCGAAGCAATGGGTTCATACAGAAAGATCCAACATGACACAGACGCTGATATTAAAAAGCAAAGTAGTGCTGACATTCAAAAGTATCTTGAAAAAGCTAACGACAAATTAGCCACAGATTCTTTGAAACGCCAAACTAAACTACTCGGTGATATGGTTATTTTTGGTTCAGAACACATGAAGCTCAGATATAACCTCAACGACTAAAAAAGGCGCCTAGCGATAGGCGTTTTTATTATGTCAAAAATGGAAAACAAAAATATTTAGAATTAATTTATTTATATTTACTTTGGTTGTTAGAATACAGAAAAAGGAGGCAATTCCCATGAACAATACTACAAACAAATTAATTATTGAAGAAGCAGATCTCAATGATCATGGCACTTGGGATTGGTCATCTAACAAAGAATTAGTCCAAACAAAATAATATTAACGATATAATATTTTTAACCACGAAAAAAGCGCCCAAACTATGGACGATTTTTTTGTCTCGATGTAGAATGTTTCATTGAGAAAGAAACATAATGTAAAAACGAAGGAGACATTTGATGCAAGATAACTCGAGCAAGATCGAATATGCCGAATTCGATGAGGAAACTGGCTGGAACTGGTCAGACTCAGACGAAGATACTTTGTACAATAACTTTGCAAATGGATTATATGACTAAGCAGCATCCTTTGGGATGGTGCTTTTTTTATACAAATCAATCATTTGAAAAAATCGATCTAAAGCATAAGATCCAGTCATATCAAGCAATCAAACTATCAATAAATTAATAAAGGTTATCACTTTACGAACACACGTTCTGATTGATAACATATAATCAACGCTTAAGATTAAATAATAGATGCTTTTACCGTAGGGGGACATATGAAACTATTACATACTGCCGATTGGCACATCGGCCGGACTTTAAACGGATACTCTTTATTGGATGAACAAGAAAATGCCTTTGAACAAATACTCAATATCGCTAAAGCTGAACAAGTTGACGGCATCGTCATTGCTGGGGACATATACGACCGAGCGATCCCAAGTACCAACGCAGTTACAGCCTTAGATAAAATGCTTAAAACAATCAACTTGGACAATCACATCCCTATCTATGCCATTTCCGGAAACCACGACGGTGCCAAACGTCTGAACTTCGGTAACGAATGGATGGAAGAAAGTGATCTTTATTTGAATACCCTCTTATCAGAAGCCTTCACCCCGATCGAAACTCCAGAGGCGCAAATATTTATGTTGCCGTTTTTCGATCCAATGGATGCCCGCGTTTATTATCAGCAGCAAGGAATGGATGAAGAGGACGTCAAGAACATCCGTGGCATCGGTGAAGCTATGAACTTAGTCATCAGCGACATGGTCAAACTCTTCGACCCTAACAAGAAACACTTACTGATCACCCACTTCACCGTGGCACCTTCCGCAGAAGAAGAACTTGAATTAACTAGCGAGACGACTTCCAAAGTCGGAGGCCTTGCAACTTTAACCGTCAATACTTTCAACGATTTTGATTACGTCATGTTAGGGCATATTCACACTAGGTTCGCCTCCCCTAGCGAAGACATTCGTTACCCCGGAAGTCCCGTCAAGTTCAACGTCAAAGAAGCTAAAATCAAGGCTCACGGAAAAGGTGTTGATATCGTAGAAATCACTGATAATCAGATCACTCACACCTTCAAGGAGATCACTCCCAAAACCGACCTACACGTGCTATCAGAGACTTGGGAGACCTTGACTGACCCCAAGTTTTACAAAGCTCAACCGATCAAAAAGGACTGGTTTGCCATCACGGTCAAAGACTTCGATCGAAGCAAACACGTTAACGTCCGTGCCAAAATGCAAGAAATATACGGGACTGTTGTCGAACTAGATTACGAAAACATCAAACGTGACCAAGAAATCGCGACTAGCCAGGCTAACTTAAGCGAATTAAGTCCAGATACTATCGTGGATCAGTTCTTCAAAACGATCACTGGTAAAGACTTGTCAGACGACCAAAAACAATTAGTCGATAGCATCTTCGTCGATTTAGGAAAAGAGGATTAATCTTGAAGCCAATTTACTTAGAAATGAAATACTTCGGACCCCACGAAGATTCAACTATCAACTTCCAAGAACTAGATGAAGCTCCGATTTTCTTGATCGGTGGCGACACTGGTGCCGGTAAGTCGACCATTTTTGACGCCATGACCTTTGCTCTTTTCGGTTCAACCTCTGGCGACAGGAAGCCTTCTGAACTACGCAGTCAATTTGCCCCGAACGATCAAAAAACTGAAGTGACCTTCTACTTTGAACAAGGAAATCAACTTTATCGCATCATCCGTACGCCTGAACAAATGCTGGCTAAAAAACGTGGAACAGGTTTAACTAGCAACAAAGCTAGTGCCAAGTTAGCCATTGTCGACGAAGTCGGTGGCACAGAAATATCCAGCATAGCGGCAAAGCCATTGGACGTTGGTAACGAAATCGAGAGCATCTTGCATTTAAAGGTAGATCAATTCAAGAAGATCATCTTACTACCTCAAAACGATTTCTCAGAATTCCTAAAATCACCAACCAAGGACAAAGAGCCAATTCTCAAAAAGATCTTTGGAACGCAGCTGTTCACAGATTTTACGAAAGAATTGACCGACAACTATACTGCATCCAAGAAACAAAGCGAAGGCTTTGAAAGTAAGCTCCAAATGCAATTCGACTCCAATGTTTGGACTGGCGAAGAAAAAGAGAAACTATCTTCTGAAGCTAGCGAGCAAAAGCTCGTCTTATTAATGAATTTCGTCGATGATCGTAAAGCTTCCTTGGAGAAATTAACTTCTGCAAGAACTGACATCACCAAATCAGTCGACAAAGCTAACAAAGCATTGCAAGCTGCTAAAGATCTAGAAAAGAAATTTACTGATTTAGCAAAATACCAAAACGACTTCAAAACAAACATCACCGACCAACAAGAATCAATCAAGTTGAACCAAGAACACTTGATTGAACTCCAATGGGCCAAGGGATTGCAAGAGCCACTGCGTGACTTAAACTCCAAACAAACCGAATTGACCAACAGCAAAAAAACTCAAGCTGAACTAACAAACACCGTTAAAGTCGCCCAACAAAAACACAACGAGATCAAAGCAATTTCTGAGAAACTAACTTCTCAAAAGGATGATTTTGACAAAAAGACTAAGCGTACGAAAGATTTAGCAGTTATCATTCCAAAAATCTCTAATGTCGAAGAACTCCAAGAAAAGATCAAAACTATCACACCGATTTTGGCGACAGTTAAATCTCAATTTGAAGAAAAACAAAAGTCAGTCGATTCCTTAACTAAGGAATTGAAAGCTGAACAAGAAAAACAAGTATCCACCACTGACCTGCAAAAGAAACGTAACCAACTTACCAGTGAAAAAGAAACTTTCTTCAATACTCTGTCACCACTAAAAAGTGAACAGAGTACCGTTTCAGCCAATCTAAAGCAGGCACAAGCAGACCAAAAACTTGCTGAAACGAAATTGGCCGACGATACGGTAAAATTAAAAGAAGCTAAAGAGACTTACGATCAACAGATCCATCGTCGTAGTGACTTAATGATTGCCCAACTCCAGCAAGACCTAGAAGACGGAAAGCCTTGTGTAGTCTGTGGTTCAACTGACCATTCACACATGGAAGTAAAGGTTGAAGCCAACGAAGCAGAATTAAAAAAGGCCATGGATCAAGTTGATAAAGCCCAAAATGATTTTGCCTCGATTCAAAACAGCGTTGATGTAGATACTAATAACCTGGAAAAGATCAAAGCTGACGTAGTCAAAAAAGATAAAGTAGAAAAAGAGATCATTGATAAATGTTTAACTACATTCGAAGAGCTCAAAACCAAATCTGCTTTGAAATTTGACGATTGCAAAGACCTCTCTGATTTTACAAAAGTCTTTGATTCTGAGATCAGCAAACTCGACGTAGCTCTCAATCAAGCAGCTGAGCGAGAAGCCAAGATCAAAGAAAAACAGGATCAGTTAGAACAGGCCAAACAATCAACCAATGATCTCAACATCAAATTGAGTTCGAAACAAACTGAATTGAACAGCTACCAAACTGATCTCAAAGAAAAATCAGTCGATCTTGATCTTAGTAAACCTAGTTCAGAACTAACTTCTGAAAAAACAGCTCTAGAATCAGAAACTTCTCAATACGAGAAGTCCTTAAAAGCATCAGAACAAAAGCTACACGAAAGTACCTTGACTCTTTCTAACACACAAACAAAACTAGACGACACTAGCCAACGGATCAAACAAGAAACAAAGGCAGTCTCTGAACTCCAAAACCAAATCCAGTCTGCCCTATCGGCTGAAGATGCTAAAACTTCAGACGAAAAAGTCTTAGCAAATTGGATCGGTGAGATCAATCAAGACAAGATTTCTACGATCCAAGTTGCCATTTCTAATTACCAAACAGAAAAGCAACGTCTAGAAAAAGAAATCCAGCAACTAGAGGCTGAATTAGTCGATGCCAAACATCCAGATCTAGAAGCTTTGCAAACTGATCTCTCAGCTAAAAGCAAACAAAAAGACGAAATCATAGAACGTGTCAGTTATGCCACTAAAGACTTGGAAGATGCTAAGACTAGCTACCAACAAGTTCAACAGATCGTCAAAGACCAAGGAAGTTTCGCTAAGAAATTCAGTGAGATCACCAGTTTATACAACATCGTCACTGGTAAAGAAGGTAATGACAATAAGTTGAAGCTAGAAACTTACGTTGTTCAGAACTACTTGCAAAGAGTCTTGAATTACGCCAACGATCACTTCATCAACCTATTGTCGAACAACCGCTATAGCTTTGAACTCTCCGCAGAAGGAAGCGACAATCGAACTGACCACGGATTAGATATCAACGTCTTCGATAACGAAACTGGCGAAGTTCGTTCCTCAAACACCTTGTCTGGTGGAGAAACTTTCATCGCTGCGCTTTCGATTGCCTTATCACTAAGTGAAGTCGTTCAATCATCAGCAAACGGCGTTCAAATCGACGCGCTCTTTGTTGACGAAGGATTCGGTTCACTTGACCACGAGACGCTCGACAAAGCCATGAAAGCCCTAGAAACGATCGGTGAAAACCGCATGGTCGGTGTCATCAGTCATATCGACTCGATGAAAAATACCATTGGTCAACAACTCTACATCAAAAAACTTGGTGATGGACGGAGTACCGTCCAACTCATCAGCAAATAAAAAAAGTCGTCCAAATGTCAGGCTGATCCTTCAGTCCGACATTCAGACGACTTTTTATAATTCAATTTGAATTTCGTAATTCCAGCGGGTACTTTGTAAAATGGCTCTGATCTTATCAAGAGTATCTTGATCACCAAAACCAGTTTCGATCATCGTTCCATCTTCCAGAGTTACTGGCTTAACGAAACGATTAGCATCCGTTTTGAAAATAACACGGTTGATTTTTAAATTATTGAATAACTGTAAATCATTTTTTTCAATGTAGTTCAGTGATAATACAAGGACATCCGACCAGGAACTCACGGAAAAATCGTGGTCGTTGATAATAAATTTTGTCGGAAGGAGTCCATCAGGTACAAGATGTTCATTGTTCAATCTTAAAACTTTGTTGTCAGTCAATTCTTGCATGTACATCATTCCCATCTTTTTGTATTCACCCACATAGTAAGACAGGTATGTTGATCAGTTCAAGCTTTATATATTTATGAAAAAAATTGAAAAAATGATAACTGTCAAAAAGCCATTATAACAGCATTAGACTTACCTTACGCTATTTGATAAAGACACCATACCATCGATGGAGTCAATCTTTTCACGATTTTTTCATTACTGTTTAAAGTAATATTTTTTTCATTCGTTAAGACGTATTCTGCATCATTCGCCAAATATCGTTGATACGCATCATATTTGCTAGGAGCGGTCAAAACTTCGATGCCATTTCCCACTGTTTGTTCGAGAAGTTGTTTAGTTGCGGCGTGTGTATATCCGATTCCATTGTCAACGTCCGTTCTTTTGACGACAACGAGTGGATCCAAATGCGTCATGAAGCAGTTTTCTAATTCCATTTGGTCGAGTTTTTCATAGTGAATATCGCCCCAGCTTTCTTGAAGTTTTGGTGATTTGAAAGCTGCTGGGATCAACAAGTAATCGCGTGAATAGGCGTTTAAATTAGTCAAAATATTTTCGAAACTAGGATGGCCGACGATTTTGGCCTTTCCTAGTAATTCTTCTTTGTTGTATTGAGTCGCTGCAGCATAGCTGTCGGTTGCGCTTGGTCCTAATGTGTGAATTCTCATAATATTTGCCTCTTTGATTAGAATTAAGGAAAAATAAAAAGCCAACTAGATTAGAAATCTAGCTGGCTTATTTGACGTGTTCTATCAAAAGGGCTTGCCAACTAGACTTCACGTGTCTAGTTGGCCAAGACAAAACTGACTTCGCTAACCTTAGACACGAACGTGCGGGACGTCCGTATCCAAGATCAATACGGACGCTACCTAAAGTTTGCAAAGCCGAAAAAGGCTTGAGTTTTAGCTGGCGTGTAATTATAAGTCATATGTCTTTTCCTTTCGTTATTGATTGGTTATATTAAAGCACCTTTAATATTATTAGTCAACTTATCAATTAAAATTATCGTTTTTCATTCCTGGAATGCTTAATAAAAACTCTTAACTAGAATCACTCTTTGATTATTGTTTTAATACTTTCTAAATCTCCATCCCGCAATATGTTCGCATACTTTTGCTATACTAGTATGTATATCACTGTGAGGTAGAATCCATGAAATATCCAATTATCCTATTCGATTTAGACAGCACGATCTTAGACACAAACAAAAATGCCGAAAATGCATTACATAAGATGGACATTGCGAAGTCTTTTGCATTTGACAACCATGAAATTGCTTATTGGCATGAGTTAAACAACCATCTATGGCAGCTTTTTGAAAAAGGCGAGATTTCTCGTGATGCTTTGTTGGATCAACGTTTTAAGAAATATTTTGAACACTTCAATGTGGATGTTGACACTAGTTCTTTCCAAGAAGAGTACATTCATCTTTTTGCTAGTGAACACGAATTGTTGCCGAATGCTCGCAAGACTTTGAGTGATCTTAGTCGTGACCGGAAGTTGTACGTTATTTCTAACGGTACCAAGTTCAAACAACACGCTCAGATTGAGGGAGCTGATATTGGTCAGTATTTTGATGACATTTTCTTATCTGAAGACTTGGGTTATAAAAAGCCAGATCCAATGTTCTTTAAGAAAATGGATGACCAACTTGGCAACGTCCCTAACGATGAAATGCTTGTAGTCGGAGACTCTTTGACTGCTGATATTGCCGGTGCTAATGCTGTTGATATTGATAGTGTTTGGTACAATCCTAGTAGAAGTAAAAATTCTTCAGTTTATAAGCCTACTTATCAAGTGGATGATCTAATCAAGATCGAACCACTTTTAAAATAATTTTTTAGACATAAAAACAGCCCACTGACAAAAAATGCGCTGGTCCCTGTCAAGTTGACATTTGAAATAATATAAAAATTGAATACTTCTTAAATGGCCATTCTCCTGTATTCCGCAGGGGTATGGCCATTTATTGTTTCTGATCTATCTACATGATTAAAATAGTAGATCCCTTCTTTGACG
>NZ_RHOM01000002.1 GCF_003946515.1 Companilactobacillus zhongbaensis | reverse complement strand
AGTACTTTGCCTTAGACTTCCTTCAGATTCCACCTCGCGATGGACACCCTTGTCCTCAGCTCGTGATTCCGACTACTACGGCTCACAGTGGACTTTCACCACCTAGTTAACGCCCATGCCGAGCGCACCCAAATTTCACTTGGCAATTTTATTGCCTAGTGAAAGACCAAGTTTTGAGATGTCCGAGTGGGCTTCTCGGATAGCTCAAAATTGCGTCGGCAGCGTTCCAGTGGCTGTATCCCCGGGCCCCGGAGCCGGCAGTGAACCACCAAAACAAACTACAACCTCTATCCCCAACCAACAAACAAATCCCTGTCCAGGAAAAACGCTTCTGTCCACATCGCTCTCTCACCTCAAGAAAAAAATCCCTCAACAGCTAAAAAAGCCATCGAGAGATCAATCAAAAACCTATTTATCCTGCAAAATCTTATAATTCCAAGCTGGAATCTGGAAATTACCATAAAGCTTCTTAGTAAGCTTAGCAATATCATCAGACTGATAAGCCTTAACGATCTTCTTATAATCAGCGTTATCCTTATCCTTCTCATTAGCAGAAATAACATTAACGTAAGGCTTAGAAGCAGCAGTAACCTTCTCCGTATAAATAGCAGTCTTAGGATCAAGCTTAGAATCACTAGCAACCCCAGAATTAACCACCGCAGCATCCATCTCGCTCAATGAACGAGCAGTCTGAGCAGCATCAAGCTCCGAAATCTTAAAATGATGTGGATTACTAGAAATATCCTTAACAGTATGCAAAGTAGCATCCTTCAACTTAATCAACCCAGCACTAGCCAGCAAATTAAGCGCCCGACCTTCATTAGTAGGGTCATTAGGAATAGCAATCTTACCCCCATCCTTCAAAGAAGAAAGCTTTTTAACCTTCTTAGAATACAAAGCCATAGGAGCAATATCAGTACTACCAATAGAAACAATCTTAGTATGATGCGTCTTATTCCAATTATCCATGAAATAAACCGTCTGGAAAGCATTCAAATCAACTTCCCCTTGATCCAAAGCAGTATTAGGTTGACTATAATCCGAAAATTCAACCAACTTAATCTTAATACCATCCTTCTCAACCTTCTTAGCCACAGCATCCCAGACCCGATTATCGGATCCCGTAATACCGATCTTAACAACCTTCTCCTTCGAAGAATTGCCACAGCCAACAAGCAAAACAATTGATAACGACAAAAGCAAAAAACCGAAAATTTTCTTAACAGAATTCTTCATCCAAAATTCCCCCTATTTTTAAAAACTTAAAAAATAAAATCAACGTACAAGTTTTGTAAAAAAGCAAAATCGTAATATCAATAAATCAAGAAAAATACTAAAACCATGCTTAAAAAGCTAATTAACAAGGCTAAAAATACAAAGAAAGAAACCATCCACCACCTCTCAAGTAATAAAAAAAATCAAGTCATCTAAGGACAAATAAAAATAAATACAGAAATTAAAGAAGGTAAGAGTTTGAAGTGGCGAGAGTGCGAGAGCATCGAGCACGCAAGCAAGAATCAAATAAAAGTAAAAATTCAAGGCAAGAGTGCGAGATTCGAGCACGCGAGCCCTAAGCGAAAGCAAGAGATCCAGTAAAATATTTAATCTTATCCAACAAGCAATAAAAGAAAAGATTGCACCAAAAGGTACGCCAGGAAACAAAATGAGCGGAGCTTTAGTCCCGCGAACCGAGAAGCAGCCAGGAGCTCAAAAAGAACAAATCTTGCGCATAAACCTAGGAAGCACCTACTTCCCCACTAAACAAAGGGGGGATTGCCAAACCTAGGCAGAGGGGCCGGCAGTGAACCACCAAACCAAACTACCACCTCTATCCCAACAACCACCAAAAATCACCAACACCAAGCCAAGCAAAACGCTTCTCGTCTGCCAAAAACTCTCTCACCTCAAGTAAAAACAGCCACCTTCCAAACAAGGAAAGCAGCTGTTTCGCCCAACACAAAAGGGAAATACAAACATCCCCAAAGGCATACTCAATACTTCCCTATTTATAAAACTTATTAATGTTCCAACTTCCGAACAGCAAAATCGCCGATCCCCTGAATAACAAAAACAAGCACCAGGATAAGAAGCATGGAAACAATTGTAACGTCATTCTCAAACCGTTGGTAACCAACAGAAATGGCCATGTTACCAAGACCACCACCACCAACGGCACCAGCCATGGCAGTCAAACCGATCAAACTGATCGTAGTCAAAGTACCAGAACGGATCAACTCAGGTAAACCTTCTTTCAAGTAAACCCGGAAAATAATCTTAATTGGTGACAACCCCATAGCCTCAGCAGCTTCAACCACACCGTGGTCAACTTCGACTAAAGCCAATTGAACTTGTCGAGCAAAGAAAGGAGCAGTACCAACAACTAACGGAACTAAAGCACCTTCAGGTCCGATCGTTTGACCAACGATCAACTTAGTAAATGGTCCGATAACCGCAAGTAAAATAATGAATGGAATTGAACGGAACAGGTTAACTAACTTATCAAGGATCTGGTAGAAAACCTTGTTAGGTGTGATCCCGTCTTCAGCTGTTATAACTAACAAAATTCCTAAAATAATACCGATAACGCCGGCAAAGACGGCACTGACAAATGTCATGTACAATGTTTGCCAAATGGCAACGACAAAACCGTTATCGCCAGACCAGTTAGCAACTACGTTTGGAAAAACTGTATTAATAAAGTTTGACATCTATTTTGCACTCTCGCTTCCTGAAAGATTGATCTCGCGAACATTGATCTTAAGATCGTTTAAGTATTTAACTGCTTCAGCGACCTTATCGTCATCGCCGCTCAAGGCTAACAGCATAATACCGACTGTTGTGCCTTGCAATCTTTCCATGTTACTGAAAAGAATACTTGCTGAAACATTGAACTTCTTGTATAAACCAACCACGATCGGTTCATTCGTCACATCACCGGTAAATTGGAGTTCGATCAAGCGACCTGACAAGTCGTGGACGATACCACTTGACTCAATTTCTTCTAGGGCTGATTTGATTTGGGTTGAAGTATCAACGAAGTCTTTCGTCAATTTTTCCTTAGGATGACCGAAAATAGTTAACAAACTACCTTCTTCGATCAATTGACCATTTTCCATAACTGCAACACGATTACATACTTGTTTGATAGCATCCATTTCGTGGGTAATGATGACCACGGTAATACCGAGTTCTTCATTTAATTTTCCTAATAGATCCAAGATCTCAGTAGTTGTCTTTGGATCCAAAGCACTGGTAGCTTCGTCAGAGATCAAGATCTCTGGGTCATTAGCTAAAGCTCTGGCGATACCAACACGTTGTTTTTGACCACCAGATAATTGTGATGGATAGTTGTTGGCACGATCAGTCAAACCAACTAAATCGAGTAAGTGTTCAACTTTTTCTTTTCGTTCTTTTTTAGATAATTTTGAATCACGCAAAGGAAAGTCAATGTTACCGTAAACGGTTAATGAATTCATCAAGTTGAAATGTTGGAAGATCATCCCAATGTTCTTTCTAGCTTGTCTAAGTTCTTTAGAGCTTAGTTTTAGCATGTCTTGGCCGTTTACGACTACTGATCCGGCTGTAGGTCTTTGCAATAAATTGATCACACGGACCAAAGTACTTTTACCGGCACCAGAGTATCCGATGATACCAAAAACATCACCTTTATTTACATCCAATGAGATATCCTTGACCGCTTCGATCTTCTTCCCATCAACATCGAAAGTTACGTCGATATCTTTTAATTGAACAATTTTGTTTGTATCTGTCATTAACTTACTCCTTCGCAATTTTTCCTAAAAATTTATTAAAGAAATCAATAAAATCTAAATAATCTTGGATCCGAATGTGTTCGTTTGGTGCATGATTTCCAGCTTTAGCATAACTAACGCCACAAGCAATGATCGGTGCTTTTGAATACTTGTTGACAACATACATTGGGCCAGTTCCCGGACTTGATGGTAAAGCCTCGACCTTATCTTCTCCGCCGTAAAATTCATTAGCTGTCTCGATCAAAGTATTAACGATCGGACTATCTAGATCCCAACGATAAGCCTTTTCGCCCATTAAATAAGTCACTTTAATATCAGCAAATCCTTGATCTGCTAAGTACTTAGATAATTTTTCAAAAAGGTCATGTGGATCTTGATCAGGAACGAGACGAAATTCTAATTTAGCCGTAGCTGACTTAGGAGTTACGGTTTTAACACCGGGCCCTTCCCAGCCACTACTGATTCCTTCTATATTAATAGTTGGTTCAAACGTCAAATTATAATTGACTGATTTGTTTTTGAGCAGTGGAACGGTCAAGCCCCACTTTTCTTGATAATCAGGAGTGATGGCTTTTTCAACGAGCTCTTGTTCACGTTGACTTGGTGGCTGAACGTCATCGTAAAATCCTGGGATCAAAATCTTTCCTTCAGGGTCACGCAACGTGTTGAGCGCTTGAGATAACCTCCAAGTTGCTGAATCAACGACTGCTGCAAATGATGAATGCAAATCTATGTCGGCTGAATTAGCTTCTAATTCAAAACACATGACACCCTTAGTTCCACCATTGAAACTAAATTGCTCGTGTTCGTTTTTGAAGCCGGATTCCCATATAACTAAATCACAAGCCAATTGATCTTGATAAAGCTTCAAGTAGTCTTCCAAGTGTTGACTGGCTACTTCTTCAGCCCCTTCGATCAGAAATTTAACGTTACAAGGTAAATCGCCGTGTTCTTGACGATACAAATTCAAAGCGGTGATCCGTGAGATCAAGTCACCTTTACAGTCGGAAGCTCCCCGGCCGATAAATTTATCATCGGTAACTTGAAGTTCAAAAGGATCACTCTTCCAAAGCTCGAGTGGCTCTTCCGGTTGAACGTCGTAATGATCATAAATCAAAATCGTCGTGGCACTAGCTTGTTTAGGCTTTGCTTCAGCAAAAACGCAAGGGACATCGAAATCGTTCCAAACCGAAACTTCTGCTCCAAAATCAGTCAAAATCTTTTTTAAAAAAGCGGACGTTTCTGGTTGAGCTTGTTTCTTAGCGGAAACTGACGGTAGTGCAACGTATTCTTTGAATTGTTCGATAGATTTCTGGATCAGCGGATCTGACAGATTTGACATTCAAATTACCTCCTCAATTTATTTGAAATCATAATTCCATGCGGCATAAGTTGAGCCGTTATAAACTTCTTTGATCTTCTTAGCAATGTATTCTGTTTGATAAGCCTTGACGACTTTCTTGTAAGTTGCATTGTTCTTCTTATCTTTAGTAGTAGCAATGATGTTGACGTAAGGTTTTGATTCTTTGTTGATCTCTTCCTTATAAATAGCATCACTAGGCTTTAACTTAGCATCTTGAGCCACATCGTTATTAACGACAGCTGCGGCAACGTCAGTCAATGAATGTGCTGTTTGGGCTGCATCAAGTGGTGTGATCTTCAAGTTCTTCTTATTCTCAGTAATATCCTTAACTGTGTACATTGAAGACTTGTTCAATTTGATCAATCCGGCTTGGCGTAATACTCTCAAGCCACGGTCTTCATTAGTAGCATCACTTGGGATCGAAACCTTGTCGCCATTTTTCAATTGGCTGAGCTTCTTGATCTTGTCAGAATAAATTCTTTGTGGAGCGATGTAAGTATCACCAATAGCCACAACGTTTCCTTTATTAGCCTTATTCCAGTCGTTCATGAAGTGGTAGTTTTGGAAAGCATTGATGTCAAGCTCACCTTGTGTCAAAGCTTTGTTTGGTGTGTTGTAGTCGTTGAATTCTACTAGTTTCAAGTCGATTCCTTGTTTCTTTAACTTGCTAGCTAGTGGTTTCCAAA
The DNA here is from genome assembly GCF_003946515.1 of Companilactobacillus zhongbaensis. Lineage (GTDB taxonomy): Bacteria > Bacillota > Bacilli > Lactobacillales > Lactobacillaceae > Companilactobacillus > Companilactobacillus zhongbaensis. The sequence continues at coordinate 155,235 of NZ_RHOM01000002.1, read as the reverse complement.
TACGGTCATCTGATCCGTAAATACCGACTTTAACGGTTTTTTCAGATGAATTGTTTCCACAGCCAGCGACCACAAAAAATGATACTGCTGCACAAATTACTAAAAATATTTTAGCTACTTTATTTAATTTCTTCATAAGTATTCCCACCCCTGGATTATTTCAAGTTCAAATTCCAAGCAGTTACAGCATTGTTTCCATAGATTTTCTTGATCTCTTTAGCAGTTTCTTTGGATTGGAATGCTTTAACTACTTTCTTGTAATTCTTGTTATTTTTTTCTTTCTTTTCGGCTACGATGATGTTGATCCAAGGTGTCGACTTCTTCGTGATCTGTTCACGATAGACGGCATTTTTAGGATCAAACTTAGCATCAGCAGCCACGTTTCCGTTAACTACAGCAGCTGTAACATCATCCAATGTCCGAGCTGTTTGGGCTGCATCCAACGTAATAAATTTCAAATGTAACGGGTTCGAAGTAACGTCTTTGACTGATGGGATCTTCTTATTCTTTAAAGTGATCAAACCAGCCGATTGTAAAAGCTGTAAAGCACGTCCTTCGTTTGAAGAATCATTTGGAATAGTGATCTTAGCACCCTTCTTGATCTGGGAGACTTTCTTGACCTTGTGCGAATACATGGCCAATGGTTGGATGATGGTATAGCCGATTGGAACTAGATCGGTATGATGCGCCTTGTTCCAAGTATCTAAAAAGTAAGTATGTTGATAAGCATTCATCTCTAAACCACCTTGAGCAAGTGCCATGTTAGGTTGGTTATAATCGTTGAATTCTTGGATCTTTAAATCAATGCCTTCCTTTTTAACTTTCTTCTTAACTACTTCCCAAATAGGTGAATCAGAGGCGTTGATCCCGACTCTGATCGTATTACCGTCGTGATGATTACCACATCCAGCTAAGATCAATACTGCAAACATTGCGACAAACAAAACTAGTGAAACTTTTAATGCTTTAAAACTCTTATTCATTACTTTCCCCTTAATTCAATTACTATCTATTATCTTTAAAACAACGTGTCAAAATGGTTCTTGGCGAATTGGCTAATTGTTTAATAATCAGATTCCTCCCTTAAGAACAACATTCCTCAAAGTTAAAAATTTTAATCAAACAAAAAAGCCGCTTCCAATTTGAAATCTCTTGATTTCAACTAGAAGCGACTAATCGCGGTACCATTCTAATTCGAAATAAGCTTACACTTATTTCCTCTACAACGTACAAAAGGTTCTTATACGCGTGTATTGTAATGGATACCACCCATTGCATCTTTATCCATAGGACTCAGCGCACCAATCACAGGTCATTTTCAAAAGGATCGTCCGTTATCTCTCAGCAAATGATAACTTTCTGTATGTCAGATTTCTAATTACTTCCCCTGATCTATTTGTTTAAATTAATAATTTTCTAACTAATCGTTGAATTGATAATACAATTTGCCAATCTAATTGTCAAATTTAAATAATAATTTGCGGAAAAAATATATTTATTAAAGCTTCAGATCCCAAGCTGGCAAAGTAGTGCCTTTATACTGTTTCTTAATGTTCTTGGCGTTTGCTTCAGATTGGTATGCTTTCACAACTTTTTTGAAAGTAGCATTGTCTTTATTTTTCTTGTCGGTTGCGATGACATTTAACCATTGCTTGGATTTCTTAGTGATCTTTTCTTTGTAGATAACTTCATCGTTTGGTAGATCGGCACTGGCTGCGATCGTGTTGTTGACGATGGCAGCTTTAGCATCATTAAGTGAATGTGCTGTTTGTGCAGCATCAAGTGGTGTAACTTTGATCTTCACATTGTACTTGGTAATATCTTTAACTGTTGGTAAAGCTGTCTTTTTCAGTTCGATCAAGCCAGCAGTTTCTAACAATTGTAAAGCCCGACCTTCATTAGTAGCATCGTTTGGCAAAGTAACTTTATCGCCATCTTTCAAATCATTGATCGACTTGATCGAAGTTGAGTAAACTCTCAACGGAGCGATAACTGTCGTACCGATAGAAACTAAGTTAGTATTGTGAGTCTTGTTCCAATTATTTAAAAAGTAGATGTGTTGGAAAGCATTAATATCAAGCTCACCTTGGGATAATGCTTGGTTAGGTTGATTGAAATCATTAAATTCAACTAACTTCAAATTGATACCTTGTTTTTTAAGTTTAGCTTTGATAGGTTTCCAAATCGGGTCGTCGGAATTCATGATACCCACCTTGACTGTTTTTTCTGATGAATTATTTCCACAGCCTACTAAGGCAAAAAGTGAAAATGCTGCTACTAAAACTAATAAAATTCGACGTGCTTTTTTCATGGTGGATCCTCCCTATATTAAACTTAAAACTAAAAAAAGCCGCTCCTACGCAAAAATAAATTTGCAATAGAAGCGGCTTCCCGCGGTACCATTCTAATTTGGGACAAGCTTACACTAGTCCCCTTAACAACGTACAAAAAATCTATACGCGTGTATTATAATGGATACCGGCCATTGCCACTTAATCTCTCGACTCAGCGCACCAATCACAGGTCATTTTCATTCGTCATCTCGTCCTCATCTCAGCTAAAAGAGGCTTTCTGTGCGTCAATAAACAAATTACTTCCCCTGATCAAATTGTTTGGAAAATAGTTTTATTAAGTTGAGTTAAATAATAAACACCCGATAATTGATTGTCAATAGTTTTATTAAATAAAATTTCATTTAATTAAGATTTCTCGACAAAAAATGTGAGATCCAATGTAAAGTTTGTGTATATTTCCCCAAAAATCGGCAGGCAACTGTTCTATTAAAAGCGTAATATAAATTGTCAAACAAAATTGAGGGGGTTCCTGAATGAGCAAAAAATTCAAGCAATTTTTTCTCAAGCATTTCAAATCAATCAACACTACCTTGTCTCCAGTTTATATTTCAAAAGAAGTAAAATTGATCCGCAACACAAATAAAGCCTTCACAAAGGATCCTCCCTAAGTAAAATCAACAAATAAGACGATAAAATTGCCATATCGAAAATCAACTGCTACCCTATTGAATTAAAGAGGTGTTGTTGATGAACTTCAAAGAATGGCACAACCTAATGAAAAACCAAAAGTACCAAAATTTCCAAAGCAACTCCATCAAAAACAATTCCTATAAGCCAGGCCACCAAGATGACTTCAACGCAACATATCAAAAGCAATACATAAGAGATCATCCCAAGGCCAATCAAACCTACAACAGGATCAATGAATTCCTGGACGAACTATGGAAATTCGGTAAGAGAATTTATTTTTAAAAGCAAAATACAAGTAAAAGAAAAAATGCGGGAAACTCCTTGCTGACCTTTCGGTCATCTCGGAATTTCCCGATTTTTTTATCCATGACAAGTAAAATATAAACACAATAATCGAACAGTGGAAAAAAAGAAATATTTCGATGATATCCACAAAAATAAATCAACAAGATAGGATTTATAAGCAAATATCGTAAGAAGAAATAAACTTCGGTACACAACCAAAATCGCAGCAAGTTTGTACGACAAAAATAAGTACCGTCCCCCCCACAAAAACGAGAATTTATCACCAACTTAGGTTCTGCGGAGGGTGGAGGGAATTCGCCGTCAGCCGCGAAATTTTCGTTTGCACGGCATGGGCCGTGCTTACGAAAAGGTCAAGCTTTGAGATGTCCAAGGCGGGTTTCCTTGGATAGCTCAAAGTTGGCCCGCAGCGTTCCACGGCGCAATTCCCGGAACCCTCCGCAGAACCGGCAATAAAACACCAAAAAAAAAGAATCCTCAAAAAGGATTCTTAGAAAAAACTCTATCCAACAACTTCAACTGAAGCTGAAGTTACACCATATGAAGGAATACTTGAATTAGGCATAGCAACATCTAATTGGTTAGGGTTACTATAAGCAAATGTACCTGTATCGTTAACAGTTCTATAAAGAACAGTACCGTCAGATAAAGTAATCTTCAATTGAGTTCCCTTAGGGAAAACTGATAAATTAGCAGCCACACCTGAGTAACCCATGTTTGAACCTAAAACAGCTGGATCATAGAAACTGATCTTAAATGAACCTGCTGATTGAGTAGTTGTTGTAGGTTGTGTTGTGGCACTTTGTGTTGCAGCACTTTGAGTAGCTGCAGTGTCTTGTGTATTTGATTGTGTTTGTGTACTTTCAACATTTTGTTGTACGGCAGTTGTTGTAGGCAATGTGATAGTCTCACCTGGGAAGATGAGGTCAAATCCGCCAACTTCACGGCCATTAGCTTGTTCCAAAGCTGAAACGGTAGTTCCGTTTGCTTCGGCGATGCTCTTGTATGAGTCACCTGCTTCTACAGATACGTGGCTACTGTCAATAGTTGTAGCGGCTTCTGATGTACTTGTCTTAATACCAAATGCAGTAAGTGCAATGGCACCAACAAATGCGAGTGATAATACTTTTTTCATAAATTAATAACATCCTTACTTTTAAAGTTTAGCTCTCGTTGCTATGTGAAGTACTATAACAGGTGAATGTTACATGACTACTCCTTCAAGGTTACATTTTCTGAAATTTATGTAACCTTAGTAATATTTTCGTAATAAAAGAATATCAATATCAGCTGAATCCTTGATGATTATTGAACTTAGACGATTTGTCGAAATTATTATAAGAGTGCTATATTTAATATCATGAATAAAAAAAAGCTAAAAAATATTTCAAAAATCTTACTGATGATCATATCTTTAGAGTTAATTGCTATCAGTATTAACTTGTTTTTCGAACCTAGCAAAGTTGCTGCAGGTGGTGCCACCGGCATTGCCATCCTGCTATTTGAAGGCTTTTCCATTCCAACTTCATTGTCAGTCTTCTCCATTAACATCGTCATGTTAGTTTTTTCGTTTTTCTTTTTAGAAAAAATGACGACTGTCAAATTAGTTTTTGGGAGTTTCCTACTACCACTTTTATTACTTGTCACCCCAGTTTTTGACGTGATCAAACCTATTTTTCCTTCAGTTGTCGTTGGTAGTGTCATCTTCGGTGTTGGTTTGGCAATTCTTTACACCTTGAATATGTCCAGTGGTGGCACGACCGTTCCTCCGATCATCATCCATCGTCACTTCGGAGTCGATCGCTACATCACCCTTTTTATCGTCGATGCTCTCGTTTGTATCGGAAACATCTTCGTAACTAGCTGGCTCAATTTCGGACTGGCAGTCATGTCAGTTGCAATTTCCAGCATCGTCATAAAATTGTGTACTATTATAGAAGACAAATTTTTAACTATTTAAAAAAAATCAGCTAATAAGGCTGATTTTTTTTATTTTAGTGATTTTCATGTATAATAATTATATGCCGATTTATTTCGGTAATAGAATATCTCGGGGATGTTCTGGATTCGACATGTGTAATAGCGTGTGGGCCGCACTTCGTTTTTTTTGTTTCGTAAAAACAATCAGTTAAATTATAACTGCAAAAAATAATAATTCTTACGCATTAGCTGCCTAAAAACAGTCTAAGCGTGATCCAACCTGACTTCGCCCAAGGGTCAGAATTGGGTCTCAAATTAATTGGGCTACGTTTGACTATCCCTTCTGAATAGTTAAAAAGAGATCGATCAGGATAGTCATCATGGCTAGCCTGGTTATGCGGCGTTCATGATGGCAAACTTTCAAGTAGCATAACTATGAGTGTAGAAGCTTACATAGCATTACGCCTGGACAGGGGTTCGATTCCCCTCATCTCCACTTTTTACATTTCATTATGTTTTATAAGGGTGCAAACCCTTGATAACACAACGTTTTTATTTTTTGAGGTTTTACGAAATTTCGTAGAATTTCATACTCATGGCACTCAAATGGTACTCAAAAAAAATAATAATGTGGGAGCAGCGAAGAAATAGCGAATGAAAAACACGTCTAAAATAGGCGTGTTTTTCTGTTTCAATTATTAAAATAACATTGCCTTAAAATTGATATCTTTTTGACTATCAATTATTAATCGATTTAACGGAACATCTTGAGAATTAAACTTCATATACTTTCCTTAAAAAAATAACCGCCCTTCAGATGAAAGACGGTCAATAATTTACGATACCGAATTGGAATAGTCTCCAATTGGGACTAGGGGTAGATTTAAGCCTCTACCTAGCAACGTAGTGTATCGCCAACTACATTATATACTGAACAACATTAAGCAAGAGGCATTTATAAACGACTTGCTTCAACAAACATATTAACAGGTAGTTAATCAATTTTCAAATTTTTTTGATCATAAACGTTACACTGATGAACAAAAAAAATCAAGAAATTATCCTCAATTCAAGTTTAATAAAACTCTCATCACTTATATAACAAAAAAATACCCACACCTAAATTAATAGATGTGGGTAAATAATGATTAAGATTTCAAAAAATCTAATCATCGGATTTCTTGCTTTGTGTAAAATTCATAAATGGTAAATGCAATGTTGAAAACTTCGAACGATCTGTTACTTCAACGACCAGAGTTCTAATGTATGAAAACAATAGTGAAGATGCATTGACCTTCAATAGCTCCTCAATAACCGATTCTTCTAAATTCTTCTCATATCGAAAATCAGCGGTCATTGTTACCTCTATATAAAAGGGATAATCTTCATTTTCTTTATTTAGTAACAATGTCAATTTAACGTTAGAAGATTTGTCATCTATTCTATTTATATTACTACTCAATTCGATATTAACTTTACCATCATAATCATCATTAATAAAATTATCGTTTGAAACAAATTTCATGTTCTCTAAATGTGGTTCATTGAAATATAAGGAATTACTCTTTTTTACATCTGACATATTAAGCCGCACACTCTAATGTGATACTCATTTCATTACTGACATCATAAGTTATGTTAGATTTTTTTTCAGGAACTTTAACTGTTTCAATTATTTTTACCCCTTCAATCTCTGGAGTAATATATTTTTTTTGAATCAGTTTAAGTCTATCAAACGAAGCATCCATCATACCCTCATCAAGTGAATCTATATACTCTTTTGTTAACTCAATTAAGCTCTTCTTCATTTGAACCACCTCCACAGATTTATTATATTAGTTGCCGGCTTGATAGTCGAGTATTTTCTCTGACACAAATTATAACTCTTGCACTTTCATCTACACTTGGATAGTTTTTCGAAACATAAATTGTATTACCACTTTTAGATTTGGGCCTATAGGTGGCGATGATCTTAACTATTTCTTTATCAGTCATAATTTCGGATATAATAAAATCTATTTTTGCACTAGCAGGAACATACCCAATTGCTGATTTCCCGTAACATTTTTTGTACGCGTTTTCTAACATTTGCCATGCGTTATTAAAAGCTATTCTAGTATTTTTATCAGTCAAATCTAATATTGAGTCATCATTATACATTAATTTTGCCTTACAAATTAAAAATGAGTTATCATTTCCCCTATTCTCTCGCTGCTTTTTCCAATAGTATGCATTAGATATATTGTCCCAAAAATACATTCCAGAACCAGCCCACTCACCGTGATCATGGGAATTATAAAAGCCATTATTATTTACAAACTCTTCTACGATGTCTCTATCATTTACATGGTAAACAGGTATACAGTATTCTTCCATAACCAAACCTTAAGTATTATTAAAAATCTGTTCTAATTGTACGCTATTATAACAAAAAAAACCACACCTAAATTAATAGATGTGGGTATTGTTGTATCTATCCCTTGAATCCACTACCTTGCTGGAATTTAACTGGGATATATTCATCTGTGGAAACTTGGTAGCACCAGCCAATATTAGGTACTTTAAATAGTTCTTCACCAGTTGCCCATGAAGTACCACCTTTAAATACTTGGTTGCTGTCTTTTATGCTTTGGCCTTTAGAATTGTAGGCGTTAACTCCGTAACCGTCTAGATAATTGATAACGATCTTGCCCGCCTTGTCAGTTACCGATTGTGGAATGTAAGTATCATTACCGATTTTAAAGTACGCTTTTTTATCACGTACTAGAATATCAGATGATTGCCATGCCGTTCCACTAAGGATATCAGTCCCAATATGAGGAACGCCTTTGCTACTTGTTGTGGTAAATGCTTTGAAGTAGTCAGCCGTCACAGTCACCACATTATTAATATTGGCTTTCTTCTCTGGTTCTGGCTCGTCATCAAATCCGTTTTCAAGGTCATATGCTAGTTGTGACTTAGTGATTCCCATGCTTGCGAAATAAGGATAAGGGTCAACGTGATCACCACCAAAATTATTAGTGACCCATTGGTGTGTCTTGATTCCATTGCCCCCACTGTCTAGAGTGAGCGGGATACCGTAAGCATTAGCGTAGTAGCGAGCTACTTCCACATACAACCGATAGGCTTCTCTAAATTGTTGCTTGTCGCCTGTTCTTGCAAACTCGATTTGTACTGGTGCGTATGGATTAGCCGTTAATGCTCCCCATGATACGTATCCCGGTTCACCGATTTGATACACTTGAGCCTTGCCGTCCATATAACCAACAAAAAACTGGACGTAAGCGCTGCCGTAATGGTTGTGCATATACTGTACTTCATGCAGTAACGCTTGTGAATCTCGCTTGTCGTTATCGTTTCCAGATTCGTGGAGGATAATAAAACGGTTAGAAGCTAGCCGTGTATCACCTTGGTAATCGCCTAGTGTATATGTCTTATTAATGATATTAGGATTAAACATATTCTATCCTTTCATATCCAGATTTTTTTGTTCTTTAGTTGGTTTCCACTCGGTAGAATATCCACCAGCAACACCTTTGATACCAGTGAATAGTCCTGCTGTGGAAGCACCAACTAGGAAACCAGCAAGGCAAGCCTTGCCCAGTTCTTGCTCGTGGAAAATCAATCCAATAATCAATCCAGAAAAAATACCCACAGCCATTGCGATAAAAGGCATGTAGGTATTTTTAATTTTAGTTTGTTTTAATGCTTGAGTAATTGCATAAACAATTACCGCCATAATGACTAATTCAGCTGAATTTATTAAATTCATTCCTATAATATAATCCATTAATTCTCACTTTCCCAGTCTTGAAATTTACTATTCAAGGCACTCATTTGCCTTGTTAGTTGATCAATGATTTTACTTTGTTCGTCAATTTTTGCATTTAGTTTTATAACTTGTTCTTTCAATTCATCCCGTTCATCAGTTATCTTATCTAATCTATCCCACATGATGTCGGTGTGTTCAGCATATACAGATTCATTTGAACTAGTGTTCTTTAACTTCTGTCCCCAAACGCCAAACACACCCGACACGATAGCACCACCAATAGCCGAGATAATAATTTTCAGCGTATCGTTCAACGTGGTATGCCCCAAACGGCTTCAACCATCACACGAAATACTATGAAACCTGTGATTATAGTTGTGTATCTGGGGATAGTAAAAGGACCAACTATATCATGTAGTAGAAAGATTATGAAATAGAAGGTCCAAATAAATAGAAGTGTAAATGTAACAACTGCCTTGTTTGCCTCTGTAAAGTGCTTCGACAATGATATGAGTGTAACGTAGAATCCCACAATCATTAACACGATAGCAAACGGTGGGTCATCCACGACTTTGACGAATACGGGCATGTGCGGGGATTGATCAATGAAATTATTCTCAAGCCCAAATAACATTCCTAGAATAAAAGTCTCCAATCCCGTGATAGTCCAGAACCTGTTCTCTCGCACGTATTTCATGTTGTCACCTTCTTTAGTAGAATTCTACAGAATTAATGAGTGGCAAAATGTATTTCAGTTGTGGTATCGGCAAATTTAAACTTTTTATCGCCGTTGCTAAGATATAGCTTCCTCATAAATAATCATCTCCTCACTTTTACTCATTGTTTGCTTCTACAAGAATTTGGCTGTAGGAGAATGTATCGGATATGAAAGTCAATTCAGTTCCTTCTAATTTTACAGTGATATTCCCACCAGAAATATTGCATGGACCATTTTTTAAATCTGAGATATCAATAATTTCAGGGTCGTTATTCTCCACATACACGCCTATTTTAGAGACGTTTTTCCAATCTTTTTCAACTCCAAAAGCTTTACAAGTAATTGAATTGCGATTAATAAACTTATTAAAATCTAAACCCAATCTTCTCGAAGTCCATTTGTTGTTCGCACCTAAAAACAAAAGAATGGTTCCACTCTCCAACATTTTACTACCACCAAACTCTTGACCGCCATACATAATTTTACCCACGTTGCTACCTCCAATTTTTAAATTCATTTAGATACCTCCTTAAGCATCAGGAATCACATACAAAATTTTTGGATCAACAGTTCCAGCACTAACTAACGCATCGTAGTCGGCTTGACTGATTGGAGTAATCATAGCTTGAACAGTGTTCTGTAATGCTGTAACGTCCGTCTTGTTGGCTTTCTTAGTAATTCCTTCATTAATAGCTTGAACACCGTCTTTATTTTTAGTTACGGCATCCGCTAATTCCGCAATCGTGTCTAGCGTATCGGGAGCAGCACCGATAATATCCTTGATACTTTGCTCGGCGTATGTTTTGGCTTGTCCAACACCTGTAGCAATCTTGCTGTTTACATCGGCTTTATTCGTTTCAAAATCAGCTTGCAACTTTGTGATGTTAGCTTCGTTGGTAGCCATTTGACTTAAATCGACATCCTGCAGTTTTCCAGAAATTTCATCAGCTTTGGCATCTAATGCTGATACGTCAGTACCTACTTGATTTAATTGCTCATTTAAGTCACTAACATCAGTAGTTAATGTCAATTTAAATGAATCGTAATCATCTTGAAGTTTGTCCAAATAAGATTTAAATCTAGTTTCAAAATCAGCTTTTTGCTTGCCGTAGTCTGTATCAAACCCATCTCTTTGATCACTTGCCGCCGTCTCTGAATTATTTTGGAATGTGTTCCATGCCGTTTTAGCAGCATCCAAGTCTTCTTGAGCTTGATTAACGAAGTCAGTCATCTTGCCAGTCAGTTCAGCGACTTTCCTATCAATCGTCAAATTGCCAGTATCGGCAATGTTCTTTAAGGCGAAAAGGTAAGATTGACCTTGCTCGAGTAATGTTTCAAAGTCATCGATATAATTACCTGTGTCACTTAGTGATCCGATACCTCGTAGCACGACTAGCTTAATATCCGATGTGGAATCATTTCCCACTTTGAAATACATCTTTCTGAATACGCCAGCCTTTGCGTACATCTCATTTACAAACTTAATCTTGAACGTCGTTCCTGACTTATCAGTCACGGCTGTCTTAATTAGTCGTTGGTCGGGTGTTTCGGCAATAAGTTCAATGTCAACCGTAGATAAATCAGTGTACTTTTCGAATGACTTTCCTAAAGTAACTTGTAGCTCGTCGCCTGTGTCTCCTTGTCTAATTTTCAAAGGCAACTCATAGATTGGAGTTGTCTTGTCTGTATCTAGAATAATTGGTTGTAAACTCATTTAATTACCTCCATTCAAAATATTATTAATTAAACTTCTATCAAAATTAAAAGGTCTATGAAGTTGACCATCAAAATATGTATAGTAATCATGCAACTTTTCAAATAACGGATATTCCAAATCAATTAAATGAGCATATGTATATCCTTGTTCGATAATGGTTTCATCTGGCTTAAAATCATTAAACAGCTTGAAACTATATTTGGAATCGCCATCTGATTTAAAATAATCAACTACGGCTCCAACCTCGTTGGTTTTGATATAAATATTTGCCAATTATTTTTGCTCCTTTTTCAATTTTTCATTTTCTTCTTTGAGATGTTTATTTTCGATAAACAAAACAGAATTCTCAACCTGCATATTAGCCAGCTTTTCAGATATATCTTTAATCACTTCGTTTGCATCTACATTTGAACTCATTATTCTGTTAGCACCTTTCTGCCATTGATTAATAAATTTCCATCACTTGTACCTGTTAATTTAGCACCATCTACCCAGATATAACCACCAGCTTCAGTTGCCATTCCATGAATGCCATCAATATCATGAACAGTAATATTAGGTGTTGAAATACCATAGCTAGTGACTGATGTTTTGGTTGATCCAGAACTTAAAGCAAGACCGGTATCACCAGTAATACTTACACCATGAATTTCACCACCATCGATATAAATACCTGTAATTGACTGACCAACGAAATTATCCGCATAGACGTTACCACGGTTATCAATAGCTACCGTACCTTTTCCATCATAGTAAATACCCTTAGAATTCCAACGCATTCCATAGTTACCCCCCGATTCACTAGCAACAATATCCGTTGGGTTTTCTCTATTAGGAAGGAATCTCATTACATCACGACCACTACCGTTGATATAACTTAACATGTCATCCTTAGTATCATTAACCTTCTTCTTTAACTCATCCATCAATTGCTGCTTATCTTTGTCGGCACTCTGTAAATCAGAAACGTCATCTTTAACATCGCTAACATCTTTATTAGTATCATTTAAATCTTTTTGAGTGTTATCAACGTCAGTCTTAACATCATTAACCTTTGTCTCAATTTCATTAGCTTTATTTGATATTCCAGTTCTAGCAATCGTGCCTAATTCTACTTCTGTGTATTCTCTGGCTAAGGCATCGTATTTGTAACTAATAACGCTGTCTTTAATATCAAAATCACTCACTTGAATGTGGACGATATCTAACGGTTTAACATCAACCAGTTTCTTGAACTGGCTGTATTCCTTGGTATCTCCCAAGTTCTTAAATTGAACTTTAATATTGATACTAGGCTTATCAGCTTCGTTCTTGCTGTATTCTTCTTTGGCTAAACTTCTTAGTTTCTCATAAGCTTGATCGACAGGGATGGCACCATCTTGATTAAATTGAGAGTTAGAATTTTCAGCCTTGACGTCCTGATAGTTAACTGTTTTGATTTTGATATTTTTGTACTTATCAATTAGTGGACTGTCCACATATTTCTCAGGCAACATCAAGCCATCAAATCCAATCGGCATGATTCTAGTTGCCATCGGCTCCCAGTCAATTTGATACGTATATCCTTTTAGGTTCTTGCCATGAGTGATTTTGAATCCTCTATCCTCACCCATCGTCTTGAGCATCTTCACGTCATAGCCATCACGTGAGATAACACCACCCCAACGATTTAGGAATGTATTATCTTTAGATGTATCGAGCAATGCTTGGACTGGATTCATTCTGACCATTCGGCAATTTGCAACCTTATCAATGTCGGATGTAAACCTAAATTTCGTTGGATATTGAAAAGCCGCATTGAATCTATCCATTAATGTGGCTCCAGTTGAATTAACGAAGTTAGAATCTTCAATCAGGTTAGATGCTAAATCATAAAATAAGTGATAACACTCGACTTTTAAGAACCCGATTTGTTCGGTAACTTTATGGATTCGAAAAGGTTGCTCACCTAGTGGTGTGGGAGCGACCACGATCATATCGCCTTTGATTATTCCGCTGTATTTCTCTTCGCTAAAATAATCAAAGTCAAAACTGTACATGCCGTTTTTAGTCCACTCTACGGAATTGTTCTTGATACCACTATCTAAGACAGCAATACCATTAGTTTTGAATTGTTCTTCTGTTGCATCTTCGGGAAATAGTCTAATCATAGATATCTCTCCCTTACGTTAAATTTCACAGTGTCGAAGTCGCCACTAATTTTTATGTCATTTTGACCAGGCATTAATCTAGGAAAATCGCCAACCATCGACAAACCTAAGTTCGTGTTATCCTTATAAATTTCTTGAATTTCAGAGTCTATATAGGCGTGTTCTACGGTCAAGTTCAGTTCAATAGCTTGGTCATTAATCGTAACGACTCCCTCACCGCTCCCCATAATTTCAAGTTTTGGGAGCGAGTAGATAGTTCCACGATTGAAAATGATTCCATCTTTGACAATGGTTACCTCATCATTACCGACGTGATATTCAAACGGGTCACAAATAAATGAAACTTCGAACGATCCATACTCAGCGATTTCATTATCGATATCTCCAATTTCGACATATTTAACTTTACGATAAACAATGTCGTCATCGAATCTTATTTTTTTACAGTTAAAAAGCCACGATTTTATGTGTCGTAGCTTTTCTTTTACGTTGAAATCTTCCAACATATTGAATTTTACTTTTTGAGTTACATCCTTGATATATTTCAATCGGCTTAAACTTCCGTTCCTACCGTCTACATAATCGGATTCAAACTCATAATTTGGATTTGATAGAGCTGGTCGGTCTTCGACAGCTAACAGCATGTCTGAATCATAAACTCCATCAATTACCATGTGCAGTGTCATTTAATACCCCCTAACGCCAAAATTAGATTTGTTACCTCTTTGACCAATCCAATCGTCAGCACGTTCGAAAATCTCATCAATATCGTTGTCATTTCTAACTGTGTTATTGAAAGTCATTTGAATGTTCTGAACTACTGATTGTTTGGCTTTCTCATCGGTTGCTTGCGCAATTTGATTACCAATCACTGATAAGTTTTTGAAATTTAATGGCAAAATAGCTTCTGGACCAGCTTCGCCACCGCCTTGTAAATTACCGCCGTTCATTCCAAAAATGGTTGGTGCCTTCATGATTCCACCAATAGCATTCCAACTTACAGACAAGTGTGGTACTGATGGTGGTTTAAGGCTAAACTTTCCGCGTAAATGGAAGTGTGGCAATGGTGGCAAGCTAATCTTAGGAATTCTTAAATGCATTGAGCTGAAGAACCCTTTAATCGCATCAACGATTCCGGAAATCGTTGATTTAGCTGCTTGAACTGGACCAACCATTGCTGATTTAATCCCGTTCCATACACTTGATGTTACAGATTTGATATTATTCCAAGCATTGCTTACTAATGACTTGATTGCATTAACAACACTTGAAATTGCTGATTTGATTCCATTCCAGATGTTAGATACAACGGACTTTACGGCGTTTAGAGTACTAGATGTAGCAGACTTTACAGCATTCCACCCGTTAGTAACCGCTGATTTAACAGCATTTAGCACCGAAGTTACAGCCGATTTAATTCCGTTCCAAATATTTGTAATAACGGATTTAATAGCATTCCAAACTGAACTTGTAACTGACTTAATGGCATTCCAAGTTGTGCTAAAGAAGTTAGATAAAGCTGTAAAAACTGATCTAGCGATTGAAGTTATAGAATTCCATAAACTCGATAAGAATGAGCTTATAGATTGCCATACCGATTGAACAACTGTGGAAATTGTTTGCCACAAATTACTAAAGAATGTGGCTATAGGTTGCCAGATTGGAGCTGTTAGTGCAACTATGGCTTGCCATGTCCATTGGAGCCAAGAGCTTATAAACGTCCACACGCCTTGGATAACTGACTGGATAGTCATAAAAATCACGGTAAATACGTTGGATAAAGTTCCCCAAATCGTTGATGCCACAGTGACTACATTCATCCACAACGTCGTTAAGAATGTGACTATTCCCGTCCACACGCTCGAAACGGTGGTAGAAATACTTTGCCAAATCGAACTAAAAAACGCACCTAAGCTAGAAAATATTGACAATGCACCTTGAACTATCGAATTCCAGACATTTAAAATTGTCGTAGAAATTGCATTCCAGACCTCTTCAGTCTTTGTTTTGATTTGATCCCAATGAGTAACTATATAGGTAACAATGACTGTGACGGCCGCAACTATCGCTGCCACCAAAACAACCGGCCATGTGGCTGCCAAACCTAA
The DNA here is from genome assembly GCF_003946515.1 of Companilactobacillus zhongbaensis. Lineage (GTDB taxonomy): Bacteria > Bacillota > Bacilli > Lactobacillales > Lactobacillaceae > Companilactobacillus > Companilactobacillus zhongbaensis. The sequence continues at coordinate 139,563 of NZ_RHOM01000002.1, read as the reverse complement.
AGCCGTAGCAATCGACCCTAGCGCTCCTAGTAGTGAACCAACAATTGCTATTACTGGCCCCACTGCTGCCGCAATTGCAGCAAGTGCCACTACAAATTTCTGTGTTTCAGGACTTGCATTACTGAATGCTTTCGCCACGTTTTCAAGAACTTTAAATACAGGTTGCAAGGCATCAAGCACATTGCTTAGTGCGTCCATCAAAGGACCACCGAATTCAATACCTAAATCAGAAACCTTATTTTTAACAATCTTTAGTTTTGAGCTGAAAGTTGAGTATCTCTTTTCGGCTTCCTGTGTTAAAGCTGAGTTCTCTTTCCAGCCATCGCCAGAAATCTTAAGTGCTTTTGATAATGTATCTCCAGCACCTGAAAGACGTAGCATAGTATCAATTTCTTGCGTGGAATTGATACCCATATCCTTAAGCATAGAAGTGACATCTTTGCCACTTGCTTTTGCTTTTCCAAGTCCTTTAACAAATTCGACAATGGCACCCGAGGCATCATCTTTCCAGTGCTTCTTGAATTCGGATGAGGACATGCCAGAAACTTTGGCGAACTTGTCTAGTGAATCGCCACCACTAGCAACAGAAGTATTAATCTTTTGCATGACACGGGACATGGCACCACCACCAGCCTCTGCTTGAATACCTACAGATGACATAGCAGCAGCTAAACCTGTGATTTGTGATTCAGTCAAACCAACCTGATGACCAGTACCAGCTAAACGAAGTGACATGTCCACGATATCCGATTCTGTGGTAGCCATGTTATTACCTAAGTTAACAATCGATGAGCCTAAACGATCAAAGTTCTTTTGTGGCATACCGGTAATGTTAGCCAACTTAGCTAATGCAGTAGCGGCATCTTCTGATGACATGTTGGTTGCTTGTCCCATGTCAATCATAGTTTTGGTAAAGCTTAAGACGTTAGGTGTTTTAATTCCTAATTGCCCAGCAGCTTCCGCTACGTGTGAAATCTCGGTAGTAGTAGCTGGGATAGTCTTAGCCATGCTACGAATACCATTCTCTAAGTCCTTGTATGAAACTTTGACTTTGCCGTTTGAATCTTTGACCTCATCAACAGTTTTCTTAACACCAGTAAATGCACTATCGAAGTCACTGGCTGCTTTAACTGATGCGGCAACACCAGCTACGATTGGAGCAGTGACACCAACAGTCATACCACGACCGACAGACTTCAATTTGTTGCCTGCACTAGTCATAGCATTACCGAAGTTCTTCATTTTGTTAGTAGAGTCGGCATAGGAGTTAGCAAACTCCTGGTTAGCCTTCTTAGCATCAAGTAACTTGCTGTTTAACTCTTGAACTTCTTGAGAATTCTCGCCGTATTCCTTCTTAGCGAGAGAGAGTTGTTTCTCTAAGTTCTTAACTTGCTCAGCGGTTGCCTTCTCTTGCTTGGCATAATATTGCTTGGCCAGCTTTGCTTTATCACTAGCTTTGGCGTTATTGCCAAGTTGTGCAACTTCTAATTGGTATTCCTTGGTTAAATTCCTAGAAGATGTTTCAAGTGATTTCTGTTCTGAAGCAAGTGATTTTAAAGCAGCTTGTCTTTTTTGAGATGCTTGAGCCGCTTCACTTTCTGCTGTTTTAGCTTCTTTCAACTTGGCATTAGTTGATTGAATACGATTTTTGAGCGATTCTTCTTGTTTCTCAGCAGTTAAAAGTTTGTTAGTCCAAATACGAGTTTCTTCTGAATTCTCACCGGTTACACGCTTAACATTTTCTAATGCCTCGGCTGTAATCTGTGTCTTATTCTTAGCAAGTTCGTATTGACTATTCAACTTAGTCAAACTGGCATTTAACTTCTCAGATTCAGATGAGGTATTTCTCATCTGTTCTTTTTGCAATGCGAACTCTTTATTTAAAGAAGTCATGGCATTGCTATTTTCTTTAATAGCCGATTTAAACTGCTGATTGATTAACTTATATTCAAGTTGAATCTCTTTGCTTGCCCTTAGATGACCTCCTTTCTATTTTATGAATTCAAATAATTTTCAATTGCAATCTTATTAATTGTTAGTTTTGTCAAACTATCGATATTCCAGTATTCCGCAACGACAGGATCCAACCCTATAAAAAAAACGTAGAAGCTATATAGGTCTTCTACGTTTTCTATTACTAGTTTTGGTGTCTTTTTCTCTTGTCCTTGCGACTTCCTTTTTTTGTTGAACGTTTAAAACTGCTTGCCAGTTTATTATCGCTTTCGGCTACATCACCAATCATGTCCACAAGAATCTTGCCAAACAATTCAAAGTTAAGGTCTAGCTTATCTTCAAATTGTTCTTGTGTCATTGTTGTCCCAGGGTTGCCATTCACATAAGCAAGCCAAGCAGCGTTGATAAGATAAGGTTCCATCTTGTCCGGTTCCTTATCAGCACCAACAAATGCTTGAAGTAATGATTTAGGAAGCAAACCTTTTGATTGGAATTCTCTCAATGCGTGGACTGAGATTTTTGGCTTAACTTTGACAGTTTTGCCGTCATTCAAAGTAATTTGTGTAATCATTTTAAGACTCCTCTACTATTTAACTGTACCTTCATCTGTACCTTCATCTGTGGAAGTTGCTTGTACTAATTCCGGTGTGAAATCTGTTAGCCACTTATCAGCAACATCAGGTTCAACTTCGCTCTTAAGTGCTTCATAGAAGAACTTGTTATTGACATCTTTCATGGCAATGAATTCTTGTTCGATTTCGGCAATTTCCTCGCCACCATTTTCTAGTTCCCAAGTCATACCACCTGAAAATTGCATGTTTGGAAATGCTCTAAGCATTGTCATTTCCTCATCAAGATCTAATACATCGAATGACATAATTCCACGGCCTTGACGTGAATCAGTACCATAAGCAAATACGCCTTTCTTCAAGCCCTTTGTATTAAGTCCCCAAACTTTTCTAAGGTTTTCAACTGGTAAATGACCAGTAAATTTACATTTAAGTTGTGTAGGAATATCCACAGAACGAACTGTATCGCCTTCACATTTCTTAATTACTGTCTTTAATGTAGTTTCAATTTCAAGCTTTCCTGTACACCCTAACTTCACTGAGGGAGTGACATAAGCACCATTTTCAAACCATTTAATACCGGCATCTGTAACTTTGTATTCGTCAAACGTTGTAAATTCTTCAGCCATATATATTTCTCCTTTTATAATTTCATTGCGTCTTCTAACGCTTCCATAACTTTTCTAAAAATTGGATTTGAAGCAGCTTCCCCACCTTGTTCAAAGAACCTTTGATCAATAAGGTTATGTGGTCCAATACCATCATTTGGAAACACCAGGTAACCGAAACTACCCTTGTTCTTCGCTGCTCCACCGCGTGCATAAACTCTAAATCCCAAGTTCATCATGTCTGATTTAAGTGGATTAGAATTCTTAGCGTGTTTTTTGTTTCTATTTGACATAGGCATAAACTTAACGATTTGTTGAATTGCTTGTTTAGCGCCATATGTATGTAAAACTTTATTAACAGCATCTTCGGCACGATCAGGAACCTTAGCCATTTCATTTTGAATGGCTTTTGAACTGTCATAGTTTAAAAAGAATTCAGCCATTACCAGTCACCTGCTTTAATCACATGAACGAAGTTCAAAGTAATCATCTTGGCATCTTCGTTTGTATCAGTGAATTTACCGTCATCAATCTCTGAGCCTGTGAATCTAAGGCGTGCCTTAGTCAGCTTGTCTGCAAGCTGTAAAACATCGACTTGAGAGTTGTTGCGAGTAACAAAAGACAGAACGAACTTTTGTAAAAATTGATTATGATTCTCCTGGGCTGGTGTAATCTCACCGTCTTTTGAATAAATAAAAAACGACTTGTTAGCCGTAATTTCATCCTTTTCAATTGACGTATCAAACAGTGGATAATCTTCTCCGTTCATGATTTCGATGAACTTATCGAGCTTTAAAGAATCTTTAAACTTCATTCAATACACCTTCTTTAGTGAGATACCAAAACATATGTTTCCTATCGGTCGATAAGTCGATATATTCAATCTCGTAGTAGTTACCATTAATGACAGCTTTGTGAATCTGCTTGTCGATTCCTGGAACGTAATAAGTTTCAACTTTTAAATTAGACGATTGATCTTTACCACTACTGAAAATGTTCTCATCCTGTTGTCGAATTTGTTTGTAATCAAAAAAGAGAAAGCCGGATTCATTTAATTCAAACCCAATTTTCTCTTTAAATTCATTACGCTTAGTTTTAATAGTTCCATACCTTAAAACACCGTCAGTGTAGTTAGTCAGTCGTCTTTTCATCAATAGACCCCCTAGCTACCCCGTTAACGATTTGTAAATGTAGGATGTCACTTTGATAGTCCACAGGAAACATCTGCCTGTAGCCGTCCCAGTAGTAGCGACAGTAGTTCATTAGTAAATCATTAGCGACTATTGATGCTTCTGATTCACCAGCAAAGTTGATTGGTCCTGCTCTACTGGTGATGAATGCCATGCCACGTTTTATGGCTTTTCTTAAACTGTTATCACGTTCATCAAAAGAAATTTGAAGCTCACTTTTAACTTGTGTTAACAGCTCATCACTAACTTCGTATTTCATTCGTTAACCTCTATTCTGTGGGTACTAATGCTAATAGGTCGTCTTTAGTAGTCTTGCCGGTATAGTCAATCTTTTGATTATCTAACCAAGCTTTAATTTCGGCTACTGTTTGTTTAGCTGTTGGCTTAACCGTCCCAGCCGTATCAAAGGCGCCATCATTCTCAGACGGCGTTTCTATTTTGACTCTTCACTGTCAGTGGATTCACTCACATCGCCAATTTTCCCGGCTCTCTTAACATCGGGAGCACCTTCAAGTTCGGGAATAGTTGCACCTTCCATACCTGAAATATCGGCTACGAAGAATGCATTTTGATTCTTAGCAACACCCATGCCAAAGAATTTAGCAATGTATAAGTCCATGTCTTCGATTGCTAGTGTTTGATCATATTCCTTAAGTTCCACAGCACCAGAGACACCTAGAATGTAGTTTTTAGTGAAACCAAACACGATTTTGTCTTCTGGCACGGCATAAGATTGGATGATAGTATCGCCAGTTGGCAATGCAATTAAGTGCCAGTTGTTGTCAGCGTCGTTAACAGCTAGTTGTGGGAACAACTTAGCCCAGTAGGACATAGGGTTAACGATGGCACTGATTGGACCATTAGCAGTCTTAGCTTTAGTCAAAGCTGCGTGGATTCCAGCTAGTGAAAGTGGCTTCAAGTCATTCAACTTGATAGCTGGCTTATCGGGATATACACCATCTGTTGAGCCAGAAAGCTTCTTAGTCATACCGATAGGTTGCAAGTTACCATCACCAGAAACAACAGCAGTTTCAAGTGTTGCGCTCATTGTTTCTTCAAGGAATGTAATTACATATTGTGCTAAGTATGATGGACCTAGTTTGAAGAAACCTTTTGGAACTGCCATGAATCCAGATAGTTTGCTTGATTCTAGTGAGAGTGGCTTGAAACCATCTTCAACGATTTGCTTGATATCATCTGGAACTTTACCCCAGAAAGCAGTCTTCTTAGTTGGATCAGCGTAAATAAGTTTCATCAATGCTGTTACTGGTTGAGTATCGATAGCAGCAAGCAATGGATGTTCTTCTGTGATACGTGATAGAACGTCTTCAATGACTGTTTCGGGTAGAACTTCATCCAAGTTTTCGAAAGATTGTTTCTTAGCGGCATCTGCGAAGAATTTTCTTTCAGATGATGTCATCGGTCTACGAATTCCACGGGCTTCAAGCACCTTTTCATCATTCATTTCAGTATTCATTTCTTTAACTTGTTTGAACGCATCAGCACTGATTGTGTCTTGCAATGATTGAGCGAAGTTTCCAAATGCCTCTTCTTGAGCCTTTTCATCTCCATCACGTAGTGCATTAAACATAGCCACACGTGAGTCTTTTAGTTTTTCATTATCTAAATCTAAATTTTTCATTTATTAATTTCCTTCTTTCGCGATTAAATTAGCTAATCTATCAGCTAGGTTTGTTGGTTTATTGATTGGTTCAACAGGTTCTGGATCGTTAGCATTAGCAACGATTTTGTTATCTCCATACTTAGCGAATAATGAGGATTTGATATTATTCTGTTCCTTGTCCTCATCTTTATCGTCATCGTCAGAGTAATCAAGAATCTTGTCCGCAAATCCGAACGCTACTGCTTCGTCGGCATTTAAGAATGTTTCAGCATCGAGCAAGTCTGTTAATTCTTGGCTAGTTCCTTTAAATCGACTTTCATAAGATGCAATCAAAGAATTATCCATCTTATTAAGCATTTTGATGGCTTGTTCAAAATCTTGAACGTTCCCATACTCAAAAGTTGCAGCGTGATGGACCATCATTTGTGCATTCTTTGGCATAAAAATAGTGTCGCCTGCCATAGCAATGACGGATGCGGCACTAGCTGCTAACGCATCAATATAAACATTGATTGTTTTATCCGATTGTTTTAAAGCGTTGTAAATTCCAATACCTTCAAAGGCATCTCCACCAGTTGAATTGATGTGGACATCTAACGTGTCGCCTTCAATTTCGTCTAGCGATTTGGTAACACCTTTAGTAGTAATGTCTTGAGCATCGGTACCCCATAATGATGCTGATGAACCAATAAATCCATACAAGTTCATTCTTGCCGGCTTATCATCGGTAGCATCAACTACGTTAAATACTGTTTTAATTTTCTTCATGTTCTCCATCTCCATTGTCATTCTCACCACCTTTCAAATCATCATCGTCCTGGTCTTCTACCAGACTATAATTCTTACTGATTACGTGTTTGTCTGCCCAGTCCTCATCGATTGGTTCATAATCCATAAAGTCCAAAATATCATTGATTGACCAGACACCAATACGACTGATTAACTCAGCTGAATTAGCAATCTTAGTTAGATCGTAGTTTCGAATCTTATCAGTTCTGATTTTGCAATATGTATGTTTGATAACATTGTTCTTACCAAACATTTTGCGATTAATTTCATCTTCAATTTGTTCAGCAATTGGATTGATACAAAATGAAATAAAGTTATCGGTCATACCGTCAATATCGGCTGTATCGCCCTTCAATAAGCCTCGTGGAATCATAAATGCATCTGCTGATATATCCACGATGTCGCTGACCATTGCTGAAATATCTCTAGTAGTCTTATTAGCAGCACTCCCAGATGACTTACTATTACCGGTAGCGTTCAAATCATTCAAAGTTAATCCAGATTCGAGTGGAGTGACTGAATCTTTATCACTAAACACACCCTTCAATCGTTCTCCGAATAAGTCATCAATGACTGTATCGTATTCAGTTAATGGAATACCGTTCTCATCAGTCACTTGTTTACCGTTCTCATCAACAACTGGACGTGACTTTAATTGGTCAAACGTTGAATCAATATTCAGTGCGTATTTAATAGCATTGCTACGGTTGTAGTTTTTAATTGCACCGTTCAACAGCGATCCATACTGTTCGAATATTCCATCAAATAAAGATTTAACTTTAGAATTATTGAGTTTTAAATGAAGCACTTCGCTTTCAATAAAACTGGTATTCATTGAGTAATTGCTAATCATGATGTTTGAATACACATTCGGCTTAAAAGCAAATTCGTGAATAATAAAGTCATCAGCAACTAATAACTCTCCTGTAATTCTTGATTGAATTATTAAAGCTCCATCTTCGTTCATAATCATTTGATAGATAACTTTGTTCCAGAAATCAGCAGCGTTCTGATTTTGATTAGGTTCAATGTTTAGTTGGTACCAAGTATCTCCCTGGAATCTTTCGCCTTTTTTTAATGTCTGAAAGTCGCACTTAGTTAAGGCGTTAGAAATTCGATTGATACATAATTGAATCGCATATAGTTTAAAAGCAGTATTAGTAGTTGAGGACTGAATATAATTCTCAAACAACTGATACTGTTTTTTTCTTAATTCTTTAGTTTTTTCTGATTCTGTTACTCTTATCGGTTCATTATTCTTAAAAATATCAAGAAATCCCAACTGCTCACCTCCTTTCTAATAAGTGTGTGTTCTCAAAGTTCTGTGATAAGTCGCAACTGGAACGTCTAGTATCTCTCTGAACTGGAAAGCGTTCAAGAAAGCAAAAAAACCATCAGTTTTTCGCAACTTGGGCTCAATCTTTTTGTATTCAATGTTTCCACGCTCATCACGATCTTTATAAACATTGTTTGTGTACCATCTCATCATGAAATCATCGTCTGTATACACGAGCTTGTGATAGGCGAATAAGTCATCAATGGTATTCTCTAGCTCTGTGTGTGTTTTGATACCAGTTCTTGCTTGTAGCAAGTCATCAAAGCCGTTATTTTTGAATTCCCGTTCCAGGTAATTTCGTCTAAAAGTATCGGCTGCAACACCTTTAATGTCATATTTCTTGGCTTGTTCTAGAATCCAATCAACAACATATTTAGGTTGGTTGGTTTCATCGTCTATGATTTTAATTAATCCACGCTCCTTAGCGACATCTAAAGGAACTTTGTACTTTCTATGTTGCAACGCTTTGTAATTGATGAGTGAATGGTGTTTCCAATAATATTTATCATCGATTTTGAACAATAATCCAATTCCACAAAAGTCCATTGTGTCCGAGAAATCAATTCCGACCACGCAGCTTCTACCGAGTAGTGAGGGAGTAGGTTGGTTAGTAGCCTTGATATCTTCCCACTTAGCAACTGGGGATTGTGCTTTAGTTGCTGGGATATTCATCCGCTTAGTCATAAACTCGATACGAGCCTGGTCACGATCATGAGCTTTCTCAAATTCTGATTCCATTTCATGTTTTAGATTTGGGAAGTAAATCAACGATGGATTAGCCTTCTCCCACATTTGCTGGTCTTCCCATTCATCGGGACTGTCTAATTTACAAATGAATGGAAACATTCGACGTTTAGGTCTTTCACCAGCAAGTACCATCTTGCTTTCTTCTTTTAGATTATCCAAGAAACCCTCACGATTATATCCGTCTGTGGTCATATAGAATCTCCGTGGGAGTGGCTTCTTACCTAATCCTGAAGTAAATACGTTAATGGTTTCTTCATTCTTATAAGCGTGAATTTCATCGAAAAATACCGCCCCAGGTCTGCCACCATCTTTTGTGTTGGCGTTGCTTGTGCGGTATCTAATTTTAGAATTAGTTTTCTTGTATCTAATCAATTTCTTAGTCCATTGAAAGTATTTCTTATAATATTTCTCTTTACTATCAAGTAAATCGTGAATCTCATTGAATGAAGTAGTAGCTTGCTCTTCTGATGTAGCTACGATATCAATATCATAATCTCTGATACCTTGTTTACTAGCTAATAGCCACTCTTCTGCAGACATGAAACCAGTTTTACCGCCTCCACGACCTAAGAGAACTAAGAACTCGTCAAACATCAAACTGCCATCGTCGTAGAAGGCTCCATGGATAAATGCCAGGATGAATTTCTCCCAGGGTAGCAACTCCCACACGAAGTGCTTTTGGATATTTTCCAAAGCCTCATCTATTAAGTCGGTTCTTAATACGGCGTGTGGATCGTTTAACTTATCGATTAGAAAGTGCATCAATTGAACTTGTTCTTTACAAGCGATGATTTTCCCAGATAAAACACCATTCATATACTCATCAATTGCTGGATGATATTTAACTTTAGAAATCGTCATCGTCTTCAACTTCGCCTTCAATCGTTTCAATATGCAACTGTTGCAGAATCTTAAGCATTTGAGCGTTAACTTTAACTAATTCAGCGATAGAATCATTCTTCTTGTAGCCGTGAGACTTCTCACCGTTTCGCCACTCAATACTTACGCCACGATCCGCAATATCAAGAATTAGTTTGTTCTTAATTTCATAAAAACTCACGTAATCATTAACTAAGTCTTCAAATTGCGGTGTATCAGCGCCCATGATTTTAAGTTGCTTTAATAGCGATTCCTTTAGGTTCTTGGCTGTTATCGTCTTCTTTCTTACCATATTTTTGTAAAACCCCCTCTCATGTAAGAATTAATATTTTTGTTGAGTCTTTGTCCTTCCCCGTTGTTCGGTTCCCTAAGGGATTGACCATTTGGTTTGACCGGGGGGGATTACTCACCATCGTTCTTCATTTTCAAATTTGTCTTTATGAAACTGTTCCAGCTTTTCTGGATGTTCTTGATTATGGTGTACCCTGCATATAGTTTCAGTGTTATTTAAATTTAATGCTTGCATTGGATAGTCTCTAACATGTTTGATGTGGTGCACAGTAGTAGCATGAGTGTGCTTGCCTTGTGACTTGCATACCTGACACTCGTAGTGGTCTAGCTTGAGTCGCTTGGTTCTTACCTTGCGCCACTCGTTCGTGTGATAGAACTTAATCACATCGTCATTGGCTATCCAATCTCTTAGCTTATGCAACATGCTATCAGTCATTAGGTTCATGATTACTTATCACTATCCTTAGACATGTCCTTGACGTATTGCTTTGCCCACACGTTGATTAGCTCTGTAGCTGTATCAATGCTCAGCCTAGTAGGATCAATACCCAAGTCCTTTAACTGTTGTGCATTGTGTGGCATCACCATCATGTTGCGAATCAATGATACGAACAATGCGGCAGCCTCTTCGTTAGATACCTGGTTCATCGTGAACGAATCTAAGAACACTTGTTGTATCTCATCTAAGCTCATCTTATTATCATCAAGGTATTCCTTGATGTGTTTCTTCTGGAATCTATTCATATGACACACCTCCAATCTATTTCGGTTGCTGGAATCGAACCAGCTTTCTTAGCTAAGGAAACTAATGAGATACCAACCTTCCAACCGATAAATCTATAAGCTAATGATTACTAATACTGCTAGCAGCACGAGCAGTAGCATTGTACTCTTGCTGATGTCTCTTAATGTGTGAGCGTTGCTTCGCTATGCGCTCTTCATATGCTGATAGGTCTGCTGTGTGTTCATAACAGAATGGACTGTTACCACTCACTAAGTTATGGCAGCCACTATGCTTACAATGTCTAACTAACATAATCGTTTTCCTCCAATAAAAAAGCACCGCTATAATTAGCGATGCAAAATAAAAAGCACTACCGGTTAAGGTAATGCTCTATGATATAATTATTTTGTAGCAAGTTAAGGCGGTATTGCTGCTCCGGATCGGGAGTGATAGTGATGAATAATTGATTTAATTAATCTTTTTGAAATCATCCTAGAGAAAGGAATAGCAAGTTGTATCAATTGAAGATGGCGCTTGACTTTTTAATTATGTTAGATCTTTGCTTACATGAGTTAAACCTCTTATTAGGTGAATCTTCCAAGACTATTAAAAAAATCAAACACATCATAAAAAAATACAAAAAAAATAACCGTCATAAACTTTAGCCAGTTTTCGGTTATTTAAAATTTTAACAAAATAATGGAAGCAGCTGCCATCTTACACGGTGCTACCAGCCAATACCTATTCCACTAGGTGTTGGCTTTTTATTTACAACATTATTATGTAGTAAAGCAATAAATTAATCAAGTAATTTGGGGATTAATATCATAGGGTAAATAAAAAGTCACCCCGTTAAGAGTGACTTAGTTAATATTGGGATGGCAGGAATCGAACCTGCATACTTGCTAGCGTATAGTATATCCACACCACTGGATACATCCCACCGAGGAGGATTCTATGAATAAGGGATGGATACACTCCCGGTATGTATATCCAATGAGGATCAGTGGAATCGAACCACTATCGTACGCCAGTATCCCCACAATGCCATGCCGTTATCATAAGCAGGCATTAATAGCGTTGAGCTAGATTTTAACGTGTTTACTCACGTTGTCGTTTTTTTTAAAGGTCGTTCTGCAGTTAGAGACAGGCTGTCTTTGTGTTAAATATTTTATTTTTATTTAGCCAGTATGGCTATCCCTTAGCCTTTGGCTATACTACCAATTTACACCATTGACAAGGTAGAAAACTACACGTTTTTGTCTACACTTATCAATCCTTTTTCAATGGCCAATAATTCTAAAATTCTATATCTTTTCTTGTAAATCCCTGCTACTGAATAATTTAACCTATCAGCGATCTCTCTCCACCCTAGATAATCACTATTGACAAATCGCATATTATAAATCATTAACTGCTCATCACTCATCTTGTTAATAGCACGTTCACAGTCATCTTTTAAATTAAATAGGCGTTGAAGTTCTTTATCTTCGTCTTTTTTTATTGTCAAAATTTCTTGTGGCTTTATGATGATGCTTGATCTACCACCCTCTGGATTTCCATCACTTTCTGTCCAGGGATGTTCAATAGCAACAACTCTCACAGCAATATTGGTATTAACTTGTTGATACTCTTTAAAGTCCTCTTCAAGCTCAAGCAATCTACTCTTACTTAATTGTTGAATGATTCGCTCACCTCTAATCGTCAATATGTGCTGTCGGTAGTGTAGGTTCTTCAGCCTTTACACCAGTATTAAACTCGATCCGCACATCATAAGAACCGTCATCTTTATAACTAACGTTAATATAATTAATGTTTTCAATTTCTTGATAACCGATCATTACCTTGTTGCCGTCTATTGTTAGTTTATTCATTTTCATTACTTGCCCCTTCTTAGTAAGTCTAATATGTCTTCGCGTTTTACCGTATAAGTAATCTTAGAACCATCCACTAGATGAAAACAAAATTTATCTTCACCTAAAGCCTCTACCCAAACGATTTTATTGAGGCGTACAAAGTTTTTCCCATCATCAAACCATTTCATTGTTCCACCTCGTAATCATTAATATCAGCCTCAATAGTCATAATCTTTTTATTAGCTTTAGTTACAATTTTTACTTTTGGATGATATAAATCTAAAGTTGAATCAACAATTTCATGAACTCTTTCTCTTTGCTTAGCTGTAGGTCTATCACTCATCGTCTTCTACCTCTTCCAATCCATCTAGTGTTAGGATATGTAACCAAAATTCTGGACTTATATAATCCTCGGTTAATTCAATCGGTCTACCAACTAATGCATAACCAGTTGTATATGGCAGTAAGTAGCCGTAAATATAACCGTCATGAAAATACGGTTCTGATTTGCTCAACCAATACAAGTCATCTATATCTTCATCAGTTAGTTTTAATCTGTATTCTTGCGGTTTAATCATTCTTCCACCTCCAACTTTCTGCCACACATAGGGCAATAATTAATAGGAAATGCTATATGTGTATGCTCTATGAATTCGTCATCAATTTGTTCAATGACTAGATTTTTGTCTTCTATATACAAAGAAGTATGCAAATCCGTATCAGCACATACAGATTCGTTGAAATCAATTACAAATGCCCTTAAATTTTTCGGGTCACAATACTCACATGTTTCTGGTTGCAATTCCGCAATAGCCTCATCACAAGCCTGTACGCCCGTTTCATAATCATCAGAACTCTTTAATAAGTCCCGTTCGATAATGTCACGGGCTATTTTTATATTCTCGATTGTACTAGTCATTTTCTACCTCCACAGCGAATGGCATTAGATCTGGATTGTAGTCCACGATTTGTTGTTTAGTTAACCGTACAGTTTCATCTGGATCCATTGTCGGATAACTTAAACTGCCACTGCGAACGCAGAATGTCCAGCGATATCCTTCATCCCTGCCAAATATCAAAATATTCTCATCCGGTAAAACCACACGATATTTCTTTTCTGGAAATCTTGCAGTGTCATCATAAAAATCAATGATGTCCCTAGCCATTTGTGTTAATTGTTGTGGTTCACAGTCCATATATTTTGCATAAAGTTTGGGGTTTGAATTTCCACGAACAATGCTGTATATCATTGCCATTGAATCGTAACGGGAGTATATCCCTTTCTTTAGTTCTTCAATCTCTTCCTTACTCCAGCCAGTTATTTCTCTCATTAGTTAATCCTCCGATTTTGAATATAAACAGAATACCCGTTTGAATTAATGATTTTTAAGTAAAAAACAGCCAATTATTCTTTTTTCATGTTGCTTTTACTGGTTAAATCTTTTAGTTTAAGTTTTATCTTCGCAATGCCAATGCCTGCTTTCCACGAATCATCAACGCCTATTAGTTCGTTGATAGTGTCCGTTTTTAACATTCGCTACCCCCTAAAATTTCCCGTATGATTTCGTTACGTTGTTCTACCGTTAATTCTCGTTTTGCAGCTTTAAATATTTGTGGTGTCTCGCCGTAATGTTTACTCATCCACACGATAGTGCTTTCAATCGAATGACTATGACACTCAAACATTAATTGCATGTAGCTTTTGTAGACGTGTTTATCATTCACTGAAACCATAGCCTACCAACTCCTCGTCAATTATTTTTAATGCGTCTTCTGGGTGCTTTCTCTGTTTCTTAATTGTTCCGCAATATATTTAGCACCATCAAAAGCATCCATTTCGTTTGGTCTGTAGTGTTGATTGTCAAAACCGATAACGTGAACACAATATTTTTTTATTTCTTCAATAGCTTTTTTGTCATCATTATTAAGTTCCTTTTGAAAAAACCCTAAATTACCCGAATCCAAATTAATTGCAGTCAGTTCATCATTAGCTACTGTTATATATCCACCAAAAGTTAAGCCACCAACTGGTCCATCATCTAAAAAACCGTAAAAATTACTGCAATAGTCCAAAGTCCAGTCGTCAGGAATAACAACATATCCATTTCTTCCAAAAGTTTGAACGTAAATATTTGGTGATCCTTTCAAAATAATATCGAACATTTTATAATCTGGTTTTTTTAATCTGTTATTTTGTAAAAACTCTCTATATGTCATGTCATATCTCCTTAAAATTTTGGTACTATTCGATTAACTAACGTTTCTGAATAAATCCAGCCATTTGACCTAAATCTTCATTGCTATGTTCACTAGCTACTAAAATAGCTACAGCCATAAGTCCTTCGTCAGCATCGATTATTATTGGAAGATTGTTGTAAACATACTCTACTTCTTCAATCATCTCGTCATACCGTTGTTTCTCATTCGAATCCATATCCTACCAACTCCTCATCAATTATTTTTAATGCGTCTTCTGGGCTGCGTGCTATTCCATGGATAATACCATCAGTCATCAGTTGATTATGAAACTGAATTTGGTCCGCCCTTGGTATTCCAGTTGATGTCTTAACTTCGATATAAAACATTTTCCCGTTAGAGATTTTGTATCCATGTAGGTCTGGGTACCCTGGTGGTAATCCAGTATCAAACCATCTACCCTCGATTGTTTTAACCTTCCCAACATTTCCACGGAATATTCTGCAGTGATCTTTAGAAACTGCAATTCTAATTAAACTTTGAATATCTTGTTCTCTGATAAAAAATACCCCCATTTTTTAGGGCACTGTACTAAATCCCTTGTGCCACAACGGTTTTATTAATCCACAGTGCTCTAAGTGCTCAGTTCCCTATTACTCTTATATTATTTATAAATATTATTTTTTTGTATTTGTAAACAATAAGAGTTTTAAGGCACTACGGCACTGTTAACGTCCCTTAACGCCGTTACATCAACGTTTATGACAGTGCTCTAAACAGTGCCGTAAGAAAATTTAACTGTCTTTAGTCATTACATTTAGATTAAAAGCTTTGTTTTCTTTCTTGATTGAAATACCTGTATCTGTTTTTAAGATGTTGTCTGTTTCATCAAAAAATATTTGTCCATCAACAACCGTTATTTTCTTTGGTAACTCGATTTTTCTTTTTTTATCTTCTTTCATGTCATTCACCTAAAAAGGTAAATCATCGTCTGTGATGTCAGCTTGTTGTGTGGACTCGTTCTCATATGTTCCATTCTTATTCATGCCGTTAACTTCTTCATATGTCTTTTGTTTTGACTCGCTTCCTTGCGTTGTCCACTCGGTTGGTTTTGCTGATGGTTGTGCATTACTTGGTTGTCGTTGCTCTTTATTTGCCGGTTGGTGATTGCTTGATTTTGGTTCAAGCAATGAAAAGTTCTCCGCTAACACCTCAGTAACAAACACTCTGTTTCCTTGATCGTTTTCATAGTTCCTTGTTTGAATACGACCATCAATCCCAACTAATGAACCCTTGTGAGTAAAATTTGCAAAATTTTCCGCTGCTTTTCTCCACATCACACAATTAATAAAATCCGCCTCACGCTCTCCGTCTGCGTTTGTATATGTTCTATTAACGGCAACTGTAAAACTTGCCACAGCGTTGCCATTTGCTGTGTAACGCAAATCTGGATCTTTCGTTAATCTTCCTGTAATCACTGCTCTATTAATCATCTGAATCACGTCCTTTTTGTATTTGGTTCGCTGTTTTTACAATCAAAACTAATTCATCAACTGTTAATTTTTTCAATTGTTACCTCCACTCTTGGACAATCGTCGTAATCTTTTGCTGCATTGATCTCGACAATTTGACCATCATCAAACCATGCGCATTTGAGACCATCAAAAACCGATTTAATATAATTATCCAAGTCCGATTTCATTGCCGGCTTTACTTCGTGGATTGCCCGCCGTTCGTGCTCTTTTTTTGATATTGATTTTTGAATGCTTCTGTAAAAATGTAATTCTGCTTTTAAAGGTTCGCCGCGATCAAAAAGCTGTTCATTATTAAATTCTTTTCGGTATTGTTTTTCGATTTCTTTTTTATATTTTGCATATTTTCGTGGAGTGTATGTCCCCTTTCTTGTGACTCTCGGTCTTTGTGCTGCGACTGGTTCACCCTTAATCGTCATTTTTAAAAACATTCTCTTTAATCTCCTTCAAAAGCCAATTCATATTGAGCAGTTCTCCATCAATTTGTTTATGTACCGTTTCAAGCTCTGAAATAGCCATAATTAAATGTTCCTCAATATCCGTATTACCTCGATAATCAGAAACATCGTTTAAAAGTTGGTGATACCGTTCATATATGACTTTTAAATATTTAATTTGACTTAGGATAGGATCGTGAATAACCAAAAGCTGATTATTTGCATAAGAAAGACTGTCTCTTTCCACGTTTTGAATAATTGGCAACTCTGATATAAATTTTTCTGTTTCCATTTCTAAACCTCCCTCATGTCTTTACCATCAAACACAATTACATTCTCAGGCTTTTTGGTAAGCAATCGACTTATAATCTTCCCGTTGTACATTCGTTGTAATTCACTGCCTGTGTTGTTCGTTGTAATGATGTTCGCTTTGTTTTTTCGATAGTCAGCAATTCGGAATAGTACTTCCTGTGTGAATCTCGTAGCAGGCTGTATATCTGCACCTGTCACGAAACTTGTTTCACTTCCTAGGTCATCAAGAACTAATACATCGCATTTTTCAATACATTTCTCGATTCGATAAACGTCGTGTTTCTCAATGTTGAACTTATCTGTAACGGCTTGGCGTTCCAAATTGATCAACATTTCAACGCTGACAAATAAGCAAGTAATGTCGGTATTAAGCGAATTTAATCCGTTCAAAATGCTAACCGCTAACATTGTTTTTCCTCTTCCTGCTTTGCCCGTGAACAAATAGTTGGAGATACTGCCGCTATATATCTTATTTGCGATATTTTGCGCCTGTGACAGCTCTTTTTGTTGTTCTGGTGTATCTGTATTGAAATCGTCAAAAACGTGTTTTAGGTCGTTAATATCACTAACAAGCGAACTGTTAAACATTCGGTGTTTTTCCTGTGCCTTATATCTTTTGGTGATATTAATCTCGTCTTGCTTTCGTCTTTCGTCCATGTCGATATTCTTCACGTTATCCCAATCAATATCGATCTCTTTCTTCTTGAGGTCTGCCAACAGTTCACTCATGATTGTTCCTAAGTTTTCCATTTCGCCCTCCTAGTATGGTAATTTGTCCGATTCATCAACAGAATATGGTTCATTCTTGGACTTCGGTTTTTGTTCTGCCTTTACATTGCTTAACGTGAACAAGCTATGATCAAGCCAGTTTTTTAAAATCCCATCTGCATAATTCCAAGACAGTTTATTGCTAAGGGCTGCCTTTTCAATTGCGAGTCGAACAATCTCATTGGCTTCAATTTCATTAGTTCCTTGATTAACGAAGTCGTTGATTCGATATTCTATGTTTTGCTGCACAAATGGATTTAGTACCCCAATATTTTGTTGATACACTGTAAGAGTTTTTTGAAAAGCAACGGCAGGCGTCTCTATTTCTTTACTCTGTTTTTCTTTACTTTCCTTTTCTTTACTTTCCTTTACTTTACTTTGTGTACTTCCGACGTCGGAAACTGGGGTTACTGACGTCGATAATTCAACAGCGTCGGGGTTTCCGGTGTCTGAAACAGGGTTATCGACACCGGAAACCCCGTTGTCATTTTTACTAGGGTTTAATAAATCGAAATCTTTTCGAATCGTATTGTTTGTTTTTTTGTAACTGGCTTGCTTATATCTGTTTTGAATTCCAGTAGAAGTCAGTATTTTGTATTTGGTAAATAGTAGTTGATCAAAAAATTTTATCTCTAATGCTTTTTGAACCACCTTATCAACCAGTTCTTCAGTTGTATCGACGTCTTCAGCAATTAGAAAACGCGTATCATCATCAAAATATAAAAAATATCCCTCATCTTGATAAACATATCCGAGAATACAAATGATTACCGTTGGTGCGGCACTTCCACAAGCTCGAATTACTTTTCTAATTTTTATATCCTGAAGAAAACTGACATCTAATGGGAAGTAATCAAGCCCTTTCTTAATTGGTCTAGCCATGACTCACCTCCTAACTGATAAGGTCGTCCATGCTTGTAATTTCCCTCAGTGTCGCAGTTTTTCGACAATAAGCGCATTTACCACAACGTATTGGTACTTCAAATCCGCTCTTTACTTTTTCAAATCTTGGTTGAAGTGTTTCAATCTCTTCTTGGGCCTCTGCTAGTCGCTTCTTAGGAATCGAGATAACGGCCTTTGCGGGTATTTCTTGTTTACTTACTGCAATAATATAAGGTGTACACATGACTCCATATTGTTGATAAATTAATTGCTGGTATACATACATTTGCAACGGATAATTATATTCGTCCATAAATGATTGCCACATATGTTTTTCTTCGTTCCAATATTTACGGTCTATTTCTCTAGTTGTTTTTAAATCAAGAAATATTTTGCGGTCTAGGTTCAAACAATCAATTTTGCCTTTCCAATTAACGCCTTCAATTTGGCCTTTAACGATTGCCTCTTTCTTACCCTGATAAAGATTATTGAACATTGGATCATCAGCAAGCGTTGCAATCATTGAGTCAGCAACCTGATAGTCTTTTAACAGTGTGCCCCGCTTTGTGAACATGTCACTTTCGTGTTGTTTAATGAAATTCTCGTGAGCCGTATGGCTTTCAAAGTAAGAATGCAAGTAATTGCCAACCAATAGAGCTTTTTGGTTCATATCTGGTTTGTATATATCGTTTAGCTGTGCCACGGTTGCGGTCTCACATTTTTCGAAGTTCTTGAAAAAAGTTGCCGATTGATAATACCTATCTGATTCAATTGAATAATATGTTTCTTTATTCAGAGTCTTTTGAATTGGTTGTTGAGTCATTGACATTTGCCTCCGTTGCATTTCCATTAATCAGCTGGCTAACATCCGTTGCGGGTTCTTGTTCTTGTGCTTCAATATCTTTGATGTCGTTTGTGCTGATTGTTGTTGCCTGCTCGTCGCTTTCGTAAGCTTTTTGCATTTCCACGCTCATTGGCCCCCATTTACTGATTAGGTTTCTTAGAACCGTTTTGAGTGCCATTGCGTCAAAGTTAGTTGCCCAAACACCACTTGGTTTTGACTTTCCACTCATTTTTGAAAAGTTTTGTCTATGATCATCAATTTGTTTACGTGTCCAATACACAGTTTTTTCAAAGCCGCTAGTTAGCTCAAAATAGCCAACATATCCAACGGGTTTTTCAGAGGAATCGCGATCCTTAAAATGAGGCTCATAATTCAATTGCTCGGTTAATGGGTTGTAACTTTTAAACTCGTCATCATACACTGCAACGGCGTTCAAATGTTTGTACTGTCCAGTTCGCTGTGCCAATTGGATATATCCTTTGTAACCCATCTGAGGTTGTGCCTTACCGCCGTATGGAACTAACCACATGTATCCCAAGTCTTGATTAATTGGCAAGTCTAAACTGGCTGCCACCATAGCCGAGGCAACAACGCTCATTTGATCAACATTCTTCAAAGATTGATTACTATTCACAACATTAATAAGTGATGTAACAAATTGAGCTGATTTGTTACCTAACACAGATTCAAATTTTTCAACGATCTTTGGTTCTTTTACTAATGTCTGGATTGGTAATTTTGCTAAATTGTTTACCATTTTTTTATCCCCTTTTTCTTATTGTGTTAAAATGAACATATGATTTTTTTTTAAGTATTCCGGTCCTTTGCCATTGCAGTGGCAAGGGACTTTTTTAATTGGTGCAATTTGTTAGCTTGTTGAATGTACTCTGCTTTGTTCCGCTTCGTAGGCATCCAGTTATAAGCGTGTCTAGCTTTGTAGAATTCAATAGATTTATCGATCAATACATCTAATTCATGTTCCATTGCTTTAACTCCTCCTTGGTGCGGTTCATCTCGTCCACAAGTTTGAAATAATCGTGGACAACAGCACCGTATGTTAGTTGTTTCTTCACGATCCTGTCCCTAAACTCTTCCCAGTGTCGCTGTGCATAATATGCATCAGTCACCTTATCTATTGCGTTCATCTCTATAACCTCCTAAATATTCCATGCTTACGTGAAAATAATTTGCTAGTTCAAATAATTTTTTACTTCCAATCTCGGTAATATGATTTTCATATCTCGATAATGTTGATCGGTGAATATTGGTTGCTTTTGAAAGTTCGACCAATTTTATTCCTTTTTCTTCACGTAATTTTTTTGTTCTATTCATTGCGTTCATCTCTATAACCTCCTAAATATTCCATTGATACGCCGAATATCATTGCCAGTGTGTGGAAGTCGTCAATTAACATTGGGACATCTCCACGCTCCCAACTGTGGATAGTTGACGGACTGACATGAAAATATTCAGCTAATTGTTTTTGCTTTATAGATTGTTCTCTTCTTAGTTCTTTAATTCTGTTGTTCATTACCATCACCTCTCTCTGGTTGAGTTAGTGAACCGTATGCAGATTCGTTTTGTAACCATTCATCAAAACCGTCCATTGCTATCACTCCTTTGGTATAATTTTTTTGAGGTGAAATTTATGGTTACATTGCTATCTATTATTGGTTGCGTTACAGGTGTTGCTTCACTGGTGGTTCAAGGGCTAAATTATCGTTTATCGTTGCCAAAAATCACTTGTACTCAAAGCAAACGACATAATTCTTATTGGGTTGACGGTGCGACTCTCGAAAACGTCAAGCAAAAGCCATACCCAGATGATTTTGATGAGCTTGCAATAAGTACGTATGTTTCGATTTTGTCCTTGAGGATTGCTAATAATTCAGCGAATCCAATCACCATAAATGACATATCAAAGGTTGGTGGTGGTACAAAAGAAATAACATCTGATTCTTTCACTCCATTGATATATGATTCAAAAAAGGTGATGTTCTGTGAAAAACCATTTGAGTTACCACTGAGAATTGACCCTTATAACACGGTCAATGGATCAATTGCTTTTTTTGATGTTGTTGGAAGTCCCGACGGAATAAAATCCGAAAAGATTAAGATTGATACACCCTACAAAAACTTTATTGTTACTTTGAATGTCAAAAGTATTGACTTACTTGCCAATGAGCAACAAAAGCAAAACGATAAATTGGCAGAGTACAGAAATTCCTGTCAAGAACATGGCAAGGATTTGTAAAGGGTTTGCTCTGCACATTAATCCAAAGTTTATTAAGTGGTTTTTAAATTTTATTCTCATTCCATAACACCTCCATCTTTAAGGTTTATCTTTCAAAAGCAGATACAGTAGTTGAACCTTTGCTTTACAACTTCTTAGTTGATTTTGCTTCCGAAACAGCCAAGAAAATTTTAACGGGTTCTTAATTCCACACCGGGAACAATAGTTATCTTCTGGGTAAATCCTCTTCCCACACTTTTTACAATTTCTATTTCGCATTCCATAACACCTCCGGGTGTTTATTTTTTTGTCTTCGAGTAAATATTTGTTCTGAAATTCTCGTTTCCTGCTGTGTCTTCTTTTTCAAATCCATAAAAATCAGTCGTGTTTTTCAATATTCCCTTTAACGTTTTAAATTTAATAAATAGATATGTCGCAATGCTTGAAAATATTGCTATGAACATTGCGTCAAAAATAATTGTTTCAATTGCTAATTTCATGATTCCCTCCAATTTTTACTGTTCCCACGGTCTTTTTAATTAATTTTGTAAAATGAATTCGTCCAATTCTGGTTTGTAATAAAGCGTTATTCCTTTGATAGTATGTTTTGGCAAACCTTCCAAAATGAACTTATCAAAAGTGTTATTTGAAACGTTTAGGTACTTTACTGCCTCGTATTTCTTCATATATGGTTTGGCAATCAGTCCGTTATCTTTTTTAAAGTCGTCAACAGCTTTTCCAACCACTCCATAAACTGATTTCATTAATTCGTGTTCTTGCTGTTCGGTCAAAGTTATCTCCATCATTCGGCCTCCTGTTTGATATACTCTCCTTAGAAAGGAAGTGATAATAAATGCCAATACATTTGTATGCAAATCTTGCTCCCCTTGGATGGACAGAGCTTGATTCAAATTCAATAATTTCCAATCATAGAGATGAAATTATTACATGGGTAAAAGAAGGTGGATTATTAGATTCAATCTCTTCGCCCATAGTCCCTAATAAATTGGATGATTTCCCATTTGTACATATACATCACGAAGGACGTGACTACCGCGTCAGTCCTTTTCATTTACAAGTAGTAAATTATTAGATCCAATCTTTAATATTCTTTAATGAAGAACTGATTTCCTCTGGAGTCAGTTCTTTTTTTATCGGATGATAAAGGTGTTCCATTACTGTTTTTATTTCATTCCATTGCGATGGCGAAAGATTTGAAAGTGATTCGCTTAAATTTGTAATTTGGTCATCATTCATTTGTTTTTTCCTTCCTGTTCGTAGTATTTCTTCATTACTTCTAGTGCTGCTATTGATTCGTCGATTAATTCGACATTGGTTGATTCTCGTTTGCGATTGAGATTGAAGATTGGTAAACCTTTAAATAGTGCATCTATGTTCTCGCCTACAATCTCCTGTGCTGTCGAAAAATTCTCGTACGTCACTTTCATAATCATTCCTCCTATCTAGAAATAACTGAGTTATTTTCCAGAAACTTATTAATAAAATATTGTTGGCCCTTACCAGTAACTTTTGGAGTTTTTGTTACTACCGTGACTCCGTCTGAATTAACATGGCTTGACTCCTTGATTTTGAACAATCCCATTTCCATTGATTTTTGAGTTGGTGAGTTGTAATCTGCACCCTTGCGCTTAATCAGATAACCGTTATCTCTCATCCATTGAAATAATCGTCTTGCACCAGTATCAACGCCATTTCCTTTGATGATTTTGGCAAGATCACCAACTAAGATAGTGGTATGTGATGTTGCTACCGAATCAGCAAATATCGCTTTGGGTTTCATTAGTTCAAGCTGTTCTTGTTGGTCTGCTGCTAAACGTAAAGCTTCAGCCATTGTTGATGGAATTTTGAAACCACCTGTTTTGATTTGGTCTTCCATCTTGTTAAAAGCTTCAATGTATTGCATCTTGAATCTAAGAGCTTTTTTGCCTGTGAATCCCATAGCTAATAATGTGAAGCCGTCTCGATTCATGTAATACATTGGGTATTGTTTTCCGCGATTTTCATGTGTAGATTTTAAAAATATTTGGCTGCTCAAAACTGAGCTGTCAGATTCCAATAGATGTTCGATGTCACGAATTATATTTTTATGTTCTTTATTAAACGTTTCTGCAACTTGTAAACTGCTAGTTACTGCTTGTTGATCTTTCATAATTACTAAATCGTTCATTTTTTATTTTTCCCTTCCTAAAACTTTTGGTTCGCAATTATATTTTTCAATCAATGAATCCGTTCTTTATTGGGAACGTCCTTTGTAAAAAAAATCCCGAGCTCATCCCTTGAGAATCCAAGAATAGTGGCCATTTTAGCTAATTCATCAGCACCAATCGATACGAAACCATTTTCACGTTTTGCATAGGGTGTTCTTGTGCTCCAGCCCATGCGACTCGCCATTTGATCTTGTGTGATTCCTCTTGCAATTCGTTCTGCTTTTAATCTTCTCAAATTGATTGTCATTGTCAATCACCTCCGTTCTCTTTCGAGTACAATACTTACTATAAAGGGTATGTTCTCGTTTGTCAACACTTTTTGCTAAATTAAATACATAAAGATGTTTTATTCCTATGTATTGTATTCTTTTGGGAACGATGATATAATAGAAACATGTTAAGGAAACATAGTATTTAAATAGTTTTAGGAGAAAATTATGAGAACTAACGATGAAATTATGAATATATTAGATGATTTAAAATCAAAACAAAATTTATCTATAAGTGAAATAGCACGCAGAACCGGTATGGCTAAATCAGCTGTTTCCAGATATTTTAATAGAACAAGAGAATTCCCTTTAAATCGCGTAAATGATTTTGCCAAAGCATTTCATATAGAACCTGATTATTTATTGAATATCGATAACTCTCAATCTCCTAAGCATAAAACTGCAATGATTCCTATACTAGGCGAAATTGCATGTGGAGATCCAATAACTGCAGAAGAAAATATAGAAGGATATTTGGAGGAGCCTGAGGACTCGCTCCCAAGTGGTACCGTATTCTATCTAGTTGCTAAAGGTCATTCAATGGAGCCTACCATCCCTAATGGCTCCAATGTCTTAATTAGAGAGCAACCAGAAGTTGAGGACGATGAAATAGCTGCAGTCCTAGTTAATAGTGATACAGAAGCAACTTTGAAACGGGTTAAACATTCTGGGAACATTGTAATGCTTATGCCAGATAACAAGGACTATGATCCAATTATAGTAACCAAAGACAGCCCTGCTCGTATTCTTGGCAAAGCAATCAGATATACAACTGAACTGTAGTTTAATGTCCAAACACTGATGACAATAAAAGCTGACTATTGGGAGGAATTACAAATTATGAAAAGAGAAGAAAATAAGAAAAAACCTTTCTATAAGAAATGGTGGTTCTGGTTAATCGTTGCATTTGCAATTATTATTGTAGGAAATACAATCTCCGACAGTGGAAATAAAACAACACCTGAAAGTACAAAGACCGAAAAAACTACCCCGAAAGCTAATACAAAAGAAACAAAAGAGGCAGAAAAGAAAGTAAAAAACTTCTTTAAATCTGATGATTCTAAAAAAGAAGATAATGTACCAGCTGAATATAAATCAGCACTAAATAAAGCTAAAACATATTCGAACCTTATGTATATGTCGAAAAAAGGTATTTATGACCAACTAACTTCTGAGTACGGAGATAAATTTTCTGCCGAAGCAGCACAATATGCTGTAGATAATCTAAAGGCTGACTACAATAAAAATGCACTTAAAAAAGCTAAATCTTATCAAAAAGACCAAGATATGTCATCTGAAGGCATTAGAGATCAATTAACATCAGAATATGGCGAAAAGTTTACACAATCTGAGGCGGATTACGCAGTACAGCATTTAAACGACTAGGAGCAAATAATGACAAAACTACTATGGAAGACTTTTATATTTATAATCAGCTTTATAATAATTGTTAGAGTTTTATTTGATCCATCAATGTTATTTTACACAATTCCTTTTATTATAATATTAGCAGTAATATTATTGGGATTATATAAATTTGGAAGGCCCTATTTTGATAAGATGCTTGGATTTTTAAAAGTAAAAACTCCAGAATTAACAAAAAATGTATCTCAAAAAACCACAGGATACATTAAAGAAAAAAGCACTGAAAAGAAAAATAAAAAACTGGATTTAGATAAATTAGAAGAAATGCATAAACTTGTTGAAAAAGGTGTTTTAACACAAGAAGAATTTAACAAGAAAAAAGAGGAAATGCTATAAATTCTCATTAAATAAGCCACCCTAGGCTTATTTATTTTTACTCAAATTACGTTTTTGGAGGTGTAATTATGGCTCAAATATACAAAAAGCAAGGTTCTTGGGCTTTTCACGTTTACTACAAAGATGATCAAGGAAAACGCAAATAGCCCTCTTCAAACACAAGAGGACGCAATGAATGATAAATTGCTACCAAAGAAAACGACACAAGGAGTTGTATTATTTGAATTAGAAAACACAAATAAAGTAACAGTTAAATTTTCTAATTCTGATTTCAAGGATATTGGATCAAAAACTTATAGTGTTCAATAGCATTTAATTATTCATGTCGTTTCTTCCCTGTTCCCACGGCGGGAGATTAAAATATGACGAAAATAAAAAAATACACAAAAAAAGACGGATCAACCGCCTACAAATTTAATATTTATTTAGGTATTGATCCGAAAACCGGAAAGAGAAAAAGAACAAATCGACATTTTGCAACTCTCAAAGAAGCAAAAGTTGAATTAAAAAAACTAGAGTATCAAGCGACACAAGGAATTACAGAACACAAAGAAACAAATATAACCTTTGAAGAGGTTTATAATGAATGGTTTGAGGGGTATGTTAATACTGTTCGTGAAAGTACATGGTACAAAAAGAAAAAGATTTTTGAAAATCACATATTACCGGCATTTGGCAAATATCGAATTAGATCAATCACTACTGCTCAAATACAAAGTGAGCTAAACAAATGGTTTAAGTCGACTACCAACAATTTCAAACCTTGGTTTTATTACACCAGTGCTATTTTCAAATATGCTATTCAGCAACAGTACATTACTGACAACCCAGCTAAAAGAGTTATCATGCCACGAAAAACTGAACATATTGAAAAAGAACCAAACTTTTGGAATAAAGATGAGTTGAAAACCTTTTTCGATTTTATTGATTCAAAAAAAGAGTTAGAACGTTACACATTGTTTAGAATACTTGCATTCACTGGTATTAGACGTGGTGAATGTTTGGCATTAACGTGGAATGACTTTAACAACACCGAAAACATTTTGCAAATCAACAAAACACTGACGCAAGGTATTGGAGGAAAGCAGATAATTCAAGACACAAAGACAATTAAGGGAACTCGTACCATTCCCCTAGATACAACCACAATTAAATATTTAAACCTCTGGAGAATTCAGGATCGCAAGGAATTGTTGAAAATGGGTTTTAATATTGGTAAAGGTTCACAGTTAATTTTTCATAGTAATACTAATCACTTTAAATCATTAAATACTCCAAAGAAATGGTTAGATTTAATAATGAAACGTGTGAACAGTGAACAAACTTTATTACACCCAATAACCATACATGGTTTTAGACATTCCTACGCAAGTGCATTGTTTGCCTCAGGAGCAACTATTAAAGAGGCTCAAACATTGTTAGGACATGAGGACGCTCAAACAACATTAAACATATACACTCACGTAACAGCAGATCAAAACAAAAAAGCAACGGAGAAACTTGTAAAGTTTCTTAATTTTTAATATGGTACCCAAAATGGTACTCAATGAAAAAAAACAAACCGTAAAAGCCTTGTAACCGTTGGCGTGTAGAGGTTTTAAAAAAATGGGGTTCGATTCCCCTCATCTCCACTTCCTTAGTCGTTCGTCGGCGAAGCCAACCTTACGACCGTAACGCAAGCGCAAACTAATTTTGTATTTCCTCAAAATTGGCAGGCGCTTACGTTCCTTTTACCAGTTGCATCAAGGGATTAATCTCTTGGTACAGCTGGTTTTTTATTTTACTTAGTTTCACCGAAATATCCAAAATTTAGCTCCCAGCACGGAACTTAAATCCCACAGACAAATTTGAAAACGTTTGGATAAACTCACCGAAGAATTAAATTCTAAGTACAACGATTATTAACCAAAATTAGTACGAAAAAAAGGTAATACCCAAGAAAATAAAATTTTTGGGTACTACCTTTTTTCATTTTAAAGCACAACAACATGCTTTCCATTATATTTATTAGATTCCAAATCACTCTGATCTTGACCAACACTTGCCAGTTCATGATAAACATGAGCAATCGGCACATCGATATTGCCAGCTGCAACACCATCAACGACGTCTTGCAAAATATCAGCTGGTAAGTCAGTTGATTCACCAGGATAACTAGTTAGGTGGACACCCTTGGGAATCATAAATGGTGAGAAATTATCATAAGTCCATTTACCAGCTAGAGCACCAGTGAAATATGTTTTGTCACCAATTTGAATTGGTTCCTCTGAATATTCTCTAAAAAAAACTTACATCAAATCAAATTTTTCAAAATGTTCCTTCAAATAATCGATAGTTAAACTTTGAGCTGTTTTGACTAAGTCTGTTGGTTTTCCGGCGGCCATTAGTTTCCCACCGGCAGCGCCACCTTTAGGACCAAGGTCGATCAAATAGTCAGCATTGGTCATCAGATCTAGATCATGAGTAATAATGATGATCGTAGCCCCTTGAGTTTTGAGCTTGTTCATTACCCCAAGCAAAGTTTGAACATCGATGGGATGCAAGCCAACGGATGGTTCGTCGAAAACGAACATTGTCTTGTCTTGCTTACCAGTTAAATGATTGACTAGTTTCAAACGTTGAGCTTCCCCACCGGAAAGTTCAGGAGTACTTTCACCGAGATGAAGGTAGTTCAAACCGATCTCATCGAGTAATTTTAATTGCTTTTCAATTTTGGGCTCTGATTTAAAGACATCGATGGCCTCTTTAACGGATAGATCGAGCAAGTCGACGATCGAATAGCCATGCCACTTGATCTGTTGGATCTCATCTTTATATCGATTACCGTGACAATATGGGCAAACTTCTTCCATGTCAGGTAAGTATTGAATGTCTAAAGAAATCTTTCCGATACCACCACAATGTTCACAAGCTCCTTGTTTACTATTGTATGAAAAATACGAAATACCGTACTTCTTAGCCTTAGACTCCGGTAAATCGGCAAACATGCGACGTAAATTATCCATGATTGTTGTATAGGTTGCCAAACTTGATCGAGTATTTTTACCCACCGGTTTGGCATCGATACTGACGACATGGTCTAAGTCAGTCGTCATTGCTTTAATTTGTTTGGGCAATGCTTGTTTCTTTTCTTTAGCTTCGATTGCTGGGACCAAACTATCCAAGATCAAACTAGTTTTACCAGCTCCAGAAAAACCAGTGATTGCGGTGATCTCGTTATTAGGAATTTGCGTTTTAATATCGTGTAAATTGAAATAATTATCGACCTCAAAAGCAGTGGAATGACCTTCAGCTTGTTTTTTGACTGGGACTTTTTCATTCATAATATTAGCTTTTCCGGAAATGAACGGTCCAATCAAGGAATCTTGGTTATTAACTAAGTCTTGCGGAGTTCCCTCTGCAATGACATTACCACCAGCATCGCCAGAACCTGGTCCGATTTCGATCACCCAATCAGCAGCACTAATAATATCGACCTCGTGATCAACTACAACTAACGAATTGCCTTGATCGATCAACTTATGAAAAATGTTGATCAAACCTTTGACGTTATCAGGATGCAAACCGATCGAAGGCTCATCCAAGACGTACAAAACACCAGTAGTTTCGGTCCGTAATGTTTTGGCTAATTGGATCCGTTGCAACTCACCAGTCGACAAAGTATTTCCATTTCTCGACAAGGTCAAATAATCCAAGCCAAGATCGAGCAATGGTTGCAAGGTGTCGTGCAAGTTTTTAAAAAGTATTCTCGCCATCGCTTGTAGCTCATCAGGCAATTCGCTCTTCGTTTGTTCTTCCCAAACGTGCAAACTACCTAGTGTTAGATCCGATACTTCAGCAATATTTTTTTCGCCGACGATCTGGGTCAATAGCTCTGGATTCAAACGAGTTCCATGACAAGTTGGACAAACGGAGAAATGGAAAAACTGATTGATCTTATTGATCGAGCGTTCACTCTTGACCGTCTTCAACGAATCGTAAACTGCCTCATAGGCATTTTCGTACAAAGTTTTATCAGTGTGGAAAACTCGACCGGTAGATGTGCGAAAATCGACTGAATATTGTTTTTTCTCGCCGTGAAGCACAATATCTTTTTGCTTATCGGTCAAGTCTTTGTAAGGGACGTCCGTGCGAACCCCTAGACTTGCAGCAACTGTCGGCATGAAATTACGACCTGGCAAGTGCCAAGAATCCACTGCTCCTTGATCCAACGTCAAGTTCTCGTCACCGATCAGTTTGCTTTCATCGAGTTCGCGAATCTTACCAGTACCGTGACATTGAGGACAAGCTCCGCCGGAATTGAAAGCAAAATCTTCGGCAGCCTTAGCCATAAACTCAACTCCACAGACAGGGCAAGAAATGATACCCATTCGGCTGTCAGCACCTCCGGGAAGGTCCATCGCTTGAGCAATTTTCAAACTAGGGGCGATCCAATGACCGTTTGGACAAACCGTTGAACCTAACCGTGAAAAAATCAGACGT
Source organism: Companilactobacillus zhongbaensis (assembly GCF_003946515.1). GTDB lineage: Bacteria > Bacillota > Bacilli > Lactobacillales > Lactobacillaceae > Companilactobacillus > Companilactobacillus zhongbaensis. The sequence goes on along the minus strand of NZ_RHOM01000002.1, from coordinate 109,053 downwards.
ACTACATTGAAGATCTCACTCATCGAACCAACCGTTGAGCGTTCGGAAGGTACTCCGGGACGTTGCCGTAAGGCGATTGCTGAAGGAATGTTTTTGACTTCTTGAACGTCAGAACGTTTACTTTGGCTGATCCGTCTTCTCGTATAAGTCGACAAAGCTTCCAAATATCTACGTGACCCTTCAGCATACAAAATACCCATCGCTAAAGAACTTTTCCCAGAACCTGAGGGACCCGAAATAGCGACAAATTTATTAAGTGGGATATTTACGTCAATATTTTTTAAATTATTGACCTTACCACCACGAACCATAATTTCTTTATTCATATTATTCCCCCTCCGAATTCAATGAATAGCAAATTTCCAATAATTTCTACCATATAATCATAGTGTAAACTATCCACTTGCAATATGAACAAGATAATACAAAAAAAGACCCTTAAATTGGGTCCAATGGAAGAAACATTTTAGGCAAAAAGAAAAGGCCGAACATCATCCTGATGTTCGACCCTGGGCAATCTTACAATTGAAACCTTGGAATGTGCAAAACTGCCACTTGTAAATAACAGGTAGGCTACCTGCAAGAGATTACTTTACAGGTTTTTGCAACAAATTACTAGTTAATTTTGAATTTAACTGATTTAATTTGTAATTTAATCAATCAACGCAGTCAATTCTGGCACCCGTTGATTTCGTTTCAACAAGTTTACCACCGTTTTGACCACTACTGCCCCAACGACGATTCCTAAAGCATTGGCAATCACGTCGTTAATATCACTCGAACGATTGATCAAGAATGCATGGGACAAATAATATTGGGCAATTTCGATCCAACTACCGACGAACAAGCCGATTATTGCTGTGTCTGAAAGAGAGATATCGTTAAAATATGCCTTGATAAACATCCCCAATGGCACCGTCAACAAAATATTTTCGAAAAAGCCTAATTCAAAAACGTCCAATTGAAACAAATTGACTTTCCCTATCCCTGCAGACATGACGTAAATTTGTGAGCCATCAAATGAGATAGGCGTGAAGACGATAATCTCTAGCAGCATTAAATAGACTACTCCGATCAAAGAAAAACTTCGATTCAACGTGGCAGTCTGCTTTTTATAAATGTTGATCGCACTGATCACAGTAAAAAATAAAATTAATGTTAATGGTACCCATCTCATAAGAATACTTCCTTCGTTTAAGTTTGTATTTGTTTCATTACTTAAACTATACTGAAGCTCCATTTATCTAAACTTAAAAAAGATTGAATATTTTATGAACATTAATTTCATATCAATTAATAAGGTATGATTGAAGAATAGTCTTAATGAGAGGTAGCCTAATGATATCAAAAGAAAAATTAGCAGAGTTCAAGAAAGTTACAAGTTCTGGCGAAATTTACGACAGTGCTGATGAAGACTTTCTCGAGTATCAACATAGTTTGGTCCAAAAGATCTTTGAATACAACCAAACACCGGAAACGCCCCAAGGTTTAAAAGATCGTGACAAGATCTTGCGAGAAGTCATTGGTACATATGGCGACAACTTGTACATCTTGCCACCGATCAATGCCAATTGTGGACTGTACAACGCCAACTTCGGCAAGGATATTTTTATCAATTACAATTGCAACTTTGTCGATGATGGTCGGATCAGCTTTGGTGAAGACTGCATGATCGGTCCGAACGTGACCTTTGCGACTGCAGCCCACCCTATTTCTCCCAAACTTCGGCTCAAGAAGATGCAGTACAACAAACCGATCACCATCGGTAAAAATGTCTGGATCGGTGCCAGTTCGACTATTCTTCCTGGTGTAACGATCGGTGACAATGCTGTTGTCGGTGCTGGAAGTGTCGTCACTAAAGACGTTGCTGCCAACACTATCGTTGTGGGGACACCAGCTAGGAAGTTGCGTGATATTACTGAAGCAGATGATCAGTATTACGATGGCGGAAAAGAAATACCACAAGAAATCAGAGATAAATATTTGCATTAAAAAAACCGCCTAAGATGGCGGCTTTTTAGTTTAATTCTTGATAAAGCTGGTCGACATTTGATTTGATCGTATCCCTTACCTGGTTAAAAACTTCCATAATTTCAGTTTCCGAACCTGTGGCTTGTGCAGGATCTGGCAAAGGCCAGTGGATCCGTTTGACCTCAGGCGGTGTCATTGGACACTTATCTTTGGCATCACCGCAAAGTGTCACGACCACATCGCAAGACATCAAATAATCTTGATCGATCAAAGTAGAAGTTTGTTGCGAAATATCGATTCCGGCAAGTTTCATGGAACTAACTGCCCGGGGATTCAATCCGTGCATCTCAACTCCGGCACTTCTTACCATCCAATCTTCACCAAAAATATCCTTCGCAAATCCTTCAGCCATTTGACTGCGACAAGAATTTCCGGTGCACAAAAAATAAATTTTCTTTGACATATTGTCTCCCATTTTTAGCTAACTAGTAGCCTTCTTTTGATGGCAAATACAGGTTTCATCTGATTTTAACAAATTATAAGTAAACAATGGCAACTGTTTAACAAATTGTGGATCAAGCGTGTAATTTTGCCACTTGCCATTTTTTTCAGCCGTAACGATGTTAGCATCTTGGAGGACTTTCATGTGGTGCGACAAAGTTGGCTGTGTAAAATCAAAGTTTTCCAAAATTTCACAAGCACACATGGTTCCACAGGACAAAATATCAATGATTTTCAATCTGTTTGCATCAGCCATGGCTTTGATCATCTTGGCATTTTTTTGATAATCCAACTTTCTCCCACCTACTTTTTTTTAAAAATTTTAATGGACCATATTTTGTTCGAAGTCAGGTACCCACTGTTCCACAGCGTAATTACCTTGTGAAATATCAGCGACCTTCTCGATCCACTCGAGCTCTTCACTAGCTCGAACGCTTAAAATATCATTGGTCGTTTGAGTAGCATACATACTTTGGTTTACTAACCACCAAGTATGAGCTATTTTAGCTCGATCAAGGTCTTGATTCAACCTGACTGATTCATAAATCGGTGTCGTTTCTGGCAACGTCACGGTTAAAACTTCAGTTTGTTGTTGATCTTGCAAGCGTGGTAACAGCTTTTGAATGGATTCAGGAACTTCGCCAGAGGAGCGTTGTACCTCGTGAGCATAATTTTGAGTCGACTCTAACAACAGTAAAGTATGACCCGTTGGTGCAGTATCGATAACCACGATTTCATCTTGAGATTGATCAACGATTCGAGCAAAAGCTCTAAAGACCGCTATTTCTTGCGTACAAGGTGAACGTAGATCTTCTTTAACGTAGTCCAGGTTGTCATCATCCATCGATTTACGTGCTTTAGAAATGACCTCATTTTGATAGTCTGCCAATTCTTTTTGCTCATCAATGTGACTAACGGTAATACCAGTCTTGTCTGGTAAATAAAGATCGATGTGATCGGCCGGATCCGTCGTTGCTAATCGAACCTTTTTACCTGCTGCGACAAATTTTTTGGCAATTTTAATGGCCACGGCTGTTTTTCCAACGCCGCCTTTTCCCATCGTAAAGATAATTTTCTTATTAGTTTTAATATAATCGTCAACGATATCTTGAAGATTTTTAAAATCGAGTTTTTCGGCAGGCATTGGAGCGACCTTAGGTTGTTGCTGGTTCAACAGTGTACGGATATTTTTAACTCCCATCACATTGTAGGGACGAAGTGGAACGTAAAAAGTCTTCAAGTGATGCAAGATTTCTGGAATATTTTTCAGATCATATTGTTGTTGATGGAAAATTTCTTGTGAGACGTCATCATCAGCCTCTTCCAAAATTCCGTTGATGATCAAGATGTGATGATCGATGTTTAATTTTTCTAGTTCGGTATACGCACGTTTTGATTCGATCAATGAAGCTCGCTGTGGCCGACTGACGATGACGATAGTCGTAGTCTTGCCATCATTGAGCGTTTCTACAGCATGCTCATACATTTGTTTTTTATCACCAAGACCTGACAGCTGGCCTAAGCATGAAACACCAGTCGTGTTTTCATCTAAATAATCATTCCAAGCCGATGGTAATTGCAACATCCGCAAAGTGTGACCGGTCGGTGCAGTATCGAAAATGATGTGATCGTAGTTTTCTTCGATCGTTTGATCCGTCAAAAAGTTGGCAAACTCGTTGAAGGAGGCAATTTCGACGGTACAAGACCCTGACAACTGTTCTTCCATATTTTCGATTGCACTATCAGGTAAGACGCCACGATAAGGACCGACGATACCTTCACGATATTCAGCAGCTGCTGTGACGGGATCAAAATTTGCGACCGACAAATTAGGGATCCCAGTAATCGGTGTCGGTTTATTCGTCAGTTCCATTTGGAAAACATCTTGTAAATTAGAAGCCGGATCTGTGCTGACTAACATGACTTTTTGGCCTCGATCAGCCATATTCATTGCAGTAGCACAAGCAACGGAGGTTTTACCTACCCCGCCTTTCCCAGTAAAAAATAAATACTTAGTTAAATTGAGATCAGAAGGATCGTATAAATCCATTTTGAACACCCCTTTTCAGATGAATTATTTACTTACTGCATCAGCGTTTTCGTTTTTAAAAACAACACCAGTGTATTGAGTCAATTCATCCTGGGTAGGATATTCGCCCACTTTGACTACCTTTCCATCAACGATAGTAATTGGCAAAGCATCTTTTCCATCTTTTTTGATGGCATTTAAAACATCAGGATTTTTAGAAAAAGTAGCCGGTTCATCTGATAGACAGTGACGTTTAGCATCAACATCCACCACCTTTTGTAATGCTTCAAAGGAATTAGTGATCATCAACAAAGTCTCATCGACAGATGGTCCACAAACTCCAGTTGGACAACACATAGCTGGTTCGAACAATTCTATTTTTTTCATAATTCTTCCCCTTTGCTTTGAAAAATTTACCGATCAAATAGGATACATAGATACCTATCTATATAAAATATAACTGGTTTTGGGTTGGAATTCAATAGAATTGGTGAAATAATTCACTAATGCTAACACTATTTTATTAGTGCCATTCGTTGTTGGTTCTACTTAACGAGGAATGTAATTATAGACTATTGACTAGTATCCATGAGATTTGTCCTTGGTAATCCCCTTCTTCAACTGAATTATCAGTCTGTAACTGGATGCCTTGATTATTTGACCATTGATCAACAAGGTTCCAAGTTTCAGACTTATCAGTCGCCTTTATTGCATGACCAACCTCAACTTGGTCATTTAACAAGTGCCGATTGTTATTTTTATCAACAAAGACCATCTTTCCGTTAAACCGCAAGCCAGTTTTAGTATTAGTCAAAGGACTTGCTTGAGCAGATACACGCCAATCCGAGCCTCTTTTCCTGGTGTCTGTAACATCCACCTTCCATATTCCTGACCGAGGGACTAATTTATTACCACTGGTACCGTTAATGGTTGCAAAACTAACATCGTGGGTCCGGTAACTAATTCTTACGTTTCCTCCGACATTTATGAAAACAGTTTTTGTACAAGTAAAAGTTTGTCTGCCATCCGTTTCTTCCGTCTTAATAACGACCGTATTTGTCCCTTCTTGCAGTTGGCTTTTAGGAATTGCAATCTTAGTAGGAACATAATAAGATGTCTCTTTTATAAGTTTTTGTTTAGGTAAGGATGTGCCATTTACACTAACACTTAACGAGACTCCTGAAAGATCGTTATTAGGCTTATTGTTCCATACATAACAATTTATCAGCGAATCATCAGGAACTTGTGACATCTCTTGATAATCTATTTGCTCCGGATCAACTCGCATGTTCAATGCATTAGAAGCAATTCTAAACTGAGGCGACATTCCGTCTTTTATTAAATAATCACCTTCAAATCTTGCAAGCTGTCCGGAGACAAAATTCGTTTTTGAAACTGGTTTTACCCTTGTGATTATATGCAACGTAGCTTTATTATGCGATGGAGTCAGTGATTTTCCAATATGATAAGTAAACTTATTCCCACTCATAGGATTAGTTTTAACTTCCTCAACTGGATCACCATCATTGTAGTCAACATAGGACGATAGGTACTCCACTTCGGACGACAAATTAATATTGGCAACAATCTTGTCCCAGTTTTTGATACCAGACTGGTAGTTTAAGTCATAAGTGAAATCCAGTGTATCACCCGCATTTGCAGATGGGTAGAAAGTGGAATTTCCCTCAGAGTTTTCAAGATTTTCACCAACAATCGTTCCAGTAGATCTATCAAAAATTTGCATGTTCAATTCAGCATTTACAAACGATGGTATCGATTCAAACACTATCAAGTTATTCTCGGAAAATTCACCTGTCGATCCTGTAAATCCCCATCGTAATTTATGGCTATTTTTAAGATCAAAAACACTCAAATCGATTGCTGAACTGATGGTTACCTGTGCATGTTGTATATTTTTGTTTTTATCTCGATCATCAAAAAAGCAATATAACCTTTTTGTATTCGGATTCCATTTAATTGTAATGTGATGCCAATTTCCATTGGCTAAATACTGATTATCAACTGTCGTATTCCTATTGTGAACCATTCGATAGTACAACTTTCGACTTCGGTTGGAATCATATCCAGATAAGTGAGGTTCATAAATTTCGGGGTTTGCTGGATAACCAAGTGATATGTGTTGTCCTTGTTTACCCATGTCAAACGAAATTCCCAAATTATTAAGATCAATAAAATTTGCCGAGTTATCGGGATAAGTATCAAATTCTAAAGCCAGACTTTTTTGGATAGCCATAGAGGCAATCTTTTTTTTCAATGTAATTCCATCGTTCGTTGAAAAGCTTTCTCCATTTTCATATAACTTGTTGTTAAAATTCGGACCCCATACCCCCATTGCCTCACCGGTTCCTAATCTTATTTTCTCATCTCCCTTATCTTCCTTATACGTCGAAATTGCACCGACACCTCTAGGGTCATTTTGAAATACCAATGCCATACCGTCTCCTACATGTGTAGGAATATCCCCTACAGAATTATCACCCTGTTCAAAATTAGATTTTGAGTGACCGAGGTAAACCCACATTGACATGGTCTGAAATAAGGTAGGATCAAAATAATTATCTTGGTCTGGATTTCCCCAGATTGCTCCTAATTGTCTGATTGAATTATTTACTAACAATAAACTGGATCCATCATAAACATTATTTTTATGTGAAATAACTTTCGCGGTGTTTAGTATTTGTCCTGATGGAAACTCACCTAATTGAAAATAGTCTTTCAACGGTAATCCATCTGGTGCACTTTCGACAGCGTGTTGTAAATCATCCTTATCACCTGTAGTTTCTTCTAAATCTCCTAAATGTGCATCATCTATGAATGGTAATTTGGTTTCTTGAGCAAAAACGGTCTTAGTACTATTGCCAATCGAAAATACTAGTAATACGATAAAAACATTTAACAAAGCTGTGTAGTATAGGACTTTCCGAGTGGTAGTGCCATCAAAACGATGTTTGAGATGGTTCATCTAATCCCTCCAAAAGTTATTTTGGTTCAAATTATACTACAACTTTTATTCGATTTATAAATTTATAATTTCATAATATATTCAAATAATTTTATGATAAATAGCGTTTATCCTGATTGTTTTTATATTTTTATCCTTATAATTTTAAAAACATTTTTTCATATTTGAGTAATTTCTGTTTTCTTTTCTTGCGATAATTAAGAACGAATAAAGCTGCTACCTGACCCCATGGCAGATTTAATTCATGCTATAAACTTACATTGCTTTTGTACAAATATTTACTATGTGCCATTTGTGTAGTTATTTTAAATATTGGGATTATAGAAGGTTACGAATATGGAAGAAGAAGAAACAATCTCATCTGGAAAAAATGAGTTATCCAGAAGTTTAACTGGTAGACAAGTTGAGATGATTGCTATCGGTGGTGCCATTGGTACTGGTCTCTTCCTTGGTGCCGGTAAATCGATTCACTTAGCAGGACCAGCAATATTGTTAGCATATTTACTAACTGGTATTATCTGTTTCTGGATCATGCGAGCACTCGGGGAACTACTTTTATCCGATTTGAAATATCATTCTTTTGTCGAAACTATTTATGATTATTTAGGCAAGCGAACCGCGTTTGTCATTGGTTGGTCCTATTGGGCTAGTTGGATTGCCATTGCAATGGCTGAACTTACCGCCATCGGGGTTTATATCAAATTGTGGATACCAAACTTGCCCCAATGGGTACCAGGATTAATCACGTTGATTATTCTTGTTTGTATTAATTTGATCACCGTGAAAGCTTTTGGTGAAGTAGAATTCTGGTTCGCTTTGATCAAAGTTTTTGCCATCTTAGCTTTGATCGTTGTGGGTATATTCTTGATAATTTTTAGATACAAGACTTCCGCAGGAGTGGCTACTCCTGCAAATCTAATTCAAGACGGTGGCTTCTTCGCTCGCGGCTGGCAAGGATTTTTCATGTCATTACCTATGGTTGTTTTCGCCTTTGTCGGTATTGAGATGATCGGTATGACTGCTGCTGAAGTCCAAGATCCAAAAAAAATCATGCCTAAAGCTATCAACAGTATTCCTTTACGGATATTGATTTTCTACATTGGATCTTTAGCTGTTATCATGAGCATCTTCCCTTGGACCGGTCTGGATCCTTCATCTAGTCCATTCGTTATGGTCTTTAAGGAACTAGGAATCCAAGGTGCAGCTGACATCGTCAACTTCGTTGTCATCACTGCAGCTGCCTCTTCATGTAACAGCGCCCTCTTCACCACTGGTCGTATGTTGTCTGAATTGACCAGTCAGTCAAAGAGCCCTCGAGTTAATAAGATCAGCAAATTATCGATCCATCACGTGCCATCAATGGCAATTTTGCTCTCATCGATCTTGATTGCTCTCTCGACCTTGTTGAACATCATTATGCCAAACGATGTTTTCTCACTGATCACTGGTGTTGCAACTACTAGTTTCTTATTCATCTGGGGAACTATTATCTTAGCTCACTTGAAATTTCGGAAGAAACATCCCAAAAATACTTTCTTTAAAATGCCTTTCTCACCCGTCAGCGACTATATCGTGTTAGTTTTCTTTGCAATTGTAGCCGTGATGATGGTCTTTGAAAAGAGCACGTTGATATCTTTGATTTTCGCCTTGGTTTGGTTCAGTGGCTTGTTCTTCTTAAGTAAGAGACACAGTAATTTATCAAGAGACTTTTTAAATATGGATTAAAAAAAGCTATGGTGTTAAGAGTTCATACTCTTGATACCATAGCTTTTTGCTTGCTTATTTTATTTGTAGAAAGTGTCGTTTACCGCTCTAGTTATCGCAATTTTTACGTGAGCGTAAGATAGTCCACCTTGAATGTAAAGTGAATAAGGTGGTCTGATAGGACCATCTGATGATAACTCGATAGTTGATCCTTCAGTAAAACTTCCGGAAGCCATGATGACTTCATCTTCGTAGCCGTCTTGATGACTAGGAATTGGGTCAACGAAGGAGTTCATTGGTGAATAATGTTGGATGGCAGCACAAAACTTGATCATTGGATCTGGTTTCCCAAAGTTGACAGTTTGAACGATATCCGTTCTAGGAGCATCCCATTTTGGAGAAACAGTCATCCCCATTTCTTCGCACAAGGCTGCTGTAAAGACAGTTCCCTTCAATGCTTCACCAGTAGTATGTGGAGCTAAGAAGAAGCCTTGGTAAAAGTCGCGCATGTATCCCCAAGTTGCCCCTTCACCCTTTCCAGCACCAGGAACAGTTAGTCTAGAACCCGCCCCATTGATCAAGTCAGATCTTCCGACGATGTAGGCACCACTCTTGACGATACCAGCACCGGCATTTTTGTATAGTGAACCAGCCATGATATCGGCCCCGTAAAAAGTAGGTTCTTCCATTTCGGAAAATTCGCCATAACAGTTATCGACAAAAATGTTGACGTTAGGATTTATCTTTTTAACAAACTTGATCATTTCGACGATTTTTTCAACTGTGAAACTGTCTCTGACAGCATAACCACGTGATCTTTGAATGGCTACAACTTTGATCGATTTGTCTTCTGATAATGACTTTTTAGCGGCCTGATAATCAACAGAACCGTCCTCTTTTAATTCGTCAGTTCTAAACTTGATACCGTAGTCGGTCATCGTTCCTTGGTTGTTGCCGGCGATACCGATGACTTCTTGGATCGTGTCATAAGGTGTTCCCGTCAAATAATACAAAGTATCATCCGGACGCAACATGCTGAACAAGGCTGTCGAGATAGCATGGGTACCTGAGGCAAACTGTGGTCGAACTAAGGCGTCGTCAGTTTTGAAATATCCGGCGTAAATTTTTTCGATCTTATCACGGCCGATATCATCGTATCCGTATCCGGTTGAAGAAACTAGGTCTTCTTCACCAACTTGGTTTTCTCTAAACAAATCTAAGACACGTTGTTGCGTATATAAAACTTGTTCGTCGATCTCATCGATCTTAGGTTGAATCATTTTTTCAACTTTTGCTACTTTTTGACTTAATTCTTCTGGTAAATTTTCTTTCCATGACAAGGCCATGTGTAATTCCTCCTCTTATTTTAAAACTTCTGCTTGAACTGAAATGTGTCCCTCATTGTCTGTTTGCCAATATACTCCTTGGATCTCTGGTACAAATCCTGGGAAACGTTCGATGGCACCAACTAAAACTTCAAAATATTTTTGATCGATCGACTGCCACTTTTCTCCGGGAGCAACGATGAAGACTCCTGGTGGATAAGGAAGTGCTCCTTCCATCGCTGTTTGTCCGACAATATTTTTCAAGTCGACTAGTTTACTTTGATTGCGCATGAACTTAGTGTCAGCTTGTTTAGGCGTCATCTCATATGATTGCATGTCGGCTTTTTCAAAAAGCTGCTTTTGCAAGCTGAACGTTTGATTGTCAGCATAATACTGATGCATTTCTTGGCACAACTGTTTTAAAGTATACCCTTCATAACGCTTGGGGTGAACCTTAACTAATTCTGGTAAAACATCAACTAGTGGATCATCATTTAAATAATGATCTTCAAATCTTAATAACGTCTCCAACAATCGATCCATTTCTGCCTGTGAATCTCCTGGTGTCAGTAAAAATAGCAAGGAATTAAGATCATCTTTAGCCCGAATGATCTGTTGCTCCATTAAAAATTCGGCTACGACTGGACCTGGGATACCTGTTTTTTCATATTGTTGATGTTTGATGTCGATCCCTGGGGTCGTAATAGTGATCTTTAGTGGATCAAACATTGCTTGTCCCGGCGCCATTTTATTGAATCCGAGCCAATCCTCGTTATGATCGAGTGTCCAATACTTACTATTATTAGCTAAGTTATCGGTCGATATCTCGGCAAAATCCGTTGGGACTAGTGGTTTGAAGAGTTGTGATCGTTTCAGCAGCTGTTTTCTGAATTCGATCCCCATCCGCAAAGTCTTATCCCACCAATTTATATTGCCTTGTCCTGCGGTAACGTAGGCATTGACAGTCAGTGAAGCATAGATCGAATAAGAATAACTCGAGGTGACAAATTTCAGATAGGCATTATTGAAGTGCTTGTGGTCCACATAACGTTCTTGACCTTTGAGATGAGCATCTTTTTTCAAGATCTGCGAAGTTTGCGCTAAACCGGCTTGTTGTTTGTGCAACGATTGGGTCACTAAGATACCGGGATCATCCGGGCCGTATTCATATGACAACGGCGACAAATGCTGCATGATCGGTACAAATTGCTCGAATCCACCCCAAGCGCAGTCAAACAAGATGTAGTCGCAAAGTTTACCGATCCTATCGATCAACCACTTTACATCATAAAATACCCCGTCATATGTTTCTAGCTGCAAAACAGCTAGACGGAATGGACGTTTGGCTTTAGCCTTTTCAGGATCGACTTTGGCAATTTCTTGACGAATGACGTCCTCATTTAAAAAGTCGGGATCCATTTCACCGATCAGACCTAATGGATTGCGGTCAGTTGGCACGTAGACTGGTTTTGCCCCGGACATGACTAAGGCACTGTTGTACAGCGATTTGTGATTGTTACGATCGAATAAAACTAAATCTCCTTCGGTCAACAATGCACTGGCACAGATAGAATTAGCACTAGTCGTTCCGTTCGTACAAAAATACACTTTATCAGCATGATAAGTTTGGGCGGCTTTTTGCTCCGCAGTTAGCGGTGTGCCTTCATGGGTCATCGTATCTCCCAATTGGGCAACCGTATCACTAGTGTCAGCGAACATTAAATTCTTGCCAAAAAATTGGTTAAAAATAACACCTGCCGGATGCAAGTCGAAATATTGTCCATTGTGATGCCCTGGCGTAGTAAAACTGATCGGACGCTTTTGGGCAAAATCAATCAAGTCCGTTAAAAATCCAGGGACCATTTCTTGCTGATATTTTTCAATTTTTTCAGTAATCGATCGTTTTACATCGCTTACTGAGTCATTTTCAGAAATTGTGATTATGGGAATGCCAAGTCCGGAAGTCTTTTGGATGTCTCGGGCCACCGAAATATTAGCTTGGTCAGATCGGTTCAATACGATAGCAGCAAGGCTTGCTGGTGGAACCTTTTGACTGAACGGTAGCACGTCCCATTGACTAGGAACAAAATTTTTCACATCATCTGTGATAGCAATTTTCAGAAAACTCATTATTTTCTCCCATTTTCTTTGATTAATTTCAAAAATAACTTTCATTATGAACTATTATTCCCTACAATTGTGTAGTGATAATTTCACAATCAAAAAGCATTACAGTTTTGATTATATATATCTGTCGAGGTAGTACACAAGTGAAAATCAATAGTTCTTTGCTGACACTAAAACCCCCTAATTACTAATTTTACTTTAAATAGATTTTCTATATATTTCGGGGGAAAGTAAAATTGGAGACTTTAGAGCCTAAACGGCATTATTTAAGTTGGCCAGTCATTGCGCTGATCGACTTCGTTACCATTATTAGTTTTGAAAATATTTTTTATCCGTTCCAAAATCAGGGATTATCAGTTGTTATTTCTTGGATCTTCCTATTATTCGCCTACGTCATTCCTTATGAATTGATCGTTAGCCAAATGAGTTTGACCTTTGATAACCAAAGCGGAGGGCTGGCTTCTTGGGTCCGTCGCAGTAGTAACGATACATTAGGTTACTGGACTTCTTGGATGTATTGGGTACAAAGTGTGCCTTACATCGTGGACGTTTCTAACTCGGTCATCGTGTCCTTTAGTTGGATGTTTCTAGGTAACAACACTTTAGATAAAAAAATGTCGACGTTCTGGTTCGGAATGTTAACTTTTGCTATTATTCTTATTTTTATTTTATTGGAGAATGTCTTTAAAAATTCTCTAGAGATCTTATCACTGATCGGTGGTGGAGCCATGTTCGTCATGTCCGTTCTCTTCGTCTTACTAGCAGGATATGCCGTCATGAACGGTTCACCGATTGCAACACAGCCTTTTGACTGGGGAGCATTCATGCCGAAATTTAGTTTGAAATACTTCTCAACTACCGGGTTGCTGATCTTTGCCATGTCTGGTGCCGAACTAGCTGCACCTTACATCGTGCAAATGCGTGATCCAAAACACGAATTTCCTAAAGCCATGTGGCTACTAGCGTTAATGACGGCATTCTTGACCATCTTCGGGACGTTAGCTCTCGCAATGTTTTTCAACGCCAACCATATCCCGCACGACTTCAAGATGAACGGTCCATACTACGCCTTTAGTTTATTAGGCCAAAGCCTTGGTCTAGGAAAACTCTTGATGTACATTTTCGCCGTCGTACAAGCTATCTTCATGATGGCTCAACTAGCTGTCCTACTCGATGCCTCCAGTCGTGTTTTCGCTGGTGACGTAGCTGACAACTTCATGCCAAAATGGATGACGAAGAAAAACAAAAATGGTCGTCCAGTACACTCATACATGATGACTTCAGGGTTAAGCTTGTTCCTACTCTTATTGACCGGAACCTTGCCTAACATCAACACCATTTATAACTGGCTCCTAAACATCAACGGTATCATTTCACCATACAAAACTTGTTGGGTCTTCTTCGCCTTCATTTGTGTCCGTTGGCAACAAAACAAGTTCAAATCCGACTACACCTTCATCAACAGTAAAAAAGGTGCCTTACTCGTCGGTGGTTGGTGTCTAGCTTTCACCTTCGTCTGTGCAACCTTAGGGTTCATCCCTCAAGAAGCAGACTTTGGAACTAAAGCGTTCGATCATCAACTATTATTAAACGTCATCACCGTGATTGTCTTATTCGGACTTGGCTTCATCATGCCAATGATCAGACGTCACGAGAAAAAACTCGAATTAGAATAATTCGTCGAATATGACTGAATGCAAAAAGTGCGATTTAACGTAAAAATGTTAAATCGCACTTTTTTATTGGAAAATCCCAGGGTCAACAAATCCAGTATCACCAACATCAACGTGATTGATCACGTCTTGTCCCGCCAATAAACAACGAGTCTCAACACCAATATTATCGTCTTCAATCGTAATGATGTCGTAGTTGGTAGCATCATAAATCAAATGTTTATGATGGTCATCACAGTTAATGTGATAAGCACTAGAATCCGTAGTGTGGAATAAAATCTTGCTCTTAGTAAAAGTAGTCGAGAAATGAATGTGACCAGAAAAAACCGCCATGACTGGACTATGTTTGATAACATCCAATAATTCTTGACCCTCTTGCAAAATGCTGTACTGCATGTGTTGGATCGATGGACCTGCAACCGGGTGATGTAAGAAAATCACCGACTTCTTCTTAGGTTCATCTTCCAAATTGTCCCGCAACCAGGTCAATTGTTCTTGACCAAGATATCCTTGCTCGTAGTCGTAAAACTTACTGTCAAGGAAGTAGAAATTGTAGTTCTTCGTTGGTACTAAATAGTAGTATTTTGACTGAACAGGTTGAGATAAATATCCTGTATAAAAAGCAGACGTAATATCATGATTTCCTAAAATGACATTAATAGGAATATTTAATTTATCCATCTGTCTACTGATAAAGCGTGCCAACTTTCGGTAGTCATCGACACTACCCTGATGAATCAAATCTCCAGTAATTGCTATCATATCAGGTTTATCGGTCATTTTTGAAATATCCATAAAAATGCTATTAAGTTTTAAAACCGGGTCTATTTTTTGATTATTTACAGCCCGTTCCCCTTCAGGAGTTAAATGTGTATCTGTTATTTGAATTACCTTAAATTTCCCCATAATTTCCCCAATGAATTTCCTAGCAATCAATTGTGTATTGCAGTACTAATTCCCCCGTATTACCACGCAAAGAAATATGCTGTTTTTAAAGTATATAAAAGTGATGTAAATAAAATGTATATTATCAGTAAAGATTGTGTATATTTTCCAACCGACCTCTCCATCCCACATCCCCATTGGCTTAGACCTTCATACGATTTATTAATACAAGAATATTACCAATGTGTTAAAAGTGTTTTCTTTATAATATTTATGCTGTATACTGTTTCATCAGGCGCAATAAAGCGTAATTATTTAGGAGATTCAAAATACGACTACTTCTACTACCGTTTCGGTGGTCTTTTTTTTTTGAAGTAGTGATCTTGAGGAGGTAAAAAATGAAGCATAAGAAATCGATTTATATTTTAGTGTTCAGTAACTTTTTAATTTGTTTAGGTATCGGTTTGGTCATACCTGTCACCCCATTCATTAAAAATGAATTCCACTATACTACATCAGATATGGGAGTTATGACTTCACTTTTTGCCTTAGCTCAGTTCATTGCTTCACCAATCGTTGGTCGGATATCTGATCGAGTTGGTCGAAAACCGATCATCGTCTTAGGTTTGTTGATCTACGCTGTTTCTGAAGTGATCTTCGCTATGTCAACTACCTTGCCTGGTTTCAACATTTCTCGTTTGATCGGTGGTTTATCAGCAGCCATGGTAGTTCCAACTTCAATGGCTTTAGCATCAGATTTAACTACCTTGAAAGAACGGGCCAAAGTTATCGGTTGGCTGTCTGCAGCCTTCAGTGGTGGCTTGATCTTAGGACCTGGTATTGGTGGTATGCTTGCCAATATCGACTACAAGACACCTTTCTGGTTCGCAGCCGGTATCGGTATCATCAGTGTCATCTTCACACAGCTGTTCTTACACGATGCTGACAAAGAGGTACTTGAAAAAGACGCGCAAAAGCAGCTGGATAAAAAATCCGGTTCCTATCGTGATCTTTTGACTATCCCATTCATCATTTTGTTCACAATGATCTTGATCGCCTCATTCGGGCTTCAAGGATTCGAAAGTATTTACAGTATTTACGTTAACCAGATCTTCAACTTCGGATTAGGAACGATTGCCTTAGTATTAACGCTTAACGGGATTATTTCCTTGATCTTACAAGTTAGTTTATTCAACATTTTCGTTAACAAGATCGGTGAGATCAAACTGATCAGTCTGTGTTACTTACTAAGTGCTGTGTCAGTTGGTTGGATCTTGTTCGCTAGAACAAAAACGGAAGTTATCATTGCTACTTTGATCATCTTCAGTTCCTTTGACTTATTGAGACCAGCCATCACGACTTTGCTAACAAAAGCTGGACGGGCTAATCAACAAGGCTTGATCAATGGTATGAATATGTCACTAACTTCGATCGGTAACATCGTTGGACCTTTGATGTCTGGTGCATTGATGGATTGGAATCCACATTCACCATATGTCGTTGTAGCAATCATTTTAGCAATGTCTTACTTATTCACATTCATCGTAAAACGATTCCCGGTGTTACCTGCTGAAGAATAGTTTTACCTGTGATATAATATTTTTAATTTAAATCACCGCCGGGTGTTAACAAACAGAGTGCTCAAAATAATTCCATTAGGCCATAGAAGGGATTATTGGGGGTACTCTATTTTTTCGGAGAAAATCCCTTCGAAAAAATCGAGGAGGAATTGATATGAATTGGATCTACTTAGTCATTGCTGGGCTATTTGAGGTAGTTTGGGCATCGACGATGAAAATGAGCCACGGATTTTCCAAGCTTGACTGGTCTATCGCTACCGTGGTCGGAATGATCGCCAGCTTTTTCTTTTTGGCAAAAGCTACAAAAGCTTTACCACTGTCACTGGCCTATCCGATTTGGACCGGGATCGGTGCTGTCGGTTCGATCATTATGGGCGTAATGTTTTTTGGCGATAAGATCCCTGGTATAACTTGGTTCTTTATTGCATTATTATTGATCGGTATCGTTGGTATTAAAATGACTACTTAAGACATACAAAAAGGACAAAACCGAATCTGTCGGTTTTGTCCTTTTTCATTACCCAGAAATTAATTTTTAAACTAATCCTTGAGCTAGCATAGCCTTGGCAACCTTTTCAAAGCCAGCGATATTAGCACCAGCTTGATAGTCTTGTCCGAGGTCGTATTCTTCATCAGCAGCTGCTGACTTCTTGTAAATATTTTCCATGATTTCTTTCAATTGTTGATCAACGTCATCGAAAGTCCATGATAGACGTTCACTGTTTTGGCTCATTTCAAGAGCAGAAACAGCTACACCACCAGCGTTGGCAGCCTTAGCTGGTCCATAGATGATGCCATTTTCTTTATAAACGGCAATAGCTTCAGTCGTACTTGGCATGTTTGCACCTTCGGCCAAATACTTAGCTCCATCTTTAGCAATCAATTTTGCTTGCTTTTCATCGATTTCGTTTTGGGTTGCACATGGCAAAGCAATATCGTAATCGATATCAAGGTCCCAAACGGAACCTTCTGAATAAGTAGCGGTTTTGACCTTGTCGGCGTATTCCTTGATACGTCCACGTTCGACTTCCTTGATCTCTTTAACTACATCAACGTCGATACCATTCTCATCATAAATGTAGCCATTTGAATCAGATACAGTTACGACTTTAGCGCCATTTTCTTGGGCTTTTTGAATAGCATAAATAGCAACGTTACCAGCACCAGAGATCTTGATCTTCTTGCCTTTGAGTTGATCGTTTTGACCCTTGATCAAAGCGTCCAAGTAATAGATCAATCCAAAACCAGTAGCTTCAGTTCTAGCAAGAGAGCCACCGTATTCCAAACCTTTACCAGTCAAAATACCATTTTGTGACCCGTTCAAGCGCTTGTATTGGCCATACAAGTAGCCGATCTCACGACCACCAACACCAATATCACCAGCTGGAACATCCAAATCTGGTCCAATGTGTTTTTGCAATTCTGTCATGAAACTTTGACAAAAGCGCATGACTTCTGAATCTGACTTCCCTTTAGGATTAAAATCAGATCCACCTTTACCACCACCGATAGGTAGTCCGGTTAAACTATTTTTCAAAATTTGTTCAAAGCCGAGGAACTTAACAATACTTAAATTAACACTAGGGTGAAGTCTTAAACCACCCTTGTAAGGTCCGATTGCCGAGTTAAATTGAACACGGAAACCACGGTTAACATGGAAGTTTCCTTCATCATCTTGCCATGGAACTCGGAATTGAATTGCACGTTCTGGTTCAACTAAAGAACCGAGAATATTGGCTTTAATATATTCAGGATGCTTTTTTAAAACAGGTTTCAAACTGTCTAAAACAGTAAATGCAGCCTCTTGAAATTCAGGTTGATTAGGATCTCGTTGCTTGATTGTTTCTTTCAGATCTTTAATATAAGCTTCAACGTCTGCCATAAAAATACCTACCTTTTAATTAAAATAATTCATCCATATATTTAACTATAACCAATTAAATAAGTAGATGCTATTATTATAGCACTTTATTAGAAATTGTAACTTTATATTAGAATAAAATTAATTTTAAAAATAAGTTGGCACCGTGTCACTTTGTGTTTAATATACTGGGTAGTGACACAGTGTCACCAAGGAGGAAACTATGACATCGTTAACCTTTAAAAATCTAGACAATAATAAAAAACAATTGATCGAACAAGTTTTACTCGAAGAATTTTCCCACTACACATTACCAACCGCAAAAGTATCGCGGATCGTTAAGGCTGCAAGCATCGCCCGAGGTGCTTTTTACAAATACTTTGATGACATCAATGATGCTTATTTATACACATACGGTCTCGCCATCCAAAACATCCACGCGGATTTCCAAGCTCCTGGTGAACAAACTAATGCTGACTACTTGAATGAAGTCACAAATTTTGTCGACAAAATTAATAACAGCAAATATTATGATTTGATGAAATTACATATCACCACTAATGAAGCTTTTTTAGCATCGCAGTCTGAGGAACCTTCGCAAAAATTCGATCTACTACCTTGGACGACCGGACTTGGTTGACCACCACTCTATCTCACGAAATTATCAAACAAATTTTATTAGATCCAGCACACAAAGATTTTTGGTTAACTCGCTTCTCCAACATATTAAAAGAATTAGGTGATAAATAATGTTTCTAGCAATCAAAGAGATCAAACATGAAAAACTACGTTACGGCTTGATCATCGGTATGATCGTCTTGATCAGTTATTTGATCTTCGTCCTAACGAGTCTAGCACTAGGCCTCGCTAATTCGAATACCGATGCCATCAAATCTTGGAACGCGCAAAGTATCGTTTTAAACAAAGATTCAAATATCAGCTTAGGCCAATCGATCATCACTGAGGACCAAGCGAAAAACATCAAGTTAAGTAGTAAAGATGCCTACATCGGTCAATCTTCCGTAGTTGCCAAGTCTAAAGGCGTCGACCAAATCTCGGCCACTTACTTAGGAATCGATAAAGATCAATATTTATACAAAGACCTAAAATTGACATCTGGTCATAAAGCAACAAAAGCACATGAAGTAGTCGCCGATGAAAAATTCGAACAAAGTGGCTATAAATTAGGCGACAAGATCAAGCTTAATTCTCTTAAGGATAAATATACGATCGTCGGTTTCACTAAAAATGCCAAGATCAACGTGGCTCCTATCCTTTACGGTCGCATCAGTGACTGGCAAGAGATCAAAGGAATGGGTACGACTTTAGCAGCTAGTGCCGTCGTTTCGCAAAATCAAAAAACTGATTTTTCCGACGCTAACTTGAAAAACTATCCGATCCAGAAATTCATCGATAAACTTCCTGGATACTCCGCTCAAAATTCAACATTTACCTTTATGATAGCCTTTTTAATGATAATTTCATTGATCGTCATTGCCGTATTTTTATACATCTTAACGATCCAAAAGATCCCTAACTACGCTGTTTTAAGAGCTCAAGGAATCCCAGCCAAAGTCTTGATCAAAACGACTATCGCTCAATCCGTCATCCTAGTCATCAGTGGCCTAGTAATTGGAACTATCTTGACCATCCTAACCGCGATTGGTATCCCAACCTCAGTGCCAATGAGTTTCAATATCCCACTACTCTCACTAGTAGCAATCGGACTAGTCTTGACAAGTATCTTAGGATCGCTAGTCCCAATCAGAACCATTCTCAAAGTCGATCCCGTCGAAGTAATTGGAGGATAACATGACAACCATTAAATTAACTAACATCAACAAAACCTTCGGAAAAGGCTTAAGCAAAGTCCACGTCTTACACGACATCAATTTTGAAGCCAACAAAGGCGAATTGATCCTAGTCCTAGGACCATCAGGATCAGGAAAAAGCACCTTCCTAACCATAACCGGAGGCCTACAAACACCAACATCAGGAACCGTCGAACTAAACGGCAAGTCTCTAACCAGCGCCTCAAAAAAAGACCTGGAAAAATTAAGACTAGACAAAATAGGCTTCGTCCTACAATCATACAACCTCCTACCATACTTAAACGTCAGAGAACAATTTCAACTAGTAGATCGAGTAAAAAAACAAGGTAACCTAGACAAAAAACGCTTCGACGACTTAATAATGACCCTAGGAATAGAAGACCTACTACACAAATACCCCTCAGAACTATCAGGAGGCCAAAACCAAAGAGTAGCAATAGCCAGAGCCCTCTACACCGACCCAGAAATAATCCTAGCAGACGAACCAACAGCAGCCCTAGACTCCGACAGAGTAGCCGAAGTAGGAAAAATGCTACAAGAACTAGCCAAAGAAAAAAACAAAGCCATAGTAGTAGTAACCCACGACCTAAGACTACAAAACTACGCCGACCGAATCTACCATATAATAGATGGAAAAATGACCGAAGACAAAGCAACAACAGAAACAAAGGAAGCAACAGAACAAAAATAAAAAGAAAAAACATGGATCCCCGAAAAAAGGATCCATGTTTTTGTTTGGTTTTGAACTTAGAACCTAGGACCTAGAACTTAAAACTCAAAAATCATATTTTTAAACGAATTTCACCTCAACAAAAATATACAAGATAAGACGAGAAACAAAACTCCTAGGAACGAAAAGAGGTAAACCCAACCAAATAATTCAAAACAGTTTTGAGAAACAAAACTAAGTACCGTACCCCACAAACAAGGAAGTTTTCACCTACCCTAGGTTCTGCGGAGGGTGGAGGGAATTCGCCGTCAGCCGCGAAATTTTCGTTTGCACGGCAAAGGCCGTGCTTACGAAAAGACCCAGCTTTGAGATGTCCAAGGCGGTTTCCCTTGGATAGCTCAAAGTGGGTCCGCAGCGTTCCACGGCGCAATTCCCGGAACCCTCCGCAGAACCGGCAGTGAACCGCAAACAAAAAAAGCATCCACCGAAAAAAGGCGAATGCAAAAACAAAAAAAGCAAAAATCTAAATCTTACCAACCAAATCTGTAGATGGCTTAATCGTCTTCTCCCCAGGATGCCAGTTAGCAGGACAAACATTATCACCATTTTCCGCAACAAACTGAGCAGCTTGAAGAGTTCTCAAAATCTCATCAGCATTACGGCCAATACCCATAGCATTGATCGTATATGACTTAATAATACCTTCAGGATTAATAATAAATACACCACGGTATGCTTGACCACTTTCGTCATCTAACAAATCAAAGAAGTTTGAAAGTTGATGTGTTTGGTCTGAAAGCATTGGGTATTGGATCTTCTTAATAGTATCAGTAGCATCGGCCCAAGCCTTGTGTGAAAATTCGCTATCAACTGATACAGAATAAACTTCGGCGTTGTTCTTCTTAAAGTCTTCGTAATCATCTTGCAATTCACTCAACTCTGTTGGGCAAACGAATGAAAAGTCGGCAGGATAGAAGAAAATAATTGACCATTTACCAAGTAGATCTTTCTTAGTATAGTCCTTGATCTCACCGTTTTGATAACCTTTGACATTAAAATCAGGAATTTCTTTATTAATAAACATTAAATAAGCTCCTTTCAGGTTTATATATCTAATGATAAGCTAATTTTGTGAAATTTCAATAGTTATGAACAATTATTACATAAGAATGATTACAACATAGCAAAAATATCAGATTAAAAAAGCCGATTTTACGGCAATTGACTTTTTTTATTCATTTAGAACCATTTTTACATGTGGCGTTTTATTAAATATGATCACATCACCAACTTTGGTGAATCCAAATTTTTTATAAAAATCTTGGGCCTCATTTTCAGCGTGGATCTCAATGGCTTGATTAGGATACCAGTCCTCGACCGTCTGCAAAATTTTGCGCATCAATTGACTGCCTAGATCCATTCCTCGATATTCCGGATCAACCACGACCCGCCCAAAAGAAACGTGGTGCCCTTCTTGAAAAATTCTTGCATAGCTAACTAACTGATCATCTTGATAATTTAATAGATGGATGACATTTAAGTCGGTATCGTCTAATTCGTTATAGAGTCGATTTTGTTCAATAACGAAGACCTTTTGGCGTAATTGATACATGTCGTAGATCTGTCTCGGAGTTAAGTCGTTGAACCTAGCGATTTTCCACATATTATCCTGTCCCTTCTAATTGACCTTTGATGATATTTTCTAATGTAAATTTTATTATAATTATTTTGATGATAATATCCACAATTCAATATAAATTCTTAAGTAAATTGGCGTGGTTTTTTAAAAATCATTGTTGATTTATCGGTCGTTAGACCAATCACTATCACAATGTTAAACTCAAACTATATTTAAATTGATCATCAAAAATGGTTAACTTAATATAGAAAATCAACTGGGGAGAATATTATGAAAAAATCATTCAGCTTGTCACTACTAATCGCCGCCATCGCCACGATCGGCTTTTCGACAAACACTGCTTACGCGGCACCAAAGGCTAAAAATCTCGTTTCCATTCAAAAAGAGATCAAAAAAGCTTCACCCAAAAATCCGATAATTTTTTCACATCGAGGAAACCCGGCAACTCAACCAGAACACAGTTTTGCGGGCTACGACCAAGCCATCAAAGACGGTAGCCACTTCATCGAACAAGATGTCTGGTTAAGTAAAGACAACAAACTATAAGTCACGCATGACGACAACCTCAAACGAACCACGGGCAAAAATATCAACGTCTCAAAATCAACGTCAAAGCAATTGTCCAAAGTAAAATTACGCAACGGAGAAAAACTCCACCAACTAAAAGACGTCTTCAAACACTACAAGAAAAATGTCCACTACATCATCGAAGCCAAGAAAAACTCCGGTGACAACACTGACACCGAAAAAGCCTTAGCAACACAACTAGACAAATCAAAAATGAACAAAAACGTAATAATCCAAGACACAGACATCAGCGGAATAGAACTACTACACAGCTTCAAACCACAAAAAAACGTCCCATACTTATGGCTAATGGAAGCAAGCGGCGAACCAGAATACCTAGAAAAAATAAAAGTAGCCCCAAGCTACATAACATTCCTATCCCTAGACGCCGAACAAGCAACACCAAAAATAATAAAAGCCATCCACAACAAAAACATGCTATCAGACCTATGGACGATCCAAACATACAACGACAACTACAACGCAATAAAATACAACAAAGCAGACAGCCTGTTCACCAACAATACAAAAGAAACTAAACATCTGATAAATAAGTGGAAATAAAAAAAATCTCCTAGTTTGAAAACTAGGAGGTTTTTTGGTATCCGAAATATTCTTTTAAAGGTTTGGACTTTGGGCTTTGACTTTGGGCTTTGACTTTAGGGTTTGAATTTGTGCCAAAGAAAAAATGGAACAGATAAATCTCGGATAGAAATCGTAAGAATCAAACAAAAATAAGCACGAAAACCCCAACGCAGCAATATAGTACAAAAAGAATAAGTACCGTACACCCCACAAACAAACTATCCTTGCGAAAACCTAGGTTCTGCGGGGGATGGAGGAAATTCGCTGTCAGGTGTGAAGTTTCACTTGGCAATTTATTGCCTAGTGAAAGGCCGAGTTTTGAGATGTCCGGGTGGTTTCCCCGGATAGCTCAAAATCGTGCCCACACCGTTCCACAGCGAAATTTCCGGAATCCCCCGCAGAACCGGCAGTGAACCTCCAAAACAAAAATAAAAGGCCTATCCAGAGGAAGGATAGACCAAAAAAGAAGGAAAAATTTAAATTGAAGGGATTTAAATTTTGTGTTTTAGCTTTTATATGACTCTAACAAATAATGGTTATTTTTCAACGTTTTTGCCTGAATACTCATCAAGCAAAATCTGTTTCAATTCTGAGATCATTGGTTCCTTAGGATTTGCAAACGAGAATTGGTCTGCAAAAGCATTTTCAGCTAACTCGTCGACTTTATCTTCGAATTGCTTCTTGTCGATATCTAAGGATCTCAAACTTAAAGTAATACCGACTGAATGTGCAAGATCCACGATCTTGTTGATCAAAGCTTCTTTCAAGCTTTCATTATCAGCACCGGTTAGACCAACATACTTGGCAAGAGTAGCGTAGTCTTCATCGGCTCTGAAATATTCATATTTTGGCCACATAGCAACTTTGGTTGGTTGCTCAAAATTGTATCTAATTACTTGAGGAAGTGAAATAATAACGCCTAGTCCATGGGAGATCCCAAATTCGTTGTATAAAACATCGGCTAATGAGTGCCCTACTCCAGCGAAGGCATTAGCAAACGACATGCCTGCTAGAGCTGAAGCGTTGTGAAGCTCTGATTGTGCGTCGACGTCTCCATCATAAGCTTTCTTCAAGTTGTCGATGACTAGTTTGAAAGCTTGCATAGCATAGGGACGGGTATAGTCAGATGCCATGTTGGAAACGAATGATTCGACAGCATTGTTCAAGACTTCCAATCCACCGATAGCAATGATCTTCTGAGGCATTGATTCCACAAATTGAGAATCAATGATGGCCACGTCAGGGGTCAATGCGTAATCAGCGATCGGATACTTCACATCTGTCCGATTATCGGTAATGTTAGAAAATGGAGTAACTTCCGAGCCAGTTCCAAAAGTAGTTGGAATAGCTACAAATTGGGCTTTTTCTGGCTTAGGGAATTTGTAAGTCCGTTTTCTAATATCGATAAAGCCTTGTTCAGCTCCGAAGAGATCAACATCGGGGTGTTCGTAAAAGAGCCACATGTCCTTAGCGGCATTCATTGTTGAGCCACCACCGAGTGCAATGATCGTATCAGGTTTAAAAATGTTCATCTGTGTAACACCACGTCCGACCATATCAGTCGAAGTGACGTATTCTACATCTGAGAACAAAGTATATTCAACCGGATGCTTGCGACGTTTCAGTTCATCGACGACTGTATTAACGTAACCTAGTTGGACCATGGTTGGATCACAGACAATCATCGCCCGATTGATACCTTCCATGTCCTCAAGATAACGGACAGAAGTTTTTTCGAAATAAACTTTAGGTTGCTTGATCCATTGCATATTGTTTCTCCGTCTAGCGATTGTTTTGATGTTCAACAAGTCAAATGATGAAACATTATGAGAAATAGAGTTTTTACCCCAAGAACCGGTACCTAATGTTAATGAAGGGATCATTTCGTTATAAAGGTTTCCGATACCACCAATTGCTGAAGGAGTATTAACTAAAACTCTACTTGCTAACATCTTGACTCCATATTCAGTTGCTAGCTTCTCATCCATTGTGTGGATTGAGGCCGTATGACCAAGGCCTCCATGATGTAACAGCGCATCTGCTTTTTTGAAGGCGTCTGCATGATCTTTTGACTTGTAGATTGAAATAACTGGAGAAAGTTTTTCGCTAGACAATGGTTCATCGTTACCGATCTTCGTCAATTCAACTGCTAAAACTCGGGTATCAGCAGGAACTTTGATCCCTGCTAATTTAGCGATTTTTAGAGCTGAAGCTCCGGCAATCGGTCCTTTGACACCACCTTCAGGACGGAACATTGTGTCAGCTAATGCTTTATAGTCGGCTTTCTTTAAAAAGTAGACATGCATTTTTTCCATTTCATTTTTGACATCGGAATAAATCTCCTTGTCAACGATGGCACTGTTCTCAGACGCACAAACCATTCCATTATCGAATGTCTTGGATAGAACAATGTCATTAACTGCTCGGCGAATGTTAGCTGTCTTTTCAATATAAGCTGGTCCATTACCAGGTCCAACACCCAAGGCTGGTTTACCAGTAGAATATGCTGCTTTAACCATTCCAGGTCCACCAGTGGCTAGAACACTGGCTACCCCTTCGTGATTGATCAAGTAAGAAGTAGCATCGATACTTGGTTTTTCGATCCATTGGATGATGCCCTCGGGTGCTCCAGCGTCAATTGCGGCTTGATACATGATCTTGCCGGCTGCGACGGAACATTTTTGAGCTTGAGGATGGAAACCGAAGATGATCGGATTACGAGTTTTAACGGCGATCAATGACTTGAACATAGTAGTTGAAGTAGGATTAGTTACTGGTGTGACTCCGGCCAAAACTCCTAGTGGTTCGGCTACTTTGATCAAACGGTGTTCCTTATCGTCTTCGATAATTCCCACGGTCTTGTCACGTTTGATCGAATGCCAAATCTCTTCAGTGGCATACATGTTCTTGATCACTTTATCCTCAGTGATCCCACGACCAGTTTCTTCATGAGCTAGCTTAGCCAGTTTCAAGCTAGAATTGAGACCGGCAATTGCCATTTGGTGCACAATGTGGTCAACTTGCTCCTGAGTGAAACTATCCATGATCTCCAAAGCCTTGTGAGCCTTAGAGACCATTTGATCTATGGTCTTTGAAACATCGTCTTCTTCGCTGACATTTTTTGCGTCTTTTAACATCTGAAATCCTCCAAACAGAATAGATTGTTAAACTATTCACGTTATTTATTTCACTAACTATAATATCACCGTTTATTTTTAATGCAAGTATTTTCATTCGACTTTTGAAAAAATATACAAATGTATACACTTACATATATAAAATATGAATCTCCACTCCCTTAAAATGCCGTTATAGTCAATAGGCATAAAGTTTTGACTAGTCATCAATTATTTTGTATCTTCGAAAAATATTTAGGATGCTTTCAGTAGAAAAACGCTTACAATTTAGTGAATTAGTTAACTTTTAACTATTTTAACGGTAATTTAATGCACCTCGTCTATCGCATAATTTAAGTTTCTACTATAGTAAAGCGCTTTAATTGCTTTATAGTTGCGGATAACACATAATCTTTCTTAGATAGCCTTACTCTGTGAATATATTTTTTATCGATCAAATATAACTAAATTCATGAGTAAATTTTATTGACTTGTCTATCAGAACAAATTATAATTGGACTATACCAAATCGAGAGATTTACCATTTTGAAAGGGGAAATATACACGATGAAAGTTATCGTAGCAAAGAATAGCGATGTAGCAAGTAACAAAGCCTTCGACTTAATTAAAGACTCTATGAATAATGGTGCCAAAGTTCTTGGCCTTGCCACAGGTAGTACGCCAGTCCCATTGTACAAACTAATGGTTGAAAGTGATTTAGATTTCTCAAATATGACTTCAGTTAACCTTGATGAATACATTGGTTGTGGACCAGACAACGATCAAAGTTACCGTCATTTTATGCAAGTTAACTTATTCGATAAGAAACCATTTGCTAAGACTTACGTTCCAGATGGTCTAGCAACTGATGAAGCAGCTGAAACAAAGCGTTATGACAAGATCATTGAAGACAACCCTATCGACCTCCAAATCTTAGGTTTGGGTCGCAACGGACACATCGGATTCAACGAACCAGGCTCACCTTTTGATGCTGGTACTAGAAAAGTTCCTTTGACAGCTTCAACTATCGAAGCTAATGCACGTTTCTTCGACAACGAAGAAGATGTTCCTAAGTTTGCTTACTCAATGGGTATCGGATCGATCCTTAAGAGTAAAGAAATCGTATTGATGGCTTACGGTAAAGCTAAGGCCGAAGCTGTTAAGGCAATGATCGAAGCTCCTGCTTCAGTTGATTGCCCTGCTTCTGCATTACAAAACAAGGATAACGTTGTTATCCTACTTGACGAAGAAGCAGCTTCAGATCTAAGTGCTGATTCTATCAACGAAAGAATTTAATTTTTCGAAGTCTCTGCAATTTTGCAGAGGCTTTTTATTTTGCATTTTTAAGAAGCTAAAAAATCGATTTCAGCTTTTTTTAGAATGACCGATGCACTCTTCAATGTTTTACTTATCCACATACACAAAAAGAGAACTTGAAGTTTTTACGACTCCAAGTTCTCTTTTTTACTGATAATTTGCTGATCACAGTATTTTATTTGATCAATTTTTCGATGATCTTCTTACCACCGAAGAAGACGATTGCTCCGATGATCGATGTGACTAATAATAGTTTACCTAAGAATTTTAAGAATTTTTTCATGATGCCCTCCTATTTTTAACGGAACATTGTTTTGGCTGCTAAAGCCATTATTTTTGGATCTTTTTCGTAGTGATGCATTGGTGTTAATTCGCTCATTGGAATACCTAATAATTTGTAAACTGCTATTTGAGCTGCTCTGAATGAGTATTGTTCAGTGAAGACCATGTCGAATGGTTGTTCACAGAATTGACTAATGAAGGCCAAGTTCTTACTGTGCTTTGGTACGACATCTGGACGATCACCGACGGCTCTTTGATTGAACATGGCACTTGCGTATGGGATGTATACTGGAATGACATTTTCTACGCTGGCTACGATTTCATCATGGTAGTTAGCAATATTGTCTTTAGCTGGATCGACGGCTGCTAGTTGACCCAAGAACTCTTCGAGTACTTCTTCACCGGTCATTTCGATGACTGGTTTTTGAACGTAATCACCATTTCTTCTTGGATACATGAAGTAGCCCCAGCAGACAGTTTCATTTGGTTTTTGTGCATGGAAATGAGGTTGATGGTGCACTACTAATGACATCAATGGCGTACTGTTGATCCAAGTATTCAAAGCATTTCCTGGTTGTTGTTGGGTGATTCTAGTTACGTGATCTAATAGCAAGTGGCTGTTAGTTGTGATAGTGAAGCTGAACCATTCACTTTGAGTTCTATCACCGAAGAATTTATCTGGATGACCCAATGAGTAAAACTTCTCGCTAGCTTTTTTCCAGAGCATAGCACTTGGGGCATATTCCATATTTTCTTTAATCGGTGTATTGAAGTCACCAATGGATGAACTATCAGTGATCGAACCATTCGTATCAAAGACTAAGTCATTATCGTCGACCTTGATCTCGCCTTTTTTATTGTCGTTGTCGATTTCTTCATATTTGATACCAGTTACGATGATATCGTCTTGAAGTGGCGTGTCCTTGAATTCAAGATCCGTGATCTTACGATTGTTGATGAAGGTTACACCGCGGTCTTCCAAATATTTTCTCATTGGCAAGACGATACTTTCGAATTGGTTATAAGGTGATCTAGTAACACCTTCGAGTGTGTTGATCCGAGTAAATTCTAGGATCATCCGATTCATATAACGACGAAGTTCCATAACTGAACTAGCACGTTTGAAGGCAAAAGTCGTCTGCCACATATACCAGAAATTCGTCTTCCAAAAATGTGGTGAGCTAGCAAACCATTCGGCAATGCTAATATTATTCAATTTTTGCTCGTCTTTTTCAGGCATCAACATCAACTTCGACATCAAAGCCCGTTCTTTATTATTAAATTGCATGTGACGATAATTGTTAGGACCATCCTTAACACGCGGTCCATCAGAATCGATCAAACGACCAACATCGTGTGTAGGATGCGCATGATCAAAGTTCAAAATATCATCTGTTACTGTTTGACCAGGATGATCAAGTGACGGAACCGTCCGCAAAACATCCCAAAGGTTCTCGAAAGTCTCTTCATTAAGCATCCGACCACCTTTAGCCAAAAATCCTTTAGTGTTAGATAGTGCTTGATTACTATATTCATCTTGATAAGAAGCCACTGCTGCACCGTCATTAGCACCATGAGTTTCCAATCCCATCATAGTGATCTGGTCACCCTTAAAGCCACCATCACGGATCAAATAGATCCCAGCAGCCAAATTACCAACACCAGTACCGATCATATAAGCTTTACGTGTCAAAATAAAACACTCCCTTTCAAATACCTCTTTACAACTACAATATATTAGTAAAAAGACAAAATGTCAAGGTTTTCATAACTAATAATTTTAAAAAGTAAAATAAAACCATTATATTTTTTGATAAATGATATTTAAGATAATATCAAAAAAATGTCGCAAACACGGCGAATAAGATAATCGTCTTAATACACCCATCAAAAATAATCAATTAATTATTCATAAAGTGACAAAGAAGAACGTGTGACAATGAACATCAATGAAAGCATCATTAATACCATCTGAAACACAATAACAACCGATGATTTGCTCAAAAAAATAATTAACGAGATAGACACATCCCATCAAAATCGTAAGAGCGAAAAAAATAGATCAACCGATATAAGCAAAAAAAATTACCACTATAAAAATAAGTACCGTCCCCCCCACCAACAGAGATTTATGAACAAACCTAGGTCCTGGAGGGTGGAGGGAATTCGACCGTCAGCCGTGAAATTCCTTCTTAGCGTCGAAGGAGCTTAGAAGAAGGCTCGTATTGAAGATGTCCGGGCGAACTTCCCGGATAGCTTCAATCGACGCCCACGGCGTTCTGCGGTCGCAATTCCCGGAACCCTCCAGGACCGGCAATGAACCTCAACCCAAACTACAACATCAAAAAAAGACATATACCATAAAAATGATATATGCCTCATATAAATCTAAAAAACATTAATACTACTTAGTAAGTCTCAATACATCACGAACAATCATCAACTCTTCATCAGTAGGAACAACCAAAACAGTAACAGATGAATCATCAGCACTGATCTTGCGTAATCCCTTACCATTTTCATTAGCATCCTTATCGATCTTAACGCCCATGTAATTGAATTGGTCAACGATCAATTCACGGATCCAAGCATTAGCTTCACCCATACCAGCAGTGAATAGCATTACGTCACAGCCATTCATCAATGCCATGTATGAACCAACGTATTTAACGATACGGTTAATAAAGATATCGATTGCTAATTGTGAGCGTTTGTTTTCATCTTTAGTTGCGATGATGTCACGCATATCTGGTGATACACCAGAAATACCTAAGAGACCTGATTTTTCATTTAAAATGTCGATCATGTCTTGTGGATCTGATAGCTTAAGTTTCTTCATCAAGTATGAGAATAATGAAGGATCTAAGTCACCTGAACGAGTACTCATTGTAATACCTGCAAGTGGTGTGAAGCCCATTGAAGTATCAACTGATTTGCCACCATCGATAGCGTCGATAGAAGCACCACTACCAAGGTGCATTGAGATCATCTTGAGATCTTCGATTGGTTTGTTTAAGAATTTAGCAGCTTGTCCTGAAACGTAACGATGTGAAGTTCCGTGAGCACCGAACTTTCTCACGCCATATTTTTCGTAGTATTCGTAAGGAATACTATATAAGTAGTTTACAGGATCCATTGTTTGATGGAATGATGTATCAAATACTGCTACTTGAGGAACGTCTGGCAAGATGTCTTGGAATGCCTCGATACCATAAGCTTGACCTGGATTGTGCAGTGGAG
Organism: Companilactobacillus zhongbaensis; assembly: GCF_003946515.1. Lineage (GTDB taxonomy): Bacteria > Bacillota > Bacilli > Lactobacillales > Lactobacillaceae > Companilactobacillus > Companilactobacillus zhongbaensis. The sequence continues at coordinate 77,166 of NZ_RHOM01000002.1, read as the reverse complement.
CAAATTCAGCAAGGTCCTTGATTTGTTGAAGAACTTCATCAGTAACTACAGCTGAGTCTTTGAAGATGTTACCACCGGCAACAACACGGTGACCCACACCAGTAATTTCTGAATAATCTTTGATGATACCTAACTTGATCAAAGTTTTCAACATCTTTGTAACAGCAGTCTTGTGATCAGGAATGTCCCCTACTTCACTAGTCTTTTCACCATTGTATTTAACTTTAAAAATTGAATCTGACAAACCTAGACGGTCTACCATACCTGAAGCAATAACATTTTCTTCAGGAATTGAATACAATTTCCATTTTAAAGTTGAACTTCCTGAATTTACTGCAATAATCTTAGCCATTTTTATACCTATCCTTTAAAGTTATTTTTTGCCCAATCTTGTACTTGGTTTCTGAATCCTTCAAATTCCTTCACATTTGCTGTCTCAGGGATCGTTCCCATTAATACATTAGTAGCTTGTTGAGCATTGCCACCATGTTTTTGGAGAACTACGATTGCTTTTTGAGCTTCTTTTGAAGCAAAAAGATTCGATGGTAGATCGAGAACAGCTTGAAGGTACACATTTGAAACCATCCACTCTGACAGCTTTTTGGCTTGGTCAGTTTGGAAAATTGCTGACGGAACGATAAACATCCCGATACCGCCGTCATTCAAATTGTTCATTGTTTGTTCGATCAAGAGGTGGTGAGCGTATGAATGTCCCTCATCAGATTTGGTCTTAAACTTAGCTGCATTATCATCGATCGGATAATAGCCAACTGGTAGGTCAGCGATTGCCAAGTCGATGTCAGTAACATCCCACTCGGCGATCCCATCTTGATGATATGCGTCCAAATTCAAATTCATTACTTCGGAAAATGCCTTAGCTAAACCTACTAAAGCCTCATCGTTATCGATCCCCGCAGCATTGATCTCAAAATCACCAGCCAATTTTAATTGTTCGATGAATTCGATCAACAAATTACCAGTTCCGATCGTTGGGTCGATCAAGTTAACGGTGTGCTTGTTCAGTGCATTAAAGACTTCAAAAGCAATCAAACTAGCTATTAAACCGATCGTATCGGGAGTCATTAATTTGTTGACTTCGACTTTATCCTGGCGTTGTGCCTGAATAATGTTGACCGTGATAGCTTGTTTCATTTGAACTTGTGTGAGCCTGATCTGTTTGAGTTGTGAATAAATATCCTCAAGTTGCTTCACAGTCTCAGGATCAGGTGCCCCGTTTTCAACATATACTTTACCATCAGCAAGGTTCGTCAATGTCTCAGCCAAAGAATCAGTGAAACTAGTGCTCAATGACTTTTGAAGTAATGTTGAAGCTTGGTTCAATAAATCGTAATAATTCTGCATTTCATTTTCTTCTGCCATTAAAAAACCTCTTTGCACATGATATTAAAATTTTAACGTTGATTTTCACTTAATTCAAGCGTTTTCAGATTCCAAAAATTTTATTTCCCGTCGTTGCGACAATTCATTCAAGATTGCTTGCCGATATCGTTGATCAAGGAGGAGGTATTGTCCTTGGCTGGTGGAAAATTTTTGGGAGGAAGCGGTAATGATCATGATCGATATCGAAAAAATAACTAAAACATTTAAAAAAATTGTGCCTGACTTAGGTTTCAAATTTAACATGACTGAAAAACATCTCCGTTTCTGTGCCATTCTTGAGGGTGATCGTTAATAGCAAACTGTTCCGTATTCGCTTAGGTTCAAATTTTTTAACATTAGATATGATTGGTTCGAATCCACCATTGATAGATTCATTTAGTATTCCATTCGATAGCCGCAAAGAAGCTTGAAATTGTGTTCCATCTTTATTAGTACCAGAAATCTTTAATCGATTATCCAGAGATGCTAATTCTTTCCCGTCAAATAGCTCTTCCAGTCGGTCTTTGACGATGTGAGTTTGGATGTTGGAATAACTTTCTAAATTCATAACTTTATGGGATAGGATAGTAATTTGTTGCAAGATCAAGATCGTCAAAACGGTGACAAACAAAGCTAAAACAGCTTCACTCAGCAAAAAGCCGCCTTTCTTAGCGCCAGGTAACTTGGTATGTCTTACCAGCATCGCCAATGACCTTGACTGAATTTTTGTCTGCAATAGTTTGGTACGTGTGATTGCTAAAGGTTGTTTTCGTGGGTGCTGAGTCATCTCTCAATCGCTCCCAGATCAGTTTGTGGGCCGTTACTCGAGTTTCTAATTGTTTAAGTTGTTGGTATTGGACAAAAACAGTCAGCGTTAAAGTGGAAATAATCAAAACGGCCAACCACAAAGCAGTCATCGATTCGATCAAAAGAAATCCCTTACGGATTTTTTGCAATTAAAACACCCCAGTTCATTTGGACAGTGTAAAAATATTGTGTTTTGCCATTGTTAGCCTCAAAGCAAATAGTTTGTGGGCCTGTAGTTCCATTGTTATTAATATTTAAAGTTTCATGGAATTTAGCTTTTAATGTTCTAGGTAATAACAAAACATCTCGTTTACTACCGATCGTAAAATTAATTTTTCTGTCATCGAAGCTAATCTCACCCGCGACTTTCTTTAAATATGTAGTTGTTAATGCCTGATTCCACTTTGCTTCAAATTGCTTTAAAGCTACTTTTTCTTCAGTTTGACGTTGATAATCTTTGATTTGGTACGCGCCAATAGATATCAAAGCTGAAAAAATTAATAACGCTAGTATTGCTTCGACTAAGCTGAAACCTAATTTACGGGGTGGTATTTGATGACTTTGCAGTGTCTTTTCCTCGTTTAACATTACCGTCTTTATACAGATAAAGACCCAATTCAGTAATCTTCTTTTTTTGATTGTCATTAAGACCAGGCAATTCTTTCAAGTCAGTCTTCCATTTTAAAATCTCTTCTTTTTTGTATTTTGATTCATCTTTCATATTGACTTGTGATTGAATTGTTTCAACAACTGCCTCATTAGCAGTTTCTTGGGCATCTGTTTTTCGCTGTGCCAGCTGAGGCACGATCAACAATAGCAACATCGAAATGATCAGCATGACAACCACCATTTCAATCAAAGTAAATCCTTTGCGTTTTTTTAACATTTAATTCATTCCCTTCATCATCGAATATACCGGCAATAAGATCATCAAGTACGCAATCAAGATGAAGACTGCAATCAACCCAAATAGAGCTGGTTGGACAAGATTGATCAGCTTTTTTATTGCCGTTTGTGTTGCTTGGTATTTTAATTCTGAGAGCAGTAATAAGTCGCTGCCTACTTCCGCACCGCCATTTCCGATGTTGAAGATCATGTTTAATTCATTCGGCAGCAATGGCTCTTGTTGGATGACTTCTTGTAGTGAATCGCCTGATTTGAGACATCCTAGTAATTTGTTCGCGATGACGTTTTGGATCGAGCCATCAACGAAATTTTGATTGTTCAAACAAATCTTTTGCAGATCCAGTCCTTGAGAAAATTGCATCCCCAGACCTTGCAAGATCGTGAACTGATAAAAATTCAAGTAGCTGGTCTTTAACAGTGGGAGCTTGATCAAAATTTGCGCTCGTTGGTATTCATTTTGCCTTCGTAAATACCAGACGAACCCTGCACCAGTGATGATCAAAAGTACCGCTATGATCGTGAGGCCGTGGATAAAAAGATCAAGTGAGGAATTAGTGGTATTGCTTTGGATCTGGGGCAAGATGTAAACTTTCATCCCCACGACCATCACGCTTAAAAAGCCGATGATAAACGCTGGATAGGCTAGTATTTCTTTGAGTTTGGCTTGTTGTTGGGCTTTTTGCTTCAGTATGTGACCACATTGTTCGACTGTTTGCTGGAGACCACCGTTCATTTGTGAAATCACCAATTGATTTTGAACGACTAACGGCAGCTGTAAATGTTTCATTGACGTTGATAACATGTAGCCTTCTTCTAAGTCTGAATAAATTTTTTGATAGATCTGATTGTCCTGGTCTAAAAATTTTAAACAACGCATTGCTTGATTCAAGGAGAAGCCATTTTTCATAAGCTTACTGATCAAGAGTAAATAGTCGGCTTGAAAACGGCTCGTTACCCGGTTACCCAGCGACAAATTCATCGTAAATTTCATTAGTAATGATCCTCTTTTGTAGAGCGCTATTCAGCAAGCTTTGCCACTTACGGTCACGTTGGTCGTTCGCTTGGAAACGCTCGATCTGTTGGTTATTTAAAAAATCAGCAAAAATCTCTAGCTTGTTATTCGTTGGGATCAGTCGTTGATACGAAATCAAGTTGACGGCGTTGTTGATCTCAAAACTAGAAACGCCTAATTGTTTCAGACGCTGGATAACGGAATACTTCGACTTCCCATGAATCGTAGTGAAGACTGTATAGCCACACAAGGCCGCTTGAACGGCTTGTTGAGCTGTCTGCTGGTCTCTTACTTCACCGATGATCAAAAGCTCAGGACGATGCCTTAAACTGGTTTTGATCAACTCTTCATAGGTCATCCCTGCTTCGACATTAACTTGCAACTGTAAAAAGCTTTCTTCGGCGATCTCGATCGGGTCTTCGATACACATCACTTTCTTGTTGCGACCAACGATCCGAGCAAGGTTGTACATCAACGAAGTCTTTCCTGAACCCATAGGACCGGAGAAAATCATCATCCCTTTCAATCGTGCATAAGGAAGCAAATAATTTAGTAAATCGACATCATTATCGGAAACAGTTTCTTGGGGGTAGATCAAACGAATAACTAACGATTCACGATTTAAAAAATCACCGACGGACGAGATCCGCACGTGAATCTGATTGTTTTGAAAAGTGTAACTAAACGAGCCCTTTTGAGCTCTACGACGTTCCGAAATGTCGAGTCCTCCGTTGAACTTCAAATAGTTCATCAAAGAAAAGGTCTCATCGTAATTCATCTCGGCGACCGTGTAAGTCGTCAGGCTATTCTTAGCCTCAATCACGTAAGTATCTTTCTTCGGTAAAAAGTAAATATCAGAAATACGATTAGTACATGCTTCTGTCAACAAATTATTGACCATAGTTTCTGCTGTCATGTTTCACCTCCTTCTCTAAAAAATTACGCAAAAAAAATAGACCCAAACTTTTCAGTTTGAATCTATTTTTAAAAAATTTATTCGTCGTCGTCATCAGCAGCTGCTGTATAAACTTCTGACACATCATCGTCGTCTTCAAGTTGATCGATCATGTGTTGGAATTGTTCTTGTTTATCCTCTGGTACAGGAGTTGTATTTTGAGGAATCATAGTTAATTCAGCATCGGCTAATTCGTAACCTTTTTCCTTTAAACCGTCACGTACTGCAGCGAATTCTTTGGCATCTGTATAAATTTCAAATGCATCGTCTGAAGTTTGTAGGTCATCAGCACCAAGATCCATGATATCAAGTAATACTTGGTCTTCGTCTTGAGTGTTCTTTGAACGATCCAAAACAATGTAACCTTTACGATCAAACATGTAAGCAACAGAACCAGTTGAACCTAAGCTACCACCATTACGAGTGAAAGCTACACGAACTGATGATGCAGTTCTGTTCTTGTTATCTGTTAATGCTTCAACTAAGACTGCAACTCCACCTGGAGCGTAGCCTTCATATGTTACTTCGTCGTAGTGTTCTTCTGAACCACCTTCGGCTTTGTCCAAGGCACGCTTGATGTTGTCCTTAGGCATGTTAGCTGCACGAGCTTTATCTACGATTAAACGAAGAGCAGCATTACTGTCCGGATCGGCACCACCCGATTTTGCTGCCATGTATAATTCACGTGATATTTTTTGGAAAATTTTTCCACGTTTAGCATCTTGGGCGCTCTTACGTCCCTGGATGTTATGCCATTTTGAGTGTCCTGACATTTCTGCTTCCTTCTTTCATTTTTATTAGTAAACCGCCTAATATATTATCAAATATAGCGTGTTATATCAATACTCCATCGAGAAAGGATGCAACTTTTTTTGACGTTTTTTCAGTAAATAAACGATCAAAACTGTTAGCAAAATTGCGACCAATGCACCGACACTATCGAGGATGACATCTTCGACCATCGGTGAGCGTCCCCCAGTCAAACCTTGATGGAATTCATCAAAGGCTGCCAGGCCTGTAGCTGACATCCAAGGAATAAAGATTTTTAAAAAGCTGTTGTGCTTAAAATACGTGTATAAAGCTAAACATAAAAACAATCCTAGGATGAAATAAGTCCCAAAATGAGCCGTCTTTCGGATGAGAAATTCGACAAAATTGATGTAGCCGTCATTTTTAACTGATTGATATTTACTACCATATTGGAAACCAAACGAATTCAAAAAGTCATAAAATGGGCGATTGTTTTCACCTAGGTGACGTTGCAAAAATGGTACGGATGTCTGTTGCTTATAAGTCATTGATGAACTAATAAATAAAACTAGTTCAACTAAAGCAACCAATAACCAATACCATTTTTCCCGTTGCTTAAGCTTATTATTCATTTGGATCCTCCAGATTGATAGAATTGTTCAACTCCTCTGCTTCACCAAAGTAATGTGAACGGTATGAGCTGCGAACGGCCCAATAATAAACAAAGATCGAAACGACCAAGATAATGACGAAATCGAGTGGATACTTGATCAAGCCCAGTCCACCAAAGTCGGTCCCGCCGATCCAAGAGATCAGCGACAAGAATAGCAATTGGAAGATCATCCACAAACTAGACTTGATCTTTTGTTTCATATTGTGGAACCCTTGACGCCTATCGAAAACAATATATATCGGTAAACCAATGATAACGATGGCAATGACTTCGATAGTAGTTGGGAACATGGTCCAGTAAATGGCTAAACTAGTTAATGCAAAAGCTGCTGGTGCAAAAAACTTCATCCCCTTGATCTTCGTAGGACGTTTAAAATCGGGAGCCAGTCTCCGCAAACTTCCAGCGACTACTGGTCCTGTCAATAGTGAGATCAGCATCGTGGCTGAAACTACTCGAGAAAGGATGGTCCAATTCTTGAATAGTAAGATCATGATGAAACTTACCACGAAGTTCACTATTAAAGCTACCCGTGGTGAATCGTATTTATTATCCGTATTGGCCAATAATTTCGGCATATGCTGATTTTTTGGCATCGATGCGAGTGACTGACTTACTTGCTGAAGCTGAAAAAGCCATACCACTACCAAATGGCGAAATAAAGGCCGTAAAGTAGATCAAAGTTGAGAGCCAATAAATATTCAGCAAAATTGCCAAATCAGAAAATGGCGAATTGAAGTCTAATGCTCCCCACCCTTTGGATATGATCGAACTAGGAAGCGAACCAATAAATACGATCTGCAGACTAATGTAGATCAAAGCACTGACAACTAGCGAAATCACGATACCGCGGCGAATATTGACCGACGGCTTTTTAATATCGTTACCTAAATTAATAACTGTTTGAAAAGCAACATAAGAGAAAATAACTCCGGCACTACTAATGGCCAAGAAAATCGATGATGAGCCATTAGGCATGAATGTCGAAAAACTAGTACCCAAATTACTAAAATTAAAATGGGCTGAAACTAAGGCGATCATAGTGATGATCGGTACAAAAATCTTAAAAACAGAAATAGCATTATTGAACTTAGCCATCAAGGCGACTGACCAATAATTAATAATCGTAAAGAGTATCAGCATGATCGTGGTAGCAACAATTCCCCAGCCAGACAACTGATCTCCATTCATCAAAGAGTGAGTCCAATTAGCCCATTCCCAAGGCCAGGAACTCATGTATTGAACTGAAGCAACTGACTCGATTGGCAAGATAGCCAACAAAGCCAGCCAGTTAGCCCAAGATGAAACGTGTCCCAAAAGAGAACCATGAGTATACATAGCAAAGCGACTCATCGCTCCATCTTCCGGAAACATGGTCCCGATCTCGACATAAACAGTGGCAATAATGAAAACCAAAATAGCCCCAATGATCCACGCCAAAATAGCAGCGGGACCAGCCACACGAGCAGCCTGACTAGAACCAAACATCCAACCAGAGCCAATAATAGCGCTCAGGCCAAACATAACAGTGGAAAATAATCCTAATTTTTTCTTCAAAATAACTTCCTTCATCCCTAGTGCATAGCAAGCACTAATTTCGTAAACACCTTAATTATAATGAAATGTGAAAAGAATATCTAATTTACCATTAAAAAAATGAATTAAAAATCCGATGAAAGGCTTTGTAAATATCATGACAACGTATACACCGGAATCGGATTATTTTTCACAAGCATTCATTTTAAAAGGGTAAAAACTCTTCATTAAGGTAAACAAGTAATAAAGTACGTAAAATCGTAACAAATCAAAAAATAAGAATCAACACTTGAAAACTCATATAATCTAAAAATAAATTGGATAAATAGCTGGAAAGTGCTTGAAATTACTTTATGACGATTATACATAAAATTTTGAAAAAAATTGGGATTGAGTTGGTTGTTTTTGTTGAGGTTCACTGCCGACTCCGGGACCCGGGGATACAGACGCTGGCTTCCATAGTTGTTCGGTGGCGTAGCCACCACCAAGAACCAGTTGCGCAAGTGCGTATGCACTTACGTTCCATTATTTAGCTGCTGAGGGCTGTATCCCCGGGCCCCTCCGTCTAGATTGTTTATAATCTTCCTCTCTGTGGGGTGGGGACCGAGTTTTATAGTATAAGTTGGCCGTTTTTGCTCTTCCTGGTTTTTTTGGTCTATCTCAGTTTCTATGATTGTTGGTAAAGTCAAAACCTAAAGAGCACGCAATCACCAACATTTCACCAAGTAAAACGCTACTGTCTGCTAAAAACTCTCTCACCTCTAGGAACCCCCTGATTTACCAAAATAAAAAAGGCCCCTAGCTTTTTGCTAGAAACCAATTAATTAAAACTATTCAACTGTAACACTCTTAGCCAAGTTACGAGGCTTGTCAACGTCATTGCCACGTTCAAGAGCTGCATAATAAGCAATCAATTGAGCGGGAACTACACTGACGATTGGTGAGATTTTCTCATCAATTACTGGCAATACTACTTGGTCGCCTTCTTCGGCGTACTTCTTATTAGAAATAACTAGAACGTGTCCTCCACGGGCTTCTACTTCTTGAATGTTACCACGTGTATGAGCAGCACCGATTCCATCGTTGACATATGCGAAGACAGGGACGCCATCTTCGATCAGTGAAATAGTTCCATGCTTCAACTCACCTGCGGCAAATCCTTCGGCATGAATGTATGAAATTTCTTTAAGCTTCAATGATGCTTCTAGTGAAAGTGCATAATCGATTCCACGACCGATGTAGAATGCGTCACGTTGACCATCTAGGTAGTCATGTGCGATTTTCTTGAACCGGTCTTTTTCATCAACAATTGTTTGGATGGCATTTGCGGCCAAAGCCAATTGTTCTTTCAAGTTGAAGTCTGAAGCTAGTTTGATTCCCTTGTATTCTCCGACAGCTTTAGCAAGTACTGATTCAACTGCGATTTGGGCTGTATATGCCTTTGTTGAAGCAACGGCAATTTCTGGTCCAGCTAATAATTCCATTGTGTAGGTAGCTTCACGTGAAAGTGTTGAGTTAGGTACGTTAGTCATAGTTAAACTATGGTGACCTAATTCATTTACCTTAACTAGTACTTGTCTACTATCAGCAGTTTCACCACTTTGTGACAAGAAGATGAAGAATGGTTTCTTTGAAAGTTTTGGCATATGGTAACCAAATTCACTAGCTAATTCAACGTCAACGGGGACATCGCATAAGTCTTCAAAAATATTTTTTCCAACTAGTCCTGCATGGTAACTAGTACCAGCAGCAACGATGTATAGACGATCAGCTGCAGCAACGTCTTCCAACATCTTTTCATCGATCTTGATCTTATTACCATCAATGTAGTGTTGCGAGATCTTTCTCATAACAGCTGGTTGTTCGTCGATTTCTTTAAGCATGTAATGTGAGTAAGTTCCCTTAGAAATATCAGAAGCATCAAGATCAACTGTGTATGAATCTCTCTTTACAGGTGTTCCATCAAGCTTGCTGATCTCAACGCTGTCCTTCTTCAAAAGAACGATTTCGCCATCATGGATCTCAACAAATTCATGAGTACTTTCAAGCATAGCCATAGCATCAGAACAAATGACATTGAAACCGTCACAAAGACCGATCAAAAGTGGACTCTTGTTCTTAGCAACATAAACACAGTCAGGGTTTTCCCTATCAACAAGAGCAAAGGCATATGAACCTTCGATCAGAGAAACAGCCTTTCTAAATGCTTTTTCAGTATCCATATTTTCTTTAGTAGCAAAATAGTCAACTAATTGAACAGCAACTTCTGTATCAGTTTGACTAACAAACTTAAAGTCGCTCAAGTATTTTGCCTTAAGTTCAGCATAGTTAGTAATAACACCATTGTGAACTAAGTAAAAACGATCATCTTGTGAAAAATGAGGATGAGCATTTTCGATAGTTGGTTGACCATGAGTAGCCCAACGAGTATGGCCGATACCAATATCGCCCTTAACCTCAGGACCAACTTTCTTTTCAAGTGAACTGATCTTTCCAACTTCTTTTACAAGGTAGTCTTGACCTTTTTCATTATTTACATAAACGCCGGCTGAATCATAGCCACGATATTCAAGTTTTTCTAATCCATTTAATAAAATTTCAGTTGCATTTTCATTACCTACAACTCCAACAATTCCGCACATAGTATGGTTCTCCTAAACTGGTATGGTCTATTCATAAGCATTGGTATAGTTATATAAAGGTGCCAATAATTATTTTGAACAACTTATACTCTACTAATCCAGTGGGCTTATGTCAATAATTTTTAATTTTTTGTTAAAAAAACACCCAAAATGGTACATATGGTATGGACCGGTATACCAATTGGACTAACCATTACAAATAATTAAATAAAAGTCATAAACAAAAACCAAGCAACGACTAAAGAAGAAAGATCAGTTTACACATATTTTTCAAGCAGGTTTGAAAAATGAGCTAAAACAAAAAAAATATATAACAAATCATATTAAGTTAATTAAGAATCTAGAAAGTCTACCTATAACAAAATAGCCATCGATGACAACGAAAAAAATCAATCAACAAGATCAGTACATAGTAAAAAAACTCGTAAGACTTAATAGAGCCAGGAACCACACACAAATCAAAACAATCCACCACTATAAAACTAAGTACTGTACCCCCCCACAAAAAGTGAAGTTTGCAACACCCTAGGTTCTGGGGGGATGGAGGAAAATCGCTGTCAGCTGTGAAATTCCACTTAGCGGTTTACCGCTTAGTGGAAGGCCCAGCTGTGAGATGTCCGGGTGAACTTCCCGGATAGCTCAGAGTGGTGCCCACAGCGTTCCACAGCGCATTTTCCGGAATCCCCCCAGAACCGACAGTGAACCTCCAGCCAAAATACATCCTCAAAGAAATTTCAAAACAAAAAAGCCGACATCAGCAAAAAGCTAACATCGACCAAATAAAACCTAAGCGCCCATATCCTTCTTAACAACATCGGCAATTCTCTCAGTATACTCATTAACCTTATCCTCAGTAGCAGCCTCGCACATAACACGAAGAAGTGCCTCAGTACCACTAGGACGAACAAGCACACGACCATCGCCATTCATTTCTTCTTCAACGACCTTGATAGCGTCCAAAATATCTGTATGTTCTTTCCAGTTATTTTTATCAGTTACAGGAACATTGATCAAACGTTGTGGATAGATCTTAACTGGCTCTGCTAACTCTTTCAAGCTCTTACCAGTTTCCTTCATAACATGTAACAAGTGGATCCCTGTCAACATACCGTCACCAGTGTTCATGTATTCAAACAAGACTACGTGTCCTGATTGTTCGCCACCGATGTTGTAGTTGTTTTCACGGATCTGTTCAACTACGTGACGGTCACCTACGGCTGTTTGAACGTATTGCATATCATTAGCTTCGATAGCTTTGTACAAGCCCATGTTGGACATAACAGTCGTTACGATCGTATCTTTTTTCAGACGACCGCCATCATGCATGTACTTACCTAAAATGAACATGATCTTGTCACCATCAACGATATTTCCATCCTCGTCAACCGCAATACAACGATCCCCATCACCATCAAAAGCCAGGCCGGCAATTGCATCAGAATCTTTAACTTTTTGAGCCAATTGTTCTGGATGCGTTGAGCCAACATGATCATTAATATTGATCCCGTCGGGATGTGAAGCCATGATGTCGAAATCGGCATTTAAGTCAGCAAACAAAGTGCTGGCCAAACGGCTAGTTGAACCATTAGCTGTATCTAAGACGATATTCATCCCACTAAGATCATCTGAAACAGTTTGTTTCAAGAATTGTAAGTACTTTTGAGCACCTTCTGGATAATCGGAAACTGAGCCTAAGCCTTCTGCTGAAGGTCTTGGCAATGTATCTTCTTTAGCATCGAGTAGTTCTTCGATCTCGTCTTCAACGTCATCGGGTAGTTTGTAACCATCTGATCCAAAAAATTTGATCCCGTTATCTGAAGCTGGGTTGTGTGATGCTGAGATCATAATTCCCGCGTCAGCAGAAACGGCTCTAACTAAATAGGCGACAGCAGGTGTTGTGACTACGTTTAAGTTTAAAACTTCGATCCCAACTGAAAGCAATCCCGAGATCAAACTGTCTAATAACATTTGTCCAGAAATTCTCGTATCGCGAGCAACTAATACTCGTGGACGACTATTTTCATTTTGTGAATGTTGAGTTAATACATAACCACCAGCACGACCCAATTTAAAAGCTAATTCAGGTTTTAATTCTTTATTGGCTATACCTCGAACGCCATCTGTTCCAAAATACTTTGTCATAAATATCCTACCCCCAACGTTTAATCTTTTGCGTTGTTTTCATTATTGTCATTATTGTTTGAAGTATTACCATTTGAATTGGTATTACTATTAGTACTGTTATCAGTACTTGTAGAACTATTGTTGTTATTACTGTTGTTCGAATTCGTTGAATTAGTGTATCCACCACCACTCGTGCCGCTGTTGGCATGAACGGTGATCGCCACCATGATCGAATCAGGATCTGAAGAAGTGATCTGTCCTTTCAAGACGTTAGCGATGTTGATGCTCTTCTTGGTAGTGTTCGTAACGTCAGAAATATCAACTGGGATATCGATCGAATCGTCGATATCATCCAACTGTTTCTCACTTCCGTAAACAGTTATCGACTTAACATCAGAATCAAGAGAGAAACTCAACCCTGTTGTTGAACTCCCTTGTTGGGTAAAATTTATGGATACCTTCTTACTTGGTAAGTTGATCGGTATCTTAACGTGGACCGTTTGTGGATCCATCGTAACATTCAACGTCTTACCCTTCTTGTCTAATGCTTGAACTAATACTTCTTGATCAAAGGTCGTTTTGATGCCCTTTGGCAAGATCGGTTTAACGATCAATTTGTCGATCTTCTTAATATCAGAAGCAGCACCAGTTACTCGAACAGATTCTGGAGAAACTTGTGGTTTACTTGCTGAATATCCTGAAGCTAAAGAATTCTTATTATATTGTACATTTATTGGAAACGATTTAGATAATCGTTTTTGAATATTAACAGTTACATATTTTGGCTTGATCGTATAAGTTAACTCAGAATTCAAGCCTGTTTGTTGGATCCTAACTTTGTGTTTTCCTGGTAAGTACTTACGCAAGTTAAGATAAGCGGAGAAGTTTTGCGTATTCTTCGTAGCTGTAACTAAAGCCGTTGGCCCTTCGATCGTCACCTTAACTGACTGTGGATAACCGGTGATGTAGTAGTCGTCAGTATTAGCTTGAACCTGGAGCGGAACCGTCATTGTGGCTTTAGTGTTCACCGTAGCGGACATTGATTGATTAGAATCACGTGTTGAACCAACGCCAGGAGTGCTCACGGAGAAAAATAACCAGAGGGCTCCACAAAGGGAAATAAATGCATAAAAATAATTACTATTAATTATCTTCTTCATCATTTTGGTTTCCTCCCTTCTTACGACGGATCCTGAAGATGTCAGTGATCGAACGGTTTTCGTTCTTGCCATCTTCAGATAGTTGCGCATGAAGATATTTCAAATAATCTTCCCGAGAAAGGTCGAGCATCATGTGACCATTTCTAGTTATCATGACGCCACCTGTCTCTTCAGAAACGACAATGGTGATCGAATCAGTAACTTCACTAATTCCGACGGCAGCACGATGACGCGTTCCTAATTCCTTAGGGATCGTATTACTCTCGGAAAGTGGTAAGTAAGCAGCAGCTACTGAAATCCGGTTCTTTCGAATGATCACCGCACCATCGTGGAGCGGCGTATTCGGTATGAAAATATTGATCAAAAGCGCTCCCGTCACTTCAGCATCAAGATCAATACCAGTTTCGACATATTCTTCCAAACCAGTATTCATCTCTAAAGTGATCAGCGCCCCGATCCGACGCTTACTCATGTATTGAATGGCTTGATCTAAACTCTCGATCAAATGATTCTTAGTCTTACCTTCTTCATTACTTCGCGAACTGAAAAATGGCATCCGCCCTAAATGCTCCAAACCACGTCTGATCTCGGGCTGGAAAATAACTACGATAATAATTACTCCCCAGTTGATCAACTGGTCCATTAAAAATGAAACAGTGTGGAGATTTAAAGCCCAACTAATAATTTTGATCAAAAATATAACAACGATCCCTTTTAGTAATTGAACCGCCTTAGTACCACGGATCATCGATAGGACCTTGTATAAAACGTACCAAACAACAATGATATCGGCTAAATTAGCAAGGTTTTGCAATGTAAAAATATTGCTAGGTGTTAAATTCATGTTTTTTACCCCTCTTAGCTCGAAATCAATTATAGCAAATAATTAATATTATAAAAGCCCATTTATCGGCTTTTACTACTGGATATCGTAATTGATAACCTCTTCACTGTAATTGATATTCTTTCTGAGTGTATTTGCTGTAGCCCGACTGATCCGTCCTTGTTCTAACAAATCAAGGACGAAAGCTCTTTGGAAACTCAAGGCATTAACTTCGAGATTGACCTTATCGATGTTAAACTGTTCGGAGTGATTTCTCCGTCTTCCTTGTAAGAGCTCCAGTCGTTCTTCGTAATGACGTTGGAACAAGTAAAGCAAGTTGTCATAAGCAATTTCACTATCAGTTTCTTCAAGCTCACGGAGTTTTTCCAATGCCCGACGAGATCCTGCAATCGAGATCTTGATTGCCTCACGGTTGTATTGAACGACTTCCTCACGCTTAGTAAATGGTACGTGAATCACTTTGCTGATCTCTTTAACAGTTCTCCGGAAATAACCAAGGAAAAATTCGATAGTCTGGTTGTAATGATGTTTAACTAGACCACGTTTGTATTTCTCGATCCGTTTAACTGAAGTTTGGTAAGCTTCCTCAGAAATATCTTTACTAGCATAAAGTTCCTCGATAGCTTCTAGCTCACAGTTCAAACAAATGTCCCAAAGTTCAGCATCCTTTTTACCCTTGACCCGTTTCTTACTGATCGGATTAGGTCCATCGGATTGTAATTGAATATTGTGCAAATTAAAAACATACTCGGCAATGACTGTCGTATAAACGGGGTCACGGCCATTTTTATTTTCTTCACGTAATTTGTTAATAGTCTTTTCGATAACTACTCGGTTAGCTTGTTCAGCTGACAAAGTATTAGTTTCTGTTGAAACGACTTCAGTTCCATCGGAACTATCGTCAACATCAACATCGTCATCCGTGTTGATAGCATTACCACGATAAGTGATCGGTGCAGTATTTTTCGTGATCAATGGGATCAAGATCGTAGCTCCGATCAAACTGTAAATGATCACGGCACTGGCGATAAAGAGCAATAAAGTTCTAGCTGGGAAAGCTGCACCACTATTAGTTACGAATGGTAGCGACAAAATAGCTACCATCGTAACGGCCCCTCTAACGCCAGAAATACCAGACATCAAACAGTAGTAAAATCTAGCTTTTGAAAAAAGATTGAAGTCGGTCCGATCTGACCGTTCGAAAAATGTTGAGTAAAAATAACTCCACAAGAAACGAATAACCGTAAGCATGACCCAAATGATGAAGGCAAATCCTAGTGCCTTGATGGTGTTCATGCTTTGGTTGTGGATCAGCTCTTCCATTGCAAATGGGATCTCAATACCTAACAACACGAAGACGAATCCGTTTAGGAGATAAACTAGCATGTCCCAAGTTCTGGAAGTGACCAAACGGATCTCTGGACTGAATGCACCACCGGTCCGATTGGATGAAATATTCAAGATACCAGCAATTACGACCGCGACAACTCCAGAAACGTGGAAGACATCTTCTGCGATGTAATAAATTATGAATGGGATCAAGATTTGAATAATGGCGTGCAAGATCGAGTCGTCCACACCTTGATTGATCAAGTAGAGACGGACACCATTGAAAATCCAGATCATAATGGCACCTACTAAAGCACCAATGATAGCAATATAGAAAAAGTCAATCGTCGCATTAGCTAGCGAGAATGCTCCCGTAACTGTTGCCGCAACGGCATATTTAAAACAGATCAAACCAGATGCATCATTGATCAAACTCTCACCACTGATCAAGTGCATCAATTTATCCGGTAGTTTAGCTTTTTTGGCGATCGATTGAACGGCGATCGGGTCAGTTGGTGAAAGTACGGCTACCAAAGTAAAGGCAGTAGCCCAAGGTAAACTTGGCATTAAAAACTTCACCAACGCCCCACCAACAACGGTCGAGACGATAACTAAGACGATGGCGTTTCCCATGATCGGTCCCTTTAATTTCCAAAGTTCTCGTTTAGGGAACCTGTTCCCATCGTTGAACAAGATCGGTGCAATGAAGACGAGTAAAAACCATTCTGTATTGACCGAGATCTTCACGTTGAGTGTTAAAGCGGCGATAACTCCAGCCACGATCTGGATCAAACTGGCTGGAATAGAAACAAAATAGTGGCTAATGATATTGGCCACTATTAATAATGAAATGATCAGAATTATTGTTTCAACTATTAGCACTGACTTCACCAGCCTTGTCTTCTCCGATGATCCTAACCTCCGTCTTGAGGTCGATATCGAATTTTTCTTTAATAGTCTTTTGGATCAGATGGATCAAGTTCATATAGTCAGTAGCAGTGGCATGATCGATATTGACGATAAAGCCAGCGTGTTTCTTAGAAACTTGCGCCCCGCCAACAATCTTACCTTGAAGTCCTGCTTCGATGATCAGAGGACCTGTATAGTGCCCCTCAGGACGTTTAAAGACGCTTCCGCATGAAGGATACTCAAGCGGTTGTTTCGAACGTCTTCGTTCGTTTAAATCGTCCATTTTAGCTTGGATAGCAGCTTTATCTCCCGGCTTCAAAGCAAAAATCGCACTAATAACGATGGCCCCATTTTCTTGGATCACACTGTGACGATAGTCCCAAGCCATTTCATCGTGGTTGAATGTAACGATTTTGCCATCAGGCATCAAAACTTCGGTCGATTCAAAGACATCGCGGACTTCGCCACCATAAGCCCCAGCATTCATGAAGACAGCTCCACCGACACTTCCTGGGATACCTGCCGCAAACTCTAAGCCGGATAGTCCCGCTTTTTGGGCAGCAATGGTAGTATCAATAATAGTTGCCCCAGCTTCAGCGAAAACTTTGTTGCCGTCAACTTTGATCTGATTAAAGTTTGGCAAGATTATCACAACGCCTCGGATGCCTCCATCTTTAATAATTAGGTTGCTAGCATTTCCGATTACGGTGATTTTAACATCATTTTCACGAGCAGTATTTACGATATCAACTAATTCTTGACGAGTCTTGGGAAAAGCTAATGTATCAGCATTTCCGCCAGTTTTGGTAAAGGTATATTTACTTAAAGGTTCATTAATTTTGAATTCAATGTTAGGTAATTTATCAATTGGAAATTTCACTTTTTTATCATTCCTTAGTGTACATAGACTACTTTCAATTTTATCATATACTGTAAGACATAACGAATAATCACACATAAGGAATCGTATTATTCCTAAGGAGGATATTTATGAAACTTGTATCTTGGAACGTAAACGGATTGCGCGCCGTTGTAAAACACGACTTTAAAAATATTTTTGATGAGATCGATGCGGATGTTTTTTGTATTCAAGAAACTAAGCTTCAAGAAGGTCAGATCGACTTAGATCTACCTGGTTATCATCAATACTTCAATTATGCCGAAAGAAAAGGTTATTCAGGGACTGCTATTTTTACTAAAGAAGAACCTTTGAACGTTACACTCGGACTCGACGATGAGGAATTCAATCACGAAGGACGGACCATCACCCTTGAATTTCCAAAATTTTATTTGATCACAAGTTACACACCAAATTCACAACAAAAACTCAAGCGACTCGATTTTCGGATGGGATACGATGACGTTTTAAGAAAATACATGCAAAAATTAGCAAAAGGCAAGCCGGTCGTCTTGTGTGGTGACTTAAATGTGGCTCACAATGAGATCGATTTGAAAAATGACAAGACTAATCATCATAATCCTGGCTTTTCTGACGAAGAAAGAGCAAAATTTAGTGAACTATTGGATTCTGGTTTTACCGACAGTTTCCGCTACCTTCATCCCGATGAAGTGAAGTATTCTTGGTGGAGCTATCGTTTTAATGCCAGACAAAACAATGCTGGCTGGCGTATTGACTACTTTGTCGTTTCAAATAACGGTAAGGACATGATCAACAAGGCTGATATTTTGACCGACGTTTACGGTTCAGACCACTGCCCAGTCGAGCTGGAATTAAATTTGGAAGGTGAATAATTAATGAATTTTGTTTCGATGGACTTTGAAACGGCTAACGGACACCGGACCAGTGCTTGTTCACTTGCCCTAGTCTTGGTCAGAGAAAGTAAGATCGTTGATAGTTTTTACACTCTGATCAATCCCCAAGAAAACTTTAGCCCACGTAATATCCAAATCCATAACATTAGACCTAATGACGTCAAAGATGCTCCAACCTTCGACCAAGTTTGGCCCCACATCGAGACGCTGTTTGACAGCTCTCATTTAGTCGCTGCTCACAATGCTAGTTTTGATAACAGCGTCTTAAAAAGCACTTTGAGTAACTACGGGATCTATCCACCAAAATTTTTGACGATCGATACCGTTAAAACTAGTCGCAAGTTTTACCCCGAATTACCTAACCACAAACTCGATACCGTTTCTCGCGGTTTAGACATCAACTTAGCTCATCACCACAATGCTTTAGCCGATTCGATTGCCTGTGCCGAGATCTTGATCAAGACCGAGCAACAATTTGGCATCGAGCAAATAAAAAAGATGGTTAAGTTAACTAACTAAACCATCTTTTCCATTATTAATGTTTTTGCTTTTTTAGACCTAGTTGTAAATCCATGTTTTTCATATAAATGGATCGCAGCTGGGTTTTTTTGATAGACTTCCAAATTTACTTTGGAAATCGGACTTTCTTTAGCAAATGCAAGAATGTCTTCCATTAAATATGAACCGACTCCTTGATTCCACAAAGCTTTTTCAACGACGATACCTAATTCAGAGGTATATTCGTCAACTTGTTCTAAACGAGTAAAACCAATGATGTCATCACCCAAAATGGCGATCATCAATTCATCTTGTGGTGAATTGTAGATCTGGTCTAAGGAATTCATCTCGTCAGAAACGGACAAATTGTCCAAAGACTCGTGTTCGATAAAAGTACTTTCATGACTAGCTCGTTTTAAAAAGTCGATCAGCTTGGCAGCATCATCAGGGATCGCTTCACGGATTACTAGTTCTTCACTCATACGATCGCTCCAAAATCTCTAGTTTCATATTTCTTGCCGTAGAGTTTAACGACGATATCCCGGTCATCCTCGTTGTGACGCTTAATATTGACCGAAATGTGATCTTCGGGGACTTCATCTTTGATGAACTGAGGCCACTCGACAACGGTCACTCCACTGCCGTGGAAATATTCATCAAATCCTAAGTCCTCATCCATATTATTTTCTAGACGATAAGCGTCCATGTGGTAAAGTGGCATTTTGCCGTCTTGATACTCACGGATCAATGTGAAAGTCGGACTTTTGACATTTTTACTGATCCCTAAACCACGAGCCAAACCACGGGTAAACGTGGTCTTGCCCACACCGAGGTCGCCATTTAATAAAATAACATCCCCTGGTTTGACCAGTTTCGCAAAATTTTGTCCGAAAGTTTCGGTGTCTTGATACGAATGAGTTTGTAAACTATATTCCTGCATTTTTCTCCTCAATTATTTAAATTAAAGTGCTAAAGCAGCAGTCAAGATCGACAACTTATAAACATCATCAGCGTTGCATCCACGTGAAAGGTCTGAGATAGGTTTGTCCAAGCCCAACAAGATAGGACCAACTGCATCGAAGCCACCAAATCTTTGAGCGATTTTGTAGCCGATGTTACCTGATTGAAGTTCTGGGAAGATGAAGACATTGGCGTGTCCGGCAACTTCTGAACCTGGTGCTTTTTGGTTAGCAACTGATTGTACGAATGAAGCATCAAATTGCAATTCACCATCGATAGGAACATCTGGTGCCATTTCTTTAGCCAATTTTGTAGCTTCTTGAACTTTAGTTACTTGATCACCTTTGGCACTGCCCTTAGTTGAGAAACTCAACATAGCAACTTTAGGATCGATGTCGAACAACTTAGCTGATTTAGCAGCTTGAACTGCAACTTCAGCTAATGTTTGAGCATCTGGATCGATGTTGATAGCACAGTCTGAGAATAAGTATCTCTCGTCGCCTCTTTGTAAAATGAAGGCACCACTAATACGTGAGTTGCCTGGAGCTGTTTTAACAATTTGTAATGCTGGACGAACTGTATCACCAGTTGAGTGAACTGCACCTGATACCATTGCGTCAGCTTTATCAAGATATACTAACATTGTTCCAAAGTAATTAACATTTTGAAGCATTTCTTCAGCTTGTTCTTTAGTATTCTTACCCTTACGACGTTCAACGAAAGCATCGACCATGCTGTCGAATTCTGGGTATGTTTTAGGACTAAGAATTTCAATATCGCCTAAGTCAAAAGAATTGTCGCTGGCAACTTGTTTGATTTCTGTTTCGTCACCAAGCAAGATAGGCTTCAAAACTTTCTCACTGTTTAGTTTTGCGGCAGCTTCTAAAATACGAGGTTCGTCACCTTCTGGGAAAACAACCGTTAGATCCTTTCCGTTTACTTTTTCTTTCAAGCTATCAAATAAATCCATTATCATTCCTCCATTTCATTGACAATCGTTGGTAATTGCCAATTGATTACCCTTTCATTGTATCGTAAAAGCGCTTTATTTGTTTGAGAAAATGGTTTTGATCCAAAAAATCCTCGATAAGCCGATAATGGACTAGGATGAACTGACGAGATGATCGTATTCTTGGAAGTGTCGATCAGAGCTGATTTACTCTTAGCAGCACTACCCCACAAAATAAAGACGACCCCGCCTTTTTCGGATAGTTTCTGAATGGCAAAATCAGTCAATTGCTCCCAACCTTTACCACGATGTGAATAAGCTTGACCGCGATGAACGGTTAAAACCGAGTTCAATAATAAAACTCCTTGATCGGCCCAAGCTTTCAAATAGCCATGATTGACCGGAGTGCAGCCAATATCCGACTGCAATTCCTTGTAAATATTAACTAATGAAGGTGGAATCTTGATCCCGGGAGCCACGGCAAAGCTACAACCAATAGCCTGACCTGGTTCGTGATAAGGATCCTGACCCAAAATAACGACCTTCGTATCTTCAAAGGAAGTCCACTGAAAAGCTTGAAAGATTTGATACATATTAGGATAAATTTCCTTCGTGGCATATTCCTCTTTTAAGAAATCATGAAGCTTCTGATAGTATTCTTGTTGAAATTGACTTTGTAAAACATCTTGCCAGTCATTTTTAATAAATTTATGCACAAACAACACTCACCTTATTGAAAAATTTATTTTAAAAATATGTTAATATGCAACTATAAGTTTAACGCATGGAGGCTGAATTTATGATCAAAATCATCGCATCAGATATGGACGGAACATTGTTAAATGAAAAAATGATGATTTCGCAAAAAAATATTGAAGCCATCAACCAAGCTACCGCAAATGGGATCGATTTCTTAATTGCCTCTGGCCGCCAACTTGATGAAGCCAAACCTTTTTTGATGAACAAGTTCCACCCAGGATACATTACCTTAAATGGTGCCGAAGTTTACAACAAGGATGAAAAATTAGTTTCCAGTAATCCTGTTTCAAAGACTTCTGCCCACAAAGTTGCCAATTATATGGAAGAGCACAACTTATATTACGAGCTTATCACTGACAGAGGTGTTTTTTCCAATAGCTTAGAAAAAAGGACTGTCAGCATCGCCCAACTTCTCAACGTCTTGAATCCAACGACGACTTATGAAAAAGCTTTGGCAGATACTAAAGAAGTTTTGAAGCACGCTAAAACGATCTACGTGGATAACTATGATGAAATATTGAACGACGAAAATACTAAAGTCATGAAATTACTAGTTTTTGACAATCGCCAAGACGAAATTTTTAAACCTCTGAAAGCTAGTTTGGGAGCAATTGATGATATAGTTATTACATCATCATCTCCTAATAATTTGGAGATCAATAGTGTGGATGCCCAAAAAGGTACGGCCTTGATGGAATATGCTAAACAAAAAGGCGTCAAACCTGAAGAAGTCATGGCTATCGGCGATAACATGAATGACTACTCGATGATCAAAGCTGCAGGTGTGGGCGTGGCCATGAAAAATGCCGTCCCTGAGATCGCAGCTATCGCTGACGAACACACTGATACGAATGTAAATGATGGTGTTGCAAAGATAATCGAAAAAGTAATTCAAAATAACAAAACCGTAGGTAATTGTGAATGAACTTGTATATTCGAACAGCAGATCTGTTAGCTGGTAACTTGATGGTTGTTTCTAACATTAATAAGGAAACGGTCTTCATTGCCACTCGTGATAAAGAGAACCCTTATTTGATCCAGCTGTTTAATCGATTAAACGACAAAGTTGCTGAGATCAAGATGAAGAATAGTTTTTTGCGTAGCTTTTCCATCGAAGTAAACGGTGAAGAAGTCGCAACGATCAATACTATTCCGATGATTGAAGTTAAGTATGTTCATATCGGCAAGATCAATTGGAATGTGATCGGCAATATTCCTTTGTCTAATTATCATATTAAGAACAAGCACGATGTTGTGATGGAGGTGTCTCCGGTGATTTTGAGTTTGGGACAACCTGGGTTGCAACTGCGGTTCCGTGATATTGAGGATCTGGAATGCGGGGTTTTGATTGCGATTTTTCTTAATAAGTATGTTAAGACTCCTGGTAAGCCGTTTGATGATGGTGTTGGTCATTTTCATGGTAAGAAGCGGTTGTCTTATCTCAATTGTGATAGGTCTTGATGGGGTTTGATTTTTGGGTTTGATTTTTGGTTTTTTATGGCTGCCTTTTGGTGGTTATTTTTTTTGGAGTTTTTCTTTGTGGTGGTGGTATTTTGGTTGGTGGTTCACTGCCGGTTCTGGGGGAATTCCGGAAAATTCGCTGTGGAACGCTGTGGGCACCACTCTGAGCTATCCGGGAAGTTCACCCGGACATCTCACAGCTGGGCCTTCCACTAAGCGGTAAACCGCTAAGTGGAATTTCACAGCTGACAGCGATTTTCCTCCATCCCCCCAGAACCTAGGTTTGTACCAACAATCTTTTGTTGTTTGGGGTACGGTACTTAGTTTTTTCCTGCTGAACTGTTTTGGTTTGGATTTTGTTCCCTTGCTTTATCTGCCTTTCTCCCATTCTTGTTTGTGCTCCTTATCTGTTCAACTTTTTTTAGCGTTCTTCATCGATTGCTATTCTATTATTGTTTTATTATTGCTCTCTTCTCGCTTCGCTTGAATATCGCAGTTCCTAGTTTCTCCTATCCCTTCCTGTTGTATACAAAATAAGGCCGCATCCCCGTTTACTTTGCTTGGGGTGCGGCCTTTCCTTTTTGTTTATCTAATATCTTATATTTCTTGATTTGATTTAGCTTACTTTTTCTTCTTCAATTTCTTGTTCTAAATCATACTGCATGTGATCGTAAAGGTGACTTCCAATGTATAGTTGCCCTACTTTTTTGAAGCCTACTTTGTCATAGACGTGTTTTGCTGGTTCATTTTCTACGTCTACGTTTAGGCTTAGGACTTTTTCGCCCTTTTCTTGTAGTAATTTGATGAAGTCTTTTAGGGTTTTGGTTCCTATTCCTTGATTTTGGAATTCTGGTGCTACTGCAAAGGAGTCTAGGTACCATTCTCCTGGCCAGGCTTCTTTATCTGTAAATAGTGATTCTTGATTGATTCCGTGTTTTTTTAATATTTTTATTAGAGGGGCGTCTATGGTGTCTTCGTCTTCTTCTGGATAGCTGATGGCGATGGCTGCTACTTTGCCTTTTTCTTCATCTACTAGGATGTTGTCTAGGCCGTAGCGATAGTTTGGTAGTTCGAAGCCTTCTCTTATTACTTGTTTCATGGTTTCGTTTCCTACTTCCTTGAAGACTTCTAGTTCCATTTCGTCAAAAATTTGAAATAGCGTGGGCAATATCTGCTCGGCGTCTTCCTCTTTTGCATATCTAAACATTATTTCACCTCGAACAATATCATACAGTATTTGCTGGAAATAATACAATTTTTGCGATTTTTTTCATGATTGCTGCGTTATATCGTTGCTTTTGATATTTTTATTAAAATTTCTTTTGCCTTTTCTGATATTAAAAAAAGGCCGCTAACTGGCCTTTTTACATTTATATTTTTAATTTGTGGGACTGAACACAACCTCCTCTTTTTTATTTTTTATAAGGAAATGTCCCGCCTTGCCTTACAAGTTATAGCTTACTTTAGTTTGTTTTTTCTGAAAATATACAGTATTTAAAATTTGTTTAATTATTGGACATTTTGTTGTTTTTGAGTTGTTTTTGTTCTTTTTATAATTATTTTAGATACTAAAAAAGACCGTTTTACCGGCCTTTTTTATTTATATTTGGTGGTGGATTATGGGACTGAACACTGCCTCTATGTTGCTTTCAATATAAGAAAATGTCCCTTTTTTCTTACAAGTTTTATCCTACTTTAGTTCGTTGTTTCTGAAAATATACAATTTCTTTGATTTGTTTTACTTTTGAACATTTTGCTTGATATGTTCGTTATTTTAGATAATTTCTCAATAAGTCACCTTGCTCTAATAGTTGATCTACCATTTCTACTTTGGTAAGTTTGAGATCTTTTTCGAACCACGTTTGGATCGTGTGGACTATGCCTCCCATTAAATGATATTGGGAGGGTTTTAATTTGTTGTCCGGCAATTCAAATTTGTTGAAGCAACTGGCAAATTTGTTTAGCAAGTAGTCTGGCTTATTTAGGATGTTGCTTAGATTGGCTAAGTTTTGACACAAGATTTTGTTGGATAAAATAAAATCGACGACTGAGACGACTAGTTCTTCGTACGAGCTACATCCTTTCGTCACTTCTGCGATTATGTATTTCTCAAATAATTCGAAGTAAAAGTCTTCCATGCATTGGAAATGGTAGTAAATGACGCTTCGACCCTTTTGAGATTGCCGTTCTAAATCAGTTATCGTATATTTCATCATCACCCGGCTCGATAATGCTTCTTTGGCCGTGGAAAACAGGTGAAGCTGGGTCAGATTGATACTATTAATATTTTCCATAAGTAAATTCTATCACAACGATAAGTTTCAACGTATGATATTGGGCACTATACATTGTAAAGATTCATTTACAAAAACTATACAAAAAACGTGATCAGACTCGAGTCTAATAACGCATTTTCGTTGCGCGTTGGATCTCTCGTTCTTGATCACGTTTTTTGATTGTTTCTCGTTTGTCGTATTGTCTTTTACCTTGAGCAACACCGATCAATACTTTAGCAAAGCCATGTTTTAGATAGACTTTCAAAGGTATGACGGTGATTCCTTTTTCTTGGATGGTGCCGACGATACGATGGATCTCTTTCTTATGAAGCAGTAAGCGACGATTTCTCAATGGATCATGATTAAACTGGTTTCCTTGATCGTAGATGGCAATATTGACGTTTTCGAGCCATAATTGGCCATCCCTTGCTTGGACGAATCCATCTTTGATATTTATCTTACGAGCACGAATCGACTTGATCTCTGTTCCGGTCAATTCGATCCCTGCTTCGTAAGTATCGAGGATAGAGTAATCATGTCTTGCTTTACGATTGGTTGCTACTTCATTAGCAGATTTTTCATGATGTTTCTTCACAGCTCATCACCTGCTTTCGTATTTACCACGTCTCTTGTTATTGTTGTTAGAACGTCCGTGTCCACCACCACGACGATTGTTACCACCTTTGCCGCCTTTGTTACGGAAAGTGCTACGACTGTGGCTGGCACGACGTTTCTTGAATTCTTCTTCACGTTTCTTAACTTGTTCTTCTTCTTCTGGTGTTAAGACCCGTTCGAAGTCGATCTTACGTTGTTCAACGTCTGCTCTCATGAGCTTAACTTTGATCGGTTGACCAACTTTGAAGATCTTACCGTTACTTCTACCATGCATTGACATACTCTTTTCGTCAAATTCATAGTAGTCGTCTTTCATGTTTGAAATGTGGATCAAACCTTCAACGGTATTTTCCAATTGGATGAACATTCCAAAGCTAGTTACAGAACTAACAACGGCGTCAAATTCTTCACCGACTTTGTCTGCCATATATTCAGTCTTCTTCAGATCGTCAACGGCACGTTCAGCATCGATCGACTTTCTTTCACGACTAGAAGTATGGTCAGCAATTGGTGAAAGTTTTTCTTTCCACTTGTCTTTTTCTTTATCAGTAAATCCGAATTCTGCATATTCGTGGATCATTCGATGCACGATCAAGTCAGGATAACGTCTGATAGGTGAAGTGAAGTGAGTATAGTATTTAGCGGCTAAACCAAAGTGGCCTAGCGCTTCGTCAGAATATCTAGCTTGTTGCATACTACGAAGCAACATGATCGTGACAACTGCTTCTTCAGGTGTGTCAGTAACTTTAGCTAGCACATTTTGGAACATCTTAGGTGTGATGTCTTTGATATTACCTTTGACTTCAACGCCGATTGCAGCCACGAATTCGAAGAAGTTTTTAACTTTTTCTGAATCAGGCTTTTCGTGGACACGATACAAGAACGGTACGTGACTCAAGTTATAATGCTTAGCCACTGTTTCGTTAGCAGCCAACATGAATGATTCGATCATTCTTTCGGAAGTTCCACGATTTCTCAGCTTGATGTCGATTGGCTTACCGTTTTCATCAACGATGATTTGTGCTTCAGTTTCTTCAAAGTCGATCGCACCACGTTCATGACGCTTGTCGAATAAGATCTTATGAAGATCAGCCATGTCTTTGAGCATTGGTACTAAAGCAGAATATTCTTCAGTTAACTCAACGTCACCTTTTAAGATCTCGTTAACGTTGTTATAAGTCATTCGATATTTAGATTGGATCACACTTGGGAAGATGTCTTGTGTCAAAATATCGCCGTTTTCGTCGATCTCCATCTCACAAGTGAGAGCTAGACGATCTTCTCCTGGATTCAATGAACAAATACCGTTTGACAATCTAAATGGAAGCATTGGGATAACACGGTCAACTAAATAAGTACTCGTCCCACGTTTATAAGCTTCCTCATCGATCGGTGATCCTTCGCGAACGTAATGAGTAACGTCGGCGATGTGCACACCTAAATGATAATGACCGTTAGCCATTTTTTCGACTTCAACGGCATCGTCAAAGTCTTTTGAGTCATCCCCATCGATAGTGATGACGGTATTCTTAGTTAGATCACGACGACCTTCACGATCTGCTTCAGTAACATGATCAGGGATCTGTTCAGCAGCTTGAAGGACTTCTTGTGGGAACTCAGGGTTGATATCGTTATCCAAGACGATGGAAATGATATCAACACCCGGATCATTTTTATTACCAATGATCTCCAGAGCTGTACCTTCCATACTTTGTGGATGAGAATCACTAGGATATTCATCGATCGATACTTGGACCATATCGCCCATTTGTGGGTGAAGTCCCTTGTCTGAGATAAAAATCATATAAGTCGAAAAACGTTTTTCGTGACTTTGAACGTAACCGAAGTGACCGGACTTTTTAACTTGAGCATCACTATATGGGTGGAATTCACCCACCAATTTAGTTACAGAACGTTCGATGATCTTAGTGATCTTACCTTCAGGACCCTTATCGTCCCAAGGATTTGATGGTTTAGTGATCTGGATCTCGACCTCATCACCATTGACCGCATGGAGAGTGTTGTCGCGCATAATAAAAGCATCTGGTTCTACTTCGTCATAACGAACGAAACCAAATCCTTTTTCATTAGCCTTAAAAACACCTTCCAAGACTTGTGTTTGTGTTGCCATCTTAAATTCATCTTTGTTAGTCAAAGTGATCTTTCCTTCACCTTCTAAGACTGCCAAAGCTTTAACAACACGTTTGAATGCGGATGAACCGTGCATTCTTAGTGAATCCTCAACTTGTTCAGAAGTGTACCGACGATCGGGATTGCTTCTGAAAAATTCGAGAATATCTGAAATTAATTTATTTTCTTTATCAGGCATTTGTTTCCTCAATTTTTTCTAAAAAGTTTAGGACGTCAGTTTGGACGTCTTTATGAGCCTTATTAACCGTTAAAACGTGTCCTGCATCGTACCAATGAAGGTCAACGTCAGGAAGTATTTGTTTCACTTTATTCGCACCGTCGGGATCGACCATCACATCACTAGTTCCTTGTCCGACGAAATATGGGCCAATGATCTTGTTCAAGTTGTTTTCGACATTGTGCGTTTCTGAAATAATTTTGTTTAAAAAGTCATCTAAACGACTATCGATCATTGCCAACTTATCATTCATGACAGCTTCATCAGTCTCACTGATCTGATAGACTTTTTTCGCATAAATTAAAAATTCTTTTCGGACCATTGCGTAGCTACTATTGAATAATGGTGAACCAAAAGTCCCACCAGCTTCCACTTCGGGGAGTTCCTCGATGGCCTTCGTGGCAAAAATCGCACCGAGTGAAAGTCCAAAGAAATAAAACTTCGTCTTACCTTGTTCCTTCAAATAATTGACTGCATCGATTGCTTGTTGCCACCAAACGGTTGGATCACCTTGATCGATAATATCCAATGGCTCATAAGTTCCGTGGCCTTTAAACATTGGTGCATAAACGGAATAACCGTT
This sequence comes from Companilactobacillus zhongbaensis, assembly GCF_003946515.1. GTDB lineage: Bacteria > Bacillota > Bacilli > Lactobacillales > Lactobacillaceae > Companilactobacillus > Companilactobacillus zhongbaensis. The sequence goes on along the minus strand of NZ_RHOM01000002.1, from coordinate 47,900 downwards.
TCTTTGTAAAAAACGTCCTAGCAAGCGCATGTCATTCGGTGTTCCTGAAAGTGAATGCATCAAAACGACAGCGGTTGGGCCGTTATCAAAATAAAATGGTTTCGGTTCAATCAGTTTCATTAAAATTACTCCTTATAACAAAAAACCCCCTGAGATTCTTCAGGAGGATAACTTGTCTAGTGAGATGATAAATATACTAAAACTAGTGACAAAGCGAAGAAGATGACTAGAAGGACATATGTTACCTTAACCATAAAGGCTTCAAATCCACGCTTCTTTTGGTTACTGAATAAATCTCCGCCACCACCGGAAAGTGCGTTCAAAGCATCTTGTTGCTTTGTTGGTTGCATTAATACCGCAATGATGATTAAGATCGAAACAATAATTAGTAATACTTCAAAAAGATTATACACCGGCAAAACCCCCGTTCATGGTGTTTAAAGCTGAAATCACTTCTAAAACAATAACACAAAACCATTCAAATTTCTAGTCTATTCCGTTGATAAGATCAGTCAGTTTTTTCTTCAAAACTGCTCGAGTTGCTCCATTGACCATCATCACGATCCGATCACCTGATTTAACAAGGGTATCGCCTCGTGGAATGATCTGCATTTCGCCTCGATAAATCGAAATAACTAAGACTGATTGTGGAAAATTAATATCCCGGATGTACTTGCCATCGATCGGACTGCCTTCAAAAACCGGGATCTCGACTCGATCATTGAATTTCGAAACTCGATTCAAGTATTTCTTGTTAACTGTTAGTTTTTCCTTCAAAGCTTCATAAATTGGCGAGCCGTTCATAATATCGACAACGATGTACGCTACCAAAGAGATCACCACTAACGGCATCAAGTGTCCTAAAGATCCAACCATTTCGGTCACTAAGATGATTGCTGTAAATGGTGCTTTAGAAATACAGGCAAAGTAACCGGCCATTGCAAAAATAATCAAGTTGCTTTCAAACGACAGTGGCAGAAAACCGATCTGATGCATGAATACTGCATACACTGCACCAATGACAGCACCTAAATTCAAGATCGGCAAGAAAATTCCACCCGGTAGTCCCGATCCGTATGAGATCATTGAGAAAACAAATCTCAACACTAAGATTCCGATTAGAACTAATAAACCAACTTTCATATTACTTAATGAAACGATCAAACCATTTCCACCGCCGATATATTTGGGAAACATCATCCCGATCGGCAATAGCAAAATCAAAGGAATTAAGCCTTGGAAACTCCGAGGTATTTTAGTTTTGGCAAAAATACTAGGCATCTCCAGCAAAACTACTTGATAAAGTCGTCCTAATAATCCCAGAATGATCCCTAAAACTAGCAAATGCCAATACATGTTGATCGGCAAACTGAATTTATAAGGGATGTTTAAAACTGGCGTCAGGCCAAAGACATACAGTGCTACTAAATTTGAACTGACCGAACTGGCCAAAGCCGTGATCCAAACCATTGGTGAAAAATTATGGTAGATCTCTTCAAGCACAAACATCGAGCCAGCTAACGGTGCGTTAAAAGCTGCTGCTAAACCCCCAGCAGCCCCACTAGCAATCAAGATCCGTTTTGAAACTGGTGAATCTAGTCTCCCTAGCTCACCAACTCCTTGACCAACTGAGGCACCTAATTGGATGGCTGGACCTTCACGACCTAGAAACAATCCTGGACCGATACTAATGATACCTCCGACGAATTTACGCCAAAGGACTGACCACCATTTAACTTCTAGTTCTCCGTCTAATTGAGCTTCAACTTGTGGAATACCCGAACCGGAAATATTTGGCTCTTTTTTTAACATCAAACTGACGATGATCCCAACTACGATCAAGCAGATCAAAACTAATACCCCTGTGATCAAACTAGTTCGTGCTGAAACGTAAAATCCTTGAAAAAGTTTGAGAAGCTGACCGATCGACCAGCGGAAAGAACTGACGACTGCTCCGGAAAAAATTCCGACGATGATCCCAAACAAAATCAACTTCAATTTATAAACATCGATTGAAGTGCTTTTCATTAAATTCCCCTCTATCTAATTAAATCTTAAAGTTTTGGTAGCTGGTAAACACTTGGAGAAGGTTGTTTAAATCCTGCTTCCAGTAATTCAATATCAGTGATTGCTTGTTCGTCAGTCACGATTTTTGGTCGATCATTGATCAGTGTTTCGTATACTGAATCGTAAAATTTCCCGTAATCACCTTGTGGCGTCTTGATCTGCTTTTTGATCCAATCGCCATTTGAATTATGATAATTTGCTACTCCATAATACATCGGACTATCTTCGCCAAATCCAGGAGTACCTGGCATGATTCCAGCCTTGAGGTCATTTTCTTGTTGGTCAGCGCCATACTTGATGAATGATCCGTTAGTTCCATGTACGATAAAACGTGGATAATCACTGGCAACGACAAATTCAGCTTTAACTTTCACTTTATTAGTCGTTCCATAATGCAAGTCGACGTCAAAATAATTGTCCACAGCATCGGCCTTTTCATTGTTGCGGATATCATAAACGGCACTATCTGGGCGACCAAATAAAGCTACCATCCGATCCATTAAGTGGATCCCTAAGCCGTAAAAAGTCCCTTGTTCTTTCGTTCCAGGATTAATTACCGTATTAGGACGATAATAATCGATATGAGATTCAACTTCCAAAATATCTCCTAAAAATCCTTGCTCGATCACTTGCTTGACTGCCAAATAATCACCATCAAAACGACGGTTTTGATAAGGAATAGCAATCACACCGATTTCTTTAGCCAGTGCTAAAAGTTCTTTGGCATGTTCAACACTATCAACAAAAGGCTTTTCAACGATAACGGATTTCTTAGCCAAAATAACTTGCTTGGCTAAGTCGTAATGCGTGCTAGCAGGCGTACAAATCGTCACTAAATCGATTTCAGGATCGTTTAGGACTGATTCCAAATCATTAGTAAAAATCGTACCTTGCTCTTCATATGGCTTTCTCAAAGATTCTGCTACTGGTTTTCTAGTAAAAACTTTTACGACTTCAAAGTCGGGACGAATATTTAAATAAGGTAAATGATAACGGTTGGCAGATTTACCAAACCCGATAAACGCTATTTTTAATGACATGATATTCTCCTTGTCTAGACATACTACCATCATATAATTTTAGGCAAAAAAAAACAGTCCCGAGGGGCTGTTTTATTTTGTGAACAATTATTTTCCAAGGTTGTAGAAACTGTGGATACCCTTGTATTCTGCTTGTTCGCCAAGTTGATCTTCGATTCTCATCAATTGGTTGTACTTAGCAATACGGTCTGTACGACTCATTGAACCAGTCTTGATTTGACCTGCGTTTGTAGCAACAACAAGATCAGCAATTGTTGTATCTTCTGTTTCACCTGAACGGTGAGAAACAACGGCTGTAAAGCCAGCTTCTTTAGCCATTTCGATAGCTTCAAATGTTTCTGTAAGTGTACCGATTTGGTTAACTTTGATAAGGATTGAGTTTGATACTCCCATATCAATACCCTTCTTCAAGTAGTCAGTGTTTGTAACGAACAAGTCGTCACCAACTAATTGAACCTTGTCACCAAGAGCCTTTGTAACTTTTTGCCAATCTTCCCAGTTGTTTTCGTCAAGTGGGTCTTCGATTGTGATAACTGGGTACTTGTCAACGATTCCTGCAAGTAAGTCGATGAATTCGTCAGTGTTCAATGAAGCACCGTTGTCGCCTTCACCCTTAAGTTCGTACTTGCCTGTTTCAGCATTGTAAAATTCTGATGATGCACAGTCAAAACCGATAGCGATATCGTCACCAGGCTTGTAACCTGCTTTTTCGATAGCTTCTACCAAGATCTTGAATGGTGCTTCGTTGTTTTCAAGGTCAGGAGCAAATCCACCTTCGTCACCAACAGCAGTGTTAAGGCCCATGCCTTCAAGAACAGCTTTAAGTGCGTGGAATGTTTCTGAACCCATACGTACGGCTTCATGAATTGATTTTGCACCAACAGGCATGATCATGAATTCTTGGAAGTCAACGTTGTTGTCAGCATGCTTACCACCATTGATAACGTTCATCATTGGTGTTGGAAGTACGTGAGCATTTGGTCCACCTAAGTATTCGTACAATGGAAGGCCGATTTCGTCAGCAGCAGCACGTGCAGCAGCTAATGAAACACCAAGGATAGCGTTAGCACCAAGGTTACCTTTGTTTTCTGTACCGTCAAGCTTGATCATAGCTTCATCAATAGCTCTTTGGTCAGTTACGTCCATGCCGATAACTGTCTTAGCAATCTTGTCATTTACGTTTGAAACAGCTTTAAGAACACCTTTACCACCGAAACGTGATTTGTCGCCGTCACGCAATTCAACAGCTTCGTGTTCACCAGTTGATGCACCTGAAGGAACATCAGCACGGCCAAAGCCACCTAATTCAGTATAGATTTCAACTTCAACAGTTGGGTTACCACGTGAATCTAGAATTTCACGACTTAAAACATCAGTAATTACAGACATATTTGTAAATCTCCTTTATGAGTTTAATACGTATTCATTCTAACTTGAAATAGATTCATGTCAAAACAAATTTAGTAGTTTTATTTATAAATTATTTTTGATAGTTAACTAATGCTAAGTATGATTCAGGATCCATACTTGCACCACCAACGAGTCCACCATCGATATCTTCTTTTGCCATCAATTCTTTAACGTTAGCAGGTTTTACTGAGCCACCGTAAAGAATTCTGATCTTGTCAGCTGTATCTTGATCATACAAGCTAGCAATCTTTTCACGAATAACGTGAACCATTTCTTGAGCTTGTTCAGCAGTAGCTGTTTTACCAGTACCGATAGCCCAGATTGGTTCGTATGCAATAACTGATTTAGCGATATCTGCAGCAGAGATTCCTGCAACAGCATTTTCGATTTGACCAGTTACCCATTCTTCAGCTTTTCCAGCTTCACGTTGTTCAAGAGTTTCACCACAGCAAATGATTGGCAACATGTTGTTGCTCAAAATTGCTTTAGCTTTCTTGTTGATATCTTCATCAGTTTCCTTGAAGTATTGTCTTCTTTCTGAGTGACCAATGATTACGTAGTCAAGACCCATTTCTGAAAGAGCTTTTGGTGATGTTTCACCAGTAAATGCACCAGCATCTTCAAAATATGAGTTTTCAGCAGCTGTCTTAAGAGGTGTACCTTCTGCACCAGCAACCAATGTTGTAAGGTCGATAGCAGGAGCACCAATAATAGCTTCAACGCCAGATTCTGGCAACTTGCCTTTGATACCGTCTAAAAATTCTTGGGTTTCTTTAGGATTTTTGTTCATCTTCCAGTTACCCGCAATAATAGGTGTACGCATAAAATAAATTCTCCTTAATGACTATTTGTCTGAAATTGAATCAATACCAGGTAATACTTTACCTTCAAGGTATTCAAGTGAAGCTCCACCACCAGTTGAGATGTGTGTCAACTTGTCTGCAATACCTAAACTCTTAGCAGCAGCTGTTGAGTCACCACCACCAACGATTGTGATAGCATCTGACAATTCACCTAAGGCACGACCTACTTCAAGAGTACCTTCAGCAAATTTGCTCATTTCGAATGCACCCATTGGTCCATTCCATACAACAGTCTTGGCACCGTTAAGCTTGTCTTTGAACAATGCAACAGTCTTAGGACCGATATCCAAGGCCATCTTGTCATCAGGAATATCAACACCGTCTGTTGTTTCTGCATCTGCATCATTTGAGAATTCTGCAGCAACGATATGGTCTACAGGAAGAACGATCTTGTCACCAGCCTTTTGAAGGAGGTCCTTAGCTAGTTCAACTTTATCTTCTTCGAATAGAGACTTACCGATCTTATGTCCTTGAGCAGCAAGGAATGTATAAGCCATTCCACCACCGATAAGGATGTGATCTGATTTTGGAATTAAGTTTTCGATAACTTCAATTTTATCTGAAACCTTTGCACCACCAAGGATAGTTACAAATGGGTGTACAGGGTTATCAACGGCATTACCTAAGAACTTGATTTCTTTTTCCATCAAGTAACCAGCAGCAACGGGCTTGCCAGCAGCTTTCATAGCTGTTGAAATACCAACGTTTGAAGCATGGCTTCTGTGGGCTGTACCGAATGCATCGTTAATGAATACATCACCTAATGATGCCCAGTATTCACCAAGTTTAGGATCGTTTTTACTTTCACGTTTACCGAAGTCATTGTCGATATCTTGGAAACGAGTGTTTTCCATAAGTAAAATGTCGCCATCTTTTAATTCGTTGATAGCATCTTCAAGTTCTTTACCTTCATTTTCAGGTACGAACTTAACAGGCATTCCACTTAATTCTTGTAGTTTAGCAGCAACTGGCTTCAATGATAAAGCTTTCTTATCTTCATCACTCTTAATTCTACCTAAGTGAGATAGTAAGATAACTTTTCCACCATTTTCTGAAACATATTTAATAGTTGGGATTGCACCAACGATACGGTTAGTATCGCCAACAACACCATCTTTAATAGGAACGTTGAAATCAACACGCATCAAGACTTTTTTACCTTTAACATCAACGTCAGAAACAGTAAGTTTTGCCATTTTAAATCCTCCGATTATATCTTTAAAAAAAAGCGGAAGGAGTTAGCCTCCCTCCGCCAATTTAATACATTAAATTAGGTTGTAAATTTTGCTATTTAAATTAAATGATTAGTTTAAGCTAGCAAATTTTTCAAGTGTACGAACCATTTGTGCTGTAAATCCTGATTCGTTGTCATACCATGCAACAGTCTTTACAACTTGGGCGTCACCTGTACCAACGATTTGTGTTTGAGTTGGGTCAAATACTGAACCGAATGATGTACCGATGATATCTGATGAAACAATTTCATCATCGTTGTAACCGAATGAAGGGTTGTTGTCTGTATATTTTTTAACAGCAGCGTTAACTTCGTCAACTGTAACTTCTTTTCCAAGAGTTGCAACTAATTCTGTAACTGAACCTGTGATAACTGGAACACGTTGTGCATGTCCATCAAGCTTACCTTTCAAGTCAGGAACAACAAGACCTAAGGCCTTAGCAGCACCAGTTGAGTGAGGGATGATGTTAGCAGCAGCAGCACGTGCAGCACGAACATTACCTTTACGTTCTGGACCATCTTGAAGCATTTGTGTAGCTGTGTAAGCATGGATTGTTGTCATTGTACCAGCTTTGATACCGAATTCTTTGTTTACGGCATTAGCTAATGGTGCAAGACAGTTTGTTGTACATGAGCCAGCTGAAGCAATCTTAACGTCGTTAGTTAAGATGTCATCGTTAACACCATAAACAACTGTAGGAAGGTCACCTGATGGAGCTGAGATCAATACACGTTTTGCACCGGCATCCAAGTGAGCTTGTGCCTTGTCAGCTGATGTGTAGAAACCAGTACATTCAAGAACGATGTCAACGCCATCGTTTGAAACCCATTTAAGGTCTGCAGCATTCTTTTCAGCGTATACAGGGATCTTGTTACCATCAACAACGATTCCATCTTCAGCAGCTGAGATAGCGTCAGCCTTGAAGTTACCATGAGCTGTATCATATTTAAGTAAGTGAGCAAGCATTGCAGGTGATGTCAAATCATTGATTGCAACAACTTCCAAATCTGTGTTTCCTTGAGCTTTTAGTTCGGCAATACGGCGGAATGCCAAACGACCAATACGTCCAAATCCATTAATACCAACTTTTGTAGTCATACAAAAATTCCTCCTTCAGGAAAGTAAAAATATATTATTTTAAAGGGTTATCCCTTAAAATCATCTTTGAGGCACCTTCATCAGTGATCAACACTGTATGAGATGGTGCATTTTTCATGTAAGCCTCAATGGCAGTAGCCTTAGATTTGCCACCAGCGATTGCGATTACATGTTTAATATTAACAAGGTCCCGGACGTGAAGTCCAATTCTAGGCACCTTGTAGACGAGTTTGCCATCACGGTCGAAGAAATCTCCGAATGCTTCAGCAACGGCTTCGCCATTACTGATCGTAAGCTTATCTTCATCTGAAAGATTTCTTCTTTCAGCCATGATGCTCGCAGTTCCTACACTGTGAACAACGACATTACATTGATAAATCAATTCAAGAACTGATTTAATAGAAGCTTCATTTTGAAGTGATTCAAAACTTCGTTCACTAATGTCTTCGGGTAAATACAATGCCCGATGTTGTCCATGTGTTCTATTCGCCATTTCAGCACAAACACTGTTTGCCTGAATTATTACTGACTCTCCAACTCCACCTCGGGCTGGTAAGAATAATAAATCACGATTCTTTGAAAGACTTGGTGATAAATTCCTAGCAACTCTGGCTAAAGTGCTACCGCCAGTAACAGCAATTAAACTCTTGCCATTAGGTAGAATAGATCCAAGTAACTGGTTAAGTCTTTGACCGAAGGAATCAACTACTCGATATTGTTTATCTGAATTACCAGGTAAAACAATGCAGCGTTCAATTCCTAGCTTCTTACTCAACTGTTGCTCTAGTAGTGCTGTTCCTTGAAAGTCAGCTAACATTTTATTCAGTTGACCATTGGCTTGAATCCCCGTCTTAGTCAATGACATCCCCGACTTTGAAGAATTGATCAATCCTTGATTCTTCAAAAGGTCTGTCTCAGTCCTAAGACTTCGTTCAGTAACATTAAGGTCATCTGCTAGGACCCGACGGCCCACCGGTTCCATTAATTTAATACTTTGTAGTATTCTAAAACGCTTCTCAACGGTCTTAATGAAATCGGGAGCAACCAAATCCAACAATTCTAAATCCTTATTGATTGTCATTTGATTTACTCCTTGGGACTAATCTCGTCCCTGTATGTCCTTTTGTGACCCATATACTCAAAAAATAAAAGCCCGGATAAACTTTGTTACCTCTCAAGCACAGTTCTTATTATAGACGGTCTTGGCTCAATTGCAAGTGGTATGGTTCAAAAACATGATATTTTTCTTCAAGCATTATTATTTATTAGATTGCCAGAGTTCATTCCTATCACAATAAATGTTTTACTTTTGTAGAATTTTTGCGATAATAGATAACAGATGCGTCGTTAGTATAATGGATAGCACTCAGGATTCCGGTTCCTGCAATGTGGGTTCGACTCCCACACGACGCATAATTGACCCAAGCAAAGTTGACGACTATTAGTCTGACTTGCTTGGGTTTTCTTTTTGCATTAATAGTAAATTTTAAATCCATAATGATCGACCAACAATTAAAGTTATCAAGTTAGTAAGGAGAAAATATGCAAAATTTGATCGATAAAAAAGCACCAGCTGATATTGGTGACTACATGAAAGTCTTTGCTTGCACTGCCGTCATGTTACAGTCAACTTTGAGCTTAGTTTTGACCACTAGTCCCAATACTCAAATCCAGTTACTGATCGGTTTTCTTTACAATTTAGTCAAATTCACTGCACCAGTGTTTATTTTCGGGATCTTGTACACCACTACGAGAACCTCAAAAAATAAAAATTTATCAGATTATCCTCATTATTTGCGTTCGCAGTGGTCCGCACTGTTTGTTCCAACGATTTGGTGGACGCTCATATACTTATTGATCATCCCTAACGTGCAAATGAAAAATCCTTACACTAACATTGGAAGCTTCCTCTGGCAGTTTATTAATGGAAACGCCGCCCCACATCTTTGGTACAACACGATGATGCTCCAATTCATCATTCTCATGCCTCTCTTTTGGGCACTAACTAATTGGATTGATCGTCATCCACAAATGCTGATATTTGTCATTATTGCTTCATTTATTTTATTTTTTATCTGGATCTGGTTTTATGACGCACAAGTCTTCCGAGGTCCTCATGAACACTCCTGGTATTTACTCGATCGGGTCTTTATCAGCTTTTTTCTCTATGGCATATTGGGGTCAATTGCATGGACTGCTCGGGAAAAATTTAACCGATCTATCAAAAAATCCTTCTTATTATTAATCCTTTTTTTCGCCAGCACTTTATTTTGGACTAATTCAGAACTAATGTCATACGGTTTTCCGCTCCATTTAAGTAATGCTCCTTATTACAAACCTTCCATGACCTTGTACAGTTTGGCGGTGATTGGATTAATTGCCTTTTTCGCCATCAAACAAATTGAGGCAAAAGCTAAATCACTACCTTGGTTCCACTTTTTAGCTACTTATGCTTATCGAGCTTACTTGTCGAATGTTTTTTGGCTCCAATTGATCTGGCAGCTCTTTGGAAAAAAATTAGCTAATACTTCTATCTTGTTAGCTTTAATCATTTCCTATTTATTGACTTGGATACTTTCGTTTGCTTCAGCCGTTGGTTTCCATCTTTTGTGGAAAAACATCAAAGAATCAAATAAGGCCCCCGCCTAATGACGGGAGCCTTTTAAATTGCTCTGGTTGTATAAAGTTTTCTGATGAAGATAAAACAAGTTAATAATAGGATCAAACAAGTGGTGAATCCTAATTTAATACCTACTAAGCCACCGGTGATTGTCGCTGCGTTGTGGTGTTGATTGCTTAATGTGATGACTGCAATCAATAATGCTGTACCAAACGAGGCAGCAACTTGTCTTAAAGTATTATACAGGGCAACGCCATCAGGAATGATTTCTGCTGGCAAATACGACAAGGCTTGTGTTTGGATCGGGATCAGCACTAAGACTAATCCAAACTGGCGCACGGTTTGTCCTAAGGTGATAGTCAAAATCGAAGTATCTTTATTGATCAAAGCTTGCATAGTTGTTCCGATGCAATCGATGGTGATTCCGGTCAAGACTAAATATTTTACAGGGTATTTATCAAACAAGTGACCACTGATCGGCGACATAAAAAATGTTACCATCGCACCTGGCAGTAAAACTAATCCAGATATCAAAGCCGATTTATGCATGACATTTTGAACCAAAATAGGTAATAAAATCGTATTTCCATACATCGTGACCATTAAGATCATGTTCAAAATACTGGCAACGTTGAATTGTTTATGTTCGAAAACATCCAAGTTGATAAAAGGATTTTTTGAGCCTTCTTGAGTTTTGAAAAATAAGAATCCAAAAATCAATCCTAAGACTAACAATCCTAAAATATTAAACGAAACGAAGTTGTACTCACCGACGTTTGAAAATGACCAAAGTAAACATAGTAACCCTAAACTGGCTGTGATCAATCCTTTGACATTGAAGACTAAATCAGTCTGGTGCTTGATTTTTGGCATTAAGACGATGGCTAAAATTATGGAAAGTAACGTAAATGGCATCGTCAGACTAAATAAATAACGCCAAGAAAGACTGTCGAGAATGAAACCTGAAACAGTTGGTCCAACAATCGGCGAAAAATTGAAGACAACACCGATGATACCCATGACGGCCCCACGATGCTTCTTATCAGCAGCTCGCATTGCAATCACATTGACTAATGGAATCATAACTCCGGCTCCGATAGCTTGGACCATTCGACCAATGATCAAGATCAAATACTGGTTGGCAATCGTCCCGACCAAGGATCCTAAAAGAAAAATCGTTGAAAAAGTTAGAAATAAATTTTTAAAGGAAAAACGTTTCATCAAATAAGCACTCGTTGGGATCATCAAGGCATTAGCTAGCATGTACCCGTTTGTCAACCACTGTGCCGAAGAATACGAAATGTGAAACACGCGCATGATCGGTGGAAGTGCCGTCGTCATCATTGTCGAGCTCAAGACCCCGAAGAAACTTCCAAATAAAACGATAAATAATGATAAGCGCATGCCTTTTTTCATGATGATCTCCAATTTATGATTTAGTTGACAAAAGCAACTTGAATTACTATATTAAAAATTAGTTGCTTTTGTCAACCGTAGGAGGTAAATAAATGGAAAAAGAAGAAATCTACAATGTCCGCGAGTTTGACCGTTTTTATACAAACATTCTTCAATTGACTGATAAATATCACTTACACACTAAATTCACCATTTTAGAATCACGGATCCTGTTAGAGATCGACCGTGGCGTTAATACTGCTAATCAGTTACTTAATTTGTTGAAGCTGGATAAAGGCTACATTAGTCGCGTTTTGAAAAAATTAGAAACCGAAGGTCTGCTTTTTAAAACAGCTGATCAAAACGACCTCCGAGTCAAATTTTTGCAGCTGACACCTGCTGGTCATGAAGCTTTGGACGAAATTAATCGTCGCGCCGATAAGCAGATCCAGGAGCTGTTCAAAAATGTTGAAAAATCAGAAATTAAGCCTATAATCAACGCCATGAAGAAGATTCAAACGGAGTTAGTTAGTGATTGATTGAGGTATTACTATGGCAAATATTTATTTGAGAAGATCAACTTCTTCAGACTTAAATAATATTATGGAGATCATCTATCAAGCGAAAGCCTTACTGAAACAAGATGGTAGTCCGCAATGGCAAAGTGGCACCCCGAATCGAGAAATGCTGTCCAAGGACATCGAACGAAAGATGCACTGGGTATTGATCGTCAATGGGGAAATTGCTGCTTGTGCTACACTCCAAACTTTTCCCGACCCGACTTATCGGATGATCCAAGGTAAATGGGAAAACGATATCGATCCTTATGCCACGATCCATCGAGTTGCCATTGCCAGTCAATTCCGGGGAATGCATCTCACTAAATACTTATTCAGCAATTTAATAACTATGGCCTTAGTTCAAGGTTTTAAAAACATTCGCATCGATACCTTCCGAGAAAATGTTCGTATGCAAGGCTTGATCAAATCGATGGGTTATCACTACTGTGGTCTGATCCACATCGATGATCCCCTCGATGATGAAAGATTAGCTTTTGAGTTAAATTTGCAATATAGCTCGATGATCAGCTAAATAATATGTCTCCTATTAGATAAATTTTTATTTACTAATGCTTCATTGTTGACCCTATATGATTTATATGCTAAATTAGCACTGTACTTTTAAGAGTGCTAATTAAAAATAGGAGGCATCTTATGTTAGTTCCTACAGTTATTGAACAAAGTTCACGTGGCGAACGTGCCTATGATATTTATTCAAGATTATTAAAAGATAGAATCATTATGTTATCTGGTGAAGTTAATAGCCAAATGGCAAATACAGTTATCGCTGAATTACTATTCCTCGATGCTCAAGATTCAGATAAAGACATTTCTATGTACATTAACTCACCCGGTGGTTCTGTTACCGACGGATTAGCTATTATGGATACAATGAATTTTGTTAAATCAGACGTGCAAACAATTGCTACTGGTTTGGCAGCTTCAATGGGAAGTGTCTTGTTGTCATCAGGTACAAAAGGCAAGCGTTTTGCCCTACCTAACTCAACAATTCTTATTCACCAACCACTCGGTGGTGCTCAAGGACAACAAACAGAGATTGAAATTGCTGCTCAAGAGATCTTGAAGACTAGAAAGAGATTGAACCACATTTTGGCAGACAACTCTGGCCAAACATTCGAAAAGCTTCAAAAGGATACAGATCGTGATAACTACATGACTGCCGAAGAAGCTAAGGATTATGGTTTGATTGACGGTATCATGACAAATAAACCAACTGAGAAATAATAGAGAGCGGAAGGCGACGGTCAGCTGCTGAGGATTTAAACACAGAGAGCGCAGCGAGGTTGGTCAGCTGCTGAGGATTAACGCGTATAGTCGAACAAGGTGCGGCGAAGCCGTGCCTCGACTATATGTGTTAACCGGAGGCCGCTACCTCGCGGAGATCGTTTTCACATCCTTGAGGATAAAGCAAAAAAAACACTATCAAAATTGCTGCAAGTTTAGCTATCCAAAATAAAAAGCACTATCCAATTTACAGCAAGTTTAACTAGCAAAAATAGATAGCACTATTTTATTTTTGAAGGAGCACCTCCGAATGTTGATTAATCGAAATCCGCAATCTTCTAAAATTAGTTCCAAATACTAAATAAGAGACTTCCACGGAAGTCTCTTTTTTTATATCAAAAAAACTAATTCGATAAATGAATTCAATTATTTTCGAAAACGATTCCATACTTATAAACAGTCGCTTAAGCCCACTCTAAAAGAATTCACAAGGATTCAGTCAATTGACCTAATTTTTTATTTAGTCTATTCTAAACTTCGAAGGGAGCAAATATGAACAATACAATAGAAAACTCTGTAAATCGTAAGTTTTTCGTCAGTACTTTATTAGCCGGAACTTTTACGATGTCGATCAGTCAGTCTTCACTTTCGACTGCTTATCCGACATTGATGAAGTTCTTCGGGGTCACTGCACCAACCATCCAATGGTTGACCACCGGATTCATGTTGATCATGTGTATCATGATGCCGATCAGTCCTTGGCTATTAAGTAATATTTCATTTAAGCAATTATTTTTAGGGGTCGTTGGGATATTTGGTTTGGGAACATTAGTCATCATCATTGCACCAAACTTCCCTATCGCAATGTTAGGACGAGCGCTGGAAGCCATTGGAGTCGGGATATTATTCCCTTCCTTCCAATCAGTCCTCTTGGAGATCACGCCAGAAAACCGGCGTGGTACAACGATGGGATTCGCCGGGCTAGTCATGGGATCAGCACTAGCTAGTGGTCCAATTATTTCCGGTATCGTCTTAAATTGGCTACATTGGCAGGGATTGTTCGTTATCTTTTTGATCATCATGGTAGCAATCTTCGTCTTAGGATTATTTTTTATCAAAGACGTCATGCCACGTAAAAAAGTCAGATTGGACTTCATTTCGATTGTCTACTTAGTCGGCTTAATTGGTTTACTTTACGTTGTGAACCAAGCCGGTTCAAAGCATCAACTAGATACTGTTTTATGGATCATCCTAGGTATTAGTATTATTTTGACCGCCTTATTCATCCACCGTGAGTTGACAGTCGATCAACCACTACTAGATCTTAAAGTTATGAAAAATTTCAACTTTGACTTATCAGTCTTACTAACTGGTTTTTCATACATCTCATTGATCGTTGTTACGATCATTTATCCACTTTATTATCAAAATATTTTACACACTTCAGTCTTAGTTTCTGGACTAGCCTTAGTTCCACCAGCAATTTTATTGAGTATCTTGAACCCACTAACCGGAAAACTCGCCGATAAGATCGGTTTCAAACCAACTCTATTAGTCGGCATGAGTATGATCGTAGTTGGTTGGTTCTCACTATTTATCATCAATACTAAATTAGGAATATGGCCAATGATCATCATCGCAATGTTGATCGAAGGTGGAAATGCCTTCGTTATGATGCCTGCAACTACCCTAGGTGGCAATTCCCTGCCTCAAGACCTAATTCCACACGGTACAGCTATTATCACGACTGTACGTCAATTATTGGGATCTCTAGGTGTTAGTGTCGCCACATTAGTATTAGTAACAGCAAACACTAACCATGGCTTACCTGCTAATGGTGGCTTAGCTGGATATCATGCCGTATTTAGATTTTTCTTCATCGTTGCTTTAGTCGGTTGGATCTTCGCTATCTTAGTCAAAGATTACAAGAAAAAAGCCGTTGCAAAATAATTAAGCTTATACCAAAAAGAGAGATTTTTATCTCTCTTTTTTTGTGACCAAATAAAAAAGCAAGTGCCCCTTAGACTCTTGCTTCTTCCGCAATACTATTCAATTTTCTAAGACGGTGATTGATCCCTGACTTAGAAATGGCCCCACTTGGTACCATTTCGCCTAATTCCTTCAAAGATACTTCCGGATTGTCCAATCTTAACACGGCAATCTCTTGAAGTTTGGCTGGCAGCGAATCCAATCCAACAGTGTCTCTTAAGTACTTGATATTTTCTACTTGTCGTTCAGCTGCAGCAACTGTTTTATTAATATTAGCATTTTCACAGTTTACTAAACGGTTGACCGAATTTCTCATGTCGCGCACGATCCGAATATCTTCGAATTTTAGCATGGCATTAGTAGCGCCGATCAATTGTAAAAAGTCGGCTATCCGCTCTGCTTCTTTCAAGTAGACGATGTAACCATTTCTTCGTTTAGTAGTCTTAGCGTTCAAACCGAAATGATTCATCATTTGAGCAATGTCATCGTTATGCGATTCATATAATGAATAAATCTCTAAATGATAGCGCGATGTTTCGGGATTGTTGACACTTCCCGTTGCCAAAAATGCTCCACGTAAATATGAGCGCATTCTTTGGTCTTCATTTAAGATGTCAGGTGTCACGTCTGTATTGATCGATAAACCTGTCTCATCTAAAATTCCTAGATCTTGCAACACTTTATTAGTGTCACGTTTTAGTCGAACAAGATATTGATTATTCTTCTTCAACTTCATTTTTTTACGAACTAAAAGTTCAGACTCCATGCCATAATTTTGCTTGATCAAAGAGAATATACGCCGAGCGATTGCAGGATTCTCAGTTTGAGTCGTCAGCACAAAATGATGATTTTGTAAGCTCAATGAGCCATTCATTCTGATCAGTGCTGACAATTCAACACGTGCATGCTCTGGATGGACCTCTAAACCAGTGAGTTCTTTCTTTACCTCACTTGCATATGAAGCCAATACTATCTCTCCTCGTTTTTTCTATTTCCTGATTGAAACGCTAAATTCAAAATTTCCGCAGCGATCTTGTCACCATCGTGGAAGGCTCCGTTATCCCGCAACAATAAAAAGTCGTCTTGGATAACACGGCAGCCCATTTTTCTTAAAGTATCAAAGTCAGGCTCTACTTGATTAATGTACTCGTCATATTTCTTATGATTGACGTAGTTCTCGAGTACTGGTCTAGTGTTGACTAAGACAGTATCGATGTAATTGCCACCGAGATGTTCGTCTAGCACCTTAACGTGATCAGCATCCGTAAAGTTTTCAGTTTCACCGATCTGAGTCATGATATTACAAATATAAACAACTTCAGCCGGCGTTTGTTTGACTGCCTCACCGATCTGTTTAATCATCAAGTTCGGCAAAATACTGGTGAATAAACTACCAGGACCTAGCACGACTACATCGGCCTGCATGATCGCAGCCAAAACAGGTAGAACCGTTTCCGGTTCTTTTTGTGGTTCATCGGAATTAGTCACCCAAACACGTTTAACATGTTTTCCTGAGTGAGTGATTTCATGTTCACCAGACAAAGTTGACCCATCAGTGAATTCAGCATTCAGAGTCAACTTAGATGTTGAAGCTGGAAAAACATTTCCATCGATCCGCATCATTTTTGACAATGTTTGGACGGCATCAAAAATATTCGGTCGCATTTCACTCAATGCGGCGATGATCAAATTACCTAATGCATGTCCTGAGAAAAAGTCGTCATCACTCTTGAAACGATGTTGGAATACTTCCAACTCTTCTTCTGGTAGATCTGACAATGATGCTAAAACATTTCGAATATCCCCTGGTGGGACTACGTTGATGTAGTTACGAATAATACCAGATGATCCCCCATCATCAGCTACCGTAACGATTGCAGTAATATTAGCGTCCTTTTTTCTTAAACTGTTCAAGATGACTGGTAAACCAGTTCCCCCACCTATAACAACAACTTTTGGACGACGTCCCTTTACAACACGAACAATCCTATTGGTTGCCATTTTCAATAACCTTCTTTTGAGATTTATCTTTATCACGGTGAGTGATATCGACATAGTAGTCTTTCTTCAAGTCTTTACCTAATCGTTCCGCAATTGCGACTGAACGATGTTGACCACCAGTACAACCAATGGCGATGGTTAAACTTGTCTTACCTTCTTTTTCATATCCCGGAGTAATGTAATGCAACAGATCGTAAAGCTTTTTATAAAAAGTTTCCGTCTCAGGACTATCCATGACATAATCATAGACCGCCTTATCCGTTCCTGTTTGTGGTTTTAATTCGGGAACGTAATACGGATTTCTTAAAAATCTGACATCCATCACAATATCTGCATCGATGGGCAAGCCATATTTAAAGCCAAATGACATGACCTCAATGTGAAAAGTAGGAACCGAGGAGCTTTCTTGGAAATTGTCAAAAATTTCTTCTCTGAGCTGACGCGGTGTTAAGTCAGTCGTATCGATCACAACTTGAGCTCGTGACTTCATCTCACCTAAAAGTTCACGTTCTTTTTGGATACCATCAAGCAGACGACCTTCCATAGCCAACGGATGGCTACGACGAGTCTCCTTATAACGAGAAACTAATTCTTCGTCAGAAGCATCCAAGAACATGATCTTCATCTCAACCTTTTGATCAACACCTTGTTCATCAACTTGCATTTCCTTAAGCATAGAGAAAATTTCATCGTAAAAAGCCCGTGACCGAATATCGACCACCAAAGCAACTTTCGAAATCTTCCCCGCTTCATGAACTAATTCCCAAAATTTGGGTAATAAGTTAGGTGGCATATTATCTATACAAAAATAACCAAGATCTTCAAAGGATTGCATAGCAACAGTCTTACCTGCCCCACTCATCCCAGTAACAATAACTAAACTCAAAACCTTCTTTGCCATCAGAGCACCTCGCATTCGCATTCAAGTGTAACATAACAATCCGGGCGTGTCATTCAAAAGAACACAGAGAGCACAGAGAGCGGAGGCACACGGGTAGCTGCTGAGGATTAACGCTGGTGGTCGAACAAGGTGCGGCGAAGCCGTGCCTCGACCACCTGTGTTAACCGGAGGCCGCTGTGTGCCGGAGCTCGTTTTCGCATCCTTGAGGATAAAACAAAAAACCACTATCCAATTTTCTGCAAGTTTAGCCACCTAAAATGGAAAACACTATTTAATACAAACAATTCAGTACCTCGATTACCCACGTTAACCGGAGGCCACTGTCGCCTTGAGCTCGTTTCAGCATCCTTGAGGATAAAGCAAAAAAACACATGCCAAATTGCAGCAAGTTTAGCAAATAGAAATAAATAGCACGATTAAATACATGCAAAATAGTGCTGCAACCACATATGTTACTCGGAAGCCACTACCTGGTGGAGTTAGTTTTCATATTCTAATAAAGCTAAACATCTCTACCCAAACACACCAATACTCCCCCACTCAAACCAAAACCCAAGTTTACAACCCAACAATAAAGCGTAAACTAAACCTATAATTACGACTCCAGGAGGACTAATCCATTGAACACAGTCTTTTCGATCCTACTATTAATAGCAGCAGTAATAGTAGCCAATGCGATTTTTACTAAATTCCAACAAGTACCAGTAGCATTTCTTCAGATAGCAGCGGGATTGATATTAGCGACCTTCCCACTTTATCGTCATTTCGAACTCGAACCAGAAATTTTCATGCTAGTCATAATTTCCATGTTGATGTTCAATGACGGCCAAAATACTAGTCTGAAAAAGCTAACTCAAAACTTCAGTACGACTTTTTCCTTAGCGGTCGAATTGGCCGTCATTTCCATCTTAGTAGTTGGAGGTATCACTAACTTTTTCCTACCTCAGTTCAGTACGGCTCTGTGTTTTGCTCTCGGTGCGATCATCGTTCCTACCGATGCCGTGGCTGTTTCCTCGATAACTTCGAAAGTGCTAGTGCCGAAAGAAGTCATGTCCACCTTGGAAAATGAGTCACTGTTCAATGATGCGTCCGGTATCGTCGCTTTAAACTTAGCCACTGCTGCCGTGATCACAGGTCAATTTTCTGTTTGGGCAGGGATCGGCAATTTTCTGTACGTCTTTTTTGGCGGAATTATTGTTGGTACTATATTGGGCTCAATCATTATTTCCGTCCGGATCAAATTCATCAACAATCACGTCGACACGCCTTCAGTAATGGTGCCCTATACATTGATGACACCATTTGTCGTCTATTTGATTGCGGAAGCATTAGGCGTTTCCGGTATTTTAGCAGTAGTTATGACTGGATTGCTTCACGGAGTTCAACAAGAAAGATTACGTCTGACCTCGTCACGCCTGCAAATAGTCATGAATACTACTTGGTCGGTCTTTGCTTCGATTTTAAATGGTATTGTTTTCGTCTTATTAGGATTATCTCTTCCGCGAGTCATTCAAGATTTAGCTCATCGAGGAACCAATTCCATCATCAGTCTAATCGGCATCGGACTATTGCTTTATATCGCAATGACGGTGATGCGCTTCTTATGGATCCAACTAGGATTTGCCCGGATCCGTTCATTCAACAGTCACGATAAAAAAATGAACAGTCTCGTTTCAGCATTTAGTGGCGTGCACGGAACTATCACTTTATCTTTGGCCTTCTCGCTTCCGCTAACTTTGAATGGCCAGCCTTTCACTTATCGAACTGACATCATCTTCATTGCCACCGTAGTCATTTTAACTAGCTTGATCATCCCAACCATCGTACTGCCAAGAATGTTACCGAAAAAGGTTGATCACTTTACCCAAGCGGAATTGACTAAAGCCAAAAGTGAGATGGTCACTAATTCGATCAACAATTTAACGGCAAAACATCCTAATTCACCGGTCGTCAGTGAAGTTATCAGCATTCTTGAAGGACAGCGTGTAGTTGAAACCGAAGTAGATCGTACCAAGTTGAATGACATTTTCAATCATTGCTTTGATATTGAATCTAATTTCATCCAAAACCTGGTCGATGACAATAAAATCGATCAAAGGATGGCGGACTTTTACATGCGGATGACGCAAAAAACTATCTTCCAATATCAACAGAGAGCCTGGAAACGACTTTGGTGGTTTATTAAGTTTCAAATTGTTGGCCGACTTTCGCTCAGCTCTCGTGCCCGAGCAAATCGGAAAAAGAGGAAAGAGCAAATGGCAAAATTTACCTCTCGAGAAGATATGCTAGCTCAGCGACAAGAATTTTGGTCGCAATTTACCGATGTAGAAAAAGAACTCTACCTAAAAATAACGGAATTTCTTAATCAAAATACTACCAACGAAAATGCCCGCGAAATTAGCATTGTTCGCCGTGCATACGATGAAAAACATCGTCGTTTATCAGGTGATAATAAATATGCTGAAGAGCAAAATGAATTGCTGATTCAGGCTTTTCAACAAGAATATAATTTCATCCAATCGCAAACTAACCAAAAAATTTATAGCAATGCACTCAGCAATGCCCTATATGAACAAATATCAACTGACCAATTGGTTTACGTTCAATCGGTCGGTCCAGAAGAATGACACAAAAAAAAACAGCCTGATCGGCTGTTTTTTATTTACTCTTATTTAACGATTCTTCAGTACGCTTAGTATCACGTTTTAAGATCGGTGCTAAATATTGGCCAGTATAACTTTCTTTGACCGTAGCGATTTTTTCCGGAGTTCCGGTAGCGACTATTTGACCGCCACCTTCACCACCGTCAGGGCCGAGGTCGATGATCCAGTCAGCATTCTTAATAACATCAAGATTGTGCTCAATCACTAAGACGGTATTACCTTCATCGACTAGTCGTTGCAAGACATCGAGCAAACGCTTGATATCGTCAGTATGCAATCCAGTCGTTGGTTCATCTAAGATGTAGAAGTTTTTACCGTTGGAACGTTTATACAATTCTGAGGCTAACTTCATTCTTTGAGCTTCACCACCGGACAATTGTGTAGCTGATTGGCCTAATGAAACATAGCCTAAACCAACATCAACAATAGTTTGCAACTTGCGCTTGATCCGTGGGATATTGCTGAAGAAATCTAAGGCTTCAGCAACCTTCATATCAAGAACTTCAGCGATATTTTTACCCTTATAAGTTACTTCCAAAGTTTCTGAATTGTAACGAGTACCATGACAAACCTCACAAGGTACATAAACATCTGGCAAAAAGTTCATTTCGATCTTGATAATACCATCACCACGACAGTTCTCACAGCGTCCGCCTTTTATGTTGAAGGAGAATCTCCCCTTCTTATATCCACGGAGTTTTGCTTCGTTAGTCTGTGAGAAGAGATTTCGGATATCATCAAAAACGCCAGTATAAGTAGCTGGGTTACTCCGAGGAGTACGTCCTATCGGACTTTGATCGATAGCAATCATCTTGTCTAATTGCTCATAACCTTTAATGCTCTTATATTTACCAGGCTTTTGTGAATTTCGGTTCATCTTTTGTGCTAATGCCCGTTTCAAAATCATATTAACTAAGGTTGATTTACCAGATCCAGAAACACCGGTAACCAAAGTAAATTTACCTAGTGGGAACTTAACGTTTAAGTTCTTCAAGTTATTCTCGCTAGCACCTTTTACTTCAATAAATTCACCGTTACCTTTTCGACGTTCCAATGGCACTGGCACAAACTTCTTACCAGCCAAATATTGTCCCGTCAATGACTTAGGATTCTTTTCGACCTCTTCAGGAGTTCCGGTAGCAACGATCCGGCCACCATTTTCGCCGGCACCAGGACCGACATCGATCAAGTAATCAGCCGCACGCATCGTATCCTCATCGTGTTCAACCACGATCAAAGTATTTCCTAGATCACGCATCTTTTTCAAGGAACTGATCAAACGATCATTATCACGTTGGTGCAATCCGATCGAAGGCTCATCCAAAATATACATAACCCCTGATAAGTTCGAACCGATCTGAGTTGCCAAACGGATCCGTTGAGCCTCACCACCTGAAAGCGTTCCGGCAGAACGAGACAATGTTAAATAATCCAAACCAACATTGATCAAAAAGGCGAGACGATCTCTGACCTCTTTTAAAATTGGTTTAGCAATAACAGTATTTTGTTCACCTAATTTAACTGCTTTGAAAAATGGTAATGAATCTTTGATAGACAAATCTGAAGCTTCAGCAATATCTTTGCCTGAGATCTTAACAGCTAAAGCCTTCCGATTGAGTCGCTTACCGTGACAAGCTGGACAAGTTAACTCAGTCATATATTTACGCATTACTTCACGTGTGAAGTCACTGCTAGTCTCATGGTAACGACGGTTAACATTTGGTATGACTCCTTCAAAAGGAACATCTACGTCACGAACACTTCCGAAATCATTTTCGTAGTGGAAATGGAACATCTTACCATTGGAACCATTCAAAATGATATCTTGTTCACGTTTCGACAATTTATTGAATGGTGTATCCATATTGATCTTAAATTCTTTGGCAGCTTGAGCTAACATTTGTGGATAATATTGCGAACTGATCGGATTCCAAGGTGCAATTGCACCTTCAGCTAAACTCTTACTACGATCAGGGATCACTAAGTCTTCATCGACTTCTAGTTTCATCCCTAAACCATCGCAGACCTCACAAGCACCAAAGGGAGCATTGAAAGAAAATAGTCTTGGTTCCAACTCACCCACAGTAAATCCACAGAGAGGACAAGCATTTTTCTCGGAAAAGACCATCAAGTCAGAACCAATTACATCAACGTTCATGTAACCATCGGATAAACGTAAGGCTGCTTCAACAGAATCAGTCAAACGTGATTTGATATGATCATTGATCACGATCCGGTCGACTACGACGTCGATATCGTGTTTTTTATTCTTATCAAGATCAAGATCCTCGCTGACATCGTGGATCTCACCGTCAACACGAATTCTGACGTAACCTTGTTTCTGGATCTGAGCTAAGGCCTTTTTATGTTGACCTTTCTTGGCACGAATAACTGGTGACAAAACTTGGAGTTTGGTTCCCTCATCCAATTTCAAAATTGCATCGACCATTTGTTGAGCCGATTGGCTCGTAATGACCGTTCCATCATTTGGACAGATCGGTGTACCAACTCTTGCCCAGAGCAAACGTAAGTAGTCGTTGATCTCAGTTACAGTACCCACGGTCGACCGAGGATTCTTTGAGGTAGTCTTTTGGTCGATCGAGATTGCTGGACTCAAACCATCGATCGAATCAACGTCTGGCTTATCCATTTGTCCTAAAAATTGTCTGGCATAAGAAGAAAGACTTTCTACATAACGTCTTTGCCCTTCTGCATATAAAGTATCGAACGCTAAAGAACTCTTCCCTGATCCAGAAAGTCCTGTCATTACGACTAACTTATCGCGGGGAATAGTTACGTTAACATTCTTTAAATTGTGAGCACGTGCCCCATGAATTATTATTTTATCATTCAGCATACTTAATTCATTTCCGCCTTTAATTCTAGAATTGTATCACGAAGATTGGCAGCTCCTTCAAAATCAAGTTTCTTCGCTGCTGATTCCATTTGTTCAGTTAAGTTACTGATCAATTCGTTCTTTTGCTTCTTCGTCATATTTTCAAAGTCTAAGTTTTCTTCTGTGATCTGTTCCTTCTCAGATTCCGAATTATCAACTTTGTGGAACATCGAGATCGCATCCCTGATCGGTTTAACGATTGTCTTCGGAGTGATCCCGTGTTCTTTGTTGAATGCCATTTGGATCTCACGTCTATGTGCCGTCTTATCGATAGCAGCTTTCATAGACTCGGTCACACTGTCAGCATACATTATAACTTTACCATGTTCATTTCTAGATGCACGTCCGATGATTTGGACTAAGGAACGTTCAGCCCGTAAAAAGCCTTCCTTGTCAGCATCCAAAATCGCGATCAATGATACTTCAGGAACATCAATACCTTCACGAAGTAAGTTGATACCGATCAAGACATCGAACTTACCTAAACGCAAGTCACGGATGATCTGCGACCGCTCGATAGTCTTAATATCACTATGTAAGTAACGAACTTTGATCCCAAGGTCTTTAAAGTAATCGGTCAGATCCTCAGCCATTTTCTTCGTTAAAGTCGTGACAAAGACCCGCTCATTTTTTTCAACTCGGTCATTGATCTCGGCAACTAAATCATCGATCTGACCCATGATCGGTCTGACTTCGATCTCTGGATCGAGCAAGCCTGTTGGACGGATGATCTGTTTAACGACGTCATCAGTTCTTTCAAGTTCATAAGGACCTGGAGTAGCCGAAACGTACATGATCCGGTTAACGTGCTTTTCAAATTCTTCGAGCCGTAAAGGACGGTTGTCCAAGGCACTAGGAAGTCGGAAACCATAATTAACTAACATTTGTTTTCTGGCACGGTCACCGTTATACATCCCTCTGATCTGTGGCATAGTAACGTGAGACTCGTCGATCATGATATTGAAATCTTTCGGGAAGAAGTCGAGCAAGGTAAATGGTGGTTCACCTTCTGCACGGCCTTCCATGTGTCGTGAATAATTCTCGATACCGGAAGTGTAACCCATTTCTCGCATCATCTCGATATCGTATTCAGTTCTTTGCTTGATCCGTTGTGCTTCAAGCAATTTGCCTTCACCTTCAAAAGTCTTTACTTGGACATCAAGTTCCTTTTGAATCCGATCCAAAGCTTGTTCCATCTTGGCATCGCTGATCATAAAGTGAGTAGCTGGGAAGATACCAATATGGTCCATTGAGCCAATGATCTCACCAGTTAAAGCATTCATTTCAATGATCCGGTCGATCTCATCGCCAAAAAATTCCACCCGGATGGCATTATCATCCCTTGAGGCTGGAAAAATATCGACTACATCCCCACGAACACGGAAACGTCCACGTTGGAAGTCGATGTCATTACGTTCAAATTGGTTTTCGACTAATTCTTCAAGCAACTCATTTCTGGAGATCTCTTGTCCAGTTCTTAAAGAAATGATGCTATCTGAATATTCTCGTGGATCACCTAATCCGAAAATACAAGAAACTGAAGCGACCACGATCACGTCATTTCTTTCTAGTAAGGAACTAGTTGCCGAGTGTCGCAATTTATCAATTTCATCATTGATACTCGAATCTTTTTCGATGTATGTATCACTTGAAGGCACATAAGCCTCCGGTTGGTAGTAATCATAATAACTAACAAAGTATTCCACAGCGTTGTGTGGGAAAAATTCCTTCATTTCTCCGTAAAGCTGACCGGCTAAAGTCTTGTTGTGAGAAATGATCAGAGTTGGTTTGTTCAAATTCTTAATGACATTGGCCATCGTAAAAGTCTTACCAGTACCAGTGGCACCTTCAAGGGTCATTTCTTTTTCCCCATCTTCAAAGCCCTTGGTCAACTTATCAATGGCTTGTTGCTGGTCACCAGCTGGTGAGTACTTTGAGACCAGATCAAACTTATTATCATCCACTCTATCTATCAAATTGAAACCTCCCAAAGACAAAAAATACATCTAACTCAAACTGAATTAGATGTAATTTGCGTTAGAAAATATATATCGATTACATATTAACATATCGAACATACTTTCGCTATTTATTTAACTGGTTTTGATAATCGAGGTAACATGGCAAAAATGATCAAGCCAACTAAGAACAAGACGCTCAAAGAACCGGCTCCGATCGTTGATCTACCAGTCATTTGTGTCACAATACCGACTAAGGCAGGACCCATGACTGCAGAGAACTTACCTAAAATATTGTAGAAACCGAAAAATTCGCTTCCGGATTCTTTAGGAATGATTTTACCGAAATAAGATCTACTCAAGGCCTGTAGTCCACCTTGAACTGTTCCTACCATGATGGCAAGGATCCAAAAATCAGCGGTCGTATGCAGGTTCAAAGCGTACAAACAAATTACTAAGTAGACGAAAATACCTAATAAAATACCAGCACGAGTTCCAGCTTTATCGGCGATCCAGCCGAAGACAATCGAGAATGGGAATGCCACTAATTGAACGACTAACATGATGATCATCAAGGTACTAGTCTTAACACCAATGTCCATTCCGATAACCGTTGCCATCGTAAAAATAGTATCAACGCCATCGATATAGAAGAAATATGCGACTAAGAACCAAGCAACTTCTTTATATTGAGCAATGTGTTTGATAGTTTTAAAAACTCGTTTGAAACTTCCTAATAATGGAGCAGATGTTGGTGGTACTGAATAAATTTGATGAACGTTTTTTTGCAGTGGTAAGTAAAAGACGAACCACCAAATGGCGGCAATCAGAAAAGCTAAGCGCGAAACGCCGTAGCCGGTCATCGCACCGAACCCATTCGTCAAATACAAGACTAAGAAGAGCGCGAAGACTACGACTCCACCTAAATAACCGTAGGCATAACCGTGAGTCGAGATCTTATTCATTTGCTGATTGTCAGCCACATCCATTAAAAAGCTATCATAAAATAAATTACTGGCAGAATAGCCGATCGAGGAAATTATGTATATGGCCAAAAGCCACTGCCATTGACTAGTTGGCATCAAGGCTAAGCCTAAAGTCATGATCATTCCTAACCAACAAAAGCCATTCAATAAACGTTTTTTAAAGTTGGGATAATCGGCTAAAGCGCCTAAAAATGGTGCTAAGAGCGAGACTAATAATGTCCCAAAACTATTGGCATATCCCCAGTATGCCGTAGCACTAGCAGCTGCGACCCCATCGGCTTGAGCAACTGACTTAAAGTAGACTGGTAAAACTGCAGTCGTAACGATGATCCCATAACCAGAATTAGCCCAGTCATAGAGGATCCAACTCCATTGTTTCTTATTGATTTTCAAATTGACACCCCTTATTTTTTGAAGACCTCATCAATGCATTGACCTGCAATTTCACTTTCAAATTTCAAACCGAGGAGTTTAGCAAACGTTGGTGCTTCATCGACCAAGTTAGCTTTTTCAACGGTCGTTCCTTCTTTAATAGCTGGTCCGTTAAAAATCAAGGTAGTTTGATAGTCTGTTTTGTCGGGATCATAGCCGTGGACACCATGATAACGGTCTGGTTTTCCGAGTGACTTGGGATCGACCCGTTCAACAACGGTCGGACGATCACTTTCATCGGTGAAATAATAACCAGCTTTTGCTTCCACCATCAAACTACACTTAGGATCAGCCCCGCGAGACTTTGCTTCTTGTTGAGTGTAGACTTTCTCGACCCCCTCAACATTTTGGATGAGCTGTTTTAATTGTTCGAGCTGCTCAAAATTTTGTGTGTAGATGTAAGTCGAACCATCACAAGTTTTGGCCATTGCTTGCCAATCTTTACTAAAAGTTTGATCAGCTTTAGCTTTGAGCCATCCCTTTTGCGCAAATAGCGTGTTTAAGTGGATCATCTTCGTAACATTGATCTGATAATGATCACCTAAGACGACGAAGTTAGTTTTATCGAAGGTACCGGCATTTTTAGTTGCTTGTATCAATTGTTCAACATGTTTATCAAGTCGGCGTAAAGCTTCCATAGCTTCTATTGATCTAACTCCGTATCGATGACGCATACTGTCCATATCCACTAAATGGATCAAGGTCAGATCAGGCTGTTTATTTTCGATCGTATCGACTGCACAAGCAGTAATAAAATCATCGAGTTGTGGTTGTTTAATGCCATTGCGCAGTTTGCCGTATTTATGATTCATTTCGAGTAAAAAGACGGGTGAACTAGCTTTGAGCGAAACTAACACTTGGTTGGTCCAGATCCGATTAGGAAAAATCTCGGCTAGATTGTAGTTGATCTTACTCCCAGCAGTGACCGGCCACAAAAAAGCAGCCGTCTTCAATCCTGCTTGACGAGCTAAATCGTATACCGTCGTCGAACGGACGTCTTTTTGATACCAATACCAATCTGGTGAGCGACGCTCCGGTTGGATCTTAGTATTATTAACGATCCCGTGGTCCTTCGGATATTGACCCGTGATGATCGATGTATGTGATGGATAAGTCAGTGTTGGGTAGATCCCAGTAACTGACTTGACCCAAGTACCGCCATCAACTAGCTTATTCAAAGTTGGTAATTCTTGTTGATGCTCACGGATGTCTCTATACCCTAATGAATCTAACGACATTACTAATAAATGTTGATTTGATGACAAAATAAAAATCCCCTTTGATCACACTTCGATACAAAATATTATATCGCAACGCAATAAAGGTTGTCACAAACCTTAAAAAACATAAAAAAATAGATGTGAAAATTATTCACATCTACATATTTTTTATTCCCAAGAATCAACGACTTTAGCAAAACCTGCTAATTTTTCAGCGGCATTTTCGTCCGTATCACTCGTGATTCCAATGTAAAATTTCATCTTAGGTTCGGTTCCTGATGGTCTAACAGCAACCCAAGTACCGTCTTCCAAAATAAATTTCAAGGCATCGGCCTTTGGCAAACCAGTATCGGAAACTTGACCATTTTTATTATCAGTTTTATTTAAGTAATCTAACGTTTCGACTACTTTGACTCCGTTGATCTCAGTAAATCCGTCTTCACGGAAACCCTTCATGATCGAGGCCATCCGTTCTTTACCGGAAACTCCATCAAAAGTCTTCGAAATAGTCTTCTCACGATAGTAACCGAATTCTTGATAAAGATCTTCTAAGGCATCATAAATGGTCTTACCTTTAGACTCATAATAAGCAGCTGCTTCAGCCAAAAGAATAGTTGATTGCATAGCATCCTTATCACGAACGAAAGGTTTAACTAAGTAGCCATAACTTTCTTCAAAACCAAAGAGGAATTCATGATCTTTGTTATCTTGGAAGTTTTGGATCTTTTCAGCAATGTACTTGAATCCAGTCAAGACGTTATACATCTTGACGCCATACTTTTCAGCAATGGCTGTAGCTAACTCAGTCGAAACGATCGACTTAACTACGGCACCGTTGTTAGGTAATGCATTAGTTTCTTTTTTAGCTTGGAGCAAGTAGTTTAACAAGACTGAAGCAATTTGATTACCAGTCATCAACTTGTATGAACCATCTGGTTGACGAACGGCAGCACCCAATCTATCGGCATCGGGATCTGTTGCGATCAAAATGTTAGCTTCGATTTTTTGACCTAGGGCAATAGCTAAGTCAAAAGTTTGAGCAAATTCCGGATTTGGGAAAGGTGTTGTCGCAAACTCTGGGTCTAAGATAGCTTGCTCTTTGACCATGTTGAAGTTTTCAAAGCCTAAGTCTTGGAAAATCTTAGGTGCGATCATCTTACCTGTTCCGTGCAATGGTGAATAAACAAACTTCATCTTGTGTCCGACTTTTTCGATCAAGTCATGATTTACCACTACGGTATCAAGTTTAGCTAAGTATTGTTGGTCGACATCTTCACCGATCAATTGCATTAGCTTTTCTTCACGAAGTTGGTAAACCGTCTTAACCTTAATGGCAAAAAGGTCATCTGCTTTACGTACGTATTCAGTAATCTTGTCTGATTCTTTAGGAGGCATTTGTCCACCATCAGGACCGTAGATCTTGAATCCATTGTATTGCTTAGGATTATGACTAGCTGTGATCATGATCCCGGCGTATGTATTAAGTGTTCTAACAGCAAATGATAGTTCAGGTGTTGGACGAAGGCTGTCAAAAACGTAACTCTTGATTCCATGAGCACCTAAAACTTTAGCTGATTCAATTGCAAAGTCTTGTGAGTGATAACGTGAATCGAAACTGATTGCTACCCCACGGCTCTTAGTTGCATCATCCAATGTGTCCATGAATAAAGCCAAACCTTCTGCTGCTTGTCTGACTGTGTAAATGTTCATCCGGTTGATACCAGGTCCAAGAACGCCACGCATTCCGGCAGTTCCAAATTCCATTGGAGCATAAAAAGCTTCTTCAGCTTGGTCGTTGTCTTTTTTTAGTTCGTTTAGTTGTTGTTTTAATTCTGGCTCTAGTTCAGTATTGTCGAGCCATGTTTGCATGTTTGTTTGCCAAGACATTTATATGTCCTCCTAGTTTGAAAGTCCTTACAATTTATTATAGCAATATTTGTTTGTTTTAATAGGGGGGTTACGTAAATTATTAGTAAAATTTATTGATGTTTTACTTTTATTTTAGTAAATGATATTGGTTGGAGGTTCACTTCCGGTTCTGGGAGGGTTCCGAGAATTGCGCCGTGGAACGCCATGGACGCCACTTTGAACCAATCGAGCACGACCCGCTCGCTTGTTTCAAAGCTGGGTCTTTCACTAAGCGGTAAACCGCTAAGTGAAATTTCATGGCTGACGGCGAATTCTCTCCACCCTCCCAGAACCTAGGTTTTTACTAATATTACTTTGGGGTGGGTTTATCTGGTACTTAGTTTTGATTCGGCTGGTAATTTTTTACTTCAATTCCTTATCTATTTCATATTTTCTTGAGCACGCTATTTTGTTACTTTATTCGAAGATTGCTCTGAAAACCACGGTGTTGCTTTTGGTTTGGGCTATTCGTCTACTGATTTATTTATATCTTATTTCATTACTCTTAAAAGTAACTTTAATTTTATTTGTAACTAAAAGTGGCGTAATTAAAAACCCTCCTGATAGAATTTTTTCTAACGGAGGATTTTTTTTGATTTTACTACACTTACTTTCTGCTTTTTTATTGTTGGCTCCACTGGTATTGTCTGTTGCTTTCTTTTGTGGAGTGGCCTTGGGTTGTTGTTCCGTATTTTACTGTTGTGTAGAAGCCTTTGTTTCTGTCGCTTCCTGATACTGCTTTTATTGACATGATGAAGCCGCTTATTGCACAGTCTTGGGCGTAGTTTATTGCTTTTTCTTTTTCTTCATTGCTTAGTGATACGAAGGTGTCTGTTACTTTTACTTTTAGTTTTTTGTTTCCTAGATATTCGATTGATTTTATTTTGTCTGGATAGGCGTATCTTGGATCTGAGAATGGTGGATTTTTGGCGTCTGTTTGATCTTCTTTTAGTGAGACTGCTATGGCTTTGTTTACTTTGGTGATTTGTGCTTTGCTGTCGGTGGTTTTGGGATCATTTTGTTCTTTTTGTTTTGCTTGTTGTTTGATTGTTTCTCTTTTGGCTGAAGCTGTTTGTTGATGGTCGTGGATCGTTAATAGTCCTGAGGTTGATAGTACTAGGATGCTTAGTATAGCGGAGATTTTTACTATTGTTCTGGGTTTTGTTGATTTGGAGTTTGATTTTGAGGTTTTTATTGCTAAAACTATGGTGATTATTGTCATTGTGGATCCGATGATTAATAATGCTAGGTTTAACATGTTTTCTCCTTTTTGGATATATATTATGGTATATATTTAATTTTATCTTATTGATTTTGATTGCTCTATTTGGATTTTGTATATGTTGGTATTAATTCATTTGTTGCGGATTGTGGTGGTATTTTGGTTGGATGTTCATTGCCGGTTCCGGGGCGGGGCGCTATATGGGACTGGAACGCTGCCGACTCGATTTGAGCTCTCCGAAGAAGTACGCTTCGCAGATCTCAAATACGAGTCTTCTTGTAGGCAATAAATTGCCAACAAGAATGTGGCGGCTGAGCCCATATAGCGCCCCGCCCCTCCACCTAGATAGTGCAAATCAATATCTCTTTTTTTGTGGGTGTGACCGATCTTTTTTGGTTAAAACGGCAATTTTTGCTGCCCTGTTTCTTTGGGTCTATCTCAGTCTTATTTATGAATTGTAAAACCAAAAAATAAAACGACTAAAAAATAAAAGAAACAATAAAAAATCCCATAAGCGTTAGACTTAGCTGCCTAACTCTTATGGGATATTTGTTGCTGCTATTATTTAATCAGCAGTTTCTTTTTTTTATTATTTTGCGTCTACTTTATCTGATAATGTTTGGATGTAATTGAAGGCTTCTTGTCCTGCTATTCCACCTTCACCGACTGCTATTGCTACTTGGCGTAGGTCTTTTTTGCGGACGTCTCCGATTGCGTAGATTCCTGGTTTGTTGGTTCTCATGTGTGTGTCTGTGTCGATCCAGCCGTTTTCGTCTAGGATTCCTAGATCTTTGAATGGTTCTGTCATTGGTTGGATTCCTACATAGATGAAGGCACCTTTTGCTGGTACTACGTGTTCTTCACCTGTTTCTTTATCTTTGTAACGTACTCCCGCTACTTTGTCGTCTTCTGAGACGATTTCTTCTACGTCGGCGTTCCAAACGAATTTGATTTTATCGTTCTTGAATGCACGATCTTGTAGTACTTTTTGGGCACGCAATTGATCACGACGGTGAATGATTGTTACTGATTTTGCCAATTGAGTTAGGTAAATTCCTTCTTCAACTGCTGAATCTCCACCACCAATTACGACTACGTCTTGATCCTTAAAGAATGCTCCGTCACATACGGCACAGTATGAAACTCCACGTCCTGATAATTCTTCTTCACCAGGTACGCCGATTTTCTTGTATTCTGAACCAGTTGCGATGATCAATACTTTAGCTTGATAGTCACCGTCATCAGTATGGATGATTTTGACATCGCCTTTGTCTTCAACAGATTCAACTGTTCCGTATCCGAATTCGGCACCGAATCTCGTTGATGAGTTGTACATCTTTTCACTTAGATCTGGTCCTAAGATTGAATCAAATCCAGGATAATTTTCAATTTCTGCTGTGTTATTCATTTGGCCACCGTAAATTCCACGGTCCAAGATCATAACTGACAAGTTAGCACGTGATGCGTAAAGAGCTGCGGTTAAACCACCAGGTCCTGCACCAATAATTACTACGTCAAATTCTTTCATTGCGTCTACCTCCTTAACACTTATAAAATCTTACCATTATTTTTTATTTAATCCATTATCTTGCTCACTGAGGTCTGAATACCACGATAGGTCATATTTTTTGCGTCGATAAATTAGCAAGCCAATTGCGACTACTAATAAAATCACGGATAGTACTTGTGAAACTCGCACGCCAGGCATGATGTACAAGCTATCAGTTCTCATCCCTTCGACAAAAAAGCGACCGATCGGATACCAAACTAAGTAACTTAAAAAGACTTCACCGACTTTATAAAATTGCTTGCGGTGTCTTAGGGCTAAAATGATGATCAAACCAACGACATTCCACATTGATTCGTAGAGGAATGTTGGTTGACGATAAGCACCATTGATGAACATTTGCTCGATCACAAAATGCGGCAAATGCAGCGACTGTAAAAAGTCTAATGTCGTCTTGGCACCAAAGGCTTCTTGGTTCATGAAATTGCCCCAGCGACCAACTATTTGTCCTAATAAAACAGAGGGAGCGGCTATGTCTAGCATTAGCCAAATCGAAATCTTTCTTCTCAGGCATAACCAAACTAAAACGATGAAACCACCGATCAAGCCACCGTAAATGGCGATACCTCCGTGCCAGATCTTAATGATCTCACTGGGATTCTCTAAATAAAACGGTAGCTCAAAGACTACATAGTAGATTCGCGCACAGATCAAAGCGACTGGAACGCCGATCAAAACTAAGTCCAAAATATTATCGGAGTTTACACCACGTTTGGTAGCTTCACGCATAGCCATGACGACCCCAACTAAAGCTCCTAACGCGATGATGATTCCGTACCAATGGATCTGGAGACCGCCCAAATTAAAGGCAATCGGATTTAATGCTAATAAACTCATTACTTACCTTCTCCATTTTCAGCGTTTTTTTGGCCATTTTCTTGGATCAATGAACCGAGGTTTTCTTCAAACTTCTTCGTTGCGTCAAAGCCCATTTTCTTAGCTCTGAAGTTCATGGCAGCAACTTCAATGATGATAGAAATGTTACGACCAACTTTAACTGGAATAGTGATCTGAGGAACACCAACGTCAAAAAATGTTCTCGTCTCTTCCATTGAACCGAGACGGTCATAATTCTTGTCAGCTTTCCAGTCTTCCAAGTTGATGATCAATTGCACGTCGCTGGAAGTTCTAACGGCACCAGCACCGAATAAGTTCATGACGTCGATAATTCCGATACCACGGATCTCTAATAAGTGATTCAATATCTTAGGTGCCTCACCAACGATTGTTTTTTCATCTTGTTGGAAGATGTCGACACGATCGTCAGCAATCAATCGGTGACCTCTTTTAACTAATTCAAGCGCTGTTTCACTCTTACCAATACCAGAGTGACCCGTTAGTAAAATACCGATACCGTAAACGTCGACTAAAACACCGTGGACTGATTCTCTAGGTGCTAGTTTTTCATCTAAGTATTCAGTGATCAAACTGGACAATCTAGTAGTTGGTAGTTCGGAACCAATTACTGGTACGCCGTTTTTTTCGGCAGCTTTCAATAATTCTTCACTAGGTTGAATGTTTCGAGAAACTAATAAAACTGGCGTGTCATCACGACAGATCTCAAGCATTACTTTGTAACGATTGCTGTCAGTCATAGACTGTGAGTAAGCCGATTCAGTTTGTCCGAACAACTGGATCCGTTCACTTGGATAGTAATCGAAATAACCCGTTAACTCGATACCAGGTCGAGAAATATCACTCGTTGTGACACGTTTTTTATCGAGCAATTCACTTCCGCTATAAACTTTTAATTTGTTTTCTTCAACTAATTCAGAAACTGTTACGTAATTTGCCATACTCTAACCCCTTCATCGCCTTTTTATTAATTCTATCATCAATGCTGGAATAAAAAAAACGCGTATTAGACGCGTTTTTGAAAATTATCCATTGTAAAGCTATTAATAATTGAATTGCAAATAGCTAAAATAATTGCCACGATCAAAGCTGAGCCGAATCCATTAAAATAAAAATGCTCAGCTCCCATGATCAATGACGTCAATTCTAATGTCACCGCGCTGATTACGAATGAGAACAACCCAAAAGTAATGAACGTGATCGGTAAAGATATGATGTGCAAAACGGGCTTTACAGTCCAATTTAGTAAAACTAACACAAAACTAGCAATTATTGCCGTTACGACCGTGTCGATCCGAAATAAGTTCGGTAATACTCGAGCAATGGCCATAAAAAGTAATGTATAAATACCTGTCTTAATCAGTAATCTCATTTATTTCCTACCCTTTTTAGATCGGTCATGAGTGTCACGATTCTCGATCCGGTGGTGCAATCGATGCAAAATATCATTCATGTTTCCCTTGATATCGGTATGTTGAATATTACGATTCTCTGGGATCAAAAAGATACAAACAATATAAACTAATACTGATAAGAAATAACTGAACGGAATCAAGGCAACAAAGGCGAGTCTGATCCAAGTCGAATCGACTCCAAAATACTCGCCTAGTCCACCGCAAACTCCGGCAATGAATCTATCAGTACTAGATCTAGTTAAACGTTTCCTCATGGTTCCACCTCAACTTGTTACAAAATATATAACAAAGTGGCGTAAATTACAAGATTACTCATCATCGTTATCTACGACATGCTTCTGACTTAGTTCTACCACATGTCCGGTGTTTAGGTAAACTACCCATTCACAAATATTGGTTGCATAGTCACTAACACGCTCCAAATAACTTTCTACAAGCATGTATGATGAACCAGCCAAGACGTTGTCGACTGACTTTTGCATGGCACGGATACTAGCATCATTGATCTGTTTACCTTCACGATGAATATCGCCATCTTGAGCAGCCACTCTTTTGGCCATTTCGCCGTCTTCTTTTAAGTAAGCTTCCAAGGAATCTTCCACGATAGCCGTTGATAAATCCCCCATATCAGCGATATCTTTTTCGATTTCTGGAATCCGTACTTGTCCTTTGACCCTAATAGT
Organism: Companilactobacillus zhongbaensis; assembly: GCF_003946515.1. Lineage (GTDB taxonomy): Bacteria > Bacillota > Bacilli > Lactobacillales > Lactobacillaceae > Companilactobacillus > Companilactobacillus zhongbaensis. The sequence goes on along the minus strand of NZ_RHOM01000002.1, from coordinate 11,671 downwards.
CTCTTGGGCAATACTTACCGCGTGGTCTCCCATTCGTTCAAGATCTGAACTTGCTTTCAAAACAGTTACGACCATTCTTAAGTCTGATGTAACTGGTTGTTGCAAGGCGATCATTTCAAATGATTTCTTTTCTAGGTCGACTTCACGCTTGTTGATGAAACGGTCGTTTTCGATTACTTCACGAGCTAACGCTTTATCATGATTTACATAAGCTTTAACAGATTTCATGATAGCTTCACTAGCCATCATCCCCATCTCTGAGAATCTTAAATGTAAATTGTTCAGTTGTTCTTCAAATGTGCTTCTCACGCCAATTCCCCCTATCCGAATTTTCCTGAGATATAATCTTCGGTTTGTTTTTCTGCAGGATTTAAGAATATTTTCTTTGTATCGTTAACTTCAATCAAATCACCGTTCAAGAAAAAGGCAGTTTTGTCTGAAATTCTCGAAGCTTGTTGCATATTGTGAGTAACAATAACAATTGTATATTGGTCCTTCAAGGTTAACAACATATTTTCGATTGCTGCTGAAGAAATTGGATCTAGAGCAGATGTTGGTTCATCTAATAAAATAATATCTGGTTTCACGGCTAAAACACGAGCGATACAAACTCTTTGTTGCTGACCACCAGATAATGATAAGGCACTGTCATGAAGTTTATCCTTAACATTATCCCAAACGGCGGCATTACGCAAACTAGTTTCGACAGCTTCATCGAGCACAGCTTTATCTTTGACCCCCGCCAATCTTAAGCCGTACACAACGTTGTCATAAATCGAAAATGGAAATGGATTAGGTTGTTGGAAAACCATCCCGACTTCTTTTCTCAATTGAACCGTATCGATGTTTGGTGCATAAATATTCTTACCGTTCAATGAGATAGTTCCTGTGATCGTCACATCTGGGATCAAATCGTTCATTCGATTCAAACAACGTAAGTAAGTTGACTTACCACATCCTGAAGGTCCGATCAAAGCCGTGATCTCGTTTTGATTAAAATCGAGGTTGATACCTTTCAAGGCTTCTTTTTTTCCATAAAATAAATGCACGTCTGATGAAGTTAATAATTTTTTTGCTTCAACCATGTTTGTCTTCCTTTATCCAAAATGTCCAGATACATAATCTTCCGTAGTTGAGATCTTCGGACGAGTAAATATCTTTCTTGTTTCATTAAATTCTACGACACGTCCCATGTGGAAAAATGCGGTATAGTCGCTGATTCTTCCGGCTTGTTGCATGTTATGTGTCACGATGATGATCGTATAATGATCTTTCAAACTGAGCATCGTTTCTTCAACGTTTGAAGTTGAAATTGGATCAAGCGCACTAGCAGGCTCATCCATCAATAAGATGTCTGGCTTCATGGCGATCGCACGAGCGATACAAAGACGCTGTTGTTGACCACCAGATAAAGCTAAAGCACTCTTGTTTAGATCGTCTTTAACTTGATCCCAAAGCGAGGCTTGTTTCAAAGTCGTTTCTACGATCTCATCTAGCTTTTTCTTGTCATGCATTCCATGACGTTTCAAAGCGAAAGTAATGTTGTCATAAATTGATTTTGAAAATGGATTAGGTCTTTGAAAAACCATTCCAATGTGCTTTCTAGTTTCGTAGATATCAACGTCATTTTTGTTAATGTCCAAACCACGGTACATGATCTGCCCCTTAACTGTTGCATTAGGGATATTATCATTCATTCGGTTCAATGAACGCAAATAAGTTGATTTTCCGGAACCAGAAGCTCCGATCAATGAAGTTATTTTATATCTTTCAAATTGCAAAGAAGCTTTTTGCATAGCTTCTTTTTCCCCATAAAACACTTGTAGGTCTTTAGTTTCCATAGCAATTTCATGTTTATCTTCATCAAGATGATAGATGTATTGTTGGTCGTTATTTTGTTCTTCCATATTATGCTCCAGTCATCTTCTTGTATACCAAGTTTCCGATATAGCGAGACAATAAATTGAATAGTAAAACAGCAATGATCAATACTGCTGATGCCCCGGCAGAAACTTGAACGGCATCAGGAATCAGTCCTTCTGAGTTAACTTTCCAAATGTGAACAGCCAATGTTTCGGCTGGACGGAATAAGTTAAGTGGACTAGTGATGCTGAAAATATTGAAGTTAGTAAAATCTAGCGGTGGTGCACTTTGCCCTGCTGTATAGATCAAGGCAGCAGCTTCACCGAAAACTCTACCAGCGCCAATGATCATACCAGTAATGATACCTGGCAATCCGTCTGGGATAATTACGTGGATCACGGTTTCCCATTTGGAAAGTCCTAAAGCCAATCCTGCTTCACGTTGTGATTGTGGGACTGATCGTAATGAATCTTCTACGTTACGCGTTAAAATCGGTAAGTTGAAAACTGTCAAAGTCAAAGCACCGGAAATAATTGAGAATCCGAATTTGAAACTAATTACAAAAATCAAAAATCCGAACAAACCAACTACGATCGAAGGCAATGAACTCAATACTTCGATTGAGATCCGGATGATCTCAACTAGCTTACTTTTTCCAGCATATTCTGATAAGAAAATACCTGCTGAAATAGCAATCGGGATCGAGATCAACATTGACAAGACCAATAGGAAAAAGGAGTTAAAAAGCTGAACTCCGATACCACTTCCAGCTTGGAAAGCTTTGGAAGCCGAAGTCAAGAAATGCCAGTCGACATATCTCAATCCACTTCCGAGGATGTACAAAAGTAATCCTGCTAGAATCAATACGATGACACCGGACATGAAATAAATTACGCCCGTGGCGATTTTATCTTTTACTTTTTCATTAAACATTAAAATTCACCCCGCTTAGCAATTTTGCGGATCACGAAGTTGAACAGTAATGACATCAAAAGCAAGAGCAAGGCTAATGACCATAGAGCATTGTTAGCCGTTGAACCTAAGATCGTATTACCCATATTCATCGTCAAGACACTGGTCAAAGTCGATGATGGCGAAACGAGATTTTGAGGCAAGAGCATGGCATTACCGATAACCATTTGAACAGCAAGAGCTTCACCAAAGGCACGTGACATACCGAAAACAACGGCCGTCAAAATACCAGGTGTAGCTGATCTTAAAATAACTTTGGAAATAGTTTGCCAACGCGTCGCACCAAGAGCCAATGATGCTTCACGATAATAACGTGGAACAGCTCTTAAAGCATCGACTGACATCGATGTGATTGTTGGCAGTATCATAACGAATAACACGAAAGAACCGGCTAAAATACCGAATCCGCTACCACCAGCGATATTTCGTACAAATGGTACAACGATCGTCAAACCGATGAAACCATAAACAACTGAAGGAATACCAACCAACAATTCAATAACTGGTTGTAAGACCTTACGACCCCATTTAGGCGAGATCTCAGTCATAAAAATCGCCGCAGCGATAGCAAAAGGCGTTCCGATCAAAGCAGCAATCAGAGTAACCGCAAATGATCCCACGATCATCGGAGCGGCCCCAACGATCGGATGACCAGCACTATCCAATTTATTAGGTGACCAAACTGAATGGGTCAAGAAATCGATTGGATTAACACCATCTTTGAAAAAGATCAACAATCCCCTAGATGCAACGAATCCAATAATAGTAACAACTAAAAGTACAATAATTGCCGTAAAACTAAATGAAATGATTTTTCCCCTAGTTTCTCTCTTAGCTGAAACTGACTTTTTGAGTAAACTTTCTTTAATTGGATCTTTCAATTACTTTCCCTCCTGAGAAACCGGCGTCACGTTACCTTTATCGTCCTTTTCGAACTGCATTTCATTAATAGGAACATAACGTAATTTCTTAACTACATTATTTTGAACCTTGGTAGTCATAATGTAATCCAAAAACTCTTTTGTCATCCCGGTTGGTTGGCCATTAGTATACAAATGTTCATATGACCAGATCTTCCAACGATTAGTTTCAATATTCTTGATTGTCGGTTCAATATTATCGACCTTCAAAGTCTTAACAGTATCGTTCAAATATGGCATAGCTAAATAACTGATCGATCCCTTAGTATTATCAACAATCTGACGGACCATCCCACTAGAATCTTGTTCTTGAGCTCGAGCAAATTGAGCCTTCCCCATAACATCAGCTTGGAAAGAAGCACGAGTACCAGAACCATCAGCACGGTTGATCAAAGTAATACCAAGATCAGCCCCACCAACTTGCTTCCAATTAGTAATTTCCCCAGAGAAAATTTGACGAAGTTGTTTGATCGTCAAAGAATCCACAGAAACATCACGGTTAACAACCGGAACCATCCCAACAGCAGCAATGCGGTGATCAACTAATTTAGAAGAATCGATCCCACTCTTTTGTTCTGCATATAAATCAGAATTACCGATATCAACGGCACCTTGTTGAATTTGGCTAAGACCAGTACCAGTCCCACCACCTTGAACGTTGACATACTGATTAGGGTTATTCTTAGTAAACCCTTCACCAGCAAGCTCAACCAATGGCTGTGCAGCAGAAGAGCCAACAGCTGTAATAGTTTGTTGTCCCTGGCTTCCTTTGCATCCCGATAAGACAAAGACCGCCGTCAAAAGCAGACCAAATAAAGCGACAATTCTCGTTTTCAATATCCTCACCTCTACTGGTAAACATAATACATATCATTTATATATTTTTTGTATATTTTTACCCGAAAATCCGAAAATTAAAGCAACAAAACAGCAAAAGAAAACAAAGCACAACAAATAAATTCGTAAAAACGCAAACAACAAACAAACCAGTTATAAATAACCGAAACCAGTCATTAAAAAAAATAAACCCATACCACCCCAACTCAAAAAAAGAAAAAAGCGAACCCACCGCGAGAGTGTGAGAACCGAGCACGCGAGCCAGAAATCAATAAAAATCGAAAAATGAACTGGGTCGATTAAGGATTTTTGTTTGGAGTTTGGTTTGGGTTTGGTTTTAAAATCTTACAAATCAAGGTAGAAACTGAGATAGACCACAAATCCTAGGACGAGCAAACAATGCCAACTTGCACTATAAAAATCGGTCCCCACCCCAAAAAAGGGGGGGATTGTTGCACCATCTAGACGGAGGGGCCCGGGGATACAGACCTCAGCAGCTAAATTTTACTTGGCAATTTATTGCCTAGTAAAAGACCAAGTTTTGAGATGTCCGAGCGCACTTCTCGGATAGCTCAAAATTGTGTCAGCTGCGTTCCAGCGTCTGTATCCCCGGGCCCTGGAGTCGGCAGTGAACCACCACACCAAACTACCACCTCTATCCCACCAAACAAACATCAAAACATCAACCAAGCAAAACGCCTCTCGTCTGCTAAAAACTCTCTCACCTCTAGCACACCTGCTCCAAACAAAACGCTTCAAGTCTGCCAAAAACTCTCACCTCAATAAAAAAGACGAGCAGCCATAAGCCACTCGCCCAAAAACAATCTATAAAGGAATCTCAAACGTAAACGTACTACCCAATCCAAGATTAGACTCAACTTGCAAGTTACCATCCAAACTCTCAACAGTTTCCTTAACAATAGCCAATCCCAAACCAGTACCACCAGTCTCCAAACTACGAGACCGGTCAACCCGGTAAAACCTCTCAAACACGCGATCAAGATCCTTCTGCGAAATCCCAATACCAGTATCAGCAATCACAACACGAAGCCGATTCTCAACCTCATCATGATGCATCTCGATCTTCAAACTACCATCTTCAGAATTATAAGAAATAGCATTCTTGATCAAATTGTTCAAGATCAGTTCAACCTTAGACTTATTAATATTAACTTCTTTATTACCGAAAAACTTCTTCTCGACCTTCAAATGATGCTTATTGATAGCAACCGTCATACTCTGCAAAATGCTATCGATCTCGTGTTCCATATCGACCAATTCAGTCTCATCTGTCTCCTTTTTAACTTTGGAAAGAGACAAAATATCTTGAATCAAGTCTGTCAAACGAACACTTTCATTGTGAATAATCTGCAAGAAATGTTCCCGTTTCTTCGGATCATCTTGTGCACCGTCAAGCAACGTCTCAGAAAATCCTTCAATCGACGTGATCGGTGTCTTCAACTCATGGCTGACGTTATTGACGAAATCGACTTGCATTTGTTCCATTTGGCGACTCGCCGTTAAGTCGTACAAGATGACCAAGATCTGTTTATCAAAGTCTTCTCGTGAATGAACTAGATGGATCACATTAGCATCAACGTATTTTTGCGAATTACCGACTAATTGGATCTCTTTACGATAATTCTTATTTTTTCTCAAGGAATGTTCGATCATCCGACTCAAACCATAAGTCTTCACGTCTTCAATGAATGGATGAACTTCATCAGAAATATTTACATCTAATAAAGCTGCCATCGCCTGATTATGCATCATGACTTCACCTTGTGAATTCAACAACATAACTCCGACTGGTAAATGGCCGATCAAACTCTTGAAACGACGTTCACGGATCTTAGCGTTATCACGCAATTGATTGATATCTTGATTGATCTTATTAGTTTGTTCCACTAATTCGTAAAGATCCTCATCTGGTGATAGGATCAAAGAAGAAATATCTTTATTTTTGCGTACGCGTCGCAAATTAACGGCTACTCGATCGATGTCAGATCGCAGAATCAAACGTTTACGATAGTAGTAAATAATGATCCAATCGGTGATGACGAAGTACATGATGGTGAACAAGGCGAAGGAGATCCAGTCTTGACACCATAAGCGTGAATACTTTTTAGCTAAAACGTAATCGCCGCCATTGAATCGATAAAACATTGTCCGACTACCGAATGATGCATCAGTGACATATTGCTCACTCATCGACAAATTGCCACGATGGACCATATCTGAAGCTTGACGGGAAATTTTATTTTTAGCGTTAATATCAACGTACTTCAAACTGCTATATCTAGCAGCTTCCGCTTTAGTGTGATTTTTCCGAAGCTCCGTAAAAGTGGAGACCTCTTCGGAAAAAGAATTCTTCTGCGAATTACTCAAAATATTATCCGCAAATAACGACAATGCTAAAAATAGCAGCACTGAAACGGTGATGGAAACAATGGGGCCTAAGCTTTTTTTCATCTCTACACCTCTAAAATATATCCAAACCCATGAACGGTTTTGATTATTTGTGGATTCTTAGTATCTTTCTCGATTTTATCACGTAAATGGCTAATTTGGATATCGACCATCCGAATTTGTGAATTCGAATTGATACCCCAAACATTATCAAAAATTTGATCTCGTGACACAACAATACCTTTATTTTTGATCAAAAAGGCGAGCAGTTCATACTCTTTTTTCGTCAATGAGATCTCAGTTCCATCCATGTTCAAACTCTTCAAAGCATGATTGATTTCAAAAATATGATTAGCATTTTGATCGTGACTCGTACGTCGCAAGACAACTTTGATGCGAGCCAATAATTCTTTGACCGAAAAAGGCTTGGTTACGTAGTCATCGGCCCCGCTGATCAAACCAGCAATTTTACTTTCCTCAGTATCAACAGCTGTTAAAAAAATCACGGGGGTCAAATTGGCATTTGAGCGCATCTTTTTTAAAACGGTCAAGCCATCGACTTTTGGCAGCATTTGATCAAGTAAGATCAAATCAAACTTGCCTTGAGCTAACTTGTCTAGGGCAATTTGACCATCAGTCGCAGTCGCAACTTCATAACCGTTACTTTCTAAATTGTATTGGATCAATTCTAAGATAGCTGGTTCATCATCAACACATAAAATTTTCTTTGTCATAATTACTTCGGATTTTCTCCTTGAAGTTTCCATTGTAAGTAGGCATAAATAAATGGATCTAAGTCGCCGTCCATGACTGCTTGGCCATTTCCGGTCTCAAAACCTGAGCGGTGATCTTTGACCATCGTGTACGGATGGAAGACGTAGGAGCGGATCTGTGAGCCCCAACCAATGTCCATTTGTTCACCTTTGATCTCAGCATTTCGTTTGGCTTGTTCTTCTTGTTCTCTTTGGAAAAGTTTAGCTTTCAACATACTCATGGCTGTCTGTCTATTTTGGAGTTGCGATCTTTGAGCTTGCGAACTAACTACGATACCAGTTGGCAAGTGAGTCAAACGTACCGCTGAAGATGTCTTGTTGATATGCTGACCACCAGCACCACTCGAGCGAAAGACATCGACACGGAGATCTTCATCATTAACTTCGATGTCGATCGATTCGTCCAGTTCTGGCATTACTTCGACAGAAGCAAATGAAGTGTGGCGACGTCCGGCTGAATCAAATGGTGAAATTCTAACTAAACGGTGAACGCCTTTTTCAGAGCGCAACAATCCATAAGCATTCAATCCTTTGATCATGATCGAAACACTCTTGATACCAGCTTCGTCACCAGGTTGATAGTCTTCAAATTCAACACTGAAATCGTGTTGATCTGCCCAACGTTCGTACATCCGCAACAGCATGGCACCCCAGTCCTGGGATTCGGTCCCACCGGCTCCGGGATGGATCTCGAGAATGGCGTTATTGGCATCATATTCTTCTGACAAAAGCATCGTCAACTCATAAGACCTTAATTCCTTGTCGACAGTCTCGATCCCTTGTTCCATTTCTGTTAAAAGATCTTCATCTGGTTCAGCTTCATAAAGCTGTTCTGAAACCTCCAGATCTTCAGCTGAACTTTCCAGCTTTTTGAAGTTAAGATATTTATCCTTCAAAACATTAGTTTCATCGATCAACTTTTGAGCTTTATCGTGATCGTCCCAAAAGCCACTCTCAGTCATTTTTGCTTGATTTTCAGCTATGCTTTCTTCCAAATTGTTGAGGTCAAAGTGACCTCCTGAATTGATTTATTTTGTCTTCAATTTCTTGAATTCTGCTTTTTATTTCGCCAAATTCCATATTTTCACCTTTCAATAAAAAAAGCAGGCACAAGGCCTGTTTTTTTATTATCTTTCCATGTTTTGTCTGATTTCGGCCTTCATGAATAATCTAGTTACATCATATTCAATGTCTGAGATCATTTCTTCAAACATACGGTAACCTTCTTCTTGATACTCAACTAAAGGATTAAGTTGTCCGTATCCACGTAAACCAATTGATTGACGCAATTGATCCATGGCATCGATATGGTTAGTCCAGTGTTCATCAACCACTCTTAGGATAACAACCTTTTCGAATTCAAGCATTTGTGAAGGATCGCCAAGATCTTCAGATTTCTTCTTGTAGTTTTCGTGAACAATGTCCATCAAGTATGACTTGATTTCTTCTGGTTCACGCATTTGAATGTCGACTACGCTGAATTTCTCATCAGAAATAATTGCAGCTTTAGCAAAGTCAACGATTGCTGGAAGATCCCATTCTTCTTTCTTACCTTGAGTATGAACGTCAACTTGAGCGTCAATTGTACGTTCGATCATTGGCATCAATACGCGATCAAGGTCTTCATCTTCGGAAATGACTTCCATTCTTTCTTTATAAATAACTTCACGTTGTTCACGCATAACATCATCATATTGAAGTGTATTCTTACGAGTATCGTAGTTATTACCTTCAACACGTTTTTGTGCGGATTCAACTTGTCTAGTCATCATGCGACTTTGGATAACGGCATCGTCATCTTCGATCTTCAATGTCTTAAGAACACGTTTGATTCTTTCTGAACCGAAACGTTTCATCAAGTCATCTTCTAGTGACATGTAGAATTGTGTAACACCCGGATCACCTTGACGACCTGAACGTCCACGAAGCTGGTTATCGATACGACGTGATTCGTGTCGTTCAGTACCAATAACAGCTAAACCGCCAAGTTCAACCACACCAGGTCCAAGTTTAATATCAGTACCACGACCAGCCATGTTAGTAGCGATAGTAACGGCACCACGTTGACCGGCATTCATGATGATTTCAGCTTCCTTAGCATGGTTCTTAGCATTAAGAACAGCATGAGGAATACCTTTTTGATCAAGAAGTTTTGATAAGTATTCTGATGATTCAACCGCAACTGTACCAACTAGGATCGGTTGACCCTTAGCGTGACGAGTTTCGATATCATTAACTACAGCGTTGAACTTACTCTTAAGTGTTGGGTAAAGAACATCATCTTTATCATCACGGATAACTGGTTTGTTAGTTGGGATCGAAACAACTTCCATGTTATAAATTTCTCTGAATTCTTCAGCTTCTGTCTTAGCAGTACCTGTCATACCAGATAACTTATCGTACATACGGAAGAAGTTTTGGTAAGTAATGTTGGCCATTGTCTTAGTTTCATCTTGGATCTCAACACCTTCTTTAGCTTCAATAGCTTGGTGCAATCCATCTGAGTAACGACGACCTTCCATAACACGACCAGTAAATTGATCAACGATCATTACTTGGTTATCTTGAACCACGTAGTCGATATCTCGACTCATGATCTCGTTAGCACGAAGTGCTTGATCCAAATGGTGGTTCAAAACAGTGTTATCAATATCGTACAAGTTATCAAGCCCAAAGTAGTCTTCAGCTTTACGGATACCAGTTTCAGTTAAACTGATCGATTTTGTAGGCCAATCGATCTTGTAATCTTCTTCAACAAGTGTCTTAACGAATCTATCAGTACGAACATACATAGCAGTAGATTTTTCAGCAGCACCTGAAATGATCAAAGGAGTTCTAGCCTCATCGATCAAAATTGAGTCAACCTCATCGACAATAGCAAAGTTCAATGGACGTTGAACCATTTGTTCTTTGTAAACGACCATGTTGTCACGCAAGTAGTCGAAACCTAACTCTGAGTTAGTTGAATATGTAATGTCACAGTTGTAAGCATCACGTTTTTCTTCTGAGTCCATTTGGTTAACGTTAAGTCCAACAGTTAGACCTAACCATTTGTAAAGTTCACCCATCTCTTTAGCATCACGGCCTGATAAGTATTCGTTAACAGTAACAACGTGAACACCTTTACCACCTAATGCATTCAAGTAAACAGGAAGAGTAGCTGTCAAAGTTTTACCTTCACCAGTTTTCATTTCAGCAATATTACCTTCATGAAGTGTAATACCACCGATCAATTGCACTCTAAAAGGATAGAGACCAAGCACACGCTTTGCACCTTCACGGGCAGTTGCGAAGGCTTCTGGCAAAATATCATCCAATGTTTCGCCCTTTTTAAGTCTCTCTTTAAACTTGGGTGTCTTAGCTTGAAGTTCTTCGTTTGATAATTTGCTGTATTCATCGGCATAAGCTTCGATCTTATCAGCAATCTTACCCATACGTTTAACTTCTCTTTTATCGCTTTCGACCCATTTTCTTAATGGATTTGCCATATTAGTATATCTCTCCTAAACGTTATAAACATATCTTCTATTCTATCATTATTTAAAGTACTTTTAAACTTAATATTGTGTTAAGAATTAGTACTGTCAGCTTTATAATTCTACACCTATTTGTATAAAAGTCTAAACTATCTGCATAAAAAAACTGTTTTCAGTAAAAATTTGATATTTTGTTTGGTATTTTGATTAGTTATACGTAGTAGTTTGGGTGGAGGTTCACTGTCGGCTCCGGTGGTCCGGGGATACAGCCGCTGGAACGCTGCCGGCTGCTACAATTGTTTTAACCGGAAGAATGATAAACAAGAACGAGTCCGGGAGACGATAACAATGAGTAAGAAAAATAAGAAGACCCCTTTCGAAATTAAGAGAAAGGCAGTGGAACGTGTATTCAATGGAGAGA
>NZ_RHOM01000019.1 GCF_003946515.1 Companilactobacillus zhongbaensis | reverse complement strand
TGAAGATGGGTTGGGTTTCTTTAAACTCCAACACCAGATCCAGCTTCTCTTGGACTGTATATTTACTTCTAGACATAAAAAAATCCCTTCATGAATATCAGATGAATTTATATTATTTCATCTGACAACCATAAAGGGATTATCGCATTCGTTTTTTTCGGACCTGGGTTTTTTGTTTTTTATGTTTAGAAAATATCGGAGATTGATACTTTTCTGGTATGAAATAGTATTACCCATTTCTTGACCACTAAACTTGCTGAAATAAAATAGCACTATCCAATTTTGCTGACTTAAATTGCAGCAGATTGGATAGTGCTTTTTATGTTTATCCTCAAGGATGCTGAAACGAGCTCCGCGAGGTAGCGGCCTCCGGTTAACACATATAGTCGAGGCACGGCTGCGCCGCACCTTGTTCGACTATACGCGTTAATCCTCAGCAGCTGACCAACCTCGCTGCGCTCTCTGTGTTTCTATTTCGTAGAATAGTTAGGAGCTTCCTTAGTAATAGTAACATCATGTGGATGTGATTCTCTTAATCCGGCATTTGAGATTTGGATGAATTGGGCATCTTGTAGTTCTTTCAAGTTCGCTGCTCCAACGTAACCCATTCCTGAACGTAGTCCCCCTAATAGTTGATAAATTACGTCGCCTACTGCGCCTTTGGCAGCGACACGTCCTTCAATACCTTCGGGAACTAGTTTGTTGGCTTCGTTGACTCCACTTTGGAAGTAACGATCTGATGAACCGTGTGACATGGCAGCTAAACTTCCCATTCCACGGTATGTCTTGAAACGGCGTCCTTGATAAATTTCAAATTCACCTGGGGCTTCATCGGTACCAGCTAGCATTGAACCTAGCATAACGGCATTTCCACCGCCTGCAAGAGCTTTTACGATGTCACCTGAGTATTTGATACCACCATCGGCAATGATCGTCTTGTGGTATTCATGAGCCACACAGGCTGCATCATATACGGCTGTCAATTGTGGAACACCGACACCAGCAACGATTCTAGTTGTACAAATTGAACCAGGTCCGATACCAACTTTGACTACGTCAACACCAGCATCGTAAAGTGCTTTAGTTCCTTCAGATGTAGCAACGTTTCCGGCAATCAAAGTTGCGTCTGGGAATTCGTCACGGATCTGTGAGATCTTACGGAGCACACCAGCTGAATGACCGTGGGCTGTATCGATCACGATAGCATCGGCACCGGCATCAAGCAAGGCTGTAGCTCTTTCAAAAGTATCGCTAGTAACACCGACCGCAGCGGCTACTAACAAACGACCATATTGGTCTTTAGCGGCATTAGGAAATTCTTGGACTTTTTCAATATCTTTGATTGTTACTAAACCTCCGAGACGACCTTGGCCATCAACTAGTGGAAGTTTTTCGATCTTGTGTTCTTGGAGAATCCTTTCAGCTTCTTCAAGCGAAGTACCAACTGGAGCTGTGATCAAGTTTTCGCGAGTCATCACGGAATCGATCTTAACTGAGTAATCAGTGATGAAACGAAGATCACGGTTAGTAATGATACCGACTAGCTTAAGTTCATCAGTATTAGAAACGATCGGAACGCCACTAATACGATAAGTACGCATCAAATCTTCAGCAGCGCTGACTGGTGCATCAACTGTTAAGTAAATTGGGTCAATGATAACGCCATTTTCTGAACGTTTAACTTTTAATACTTCGTCTGCTTGTTGTTCAACACTCATGTTCTTGTGGATAACGCCTAGCCCACCTTGACGTGCCATGGCAATTGCCATTGGTGCTTCAGTAACTGTATCCATACTTGCACTCAAAATAGGTGTGTTTAATTTAATGTTCTTTGCCAATTGAACCGAAAGGTCCACATCATTAGGAAGTACACTACTTGCTGCAGGTACCAATAAAACATCATCAAACGTAAAGCCTTTTTTATCAAATTTTGTATCCCATGCCGACATGAAAAGAAATCCTCCTTGAATTTTTATAATTACGAATATACTCACAAATTTCCGCAAATATATCCGTTTCTTTCTATAAAATACTCTTTTTGAGTATAAAATTTATAGTTATGTTAGCTGATTTCCCGAAGGTAGTCAATTGATTATCAAAAAGAAAGCGCTAAACACCCGAATTTATTTTTTAGTAAGAAAATATTGTATTTTTTTGGGTCGATTCAATTCGATTGCCGAGTGAAAAAAAATCAAGTAAAATATAATGTAGACTATAGCAACGTTTGAGACGATCGATTCGTCTTTGAAACATGTGACAGAACTCAAATTCTCCGCATAACGCCAAGAAGTCAGGTGGTCCAAAATGGGCCCCTGGCTTTTCAGTTATGTCAGAAACTATTAGAGTCTTGTCTTCGACTATATTTCGAGGTGATTGTATGAGAAGAAGTTGGCTTGAAATTTTATTGGGAGCTCTATTAGAAGTGGTTTGGGTTTCAGCGATGAAACACGTACACTCAGTCATTGGCACATTGATCGTCGTGGCGATCATCATTTTAAGTTTCTACTTAATGATCGACGCCAGCAAAAACATCCCTGCCGGAACGACCTACGCCGTTTATGTTGGATTAGGCTCGTTATTTGTCGTTCTCGCCGGTGTATTACTTTTCCACGAAGCCTTCAGTTGGACCAAGTTAATATTCGTCATCTTACTGACCATCGGTGTGATCGGTCTGAAGATGGTAACTGATTACGAAGAAAAGAGGGCCCACTAATGGATTGGATGTTTTTAATTTTAGCCGGATTAGGCGAAATGGGTGGCGTGACCTTCCTAGGTTTTTACACCGATAAAAAGAATAAAATGGCTGTCGTCGCCATGGTCCTATCGTTTGCCATCAGCTTGGTATTTTTGTCCTTAGCCTTGCAGACAATCCCGATGTCGATCGGTTATTCTATCTGGACGGGGATCGGTGCCGCCGGTGGCGCGATCATGAACATGTGGCTCTTCGACGAACCAAGAAGTTGGATCAGAGGATTCTTCATCTTTTTGATAATCTTTGCGGTAGTTGGATTAAAATTTGCTAAATAAATAATATAAAGAATTATTTTATTAAAAAATAAATACCGGCGGTAATTTAGCAAAAAGCCATCATTTGTAATTGATTATGAATAATTATCTGAAATGTTTTATTTTTGAACTTCAAATTATTTATATATGAATACTAAATATTTTGGGTGATTAGATCTCAAAAACTAATATAGCAATATCTAATAGTGTTAGGTTTCTAACACTATTTTTTTATATCCTAAATAATCCGTCTAAGAATTTTTAACTAATAAACATTTTATAAACGTCTTATAATCACTGATTTAATACCGTTTTACCTAAGTTAGTTATTATAAATAAAATCGATTGAAATGCTTATTTTTTTGGCTTAAATTGCAACTATGTCATATTACGCATTGGCAAAATTTGGGGTTTAGGGGAATCTTTATGAAGAAAACACATCTAGTCTTACTTACAGCGATTTTATTTTCTAGTGCAACACTAGGAAACGTCGTCACTACCACTTCTGCGGCAACTACACAAACTGCCAGCAACAAGATCGTCGTCAACACTATCAACTACGTCAACGGCACTGCCAGTGTGGGAACCGAACGGGTCACGGGTCCTGTCGGCTATTTGCAAGCTGTCAATGTGCCGAAGGGTTATAAGATCGTCGACCCTTCGCAAAATTTCATTCGTTTAGCTGATGGCTACGCTCGGGTCAACGTGAAGGTCACTAAGCTACTGATCTCAGACCCAGTCTACACGACCATCAATTACGTCAACGTAAAGACTAATCAAAAAGTCGGCAAGCAAGAACTCAGTGGGGTCGAAGATGAAACTTTCGAACTAGACATCCCTGATTTGTACCAAGTAGTCAATCCTTACGATTCGCACTTCACTTTGATCAAAAACGTAACTACACGAACGGTTTACGTCAAACCAAACAAATTAGCCAAAGACGAGATCACCAACACGGTCCAATATCGTCTTCAACGTTCCGGAATCTACATTTCCACAAAAACAGTCAAAGGTAAAATCGGTGATCGAAAATCTTATCAAGTACCAGCCGGGTATCGCCTAGCTTTCCATCAAAGTTCAGTCTACTTCATCAGCGCTACGGATCGTGTCCATGTAGTCGAGATCATCAAAGACAAAAGTGCTGTCACAACTAAGATGAACTTCATCGAAAAAGGTACTAACAAGACCATTGACCAAGGTTCGATCTCAGGATTGCTCGGACAAACTTTGCCTGTCGACTTTCCTGACGGTTACAAACCCGTCAACGATTACGATCAAACCATCACAATGCGTCCCAATCAACCGCAAAAAGCTATCCTTGTGGAAAAAGAACCAATGAGTGAGAAAACATATAGTTTACTAGTAAAAACAACCAAGCCTGCTCCACTCTATGATGCCAAGGGAAAACGGATCAACAATCGTAATCTAGGATCCAATAGTGAATGGTCTTCGGATCGATCAAAAACTATCCATGATGAAACTTACTTTAGAGTCTCAACTTCGGAGTGGGTCAAAGCTTCAGACGTGTTAACTTATCAAGCTTATTCTGGCACGGTCAAAACTAGTAACGGCGGTAACAAAACGCTGTATTCAGTAGCCGGAAAATCTTCGACTAGATCACTTGCTCCTAATTCTTCTTGGTACAGCGATAAGACAGCAACGATCAATGGTGTCAAAATGTATCGAGTTTCCACTAACGAATGGATCGCAGCAACTGATCTCGCTTAATTATCCAGCCGTTAATTAATCCAATCCAACAAAAAAATGCGATCAGAGCAAACTCTGAATCGCATTTTTATTTTTTAACAATATTTACTTCTCAGTCTTTGAGAAGCTTCAACCATAGCGTTCATCTTCTGGTCGATCACGTCATAATCATTTAGTGAACGACTTGAGAATGTGGCGAATCCACAGTCAGGATTTAGCCATACTCTTTCAGGAGGCAAGAACTTCAAGGCTTCTTCGGCTGATTTAACGATCGTATCGGGATTTTCAACTTCGTCACTTCTTGGGTTGATAACACCTAATCCTAAAGTGATCTTGTCGGCTAGATCATTGTTTTCAAACAACGATGAAATTTCGCCAGCTCTAGGAGTTGAGAATTCTAGCGTCAACATTTCAACGTCGATCCCATCAAAGAATTTACCTAATTTATCATATGAACCGGAAAGCAATGTTTCTTCTTTCTTAGTCCAGTTTCCACGACATACGTGGATCGAACCAATAGAATCACTAGCTTTGATCTGCTTAAAGAGTGGTTCCAATAGTTTGTGTGCAAAATTCAATTCTCGGTCAATCTTGACCTTCTCGGATAAAGCACCTCAGTAAAATGAGTTTTTCGAATTTTTGTTGTTAAAAACAACATCTGACAAAATTGGATCATCGATTTGAATAACATCGACACCAATATCGATCAAACGTTGGATCTCATTAGAAAGCAATTTAACAACGTCTTCACCTAATTCAGTTCTGTCTTCATAGATCTCACCAGTGACTTCCTTGAGCCACATCGATCTAGTTAACAAATAAGGACTAGGAATAGTTGCCTTGATCGGATGGTCTGTCAAAGTCTTCATACGTTTGATTTCTTCATAATCAAGCATACTTTCAGTGTTGATCCGATCAACCGCGATAGGATTATTGATATACCCATCGTCAGCGTCCATTTGCTTAACACTTTCCTCAAATTTTTCCTCATTATCAGCTTTTTCAGCGATTTCCTTAAGCGACATCAACTTAAGACCATCAACCTTTTCAGCCACAAATGACATGTAGTTATCACGGGATAATTCCCCACTAACAACAACATCAATACCAGCATCTTCCTGGCGTTTCAAAACATCTTTAGTATCTCTTAACAAAACTTCGTCAAATTCATCCTGATCACCACGACTACGAGCATCAAGCAATTCAGGACTTCTCGGCATACTACCCATCAACGAAGTCGAGAACGGTTTAAAATCCATATTAGAACCTCCTTCAAAATAGAGCGCGGAGGGAGACGATCAGCTGCTGAGGATTTAGGGACTGTCAGCACTAGAGTGCTGCGAAGCAGTGCTCGCTGATAGTTTCTAAACCGGAGGCCGCTGTCTCCCGGAGCGCGTTTCCACTATAAATATAGAAGCGACCAGCCAAGCAAAAAACACAACCCAACCTAGCCATCTCCAAAAAACTAAAAATTTTCCCAAATCAAAAGCAATCAAGGATAAATCCAAACACCCCGCGATGCAAAAAACATCCTCAACCACCCTATATACAAGCAAAACACCATAAAGTCAGACTTTATGGTGTCATTGTGGACATTGTTCCAAAAAATATTTTATGGATAAACAACATTATCACTAGATGATAAGATATCAACAACTTCACCCATAGTTGTGTTTCCACCTACAGCTAGTTTTTCTGTTAATTCGTAGTAGTCTACGCAAATTCCACATGAAAGGATGTTAACTCCTGCTTTTTCCAAAGCTTTAATATCATCAAGAGCTTCTGATCCTTTAGCTGTCAACTTAACACCTTCAGCATAAAAAATAATGTTCTTAGGTTTGTTGTCAGCTTCTGTAAGAGAATGGATAAATGCATTCATTAAGTTTTGTGTTAATGCTTCATCCCCCGTACCCATCTCTGTAGTTTTGATTACAACATCGTAAGCCATAAAAATAAATCCCCCTTTATTTATTTAACAAATTAATTGTATCACAATGATTATCAATTTAAACCATTTATCAAAAATCCATTTTTGAAAAACACCTACTGTGCCAATGATTGTAAACGGTTGCTCGCAAAACGTGAACATGCTCAATTGTTCAAGAAAAGGTTTCCATTTTTTGCAAACTTTGACCGTCATTGACACATCAAAAGCAAATATTAAATCTATTTTTAAACAAATAAGGCTAATTTTTTTATAATTTATTAATTAAAGTTAAATTTAAGTCATAAAATAATAATTTCTTTTGTATCCAAAATTTAATATTGGTGTCATGGTTAAGTAACCGACAAAATATTATTATAGAAGGGAAATGTCGATATAACGTTTGGGGTTATATTGGATTTAAGAGGAGGAATTACTATTATGAAGAAAACAAAGAGATTTGTTTTAACTACCGCACTCGTAGCCAGCTTGTCTCTGGGAGCTGCTACAACTGCTGTTTCAGCACAAACATCACAAGCTGCTGGACTTACTGATATTGTAAGCATGTTGACAGGTTTAACATCTGGCGACACTACTGGAAGTTCACTATCTGGTCTACTTTCAGGTACTACAAACTCGCTTGATGGATCAACAACTACTGGTGTTAACGTTTCTAACTTAGGAGACACCATCACTCTAGTTGGTGGTACTGACCCAACCGAAGAAAACATTAAAGCTGCTATCGGTGGAAATCCTACTTTCTTAGGCTTTGTTCCTGCTAAAATGGACATTAAAGACGATACAGTAACATTTACACCTGACCTAAGTGACTTAGGTGGTTTTGGAAATATTATTAGTAGCCTAATTGGTCAATCTAAAACTGTTAAAATTGTTTACTCATCAGCCATCACATTCCAAGGTGGACAAACATCTACTAACGTAAAAAAAGGTGATACTGGCTTTAAACTAGACTCAGTTGATACATATAAAACAACTCCAAAAGCTGACGATGTTGATGTTATAGATAACGGTCAATTCAACTATGCCTACCCTGGTTCTTATACAGTAGTAGTTCAACCTAAGTACTCAGACGACACAAAGAGTGAAAAAACATCTCTAACTGTAAACGTCTTGGATGCTCAATGGTCAAACACTGATCAAACAATCCTTAAAGGTCAACAAGTAAACACAAGTGCTATCAGTGCAACTGATACTATCGGTAATACACTTGATATTACTGCTGACACTTCAAACGTTAATACTTCTAAAGTCGGCGACTACAAAGTTACATACACAGGTACTGACCAAGCATTAGGTTGGAATGGAGAACCTATGACTTGGACTAAGACTGGTACTGTTCATGTTGTAAATTCTGACAGTACACACACAATCAGTTTCCAAGATGCTAACTCAGGTGAAGTTGTTGATACAACAACACTTACAGGTGCAGACGGACAAAGTAAGACAGTAACAGCACCAGCTGGTTACGAATTAGTCAACGATGCTGACAGTTCAATCACATTGCAAAAAGGAGCTCACTCTTCAACTGTTCAAGTAGTTAAAGAAGGCTCTTCAGTAGCAACACCATTTACAGGAACAATCGCAACATACGCAAATGGCGGAATCGTTCCACTTTACAGTAGTGACGGAACACAAACAACACGTTCCCTATCACCAAATTCAGATTGGGCAACAGACCAAACAAAGACAATCAATGGTGAAAAATACTACCGTGTATCAACAAGCGAATGGGTAAAAGCCTCACAAGTTTACGGATACAACGGAACAAGTGCAACAATCACAACAAACGCAGGCTCAATCAAAGCCTTGTACACAACAGACGGAAGCAAATCATCCCGTTCATTAGCAGCAAACACATCATGGTACACAGACAGAACAGCCACAATCAACGGCGCATCAATGTACCGAGTATCAACAAACGAATGGATCAACTCAACAGACGTGCATTAAAACACAGAGAGTGGAGGCACACGGGTAGCTGCTGAGGATTAACGCAGGTGGTCGAACAAGGTGCGACGCAGTCGTGCCTCGACCACCTGCGTTAACCGGAGGCCGCTGTGTGCCGGAACTCGTTTTCACATCCTTGAGAATTAAAATAAAGAGCACTATCCAATCCGCTGCAATTCAAACCAGTAAAATTGGATAGTGCTATTTTATTTCAGATAAGTTTAGCAAAAAAGAATGGAACGCACTATTTTGTCCAAAGCCGTGCCTGCTGACAGTTGCTAAACCGGAGGCCGCTACCTCGCGGAGCTCGTTTCAACATCCTTGAGGATAAAACATAAAAAGCACTATCCACTTTGCTGCAATTTCAGCTGGCAAAGTTGGATAGTGCTATTTTGTTTCAGCAAGTTTTGCAAAAAAGGAATGGAATGCACTATTTTATCCGAAGTCGTGCCTGCCACGGTTTCTAAACCAGAGGCCACTGCCTCCCGTAACGCATTTCCACAATAAATCGAGCAACGCTTGGCAACAAAGAAGCCAAAATTTGATAACACACAAATAAAGTTTGGAGCCAAAACATTCAATATTTGATACAAAACAACCCCAAACAACCCAATCCCCCAAAAACCAAAAGAGCACCTCCAAACCAAAGACCACCCTTTTTAATCAACGATCCAAAAATTGTCCAATCCCCAACCATATGATAATATTGGTATCAACCAATTTAGGGGGGATTTGCTTTGGAAAAATTAGTACGCAACAAAATTCCAGACATCGTTGGCGACAAAGCCAAATTCAAAACTTTATCCAATGCTCAATATCGCATCGCTCTACGTCACAAGTTAATCGAAGAAGCTCAAGAAGTTGAAAAAGCCGACACGAGAGCAAGTTTGGTGGAAGAATTAGGGGATCTAGAAGAGCTCATTCATGCGATTTTAGAAGATTCATCCATCACATATGAAGAAATGGATAGCATCCGTCACGCAAAGTCTATGCAAAAAGGCGATTTTTCCGAAATGTTCGCGATGGTGACCGCCGAATAATTTTTTTGTGATAGATCCAAATTGTGTTATTTAAACGACAAGTTTATCATTGAAGTACACATCAAAAGGAGGCATCACGAATGGAAATTTTTACATTGATCATCGTTGCTTTGCTCGGGATCGAGCACATTGGTATCGGACTTTTCGAGATTTTCGGAACTCCAGACAAACAAGCTGGGGCTTTCGATATGCCCTTGGAATTCGTCAAAAATAAAAATGCCAAAGTCGCCATGGCCAACCAAGGAATTTACAATGCCATGCTGGGAGTCTTGATCTTATTGATGATCCTGCTCTTCACCGGCGCAACATTAAAATACATTTTGATCTTATTAACATCATTCATCTTCATCGTTGCCGCTTTTGGTGCCTTGACAGCAACTAAAAAGATTATTTTTCTACAAGGATTACCAGCACTCATCAGCTTATTATTAGTAATCTTTTTCTACGCTTAAAAAAATAACCACACGGTTTAATTTCTTCAATTATAATGAAATACATATTTATTTAGAATGGATACAATTTTATGAAAAAAGATTCACTACTAAAAAGCTCTGTTTGGATCTCACTAAGTGGGATCGTCTCAAGAGTCCTAGGCGTCGTTTACATCATCCCTTGGAACATTTGGATCGGTGTAGCTGCCGTGGGTGTGGCTAATGCACTTTATGCCCGTGTTTATAACATTTACAACTTATTCTTGATCATCGCAACTGCTGGTATCCCTTCAGCTATCTCTAAAGAAGTTGCAGCCTCAAACTCACTGGGACATTATGATCAAAGTGAGAAAATCCTGAAAAAATACAGTCTTTACATGACTTTGATTGGTGTCGTGTTAGCTGCCATCATGTTCTTCGGTGCTAAATACGTAGCCATTATTTTTGCGGCGGGAGACATGCGTGTCGTTACTCCGATAAAATACCTAAGTATCGCGATGCTAGTCATCCCTGCCCTCGGTATTTTAAGAGGATACATCCAAGGATATGCCTTCATTTCCTTATCGGCTTTTTCACAGGTGATCGAGCAAATCGCTCGTGTAGCCTACATGCTTTACGCAACTTACATGATCATGATTGTTCAAAACGGAAACTACATGCAAGCCGTTAACCAATCGACCTTAGCATCTTTCATTGGTGCCACTTTGGCATATGCGTACTTGCTGTGGATGAGACACCGTGTTAGAAAAACGATCGACCCAGCCGATGAGATCAAGACTACTGACAAAGATCAACTAGCAAAAATCAGCTTTGGTGCCATGTTAAAATCTGCCATTCCATTTTTACTAGTAGATACGATCATGGTAGTCTTACAATTATTCGACCAAACGACTTTTTCATGGATCTACCAAGAGATCATTCACGCCAGCACCAAAACCATCGACAATTTGTATGCCATGTTTGGATTCCAAGCTAACAAATTGATCATGGTTTTAGTATCGCTAGCAATTTCTGTTTCAGCATCAGTCATCCCTGCCCTATCAGCCTTGATCAGCCGTAAAGCAGAGAAAGCAAGCATCCAGAAATTGATGAGAAACATCGTAGAATTCACCATCTTCTTGATCTTACCAGCAACAGTAGGAATGATTGCCATCGGTTCACCACTATGGACCTTATTCTACGGTCAAAACACCCAAGGATCCTTCGTCCTAGCAGTATCATGCATCGAAGCCATCTTCTACTGCGTCTTCATGATCCTAGAAAACATCCTACAAGTAACGCACCACGTAAAAACATCAATGTGGTTCTTACTATTAGCCTACATAATAAAAGTAGCCCTACAGCTACCAGCAACCTTATACCTAGGAGTATACGGCCCACTACTATCATCAACATTAGCCTTCGCAATAATGGGCCACTTCGCCTTCAGACTAATCAATAAAGAATTCGGAATAGTAGACAAAGACCTAGCAAAACGCCTACTAAAAATCACCGTAAACAGCATAGTAATGTTAGCCCTAGTAGGAGCAGCAGTATACCTATTATCCCTAGCAATAGACGTCCGCTACAAAGTAGGAGCAACCATAGTACTATCAATCGGAGCAGTAATAGGAATAGCAATTTACGGCTTCCTAGGATACAGAGATGGATCATTGAACATCTTAAGAAGAATCAAAAACACCGAAATTTATTAAAAAAGAAAATGAAAAGAACCCAAAGTTTCCAGATTTTTCAAATAAAAAATGAAAATAACCTCATCAGTAACCTTGAATCAACACAGTTCAAGATAAAAGATGGGGTTATTTTTTTGTTCGCCTTATTTTTTTGTTATCAAAAATACACGCAGTATAAAAATAAAGAGACCAAAAACACTAACAAAAATAGATTAGAGCAATCCAAGAACAGAACTGTGTGGTTTAGAGTTTAGAATTTAGATTTTGAGTACCTATTTAAAATAAGCTCCACAAAACCAACAAAAAAAACAGCACTCCAAATAGTTTAAATCAATCTACCACTATAAAAATAAGCACCGTAATCCCACCAGAAGGAAAGTGTTCCACTACCCTAGGTTCTGCGGGAGGGTGGAGGGAATTCGCCGTCAGCCGCGAAATTTTCGTTTGCACGGCATGGGCCGTGCTTACGAAAAGACCCAGCTTTGAGATGTCCAAGGGCGGGTTTACCCTTGGATAGCTCAAAGTGGGTCCGCAGCGTTCCACGGCGCAATTCCCGGAACCCTCCCGCAGAACCGGCAGTGAACCACCTCCCAAAATATTTTCAGAAAATTTGACGATAACATCATCACAATGATAATATTCTAATATCATTTCACAAATATCAGGAGGCAACAAAGTGCTAGTAGGAAGTATAGAAGCCGGCGGAACAAAATTCGTTTGCGCAGTAGGAAACGAAGACTATAGCATCAAAGACAGTGTGCATTTCCCCACAACAACACCCGAGGAAACACTACGCAAAACCATCGACTACTTCAAACAATTCGAAGTAGAAGCAATCGGTATAGCATCATTCGGACCAATCGAACAAAGAAAAAATCATCCTAAATATGGATACATCACCAAAACACCCAAGAAACACTGGGCAAACGTTGATTTCGTAGGAACATTGAAAAAGGAATTAGACGTACCAATGTTTTGGACAACTGACGTAAATGGTTCAGCCTATGGTGAATACATCATGTCAACATTATCCAATGAAAAAATTGACTCACTAGTCTACTACACGATCGGAACTGGTGTTGGTGGTGGAGCTATTGAAAATGGTAACTTCATCGGAAACATCGGACATCCTGAAATGGGACACACTTTCGTCAAGCGTCACCCTGAAGACTTAAACTTCAAAGGAATTTGTCCCTTCCACGGCGACTGTCTCGAAGGATTAGTGGCCGGACCAACTTTTGACGCACGTTTGAACAAACCTGGAAAAGACGTGCCATTAACTGACCACACATGGGATATCATGGCTTACTACGTAGCACAAGCAGCCATTCAAGTAACATTGATCCTACGCCCAGACAAAATCGTCTTCGGTGGTGGCGTAGTCAGCGAAGCCTTGTTAGACAAGGTACGCGCTCAATTCTCAGAACTACTCAACGGATACGTTGACGTTCCAGACTTAGACAAATACATCATGATGCCACTAGTTAAAAACAACGATTCCGCAACTGTTGGTGACTTTGCTTTGGCCATCCGTGAATTACAAGAATAATACCGAAAAAGCTAGCAAACAAATTGCTAGCTTTTTTTATGTACTTATTTAAATGCCCTTCAACAAATTAGCTAAAGCCGGATTATCATTATCCTCACGATACATCATGACGATCTCATGCCACTGAATGGGACTGACAAACTGACAGAAGCCAAGTACGACCATCTTTGATTAAATAGTTGCTTACTCGACAATTCTTCCTTATTTGGCACCCAAAGCTAAATAAACGATACTGAAAAAAATTAGGTGCACACCAAATAAGGTAACAAAGTGATCATCCTTGTTACCTTTTTTCTTACTCTTGAGAAGACTGGTTACTTTCTTGATTACGATGTTGGAACTTATTAATGATCAACGAACCGATGACAATCACAATCACACCGGAATAAATGGCATTTCGACCCTGACCGATCGAAAGCAAAATAAACGGCACGATGGTGCTACTCAAAAATCCATACTTGCCTAATTTATCGGTCATTTTCAGACCAAACTTGGTAAACCAAATGAACAAAAGCCAAATTATCATCAAAGAAAGACTGATCAGATCCTTATACATCACGATTCCACCTTTGTTGGTCACATTTTGTACTTCAAGTAATTGACTGACAACATCATTAATAAAATTACGATAGTTAACGGTAATAGCAATGGAGTATCTTGATAAACTAGATAGATTGAAAATATTGAAAGTGGCACGGATAATGCAAATCTCCACAAACCGACAAAATTACGCAAATTCTTGCCAAATTTGCCGTTTAATCTAATGATCGAAAAACATATTAGTAAAGTCAATAAATGACCTATACTCATCCAATTCCCCCAACTAACTAAATTTAAAAATTAAAAATAATGTTATATACAAAATATCCAAAAACGGTGAACAATATTATCATCGAAAAAAGGCTGATCCGGATGTGATGCTTATTTTTGAGCTCTACCGCCCGCACCAAAACGGCCAAAGCAAGCGCAAATAAGACCACCAAATCGATCACCGCTGACATAGCAATAAATGCGACGACCATCAGTGCAAAAAATAGTAATCCAATAGTTAAACGGTCACGATAATATTTCTTATTGAATAAGTAAAATAACCCCAGTTGCAAAAACATGACAATAGAATGTGGTGCCGATAATAACCCCTCATATAACGATGACAATATTGATCCCTCCACCAATAAATGTACCAATCCAATGTAAAGTTACTGTAAATTCTATGAAAAAAATCAAATGAATACGTTATCTTAATTTTATTTATGATGAATCCAGAATCTAATTATTTAGTCTTATTCGCAAATGAACTATAATAAGTCACAATAACTATCATATTTGAAAGGAGGCAATCAGATGGTTGGCTCAAAGTACTTCAAATTAGAAAAATACGACCCAAGAGACATCAACCGAATGCCTTTTTTCACAGCCCTAGGTTTTGGTCTGACCCATGCCGTCATCTTGCGTAAAGACGATTACGCAAAAATGCACAATTATATCAATAACGATGCTAGCCACGTCTTCGATGGCATCCTAGAACCAGATGAGATCACACCTGAATTGATCGACATGGGACGACAACTGACTGGACAAATCAGAACAGTTCCCTTCACTGCCATCTCAGACGACCTACCAGCAGAATCCCGTGACTTCGTAGTAAGTTTCAACAGTGATGCTTCATTTTTTAACTTCACAACGGCGTTACAAACTCACATCAAGGAGCAACAACACTGCCCCCACTACGGAATAAACACAAATTGGCTACTGGAACAAGCCCAAGGAATCCCTCATCAATACAGCGGTCCCGCCAAAGCCACGATCTTCGACATCAACACCAACTCCAGCTTAGGCTGCTACAAATTCAACGGCATCGGCACCAACAGCTTTTACATGGAAGATCCCAAGGTTGCGCTCAAAGTAATTGATGACCTCTATGAAATCCAATGCAGAGAATTCCGTGAACGTGCTGTGGTTTTGAACATTGACCCCGAAAAGCTATTGAAATTCACACCTACTATCCAAAAAATCAAGGTAACTACTAGCCCCGTTCAATCAGAAATCATTTTTGAAAATGAGAGCTATTTATTACGCCCACAAACTATTCATGCAGACGAACCCGTTTCATCGTTTTTTATTTAGCAGAGTTGTTTATTATCCATTGATATTCCAGTTCTAATGCTGATATCAATGGTTTTTTTATGGGTTGAGATGGTGGTGGTAGTTTGGTATGTAGTTCACTGCCGACTCTGGGATCCGGGGAAACAGTGCAACAATCCCTCTTTTTTTGGATTGGGACCGAGTTATTTTGATCAAATTGGCACTTTTTGCGCATCCTAAATTTTTCGATCTATCTCATTTTTTTCTTTTCTGGTAAATTCAAGATCAAATGCATTGAGTGTTTTCTTTGATAAACGAAAATTCTCCAGTAATAGTTCAAATTTTTCTTTGGAATAGTATACTGAAAATATAAATATATTTATATTTTTGGGAGGAAACAAAATGGCTACTTCAAAATACTTCAATGCAGTGAGAGGGATTCCTGATGATGCTTCATTCTTGTCACCTTATTTAGGGTTGAAATTAGGATTATCGGACCTTGTTTTTATGCCGGAAGACATATTCAACGAGGAATCTGCTTTACTTAACAAGATGCAAAACCCACTTTATAATCACGTGGTGGAAAATCAATATAATCGCAAATTGTCCAGTGTTATCAACAACTTACCTGTTAACATGCAAGATTTTATTGTTTCCGTACGAAGTGAATCCGAATATGAAGCTTTTTTGCTCAATTTGTCCAATAACCTCAAAAATTCGCCCCTGCACGGAATGAATAAAATTCTCGCTTCTATTGATGTATTAAAAAATCCATCTGATTTTGAAACTCTAGAGTTTTATTACTATTTAGAAAATAGCGAAGATGATGTTGTTGAATTCTTCAAATATGAGGCAATCGGAGCAACCCAAAGTTATGCTACTACCCTAGAAAAAGCAGTTGGGGCACTTGATAATATTTACGAAAAACAATGTCATGAGTTTAAACGCAGTGGCGCTGCTTACGGCGTTGATCCAAGACAGATAACTAATTTCAACGCTATAATCGAAAGAGTTGTTGCTAATCAAAAGACAGGCGAACGTACTGTCGACAAAGAAAATACCTTTACACTTAAACCCAATCAATTCATCGATGATGAATTGTAAAAATTAACCATTAGACTAACAATCCAGTTAGCCCAATGGTTTTTTCATTTTCACAAAGATTATCTAACCAACTCCGGTAAAATTTTTTAAATAAAGAATCTATACTACGAAAACAAACACACTAATACCGGCAAGGAGTGATAATCATGCTTAAAACAAAAATTTTTAAAACGACCAGAGGAATCGATGAAAATGCCATTTTCATGTCCCCATACTTAGGTCTAAAACTAGGACTATGTGACTCCGTCTGCCTTTCCGCCGGTGAATTCCAAATGGAAGAAAGCTACTTAAAAGAACAAACTGCCCCAATTTATCAAAACTTAGTCGAAGAACTAGAAAACACCGACCTAGCAAAGCTTCTAAAAGATTTACCGATCAGCATGGTAAATCACATCGTATCCGTCAGAAACCCTGAAGAAGAAAAAATCTTCGAGCAAAACTTAGACCGACTACTACAAGACTTACCCTTCCACCTAATAAACAACATTCGCCTAGCACTAGACGTCTTATCAGGTCAAGATAAGGAAATAGCCACAAACTTCTACGCCTACATAGAAACAACAACAGAACCGATAGCAGAATTCTACAGATACACCAGCATAGGCCGAACCTCCTACTACGCCCTAAACCTACAAGACGCAGTAAAAGACATCAAAAAAACCTACCAAAGCCAATGCAGAAAAATAAAACAGACCAGCAATCAAAACAACTTCCCCCCACAAGAACTAACCAACTTCAGCATCCTAATAGAAAAAATCCTAGTAAACACCAGAACCCAAACCTCAAAAGTAGACGAAAAGCATTCCTACACAATAACCCCAACAATTCTCTTGTAACAGAAGAGCAGAAAAGAGAACAAAACAAAAAGCCCGAGAAATCAACGTTGATTTCTCAGGCTTTTTTACCGTTATAACGGTCATTATTATTCAAATAATTATCTAGGACAACATCGAATAGCAACCGATGATGTCCAAAAAATAGGTCAACAAGATAGATAAGCAAGTCAAAATCCTAGGAATGAATAAGGGAAAATACCAACCAATCAGTCAAAAGATTCTTAACCAACAAAAATAAGTACCGTACCCCCACCCAAAAATGAGTGGAGGGAATTCGCCGTCAGCCGCGAAATTTTCGTTTGCACGGCATGGGCCGTGCTTACGAAAAGGTCAAGCTTTGAGATGTCCAAGGCGGTCTTCCTTGGATAGCTCAAAGTTGGCCCGCAGCGTTCCACGGCGCAATTCCCGGAACCTCCCGCAGAACCGGCAGTGAACCTCCACCCAAACTACTTATCCTCAGCTAAACTATTCCTCTTAGAAGCCTTATCCAGCTTATCCGTCTTCCGAAAGATAATAAACTTACTAAACACATAATTAAGCACCACAACCACAACATTGGCAACAATCTTAACCCAAAACTTACTCTGCCCAAGCAAAGTAACACCAATAGTCATAGTACCCTGGTCGATCACCCAGGAAGCAGCTCTAAACAAGAAAAACGAACCCATCTCGAGCCAGAAATCCTTCCAAGTGTTGGTATGGGAATTAAAAACCCATAATTTATTAGTAACGTATGCAAATGCAACAGATAAGAAATATGCCACCACATTAGCAATTTGGTAATTCCAATGTAGCGGGTATGCAAACCAAGTAAAGCAAGCGATATTTACTATCGTCGTTAAGACACCAAAAAACAAATAAGGAATGGTGTCCTTATATTTATTCCATAACTCTTTCATTTATCCGTTTGATTCTCCCTAGTGGCTCAATTTCCAGTTTTTGTAGGATAGACCGATGAAGTAGGCAATTACTTCAAAGGCTGAAATAAAGAATGTTACTGGCCAATTTGTTACGAATGCTAAGTACAATCCGAGCCAAACTCCGGCCAATGACAGTCCAACTGAAACCATAAGCAACTTCGGCACTGAGTGTACCAAATATCTGGCGGTTGCGCCAGGTAAAGTTAAAAGAACGAAAACTAGCAATGATCCGACGATCTGTGCACCGATACTAACACTCAAGGCTAAAGTGATCAAAAAGACCACCGATAACATGCGGGTATTCAAGCCTGAAGCTTGGGCTCCGATGTGGTCGAAAGAATCAAAAGCTAGCGGTTTATAGCAAATAAACAAAACTACAATAACAAATATTGCCAAAATCATCAATTGATGAACTTCAGTTGAACTTATCCCTACAATACTACCAAATAAGATATTTGTCGCATAAGAACTCGATTCTGAAGATAATGATAAAAACAAGATCCCTAAACCAATGAAAAGCGATGAGATGGCACTGATCGAAGCCTCTCGTCTTGATGATTCGGTACTCAAGCTACCAACGGCGATCGAACTGATCAAGGTAAATAAAATCATTCCCGCAAGTGGTGAAATACCGATCAAAATACCAAATGAAGCTCCGGCAAAACCAATTTCCGATAAGGTATGCGAAAGGAACGACATATTTCTTGAAACAACAAAAACGCCGACGATACCAGCGGTTATTGCGATAAAAGTACTGGCGATAAAAGCTTCGCGCATAAATTCATATCCAAACATGCTTTTCCTCCCTTATTCAAACATATCTTCCGAAATTTCGTCCACTCCGATGCTCTCAACTGAATGATCTTCAAACAAAAGAGCTCGTTTAGTGTAACGTTTAGTCAAATCAGAATCATGAGTGATGAATAAGACCGTCAAACCATGTTCTTGATTTAATTTTTGGACTAAGTCCATCAATTGCACTTTAACATCGACGTCCAAACTAGCTGTCGATTCATCGAGGATCAACACTTGGGGACGACCAACTAAAGCTTGCGCTAAGTAGGCTTTTTGCTTCTCGCCACCGGAAGCTAAACCTAATGGACGATCTTTCAGATCAAGTAAATTAGTTTGCTTCAAAATAGCTTGAACATTTTCGTTATTTTTCCGTCTTTTTTGCGGATTTAAAGTAAATTTTAAGTTAAGTCGCATAAACTGTTCAATATTGAGTGGGTAATCGAGATCAATATTACGAAACTGAGGGACGTATCCGATCCGACCTTGATGGTCCATCTCGATCTCGCCACTAGTTTTCTTCTCTAATCCCATCAAGATCTTGACTAAAGTCGACTTCCCAGCACCATTGCGGCCAACGATGCTGACGAATTCGCCGTCATCGATCTTGAAATTGACGTCTTTAAAAACTACTTGCTTACCAAATTTTTTAGTAAGATTCTTTGCCTCGATCACAAGCTTACTCCTTAACTACCTTTTCGATTTGGTCCAAATTATCTGACATCCAGTCATAATATCCAACATCGCTCGGTAATGTTTCGGTGAAATAAACGATCGGAATATTGTATTTCTTGGCAGTATTCATCATTTTAGTAATAATACTGCTGGAAACTTGCTTGTTGACGACGATGAAATCAACTTGGTGATTCTTCATCCCTTGTTCCATGTCGTTAACATCTTTGATCGATGGATCGGTGTCTTCTTCGATGGCTTTAGCAAAATGATTGTCAGCAACCTTAACACCAATATCTTTCAACAAGTAATCAGGCAACGGTTCCGTCACGTAGGCGACTTTACCATTGGCTAGTTTCTTAATGGATTTTTCACGGTCTGATAAATGGTCCAGTTTGTGTGCATATTTTTTATAATTACCATAATAGTAATTTTTACTATTTGAGTCAACCCTCGACATTTGTTGGTAAACCGCTTTCGAGAGCTTTTTCATGTTGTTGACCCCGAACCAAAGGTGCTCGTTGTCACCATTTTTCTTCCCCAGAATGTTACCAAAATCGATGAAATTATTTTGTTGGCTATTGGCCGTGACCATCTTATTGACCCAGTCGTCATAGCCGAGTCCATTGGCAACGATCAGCTTAGAATCAGCGATTTGCTTAGAATTATTTGTTGAGGGCGAGAAACTGTGAGGGTCAACATTGACCGACTTAATGATCGGATCGACCTGATATTTATCGCCGACAATACTTTTGACTGGTTCGTAATAAGTATTGACCGTCGTTGTGATGACATTTTTTTGAGAATTATTTTTCGTACAGCCGGTCACTACTAAAATCATTAGTAAAATTACGGCAAAAAAATATTTTTTACGTTTCATCAACGATCTCCATGTTTTATTTCAAAATTTAAGAGGTCAAGACTGATGTCTCGACCTCTTAATAATTGTCTTTAACTTATTTTACCAAATTTGGAAATATTGACCATTAGCTGGTACTAAATAACTTCCAACTGGTGAATTTGAATTCTTAGTATAAACGTTTACTTGGTA
Organism: Companilactobacillus zhongbaensis; assembly: GCF_003946515.1. GTDB lineage: Bacteria > Bacillota > Bacilli > Lactobacillales > Lactobacillaceae > Companilactobacillus > Companilactobacillus zhongbaensis. Next base: position 23,843 of record NZ_RHOM01000019.1, on the reverse strand, counting down.
ACCCTCAACGTTATTCCAAGTAATTTTACCGTTTGAAACATATTGTGTTGTAGCTTTGTCATATGTCTTTGCCAACTTGTCCCCTAAGAAAGTTGTGGCATCACTAGCTGAGTTGATGACATCTGCATTAGCTTCAGTTGAGTTTGCTTGAGTTGATGACTTGTTGCTGTCACTAGTCTTTGAGCTAGTACTGTTGCTATCTGACGTAGTTGAACTAGCTTGTGAGCCGGTTGTCTTCGAAGCAGTTGCTGTTGAATTACTTTCGTCGTCTGCTGTGCCTTCGGTGTTAGTGCTAGCTTTAGTATCATCACTCGATTTAGTATCTGAAGCACTCGATTTGGTACTCTTCGTTTGTTCAGTATTATCGTTTGATTGTGTTGAGCTTGATGTCTGTGTGTTCGAGCATCCTGCCAACACTAAGCCCGCCAAAACAGCCGTGGTTATTGATAATTTTTTTAACATAGTAATAAGTACCTCCTGTTAACTTAAATATAAAGGGGGTTACGATTTTATTCAATATAATGTTCGATAACATTAATAAATCTTAGAAAAATCGATTTCCTCGCCTCTGCGAACTTTCATTCCTAATTCGATCGATTTGTCAGCAATGATGCTTTGAGCATCGATAACGTTAAAATCATGATCTGACGCCTTTTCTTGGGCTAAGGATAATTCCGTACAGCCTAAGACGATGACGTCGCAGTCAAATTTGTCGTGCATAGTTTGTAGAATATGATGGTATTTTTCTTTATTGACCGAACCAGCTACCTTGATGTCGTCGTAGATCAAGCTTTCAACTTCATCTTGGACTGCTTGGTCACCTAAAGAAACGTTAAATCCAGCATCCTTGATCTCATCTTCGTAAATATGATCATAAAGCGTACCTTTGGTAGCAATCAAACCGACTTTTTTAGCATTAGGATATTGCTTCTTCATCGTGGAAATTGCCAAATGTGGCATGTGAATGATCGGAATATCAGTTGCCGCTTGGATCTCATCATATAAATAATGAGCCGTATTGCAGATCATGATCATAAATGCTGGCTTTAACAAACTTTGTTGCTCAACATCTTCCTTTAGAGCTGGTAAAAAACTAGGCTGACTGTGGTCAACGATGTACGCCGTCCGATCAGGAACTGTCGCGTGGTTGACGACGATGTAATCTAAGTAATCTTGATCTTTGTTAGTCTTAGTCTTTGCATCTAGTATTCTAACGAAACTTTCAGTAGCTAAAGTCCCCATTCCTCCAAGGACTGTAAAGAAGTTTTTCATAGCTATTCTCCTTCGATATCCCTCAAGACCGATTTGGCAACGACTGGATCCGTTGGATATGGAACGTCGATCCCTTTAGTTTTTTGGTAAGGATCATCACCTTTGGCTGCCAACACGATAATGTCGCCCGGTTGTCCATTAGTGATCATCTCTTTAATGGCCTCTTGACGGTCAAGAACGATCTTCGTCGATACTTTATCATGATCGATCTTTTCATCGATCTGACGGCAAATATCGGCTGGATCTTCAAAACCAGGATCATCAGTAGTTAAGATAGCGGAATCAGCCAATTCCGTCAACACCTGTGAAAATCCGGCACGTCTGGAAATACCTTTATCGCCAGGACTACCTACCACTACTTTGATCTTAGATTCAGGATATTCTTTCCGCAAAAAGCCGAGTAGAGCTTTCATACTAGCATAGTTATGAGCATAGTCAATGAAGATAGTCCCGTGATCTTTGGAAACGATGTGTTCCATCCGACCAGGAACGTGAGCTCCTTTTAGCCCGTCATAAATATTTTTGACTGGCATCTTGATCAAACCAGTTGCCAAAACGGCCGCTGTTGCGTTGACCTCATTGAAATCACCAACTAGACCAAGTTTGTAATCACCAGCAACCTTGAGCTGTTCGGCTTTTTCAGACACAGCACTGATCGTAAATAAACTGTCCTTTAAAGTAGCTTCTTTAGAAGTCAATAAAAAGTCGAGATGGTCTTTACTTTGATCACGGCCAAATAAATAAATATCGTCAGCTGAACTAGTTTGCAAAGCTGCGTCATAAACTGTTTCAAAGTCGTTAGTATCGCGATTTATGATATTAACTTTGGAGTTTACTAACAATTGCTTCTTGCAGTACAAATAATCGGCATAAGTTGGATGTTCATTTTTACCGATATGATCAGGTGTGATGTTCAAAAAGCCGCCAATATCAAAGGTCAAGTTGTAGACACGATTTTTCTTGTAAGCTTGTGACGAGACTTCCATCACCAAGTGCGTCATCCCATTATCGACTGAACGGCGCATGTCCCGGAACAAGTCGAGTGATTCAGGCGTCGTCAAGTCAGACTTGAATTCATCTGCTGGTTTAGGTCCAACGATCCGATCGATAGTTGAAAACAAGGCGACTTTTTTAGGATAAACTTCTTTTAAAATGTCATAAATAAAGTAGGCAGTCGTAGTCTTTCCTTTTGTACCGGTGAAAGCAATGATGAACAAGTCTTTTTCAGGATGATCAAAGTACTCAGCACTCAAAACTGCCAAGGCTTTTGATGCATCGGTAACAATCAAATGATCGGCTTGGTCGTCAAACTGTTGTTCTGCCACATAAATAGCCGCACCGGAAGTTAAGGCTTGCTTTAAATAATCAGGTTTAAAATTGATCCCTTTGCAAAAAAAGATCCCATTAGTTTGATCTTCTTGAGAGTTATAACTAATATTAGTTAACACTTTATCAGGATCTGTTACCTTACTGGAAACTAGCAAATCATGTTGTTTTAGGATCTTTATGGCTTGATTGATTTTTAAACTCATGATTTCCTCCTAAAAGAGATTTTTGAAGAAGTTGGCGATATTGTCCCAAACTGAAGTCTGAGTTTTTTTCGGAGTGGTTTTTTTGATCGGTCGTTTGACGTTTGGATAGTTGATATATCCATATGGAACGTTTTTAATGATCAAATTAGCTTGTTTTTTACCGTCAGCTACATTGAATCCTAATTCATTGGCGGATTTTTTGTAAATAAAAGCGTCTGGATTGGTACCACTAAATACCCAAGCTTTGACATCACGATAAGTCTTGTATTTTTGCTTCTTGCTGACGAGGATGTCGTGGTTTTTCTTGACGACCGTCTGATATTTGTAAGAATCATTGATCAAGTGTGCCAAATTTTGAGTGACTCGGAAACGTTTGTCCTGATCATCAGTTGCACCGTGTGCATCCATGACGATCGTGACGATGCGCGTACCATTGATCGGATAAGTTCCGACAAATGAGTCCCCGGCTTGCTTCGTTGTTCCGGTCTTTAGGCCATCGAATTCGTAGCCTTCTTGATAATCGCGATTGCCCTTGAGCAACAAGTTGAGTGAGTTATAAACTTCATCACCTTGGCTAGTTGGGAAAGTCAAACTAGGTTGAGAGGTGACTTTTAAAACTTCGGGATATTCGTCCAAAATGTGTTTGACGATAATGGCAATATCGTTGGCCGATAGCTTGTTTTCACCATCTGACTTACCTAGATACATCCCTTTTTCGAGGTCGGAGTTGTTCAATCCAGAAACATTATAAATTTCTGCATCCTTAATGCCCCAGTCTTTAATCGTCTTGCGCATTAACTTGATGAAGTCAGTTTCTTTACCACTGACCTTTTGAGCTAGCATCATCGCCGCTGAATTGGAAGAAACGATCCAAGCAGCATCGTACAATTGCTTAACCGTATACTCGCGATTAGTTTCTAAAGTAACATTGGCCAACTCATCGATATTCGTCATATCTGCTTGTTCTTGGGTAGGTTTAATAGTATCAGTAAATTTCAAATCGTTTTGGTGGATGGCTTTAGTTACTAAATAAAGTGTCAAGATCTTCGTGATCGACCCGATGGCAACTTTCTTGTCAGCATTTTCGGCATACAAGATCTGTCCGGAGTTTTCATCAAAGGCTAATGACGCAGCCGAATCGACATTAGTAACGAACGATTCAGCCTTAGCTGTCTGCAGATCAAACACTGGTAGCATTAATAAAATAGCCAGTGCAATTACGACTTTTTTAAAAAAATTCTTCATTAGTTAGTCCTCATTGTTGTTTGACTTGGTCATTGGGAAATGAATAATAAATGACGTACGGTCAGCATTAGATTGGACGTCGATCTGACCACCATGCATTTTGACCATGCTTTGGGCGATCGCTAAACCGAGACCAGTTCCACCAGTTTCTTTCGAGCGTGAATCTTCCACTCGATAAAAACGGTCGAATAGTGAGTCTAGTGACTCTTTAGGGATCGGTTTACCATTGTTAGAAACCGTCACAACGATCTCTTGTGGAGTTTGCTTAGCATCCAACCACAAGTGGGTTGCTCCCTTACCATATTTGAAGGCATTCATGATCAAATTGTTGAAGACACGGCCTAATTTATCGGTATCTCCCGACATCAAGATCTTCTCAGGATCTGCCGTGACCACAATTTCCATGCCTCGCTTGTTTGCTTCAAGCTCAAAATCTGCAGAAAGCTGATCCAGCATTTGAGCCATATCGAATTTCGTCATCGATAAGGTACTGTTGGTATGCTCAACATTAGCATACTCGAATAAATCTTTGACTAAAGTCTGCATTTCAAGCGACTTTTTGTAAGCAACGTGGGTATATTTCAAAATTTGATCTAAGTCTTGATAATTCTTGCTTTCGATCAAGCCTAAATAACCAATGATCGAAGTCAAGGGTGTTCGAATATCATGGCTGACATTAGTTATCAGCTCATCCTTACTTTGCTCAGAACGACGCTGCTCCAAAATGTGCTCATTCGTATTAGCGACCAAAGAATTAATATTGTCGACCAATCCTTGTAAACGACTATTAACTTGCAAATTGATCCGTTGATTCAAGTCACCTTTAGCAATCTTGCCAAGTTCTTTTTCGATATATTCCATTTGGAACTGGCGATATGACTTCATCACGACGTGAACCGAAATGAAAACTTCCAAAATAATCACTAATGCCAGCAACAGCAGCACCCGGAAAAAACTATCGTGTGACATATCCATGCGGATCAATTCCGCGAAACTCTTACGATCAGTACTTCTAAAAAATAAATTAGATGCCATGACCAAAATGACATTTATGACCTGAAATAAAAGAAAGGTGCCTATTCCTTCAATTAGGAGGACACCCTTTTCCTTATCATTCAGTTTAATTCGCTTTTTCAAAAACTAAACCTCCACTTTATAACCTACGCCCCAAACAGTTTCGATGACCTTCTCGCCATCAGTAGCTTCTTCAAGTTTGTCACGTAAATGTGAAACATGGACCATAACTGTCTTAGCAGAAACCACACTCTCTTGTTTCCAGACACGCTCAAAAATCTCATCAGCTGAGAACACACGATTAGGGTGACTAGCCAATAAGTAAAGCACACCAAATTCAAGTGCCGTTAACTGGACTTTATTGCCAGAATCGGTTACAACTTCATGTGAATCCTTATAAATAGTAATAGGTCCAACTTCAAGCTTATCAGGAACATTCTTGGAAGTTTGTTGTGCACTACGACGAAGCAAAGATCTGATCCGAGCCATGACCTCCAACGGATTGAATGGCTTAGTAACATAGTCATCAGCTCCAGTGATCAAGCCCTGAATCTTATCCATATCGGTAGTCTTTGCGGAAACAATGATGATAGGAATTTGCGAATCCTTACGAACACGCTTAGTAACCTCAATACCATCCATATTGGGCATCATAATATCCAAAACCATCAAAGCAATATCGCTATGTTGAGCAAGAGCATCTAATGCCTCTTGTCCCGAGTTGGCAGTAATTGGCTCATAGCCTTCATTCTTAATATAAATGCTGAGCAATTCCACAATTTCTTTGTCGTCATCAACCACTAAAATCTTCATAGAAAACCCACCTAAACAACATTTTTAATACTTATGATACTATTATACAATAACAAGCAGTTTAATTCCTAACTCACAAAAAGAAAGCGAAAACCAATGAATTTCCTAAAAAAAAGACTAAGATTCATAATCATAATAATCTTCTCCCTATCAGTCCTAGCCTTCGTCCAATACAAATTCCAAACCGACCCAAAATTAACCAGCGGCCGAATCCAACTTTACGGGCAATTACTAAAAATTGCTTGTGGAGGATTTGGGCTTTACGGGTTAGTCATGTGCTTTAGAGTCAAATAGAGAGAGAGCGGAAGGCGACGGTCAGCTGCTGAGGATTAAAACACAGAGAGCGCAGGCACACGGGTAGCTGCTGAGGATTAACGCGGGTGGTCGAACAAGGTGCGGCGAAGCCGTGCCTCGACCACCTGTGTTAACCGGAGGCCGCTGTCGCCTGGAGCTCGTTTCCACTATAAAACGGGCAACGTTTGGCAAGAAAAATAGAAACGTTTGGTAACCAACCAACAGAAATTTGGCAACAAAACAATCAAAACTAGGATCTCATCAACCAAACACAAAACCAAAAAAAGACAGTAACAAAAGTAGAATCAATACAATATAAAAATGGACGAAAACCGATTTTGGTTTTCGTCTTTTATTTTTCCAACAATCAAAAACCGAAAAGATAGATCACGAAACAAGAATCGTAGGAACGAACCAAAGCTAAGTCCAACAATCCAAATCAAAACAGTACAAGCAAGAAAAAATAAGTACCGTACCCCCACAAAAAAATTGAGTTTACTTCCAACTTAGGTCCTGTGGGGGTGGAGGGAATTCGCCGTCAGCCGCGAAATTTTCGTTTGCACGGCATGGGCCGTGCTTACGAAAAGGTCAAGCTTTGAGATGTCCAAGGCGGTCTACCTTGGATAGCTCAAAGTTGGCCCGCAGCGTTCCACGGCGCAATTCCCGGAACCCCCACAGGGCCGGGAATCAACCTCAAGCAAAGCTACCAGCACCAAATAAAGTTCAAAATCTAAACAAATAAAAAAGCAAACACATAACCCGTGTTTGCTTTTCTCTACTCTTTATTACCCTTCTCAACCATCTTCCGATGGTCTTCAATGCTACAACCCTCAGGACCACAAACACCACTGTCATCAGTCCCACCAAGTTGTTCAAACACAGGCAAATCTTTTTTCTTCTCGTCGTCAGTCATAATTAAGCCTCCTCAGCTAAAACTTTCTTCAATGCACCAATCATAACATCATAAGGTTGTGCTCCAGAAATACCATACTTATTATCAAGCACAAAGAACGGTGCACCCTTAATACCAAGTTGTTGCGCTTCAACTTCGTCACTAACAACATCATTCTCAAATTCCTTACCATTCAAAACTTCTTCAACGCGGTCTTTATCAAGTCCAGCACCAGTAGCGGCCTTCAACAAAACATCGTGATCAGCAATAGATTCACCATCACTAAAGTACACCTTGTAAAAAGCATCAATAATACGTTCCATCAAAGCGTGATCATTCAACGAATCAGCCAACTTGATCAAGCGATGGGCATCCATCGTATTAGTAGGAACAGCATTCATCAAGTCGATCTTCAAGCCATCTGACTCACCCATCTGAGAAATTTGTGACATCTGTTGCTTAGCTTGCTCTTCAGACATACCATGTCCACCAGCAAAATTATCGAGCATAGATCTATCCGTAGTCTTAGGCAAAGTTGGGTCTAGTTGAAAAGACTTAAATTCCAAAGGAGTCTCATCATAAATTTGTAATTCCTTCAAAGCTTTCTTCATTCGAGTTGACCCAATATAACAAAATGGGCAGGCAATATCCGACCAGTATTTAATTTCCATGACAAACCTCCAGGTTTAAAAAATCTATTCAACTAAATGATTGAATAGTTAAATAATATCATCAAATTAATAAAAAGCAAACAAATCAGCTTTTTAAATCCCTTGTCCAACAAACTGACGCCAATCAAAATAACTCTCATTCAAGCTATAAGCATTATGACCACGCTCATTCAACAACTTAGTAGCCTGATTAGTCAAAGCACACAAATGACCACGGCAATAAACAATAACATCCTTATCAGCATCCAAAGAATCAACCTCATCAACCAACGAATCCATCGGAATATTGACAGCTCCAGGAATATGCCCAGCAGAAAACTCCTCAACCGGCCGAACATCCAAAAGCACAACATCATCCCGCTCGATCAACTTAGAAGCAGTAGAAAGATCCAAAGATCGAACAGCCTCCGAAGAATCCAGATCACGCTGAATCACCCGCATATTCGACAACTGTTGCTCACCAACATCACGAAGCAAATAAAACAAACGCTCAACCTCATCAGAAGCCAAAGAATAAACCACAAAATTTCCATCCTTAGAACAAGAAACCAAATGAGCCTCCCGCAAAACCTTCAAATGCCGAGAAGTATTAGCCACACTCATCCCAGACTCACGAGCCAAAACATCCACCGACTTAGAACACTGAGCCAACAAATCCAAAATCTCCAGCCGCTTATCAGAAGAAACCCCCTTACCAATCTTAGAAAGTTCCAAATAAAGACTATTCTTATAATCACGAGCAACATCATTAGAAGACATAAAATCACCTCAAGGGAAAAGTAAGTGCAAAAAGGATTAAATAGAAATGGGAAACAGAAATAAACTATTCAATCAAGTAATTAAATTGTACTAAATATAAAAAAAATAGCAACAAAACAGAATTATCAAAAAGAAGAAGTTCACCGCGACTTCAAGAGCGACAAAGGAGCGAGTGAAGAGCAAGGAAAAAACAAGAAGCGGAAACAGCCTAAAATACCAACCGATGAAGACAAAAACCAAGATAAAACAGATAAGGAGCAAAAACCAAAATTCTAGAAACGAAAAAAAGCAAGGGAACACAACCCAAACCAAAACAGTCTAAGCAAAAAAGAATAAGTACCGTCCCCAAACAAAAAAAAGTTTGATTGGAATTCGCCGTCAGCCGCGAAATTTTCGTTTGCACGGCATGGGCCGTGCTTACGAAAAGGTCAAGCTTTGAGATGTCCAAGGGCGGGTTTCCCTTGGATAGCTCAAAGTTGGCCCGCAGCGTTCCACGGCGCAATTCCCGGAACCCTCCACAGGACCGGCAGTGAACCACCACCCAAAATCCTACCTCCACAAAAAACAGCACAAAAAAAATCGGCAGCAAAAGCTACCGATCAAATCAAAATCAAAACCAAAATCAAACCCTAAACAAAACTACGTGTCTTAATCCCCATATATCGACGATAAAAGAATCGGCCACCATAAGCAACAACAGCCAAAATCAAGTACACAACCCCGTCCAACGGAGGATTAATCGTAGTAGGAACAAACTGCATCAAACCAAGGAACACAAACATAATAACCAAACCGGCACCCATGTACCCGATCGTAATCAAAAGACCAGGACGTTCAGACTTAGGCTTTCTCATTTGTAAGTTGAACCATGTCAATAGCACGCCCCACATAGCAGCAAGTAAAATCAAAGTAATGATACCTGTTTGATTTTGTGCCGTCTTATCTTTGCTAGTCAAACCAACGATACCGTACAACACGCCGAACAAGGCGAAGAATAGTAATGAAGTGTCGATAGCTAAAGCCCAAAATGGTGTCTTCTTCTTAGGCTTAACTGGATGAGCAATATCGCCAGCTTTTTTAGAAACTGGGCCGTACAATTGGTTAGCAGGAATACCTTTGATCTGGTTTTCGATGATCTCAGGCAACATCGCATCGATCGACTCTTTGGCTTCTGCTTCAGTAAAGTCGTCTTCAGTCAAAAACTTATTAAGTTTAAAAACGTATTCTTCGTTTTTATTACTTAATTGTTTTCTCAACTCATCAGCATCAGCACTGTTGATCTTCTCAGCAATTTGTTCTTGCCTTTCTTTCTTGGCAGAATTGCGCTTTTGCTTTTCTGCCGCCTTCTTATTTCTCTCTCTTAAATCGTCAGCCATTAATATCCTCCAGGTTAAACGTTAAATCTAAATTCGATGATGTCGCCATCTTGAACTTCGTAGTCTTTTCCTTCAAGTCCAAGTTTTCCGGCCTCTTTAACAGCTTGCTCGCTACCATATTTGTCTAAGTTATCAAATGACATAACTTCGGCACGAATAAATCCACGTTCAAAGTCAGAGTGAATAATTCCGGCAACTTGTGGTGCCTTCATACCTTCGTGGAAAGTCCAAGCACGAGTTTCTTTGCCACCGGCAGTGAAAAATGTTCTCAAGCCTAATAGCTTGTAACTAGCTTTGATCAACTTATCAAGACCAGATTCCGTAACACCTTCAGCTTCTAAAAATTCGGCTCTTTCGTCGTCATCTAATTCGGCAATTTCTTCTTCAGTTTTGGCAGAAACACCGATCACTTGAGCGTTTTCTTTTTTCGCATAGTCTTCAACAATCTTGTAGTACTTCGATGCTTCTGGGTCACCCATGTCATCTTCAGCAATGTTTGCGACGTACAAAACTGGTTTAGAAGTCAATAAGAACAAGCCTTTAACGATCTTTTGTTCATCTTCATTGAATTCGATCGAACGAACAGCGCCACCTTCTTCAAGAACTGGCTTGATCTTTTTCAAAACGGCAAGTTCAGCGATGGCTTCTTTATCTTTTGCAGAAGTAGCTTGCTTTTCAACTTTTGAATAACGTTTGTTAATACTATCAAGGTCAGCGATACCTAATTCTAAATTGATAGTTTCAATGTCATCTAGTGGATCAACTTTACCTGTAACACTAGTAATGTTGTCATCATCAAAAGCACGAACAACGTGAACGATAGCGTCAACTTGGCGAATATTTTCCAAGAATTTATTTCCTAATCCTTCACCCTTGCTGGCACCTTTAACGATTCCGGCAATATCGGTAAATTCAAAAGTCGTATGAATGATCTTCTTTGCAGGGATCAATTCGTCGATCCGTGCCAATCTCTTGTCTGGGACTTCAACCATCCCCACGTTAGGGTCAATGGTAGCGAATGGGTAGTTAGCCATCTCCGCACCAGCTTTAGTAATAGCGTTAAATAGTGTTGATTTACCAACGTTTGGTAAACCTACGATTCCGGCAGTAAGGGCCATTATAAATCCTCCTCATTATTGATAGTGTTGGGTTTCATGATCTGATTTTGCTTGAGGTAAAATTTCTCATTTGAAAAATCTACATCTGCAGCTTGTGTTGCTACTTTTTTGAATTTCTTCTTAAATTCGGCACGGGGGATCATCACAATATGTCCGCAGCCCATGCATTTTATTTTAATGTCTGCGCCGAGACGAATGATCTCCCAGCGATTGACCCCACAAGCGTGAGGCTTTTTCATCGTAATAAGATCTCCTAAATTAAACATAATATCCTCTAATCTATTTTGATTCCTAATATGTCTAAAATACGATTTAAGTCATCCGTATTGGTAAAATCGATTTCCAATTTACCGTGACCGTTACGACCTGTCTTAACAGCGACTTGTGTATCGAATTTTTCGACTAGTCGGTCTTCAGTTGCTTTAACAAAAGGCGATTTAGTCTTTGGTGCTTTTTTCTTTTTATTATCTTTCTTGCTATCAGTAGCTAATTGTTCCAATTGACGAACCGTTAAGTCTTCATCGACTGCTTTTTGCGCCAATTTTTCGATTTGATCTTGGTCCTTTAAGCTCAACAATGTTCTGGCTTGTCCCATCGACAAGGTACCACTTTGAACTAATTGCTTAGTTGAATCTGGCAAGTTCAATAGACGCAAGTAGTTAGCAATGTATGGACGACTCTTGCCTAGTCGTTGAGAAACTTGTTCTTGAGTCAAATTTAGTTTTGAGATCAACGTTTGATAAGCATCAGCTTCTTCAAGTGGCGTTAAGTCTTCACGTTGCAAGTTTTCAAGGACGGCGATTTCCATCATCCCTGATTCGCTAAGTGGACGAACGATTGCAGGGATCGTAGTCTTCTTGGCTATTTTGCTAGCACGGAATCTTCTTTCACCAGCGATGATCTCGTAACCATTGACGCTTTCACGAACAATGATCGGTTGGAAAACGCCGTTTTGATCGATCGATTTTGCTAGCTCATTTAAAGCATGTTCATCGAAGGTCTTTCTAGGTTGATAAGGGTTGGGACGGATTTGGTCTAAATCAAGGTCAACAACAGTTTCACTGTTTTCGTCGATCGCTTCGAATTCGGAAAAAATCGCATCGATCCCTTTGCCTAATCCTTTTTTATTTTTGCTTGATGCCATTACGCTTTAGTACCTCCTTGGCTAATGAAGTATAAGCCTCCGCACCACGTGAACGGTCGTCAAAATCGACGATCGGTAGTCCATAACTAGGAGCTTCTGCCAATGTTGTATTTCTAGGCACGATCGATTTGTATACACGATCGCCAAAGTATGATTTGACCTCATCAACAACTTGTTTTCCGAGGTTAGTTCTTGAATCTAGCATAGTTAATAAAACGCCTTCGATTTCTAAGTCAGAATTGAAGTGTTTTTGTACTAGTCTAATTGTATTTAATAGTTGGCTTAAACCTTCCAAAGCATAGTATTCACTTTGAACAGGAATAAGGATGGAATCACTTGCTGTGAAAGCATTCGTTGAAAGCTGACCTAATGAAGGTGGACAATCGATCAAGATGAAGTCATATTGATCGTCCACGCGATCGATCCCAGCTTTAAGGCGCGTTTCACGTGCCATCATTGAAGTTAATTCCATTTCAGCACCAGCTAATTGGATGGTAGCTGGAACGATATCGAGATTATCGTGTTTTGAGTGAATGATCGTTTGTTCTAATGGATGCTCATTGACCAAAACGTCATAGACATCTTTGACTACGTTAGCTTTTTTGATGCCTAGTCCACTAGTGGCGTTACCTTGTGGGTCAACGTCGACAATCAAGACTCTTTGGCCCATGTTAGTTAAGCATGCGCCCAAATTAATGGTCGTTGTGGTCTTACCAACGCCACCTTTTTGATTTGCAATGGATATTTTCCGTGCCATCTTATTCCCCTTAATCTTCAAGGTCGTCATCATGGATCCTGATGTCAATCTCGTAAAATCCTTTTTTCTTATCTTCAACGAAACTTACGGAAGTTCCGTTTTTCTTCATCTTAGCAATGCTTGCTTTGACGTCTTCAATGGAAGTATTGATGTTGTATTCATTGCTAGACTTCTTAGGTTGAGCCTTTTCAGCTGATTCGCCTGACTCTGTGGCCGTTTCTGCTTTATTTTCGGCTTTTTTAGCTTCGTCTTTTGCGGTGAATTTATCAACTAAAGCCTTAGTATCCTTTACGTTCATGCCTTTATCGAGGATCTTGCTCAAGACTTTGTTTTGTTGATCTTGATCTAGACGCAACAATTCCCGTCCGTGACGAGTACTGATCTTTTCGTTAGCTAAAGCTTCCAAAACGTCATCACTCAATGAAAGTAGACGCAACTTATTAGCGACATATGATTGACTCTTGCTTAAACGGTTAGCTAATTCAACTTGAGTAATATTCTCTGAATCTAGAACCTTGCGGTAGGCACGAGCTTCTTCAACTGGATTCAAGTTTTCCCGTTGAACGTTTTCGATCAACGCCATTGAAGCTGTTTCTTCGTCGTCCAGTTCCTTAACGATGACTGGGACCTTGTGCCAGTTTAATTTCTTTAGAGCACGGAATCTTCTTTCACCAGCGATGATCTCATATTGACCATCTCCATATGAACGTACGACCATTGGTTGCAATAAACCGTGTTCGCTGATGGTTTGTGATAGTTCAGTAATACTCTTTTCGTCGAAATCAGTACGTGGTTGATAGCGATTTGGAATGATCTTATCCAAACTAACTCTAATTACACGACCTCTAGTAGCATCCCCATTACTTGTTGTCTTTGGATTATCTTCTGATTTTAATGCCACGATCTTTCCTCCCTGCTATTTGATTAATGGTTTTCTAGAAGGCGTCCCGGGCTTTCTAGGATATTTCTTCGGTGTGTCTTTCGTTTTGCTTACAAAAATTAAATTACGCAAACCTGCGGAATTTGGCAGCTCGAATTCTTCTTGTTTATCGATCTTTCCACCTAAAGTGGCAATAGCGAATTTAGCTTCCATCAATTCTTCGTTAGCCTTGTCAGCCTTCATAGCGATGAATTGACCACCTTTTTTAACGAACGGCAGACACAACTCCGTCAACACAGTCATTGATGCCACAGCACGCGCTGTAACTAAATCAAAACTTTCACGGTATTGTTTGTTTTGTCCTAATTCTTCAGCCCGACCATGGACTAAGTTTACATCCTCAAGGCCTAACTTATTGACCAATTGGCTTAAAAAATTGATTCGCTTATTGAGTGAATCAATGATAGTAACTTTTAAATTAGGATTAACGATCTTGAGCGGGATCGAAGGGAAACCTGCACCGGATCCAACGTCGCAGATCGAAAGGTCATCTTTGATCAAAGCATCATCAAAAAAGTCTAAGATCAGCGAATCATAAAAATGCTTCAAATAAACTTGTTCTTTCTCATTAATCGACGTCAAATTCATGACTTTGTTAGTTTCCACTAGTTCATGAAAATACGTTTCAAACTGCGACTTTTGCGTATCGTTTAATTCGATACCTTTTTGAGCTAATGCTTCAAAAAATTGTTCAGGTGTCATTCAATTCCTCCAGCCGTGAAACACTATGTTTCACACCTATTTATCGTATATTAAATAAAACGTTAATTCAATGGTATGTTAAATTTCTATCTCTTTCATTATATAGAAGAAATTGGAAAAAATTACGGTTTTGCGAAAAAATCCTTAACTAAATAATGGTAATATTTTTCGTTCGTTTATTCAAACGACTCAGGTAACATTCTTGGAGATATAAATTTTTATGTAGTAATAATAATATCTTCAATATGCATTTTTTGAACTAGTTTCAATTATTGGCATTATAGTGGAGTTGATGTTTGAGAATTATATTTCTCGATCAATATATATATGAACAAGGACTGGCATTATGAAAATGAAAGAATTGGAAATCACTCATAATAATAAAGTAACCTTGATCAGCAAAGTTGTCTTGGCTGGGATCATCGCCTCATCGATCGGACTAGCTAGTGTTCACGCTGATACCGTTAATGCTGATACCACGCAAACTTCCACTACTTCGATTCAAGCAGCACCAACTGGCAATATCCCATCAGACTATGATTACTCATACGTTGGCATCCCTTCTTGGCAAGAAATAGATGAAGAAGGCGCAGTTGCTCAACAATACAACGATGCCCTCGCTGCTGAAAATGCCCACTTAGCTGAAGTTGAAGCTGGCGAAGCTCCAACTCATTACTCACCTATCACTTTAAGCGAGCCAACTACTCCTACACCTGAAACCACTAATGGTAACACCTTACAACCTGGTGATGAGATGGAAGTAATCGATGGAGTTTCATACATAATTACCGCATCTGGTCAAAAATACAAACAAGCAAGTTCACTACCAACTTGGGGATATTTTGATTATTACAAGGATGAGATTCAAGCAGATCAAGCAGCCATAGCAAATGATAAGGCTGAAGAGGCTGCATATGAACAAGGCAGTACCGCCCCAACTAACGTTTCTTACAGTGGCGCCAACCAACAAGCCAATTATTCACCCACTAGCCAAGCTACAGCTCCTAGTTCATCTGCAAGTCCAACAAGCGCAGCAAGTTCAACAAGTCCAGTAGCAAATGGAGCTAGCAACACCTTTGGAACTGCAGCAACTAGTCCTAAACAATCAAGTGCTTTACCTGATTCATCATCTAGCGCTTCTCCAATGACCAGATTTCCACAAACTGGCAATAAAACAAACTACGGTCTAACTATTATAGGTGTAATTTTAGCTGCAGTAGCTTCAGGATTAACTTATGTCAAAGTAACCGGCAAAAAACTTTTTAACAATATATTTGGAAATCTTCACAATTTATTCACATTTTCCAAATAATTTATTCACGTCTGACCGTTACTATATTACTTGTAGATAAGAGTTACGAATTCTTATCTCTCCCCCCTATAACATAATATTTAATCCCTAAATATAAATATTTACTTAAATAACACTCCTCCCCAGAGTGTTATTTTTTTGCCCTAATTTACGGCAAATTAAAAGTGCCCTGTTCTGTATTCTGAATAGGGCACTTTTTTCTGTATCCGTTATAACGGTCAATATTTTTATGTAACTTTCTAGCAATTGCTTCATCTGCTAATTTAATTTCTGAACTACAAATGAAACAATCACTACTAGGATCACTGCTCCAATCAAAGAAGGGATTATAGCCATCCCTGCAAGCTGTGGGCCCCAAGAACCAAGTAGTGCTTCACCTAAAGCTGAACCTACGATACCAGCAATAATATTGCTGACGCACCCCATGGCTTCACCTTTCTTAGTAATTGATCCCGCAAGAGCACCAATAATTGCTCCGACAATGATAACCCATATCCAATGCATACGATCACTTCCTTCTTATTTGATGTATCAATTATATCTTATGTATAATTTTTCAGCAAGAAGAAGTATAAATATTTTTGTTTTATGGCAACTATTTTCCAAAATAAAAGCCGCCCACCTATTTTGAAATGAGCGGCTTGCTTTTTAAAATTTACCGGATATTTGATCGATGCCAAAGAACTTGGCGACCCACATATTCATCCATGCTCCACTGTTAGTGTCGAGCAAAAGCGTCCCTTTAAAGGCATTGTAGTCGCTCTTAGGTGTCAATACCATAGGCACGGTGACGGATTTCTTGTGTTCGTCTTTAGCCTTTTCTATGACTTGATATTGTCTTTCAGCTTGGATGTAAGTCGTATTGATATCAATGTAAGCCGTTCGATAGCTGACCATGAACATGACCAAGATCACTAATGATATGGCAGCTTCGGCGAAGAAATTCAAATTTCCTAGTAGCGAATACACTAGGATGAAAAAGGTAATAGCGAGGAAAACTGTGGCACCAAATAAAGTTCTTAGCGGATATTCTGGCGACATCACCAAAACAACGATTGACAAGATGTGGCCGACTAAGAAAACCACGGCTGACAGCAAAAGATCCTTGTTCAGCTTTTTCATTAATAGGCCAGCAACTAACAAGATCAAAATGATCAAGTAGAACCACTTATATTGATGGACAACTAATTGCTTCAAACCAATCATTGCTTGGTAGTAGCTATGTGGCTTGTCACCTCTAGCTTGTGAACCGGGTGAAAAATACATTACTAAAAAGCCGATCAGTCCAAAAATTGAAGTTATTAGTGAATACCAGTCGATTTTTTTCGATTGGATGTATTTAACTACCGCAAACAAGAAAATGATCACGATAGCCGCCGGTCCAGAGTTTTCGTTCGTAGCTCCGGTCAAAAATCCGAGTATAACTGCAACAATCCCCAGCCAAATCGTTTCTTTTTGATGCTTCAAGGCTATCAAGATCGTTCCTAAATAAATCAAACTTGTCCACAAATAATTGCCTGATCCTGAGACCCACAAGACCGTTTGGCCAAATGAAGGAATCGCAAACCATAAGTAAACAAAAATTGCGACTAGTAACCACCAATTAGTTTTCACCTTCGTCAAAGTAGAGGAAGTTTTCGCAATCAAGAACATCAAAGCGATGAAAGCTAAACTGTTACAAATGTTGAAGACCACTTTCGTATCGAATTGCATGAAAAATTGCACGATCGAGTGGGCCACAAAACGACCATTCCACAGCATGTAATGATTGTACATCGAATGTGGAATACTCAAAGTACTAATGACCGGACCAGCGTCAGGTGCATAAGTACTTTGGTAAAAAAAGCGATAAACATAGTCGTCCGCCACGTATAGCGTCTTCGAGTTCAACAATAACATTGCTGAAAAAACTGCAATCAAAAATATTCCTGATAACAGCCAATTGAACCAACGACTATTAATAGTATTTGAAATCCTTTTATTCATAATTACCCCACTACTACCTATAACAATATTTACTATCCAATTTAACCATAAAAAAGCTTAGTCTCCAAACTGGACTAAGCCTACTTAATTCATTATTGCGACGACTCTTTTATCGAACGCCTGCCAAAATTTATTTTTTGACGAAAAATTTTTGTTTTGGAGCTGTTCAAAGATCTTTGACCATTCAGAATACTCCACGACGGCCACAGAACGGCTGCGATCCTTAACGTAATACGTCGTTAAATTCCCATCGATATCCGGTTCGGCCCAGATCCGTTTCTTATCGGCATACTGTAAGAAATATTGGACGGTTCTTGGTTGGGTGTTTTGATACTTAAAATAAGCAACCTGCATTTGATAAGTATCGCCGTATCCCTTAGCGACAGTATCCATCTTCCAACCAGCTGCTAAAAAGACTAGCAGCAAAACTGGAACAACGAACTTGTTGGCTTTGACAAGCCAAGGATCGACCGTAACCGTAATGATAGTTGCTGCAAAAACATAAGAAGCAAAAAGACAGCGAGCACCAAACGGAGAAACCACCACAAACGGCAAGATCACGGCGAAACCTGAAATCAACAGTGCCAGATCAACAATCTTTCGTCTTTTATCTTGAGTTTTCCAGCTGTAGAAGATTACTGCGATCGTAAAAATTGCGACTATGATCAACAAAGTGGTCAATTTAGGTCCCGTCACATGTTTGGCAAAGTATGTAAATAAGGTCGACTTATTTTCACCACCGCTGATCGAGCGGTAACCATCTTTTCCGAAAAGAACGTTCAAATATGCTCCATTGACGAACATCAAAATAGCTCCTAAAAAATTCCCGATCATTCCGGTATAAAACATTTTTTTGAAACTGTCACCGAATTGCTTGCGTAAGAAGAAATAGATCAACACATCATTAAAGATATTTAAGATCGTAATATGTTCGGCAAAAAATTGACTAGCCAATGCGAAGATAAAAAACAAGACCATCGTCGACTTTTTATACACAATTTCAGGTGTTTGATAATTTTTTACCACTAAATATAAGAGAGTCAGTGGAAAGATCAAGGATGGCGCATAATTGGCAAATCCTGCATGCCACCCGAGGATCTGCTGGAACAAAATAGTCGGCATTAATAATAGGAAAATTCCCATCAGACTGGCGGCAAACAAATCATCTTTTTTGCCATTTTTCAACTGGGTCGAGATTTTTTGCACTAAATACATGATCAAAGTCATCACGAGCCCATAAGCGATGAATGCGACGATTGGATATCTAGTTATGATGATCACCAAAACGTCACCAAGGTAGCGTCCGTCATAATACGTGAAGAGATTAGTAGAAAAATAGCTGACTCCAAAATAATTGCCCCAATTAATATCGTCACCTAGCAAAGGCATGGAATAACCAATGAATCCAAATAAAAGAAATGATATCAAATAAAAAATGGTTTTAACCGTCTTTGACATGAAAACTCTCCCGTTTTTTGTTGTTTACAATGATACACCATGGCAAAACTCTTTATAACTACTTTAATCGTTAACTATAAGAATATAATTGGAGTTTGCGCTAAATTTAACATTACAAAAAAACATTATACCGTTATATTTGATGCATTTCAGCCAATGTAAATTATTCATTCATTTTCATTTACGCATTCATTATATAACGTTACAATTGACATGAGATCTAGTGGTCTCTTTTTCATTCAAATCTTACAGACAGGTCGTGATCACATGTTACGAAGATTGCACGATTTCATCAAAGAAAAGTATGAGAACGGAGAATACCAACAGGCCGCTGACAGTTATTACAGCTGGAAAAGCAGCATCAAGGCTGACATTACTGACGATTATCAATTAGGATACGATCAAGCGAGATCCGATTTTGAAAATCATCGAAGCTTTCATCACTACCCCGACAAAATCGTCAGCCTCACTAACAACGCTTTTGATCATAAGTCAGAAGAAGTTATCCAATTCATCCGCGGATATAATGCAGGTGTCGAATCCACTAAGATTAAATAAATTAAGCCATATTCACTAGTCAAATTGTGAATATGGCTTTTTAATTTTCTTAAATTTTAAATGTGCATGAAAAAAATTACAATATTGTTTTTTTCATATATCTCCATCTTTTAAGAAATAGTTAATTACCAAATACTATTTGCTTATGTATAAAACCACACAATCACATTTTCTGTACATAACATTTAAATATAAATACGCATTACAGTTATCATTTTTAGTTATTGGGATTACGATAAGTAGTGGATATATAGATTATGAAATAGACCAATATAGGATTTATTTACAAAGAAGGTCTATTTATGAGAGCAAACAAACTTAGCAAATTCAACAAAATCAAATACAAGGACCTTGCTATCGCCGTAGCGCTTAGCGGAGCTTCATTGCTACTTGTCCCGACAACTGCTCAAGCTGATGCTACTAATACACCTTCGAGTGATCAAGAGTCTTCTGTTACTCAAACGCAAAAGAAAGTTAGCGCCCCTAACATGTCTAACACAACCATCGGGTCGATAACTCCGAATTTATCTGATAATTTAACTAAAACAGCCTCAATTAGCACTGATGAAACAGAAACAACAAATACATCCCTTGAAAAATCAAATACTACGCCATCAACTGCCGAAACGACTCCAGTGTACAACGAGCCACAAAACACTGCGACGGCAACTGCGACAGCCACACAAACGAAAAATACTGCACCCATATCTGAAAGCAACGACACGAGTAGCCAACCTGCAAACGAGACTAGCACGTTGACTGAACCTACGCCAACCGTCGAATCAACCACGCTGACTAGTTCAGCTACTGATTTAAAACCAGCTTCCTACGCAGTAGTAAACGGTCAAACTCAGGCACCTTATTCGATTCCTGCAAATGGTGTTTCCGTTGCTAACATTCCTAATTCAAGTCCTGTCAACGGAAAATGCAACATTTACATCCAAGCGGTTGATTTATCGGGCAAGCCCTACGGAACAAAACAGCTCGCTAGTTCCGTTCCAACAAATGTTTCTACTGCAATATTTTGGAACTGGAGATCTGAGGAATATTTAAGTAACTCATTTAAAAATGTTCATTATTCTTTAAATCCATGGTCACCTACTTATAACTCAGCTCCTTTTAATTTTGACATCACTGACAAGGACGTTATCGTCTCGGTATACATGGTCAGACCATCAATGTCCGCTCACTTTGTTTATTACGATGAAACAGCCGAGAAAGTTATAGCTGGTGGGAGTTTTCCTTATTCATACAACGATCATCCCGAATTTCAAACTTCCGGAGTTCGGCCACCAATGGCGGTCTTGTCTGACGGCAAGTTAACGGTCGATGATTCTTCCGATTTTGACATGACTAATATCGATGCTGTTAACTACTTCGGTCCGACTGGAATGATTTTTAACAACAGTTCCTATGTTTTGGACCTAGCAAAAAGCGGCAATGTCACTCCACTCGACTATGCACAATGGCCACTGGAAGATTTCACAAAAGTCTTTTATTACAAGGAAGCTACCGCACCAGCAATTACCGTCGATGCCGTTGATCAATACGGAGATCTACTAAAAACTTTTAGTAATACACAACTAAGCTCCACAAATACAATGATCAACGCCGACGATTTATTGCCCGATAGTGACGATATTTCGATAGCTAACAATACATTTGCTGGCATCAACATTATCAAAAGTGGAAGTGTCTCAGGTCAACCTGACGAAACTGATACTTACCAAATGACTCCTACCCAATATGCCGACTTTTTAAATGGTCAGCATTCTTACGATTCTCGTTTGCTGGGTGACTATCAAAAAGTCGAAATCCAATTAGCCTACAAAGTTGACACGGTAAAGCTTTACATTCAACCAGTCGACCCAGTTGGCAATAAAGTTGGCGATCCAATTCCTGTGGGAGTAGGATCAATTGGCAAAAATGCGACAATTTTTGCGCCACCAGTTACTGGATATAGTCCACAAGTAGCTTCCGTAAGTGTAATCGTCCAACCTGACCAAGGTCCTATCAACTTTCCTTACATTTCTGCAACCGATATTGATCCTAGTCACGGTGGCACTTACTTGTACGAAGGTGGTTTCGACAAATTACCTGACAGTGGTGTAATCATCACTAACACCGGTGCGGTTTCCACTGATCCAACAGCAGAACACACGATCAGTGTCCAAGCTGTCGACACCGACGGTAACCCACTAGGAGCAGCCATTCCAGTAACTTCCGCAACCGCCAATACGACCGCAGAGTTAGACTGGTCAAATAGCCTGATCTCGTTATTGAATAAGTCGGTTCCAAACGTCAGCCAATATCAACTTTGGAACGCCGATGCACTAGTTGGGTCATTAAGTGTCCCTGTAAAAACTCAAGATGTCGTAGTTGACGTTATTTACGCTTTACCAAAAGTCACGACAACCTTCAATTTCGTTGATATGACCACTGGAAAAACATTATTAACGGAAACAAACACTTGGGATCTCAACGATCCTACTAACGGTTACACTTATAAGACTCAAGGAATTAGACCACCAATGACAGTTATTGACTCAACGACTGGTCAATTAGTAGCTGATGACCCTTCATCTGATCCAGTCACAGATCCAGCTGATTTACCATTCTTTGGACCAGCTGGAAACATCTACAACACAGGTGCTTACCAACTAAATTCCTTAATGAGTGGCTTAACGACCCCAACACGTTACATCAAATGGCCTTCAGCTAATTTAACCAAGACCTTTAACTACATGGAAAGTCCTGACCCAACGTTCACAGTTGATTCGGTCAACCAAAATGGTACTGTCATTAAGACTTTTTCTGCACCAACTGTAGTCAGCACCTTGCCAGCACCACAACTCAAAATGACTGACCTTTATCCAGCAGACGCTGACACTCAGATCAATGGATACACCTTAACTGGATTCCACGTACATGCAACAGGCAGTTACTTCAACGGCACAGATTACGACAACACCGTAGCAATGACCCCTGACCAATACGCACAATTCATCAACAGTCCAGGAGCTCAATCAACCATCGACGAACGTGCCCTAGCAGCCCATCAAAATTACCACATTCAAATGACCTACGTCGGAAACAACTTCAACTTAACTGTCCAACCAGTAGACGAAACCGGCGCAAAAATCGGCGACCCAATCACCGTAGGAACAGGCCAAGTTGGCTCAACATCAACAATAACAGCACCTCAAGTCTCCGGTTACCAAGCAGTAACACCAACATCAGAATTAGTAGTAGCCCCTTATCAGAGTTCTGTCTCAGTAACTTACAAGAAAGCTGCAACGGTAGACCCTGGCACCACAGGAACCGGAACTACAACTGGTGGCTCTGATTCTGGTAACACTGGTTCTGGAACTACTACTGGTAGCTCTGATTCTGGTAACACTGGTTCTGGAACTACTACTGGCGGATCTGACTCTGGAAGCACTGGCACAGGTTCTACTACTGGTGGTTCTGATTCTGGTAGCACTGGTTCTGGCTCTACTACCGGTGGATCTGACTCTGGTAGTACTGGCACAGGTTCTACTACAGGCGGTTCTGATTCTGGTAACACTAGTTCCGGAACTACTACTGGTGGCTCCGATTCTGGCAACACTGGTTCTGGAACTACTACTGGCGGATCTGACTCTGGAAGCACTGGCACAGGTTCTACTACTGGTGGTTCTGATTCTGGTAGCACTAGTTCCGGAACTACTACTGGTGGCTCCGATTCTGGCAACACTGGTTCTGGAACTACTACCGGTGGTTCCGATTCTGGTAACACTGGTTCCGGCACTACTTCCGGTGGCTCTGATTCTGGTAACACTGGTTCTGGCTCTACTACCGGTGGATCTGACTCTGGTAACACTGGTACAGGAACTACTACTGGTGGCTCCGATTCTGGTAGTACTGGCACTGGTTCTAATACTGGTGGCTCCGATTCTGGTAACACTAGTTCCGGAACTACTACTGGTGGCTCCGATTCTGGCAACACTGGTACTGGAAC
>NZ_RHOM01000018.1 GCF_003946515.1 Companilactobacillus zhongbaensis | reverse complement strand
TATTTTTGACGAATTTATAAAAGCATTACCCAATCGCCTGATCAGGCTCTTGGATAATGCTTCATGATGTTAAAAAACTATTTGATTGTACCCAACCTCAACATACGAATGAGTTGAGGGCTATTTTCGTGCTTTCAACCTTTAGATGATAATTACAAAAAAAAGAGCGCAAAAACTCCACATGATTTTGTGGTAGTTTTTGCGTTCTTTTGTGTTTTTATTTTATCGTATTTTCCCCTATCAGAAAAATATTTTTCATCGTTGACTAATCAAGTGATATCAATTTATCCACTGTTTTTTATCGAATGATAAGCAATGTTAAATACTTCACAAATAAAAATGATGGCGGTAACATGACTTTATCGGGAAAGAGGAGAAGACATTATGGCAGATTATAATTTTTTAAAACCTTATACTTTTAAGAAGAAAGCATCACGGTTAAGAATCGCATCGTAATTCCTCCAATGACAGAAATGATGAGTTTTGCTAACGGTGAAGTTACGCGGGATGAACTTCGCTATTACCGGATCCACACTGGTGGCGCTGGTATGTTCGTTACTGCCGTTGCCTACGTTAATGACGAAGGTAAAGGATTCGAGGGTGAACTTAGCGCATCCGACGACAAGTTCATTCCTAGTTTGAAGAGCTTGGCTGACGCTATCCACAAAAATGGTACGAAAGCTATCTTGCAGATTTTTAGTGCGGGACGGATGACTTTCACATCTGTACTTCGTGGCAAAAAGCCGGTCAGTGCTAGTGCAGTGACAGCCTTGCGGGAAAACTCTGAAGAACCACGTGCTTTGACTGAAGCTGAAGTTGAACAAACGATCAAAGACTTCGGTCAAGCCACAAAACGTGCTATTTTAGCCGGCTTTGACGGTGTTGAGATCCACGGTGCCAATACTTACTTGATCCAACAATTTTTCTCACCACACAGTAACCGTCGTGAGGACAAATGGGGTGGCTCACTAGAAAAGAGAATGGCCTTCCCATTCGCCGTCATCGATGAAGCTCAAAAAGCTATCGACAAATATGCTGATAAACCATTCATCTTAGGCTATCGTCTCTCACCAGAAGAAGTCGAAAAACCAGGTATCAGCTTTGACGATACTCTAGCTTTCGTTGATGCTATCAAAGAAAAGCCAATCGACTACTTACACGTTTCCATGGGTGACGTTTGGCGCAAATCCTTGAACGACAAGTCAATCGATACACCACTAAACTTGACCATTAAAGAACACTTAGGCGACGACATCCCACTGATCGGTGTCGGTGACATCCAAACACCTGAAGAAGCCGAAAAAGTCTTGGACAAAGGCATCGACTTCGCAGCCATCGGACGTGAATCGCTCCGTGAACCAAACTGGGTCGAAAAAGTCGAAAGTGGCGACGAAAAAGGCATTCGCTACACCCTATCAATGGACGACCACGACGAACTTGGTCTATCCGGTATGTTCTGGGACTTCTTAATGCAATCCTTTAGACCAGGAATGCAAGTAAGCACAGACAAAACAACCGACAGATCACTCTTCAACAGCGCCATGGACGATATCTTTGGCGGTGGTAAGACTGGGGTCTAGAAATTAATAAAGCTAGATGAAAAAAGGTTACTCATTTCCTCCATATTAGGAAGAAGCGGGTAACCTTTTTCTTACTCTTTTTTTCGTCTAGCCTTTACAGCCGTACTTGTCACAGTCGCAACTGAATCAATAATCAAAATTTTCATAAGAATACTTGATTGCTTTTTTAGACTTGCTTAAAATATTTTTGCTTCAATTTCAATGCTACATTTACTAGACCAATTAAAACTGGAACTTCCACTAGTGGACCAATCACTGCTGCGAAAGCTTCTCCTGAATTAATACCAAATACGCCAACCGCTACCGCAATTGCCAATTCAAAATTATTGCTTGCTGCGGTAAACGATAATGAAGCTGTAATTGGATAACCGGCGCCCATACGTTTAGAAACAAAAAATGAAACAAAGAACATAACGATAAAATAAATGATTAATGGAATGGCAATTCTTACTACATCCATTGGAAGTTCAATAACTTTCTCTCCTTTAACGGAAAACATCACAACGATCGTAAATAATAAGGCAATCAATGTAATTGGACTAATTTTAGGAATGAATTTTTCTTCGTACCATTTCACTCCTTTTGTCTTAATCAGAATCCAACGAGATAAAAAGCCTGCAACGAAAGGAATACCTAGATAAATGAAGACGCTTGTTGCAATCTGACCCATCCCAATCGAAATAGCATGCGTTTCTAAACCTAACCATCCAGGAATAACTGTCACAAAGACATAGGCAAACACTGAATAAAAGATAATTTGAAAAATGGAATTTAGTGCTACTAATCCTGCTGTATACTCATTGTCCGCTTGAGCTAAGTTGCTCCACACAATCACCATTGCAATACAACGAGCCAGACCAATCAAAATTAAGCCCACCATATACTCAGGATAATTATGCAAAAAGACAACGGCTAAAATAAACATTAAAATGGGAGCGATAATCCAGTTTTGGAAAAGTGATAGTAATAAAACCTTCCAATCCTTAAAGACTCGCCACAACTTTTCATATTTCACCTTAGCTAATGGTGGATACAACATTAATATCAAGCCTATCGCAATGGGTATAGAAGTTGTTCCAACTTCAAGTTTATTTATCCCTGTTACAATCCCTGGTACAAAATAACCTAATCCAATCCCAACACCCATCGCAAGGAAAATCCAGAGAGTCAAAAAACGATCTAATAATGATAATTTTTTTGTTACACCTGCCATAATCAACATCCCCCAAATAATCAATTTTGTCTTCTTAAAACGAGTTTCTTAACAATTGAGTAACTCGTTTTTTAAATACATAGATGGTTATCTATATATAATATAGGTATCCGTTTATGTATTGTCAATAGCTGCTCTTTCTTACTTATACGGATATGGAATGGCTTTAAGAAAGCGCTTAATTGTTTAATAGTTGAATACAGATATTTTTTGATTTTTTGTTCAACTATTTTGTATTCAAAAAAAGAACCGCATTCACATTTGAATACAGTCCCCAACAAATAATTATTTACGTTTCTTTTTCTTTTTCTTCTTCTTTTTCTTACGCTTTAACTTTCCTTTCGAGATGCTAAATGATCCTAAAGTTTTTTTATTTTTCCAGTGTAAGGTATCAATAAATTTCTGACTCTTTTCAATTGAAATTATCCTATCATTTGCTAACATTCTGAAGAAATTAGTGAATATTAGTATGCCTTCACTTGAAGCATGCCCCCGAATTATTCCGGCAAAAGTGATCATTGATTGTGTTTTCCATTCTTCAGGTGTTTCCAAGAAATGATTATAGAAATGGTCCACTATTTGCGAGATTGCTTGGATGGTTTCAAATGATGGTAAATCGTAACCCAAACCATAATCTGTGCGAAGTAAAAAGAATTTCAATGCTAATTGGACACCACGAGCATGGTTTTTCATAGCATCAGTTTCATTCCAGGTTTTCAAACCCTTGCTGTCAATATGATCACCACGTAGAAATTCTTGATTTTTGTCTGGATCATAGATTTCAGCAACCTGTCGGAGTTGTTCAGGGTTCTTCAAAATTTGTCGTGGATCTCCATCGTCATCGGCATCCGCACCTAACATATCAGCATCGGAATCAAGTAATTCGGCAAAATCCTCATCATCCATGTCGCCATAATCGTCATCATTCTCGAACTTCAAACGTTCTTTAGACGACTCTAAAGCTCCATTTTTCATATATTCTTCGCCGAATTCACTAATCGCTTCTGCATCTTCAGGCAACGACCACCCACGTTTAGAAATCTCCTCAATCGTTAATTTTTCCGGATTTACCAGTAGGTCATCTCGCATTAGCTTCAACATTTTAGGTTCAATTTCAGTAAAAAATCGTTGATACTTCTCTGCTTTTTCCCGTTTCAACAAATCATTGTCCGCTAAATAATCCATAAAGTTAACCAAAGTTGGCACAATTTGATCTCTATCTTGCTCTGGGAAATTTAGTTGTTTAACGAAATCATAGGTCATGATATCGGCAATTGATTTTTTAGTCCAAGTTTGTGGCGTCTTTCGATGAACCTCATAATTATTGACCACTAAATAGTACATGATCAGTTTCAGCGTATTTCCGTCTGAACTTCCAAAAAGATCAACATAGTTTGGACTGGAGACATACTTATCGGCCCATTTATCGGTCAATTCTAAGTACTGGCGGATCGTTTTTTCTTGAAACTTAGACAATCCCTTACCTTTACCCTCTGGATCATAAGGCACCACTGGATCTGCCAAATAAGTTCCTTTTTCAACCTTAGACAAAAGCTTTCCTATCTGCTTTTCGGATAAACTTAGATACCCTTTCTTAGCAGCGAATGTTAAAAAGGCTGCTAACGTTTTATAAGCATGAAAGGCATTAGCTTTAGCATTTGGAATATCCAAATTTTCTTCATAAGAAATTGTTTCGCTTAAGAAATATTCGACGTTTTTTTCAGTCCACAACTTGAAGTCTTCCATTCCAATATAAGAAAGGGTAGCTGCGAAATCAGTAATAGTCGTCAACATCCTGCCATTCGGATATCCAATCAAACTCTTTTTCTCATCGCTCTCATCATAAAAGTGGAGCACTTCCCCTATCGAAACACCAGCCATTTTATATTCTCCTCATAACATTATTAATTCTAGTTTACCTTTTTTGGGGATATCTTTGAATGGGGGTTTCAAAAAAGAGACTAACGTTTTGTATCTGCGCTAGTCTCTTTAGCTAATTAATTTTTCTTTTTAAATGGTACAATTTTACCTTCAAAGGCTCCAAGAAGTTCTGTGGATTTTTGTTTTGAAACAGTCCCATTATTCCCGAGTAATTCCAGGTAACTGATAATTAGATTTTTTTTAGTCCTATCATACCCTGTGCTTGAAAAGCGTCCAAAATATGCCATGGTCGTAGTTGACAATTGAGCTGGCGTTTCCAGACTGATAGAGTAAAGCACGTCAGCCAAGTCACTGATTATTTCGATTATGACGTCGACCCCTAAACCTTGAATTAATTTGTATTGGTCTCTCGTCGACCACATTTCTAAACCGAGTTTAACACCTAATTTATGCGTAGCAATAGCCGTTTTCTTGTTCCAAGTTCTGGAATTGTTAGTCTTTGGATGATTGAGTTTTAGAAAAACTTGTTCAGGATCAGGGTCAAGATCATCGATTGCCATATCTAAAGCTTTATCCATCGACATCCCCTGGCCAAGCACCTCAGCTAGTCGCTTACTTCTTGCTTCATATGCTGCAAGCATTTCTGGTTCAGCAGCAGTAATAAAACGTTGATAGCGTTCTACTGTTGTGACTGGAAGTTTGCCAATTTTTCCAACATAATCCAAGTATTTTAACAACGCCGGAACAACTAATTCTATTTCTTCTTGTAAAAAAATGTCGTAACTAACAAAATCGTCAGTCATTACAGCAGTGATTACTTTTTTAGTCCATGTCCTAGGAGTTCTGCGGAAGTTAGTATAGATCAGATCCGTCATAGCCGTGATAGCCTCATACAACAAGCCTTTATTTACACCTTCCGGACGCTTCGACCAAAGCGAACTTCTGGAGTAAAATTCAACCCATTTTTGAACTTCCTTGATAATTCTATCTAATGTATGTTGTTGAAATCTTGGCATATCATCATCTTGTTGATCAGGAATTTCTGAATAGTATGGAACAGGATCTCCAGCAAGATTATTTTCAACCTCAAAATCAATCAACGTGTCAGCCAATTGCGTAGGAGTTAGATCAATGTAATCAGTTCGAATAGCAAATTCTAGGAATTCACGGACAATGAAGTAAAAATATGCGAGAGTAGCAAATGCCCGTGAATCGGTATCCTTATTAGCGACATCTTGGATATCATTGAACGCTCTCATAATACTGCCAGAATCCCAGTCTTTCAGCTTATCAACATCTCTTGCAAAAACCAAATCCGAAAATTGCAACACAGCAGTCAGAACCATATCTGTAGGATAGTTTTTTAACATATAGAATTCATCAGAACCAAGAAAATCGGTCAGAGCGTTTTGTAAATTCGTCTCGTCTTTCATGTTTATTGCTCCCTAATTAGTCGTTGTTGTTAAGTCTAGGATACCAAATTTGGTGGCGTTGGTTGGACCGTTTGGGAAAATAAAATACCCTCAAAATAGTATGAGGGCATTTAGCGTACTTTATAAACAATGAATTGGTATTTATCATAAAAAGTTTTTAACTTTTCAAACATGAAAATTTAAAAACTATGTATCAAAAGGATTTTAATACAACGCTAATATAGCGTGTATTAGGGGCTCTTTCAAGTATTCTAATTCGGTATTAAATATCAAACTTATACTTTTTGGCTCTTACAAATACCGTTAATGCTGCTAGTACTCCAATTAAAGTGACGGCAACATCTAGCCAAAAGACAGTTAGTACACTTGCAGGAGTTGATCCAATAATGAAACTTGAAGCAAATGGTCCGACAAAATATGTCAATGCAGCGGCAAAACTGTAGTACCCTGTCATCCGTCCTTTTTCTCCTGGGAAGTACTTTGTCAAAACAGCTAATCCCAACTGCCAAACACCACCAGCAGCGAAGAAACCAATTACTGCACTGGTAATTCTGGCAAGTCCAGCACTTGGAAATGCTGATAATGCAAATAAGAATATTAACGAAATAAGTGGATAAACAATAACTAAAATAATCGGCTTAACTTTAGTAACAATTACTGTGGTTAGAAAGACTGAAATAAGTGAGAATATTGCATACCACGAAATTAATGATTTGGCGACATTAGGATCTAACCCTAACACAGTAGTTCCGTAATTAGGAATATATTGTGTGTAGACATAAAAAGTAAATGAAATGGTAAATCCTAGGCAGATCAATAATAAACCATCGATTTTCATGCTTGGTTTATTGCCACTCAAAGTTGTTGTATCCAAGTTTTCAGCTTTTTTCTTGGGTTGTTCTTGAGGAACAGCATTCGTTTTAGGAAATTTGCTCGATATTACTAAGACAATATTAGCAATAATAACAATTGCTAAGATAACAACGGTAACCTTGGCATTTGAAATTGCAGCAACTATAAATGGTAGTACGAATTGTGCCACTGACATCGCTGCTTTTACTAACGAGTTCATACTTGCGGACTTAGCAGGAAAGGCTTCCGATAGAGCCGGATATGCTGCTGAATCGTCGAATGAATTAGCAAATCCTAAGAAAAGTGAAAATATTGATGCAGCTATCAAACTATTACTAAATACTAAACCAGCAAAGAAAATAGAATTCGAAACCATACCTACAATCAATATCGGCTTTCGACCATATTTATCCGAAAAGACACCTGCAAAAAGAATTGTCAGCAGTCTTCCGATACCCATCATTGAAATAACGGTCGAGATCCCCTTAAGATCTGTATTCCATTGAACTTGGAATGAAGAACTATATTGAGAAATAATTATTTGAGCAATACTTAAAATTGCATAGTTTAAATAAATCCCCGTGGCAAGTGAAGCATTACTCTGTTTTTTACTGATTGTTGCTTCTTGAGTCTCCATGTAAGTGCCCCCCTATTTGTCATCGTTAAAAAGTAATTCCCGAATGTAATCAACTGGCATTTCTTTTCCGGTCCATAGCTTAAATGCTTCTGCACCTTGTTCTAACATCATGCCCAAGCCATTGAAAACATGTTCAACATTTGCTTCTTCGGCAACTTCCATCAACTTGGTAGTCCTTGGAGCATAGACAGTATCATAAACGATCATGTCTTTATGAAAAATTGAAGGATCATTGATCAAAGATTTACCTTCAAGTGGCTTCATCCCTACACCAGTTGAATCACAGTAAATATAAGAATCAGCAATTTCTTTCTTGAACGTTTCTTGATCCGCAATATCAAAGACATTAGCCTTACAATCAGTTTTTTCATTGATGATTTTTGCATTACGTAATGCATTTTCCCACTGGTCATCTTTTCTATTAAAGATAGAAATTTCTTTGACACCATCCATAGCTGCTTGAATAGCAATCGCTGTTCCGGCACCACCAGCACCAGCTAATGTCATTTTGCGTCCAATAATGTTCAAATCTTCATCCTGCAAAGACTTCATAAAACCAGTTCCGTCAGTCGTATAACCAGTTAATACTCCATCATCATTCACAACTGTATTAACTGCTCCCACCATTTCAGCAACAGGATCAAGTTTATCTAATAAAGGAATAACTTTTTGTTTGTTCGGCATAGAGATATTGCTTCCACGCAATCTTAAAGCACGGATTCCTTGGATGGCGTCGGGAAGTTGATCATTTTCAACTTCAAATGCCAAGTAAGCATAATTAAGCCCCAACTTAACAAAGGCACTGTTGTGCATTGTAGGTGACATTGAATGGCGAATAGGGTATGCCATTAATCCGATTAATATTGTGTGTCCATCGATACGGTCTTTCATTATAATATCCTCTTTTCAATTTTGTCTTTTCAGTGTGGTAATTTCCTAACTCGGTGTTTATTTCTAAATTGCTACTTCATAATCAGACAGATTGGCAACTTTTTTATTAGCTTTCTTCCGATTAAGTGTATCAATATATTCCAAGAATGCTGTAAAGCATGTGTCCAAAAAGGCTTCGCTTCCTGGATCTGTTAAATGGTCATCCTCATCAAACTGATTGCCAGCTGATGGTAGAATGAATTCATGTCCCGGTAATACCAGTGCTTCAACTCCTGGAGAATCTAGTATTTGTCTTAAGTTGGTTTGCGCACGAACAGTTCCTTGAATACCCAGTGACGTTCCTACTATCATTACTGGTTTACTGATGAATGGATGATAGGCACAAGAAAGCCATTCCAGGACACTCTTCAATGAAGATGTAATGGCATGATCATATTCCGGTGTCGCAATGACAACACCATCGGCATCTGTTACCTTTTGTGCAAATTGAGTAACAGATTTTGGAACATCATCTAATAAGTCCTCATTAAACAATGGTAAGTCTTTGATTTCTAAAATTTCCAAATCCACTCTGGTTTCAAATTTATCTGACATAGCATTTAGTAAACGTCTGTTATATGACTTACTTGCATTCGTTCCAACGATTGCCACAATCTTTTTATCAGTGCCAAATTTTTGTCTTAAGAGTGCATTATCAGTAGCAGCATCCCCTGCCACTAATCCTGATGAGATACCCCAAGTATTCATCATACTTGGCATTGAATCATGCCCGTTAGCACCTCCGACTACTTCGCCAGCACCAAAGTAATTTCCAATTGCTTGTTCATCTTCATTTTGTAACTGCATATTTGTCGGATCAGCAGAGTATCCACCTAAGGTTGTGGCGAATCTTGCTCTTTGTTCGACTACATAATATGTATTTCCTTCAAATTTATGAAGAAACTCTGGATCACGGTTAAATTGTTCATCTTTTCCAGCGTCAACATATTCTTCATAATCAGAAACTGTTTGCTTCAATCCTTCAGCATCGATACTTGCTGCATCAGCAATTTCTTCGAGTGATCCTTTAGCAAAAATTGGATTGGAATCTGATTCAAAGAATGACTTGATTTCTTTTTTAGTAAAGTCATGAAGAATGAGTAGATTATAAAAGTCTTTCCATGTACGCTCATCCATTACTAAGTATGAAATTTTATCATCTTGTTTTAGAATGGCATCCCTGAATTTAGTGTATACATCAGATTCGTCAACGATTCGTTTTCCTTTACTGTTGACATAAATTGCACCCATATCAGTGGCTAGCTTCGAAGCGTAAGTTGTTAATTTGGCAATTCCTGGTTCAACTTCGACTCCGTGAGGATAAACTTTATACCAACCCAAATCGCGAGTCTTTAAGTGTAGGTCGGCATTAAATGAATATGAATCACCGGTTGATGTCATTGGGCCATAATAATCAATCCCTGTACTTTCAGCTCCTCGCATTTCTCTATTAGCACCATAGCCTCCTGATGCTAACACGACAGAACTAGAAATTATTCTAATTGGATGACCGTCTTGATCGGCAACGACTCCTTGAACCTCATCATCACTATTCTTTATCATTTGGGTAACAGTCGTTCCAAGTAATACTTTCCCTCCCGCTTCCTCAAATGCTTTGGAAACTTTTTGAATAAATTCATAACTACTTGCTGAAGGAAGTTCAATTTGTCTCTCAATCGAATGTTCAGGTGTTTGCGTTTGAGCTTTTTGATATTCTAATTTTGCAAAATCACTAATAAAATCAATGGCAGGACCGATGTTCTTTGTCATTAGGTCAGTTAATTCACTATAGTTAGTATCTTTGCTTTCACGTGCGACATCTTCTCCGACTTTTTCAGGATTGTCTCCGTTATCTCCGAATATATTGGCTGATACTTCAGATCCAGTACCAATAACGTTTGATCCATTTAAAATCGTTGCACCACCAAGATAACCGTTCTTTTCCACAAGAATCACTGAAAGTCCTCTCGAGAGTGCACGACAACCTGCGACAAGTCCTGCTTCACCACCACCGATAACAACTACATCGGCTTTTAGACGATTCATCTCATGCGACTTTTCTTTCTTCGGTATCGGTGTTAATTTGACGCCCTCTTTTTTGATAGCTTCTTTTGCTGATTTTAAAATAGCCTCAGTCATGACGGTTGCTCCACTGATTGCATCGACATCAAATGACTGTTCATCAATAATAGATTTCTTCAATTTATCTATTACTTGATTAAAGATACCCGAAGTTTCGGAATGCTTTAAAATTTTCAGATCTTCTACTTTATTATCGTCAACATCAATTTCATAACTAATGATCCCGTTATGTCCTTGAGCTTCTGCTTTAATTTGTTTCTCTTGATTACTCATAAACTAAAACTCCTTCTTCCGCTTTCTTCAAACCTGAAGAATGAAAAACGGCATTATTTGAATCTACGTATACGGCTTCCACATTTGGTAATTTTTCAATTAAATTTAATCCATCATCTTTTCCTTTAAAAAAACAGACTGTGGATAATATCTCAGCTTGTTCTGAGTTGTCGGTGATTATCGTAACTTGGCCAACATCATTATGAATTGGATAACCCGTTTCCGGACTTAAGATGTGGTGATAAATTTGATCATGTATCGCTCACTTATCCCCGAAGTAACGAATGTCTTGGCAGATGAATGAACATTGATAATTGGTTCATTTCGTTTATGAAACGGATTTTGAATCCCTAAGCTCCAAAGGCTAGTACTGTTAGTCGGATTTTTTCCCAGAAACTTAACATTTCCTCCAAGATCAATAATTCCGGATTCAATGTTTTTAGTCTTTAAAAAGCTGATAATGTTGTCTGCAAAGTACCCTTTTGCAATAGCTCCCAGATCTAACTGCATACCCGGTCTTTGAAGGAATACGGTTGTTTGTGTTTCATTAAGTTCAACATCATCTGGATGTATCAGCGGTATTAATCGTTTGATCTCTGTTGAGTCAGGCACTGAGTCTCCACCAAATCCGATCGACCATAACTTAACTAATGGACCAATTAAAACATTGAAACTGTCATAATATTTCTTTGAATAAAACACTGCATCTTTGATCAACGAGAATGTTGCTTGATTAACTTTTACTGGTTTTATACCGGCGTTTGAATTGATTTTGTATAATTCAGAATCATTACGGTTTGCCGAAAATAGCATGTCCATTTGCTTTAAATAGTCATAAATTTCTTCAATTATGTCTGGACGTTTTTCATACAAGGTTGTGGTAACTACAGTGCCCATTATTGGAAATTGATAAACAAACTTTTTTTTCATAAATTACACACATTTCTGATTTAACAATTTTTAGTCTAGCTTGAGATCATTTAACGTTTCGGTAACTCGACTGCTGGAAATTTGTCCTGGAGCTGAAGCAGCACCAACAGTTGCAAAACTAAGAGTTGATCCAAATACTTCACCACTGATTCTAGAAACCTTACCTATATCACCCATCGACATGGTGATGATAGGTTGCTTCAACGCTGCTGAATCATGAGTTGTTGCTGACAAGAGAGTCAAAACATCGTCAACATTTTGTGGCATCACTGCAATTTTCAATACATCTGCATCAAGATCCTGCATGCTCGATAATCTTTGAAGAATATCTGCTTCAGCTGGCGTTTTATCAAAATCATGGTTACTCATGATTACTACCTTGCCATGTTCATGCAAATATTTGACGGTCGATTTA
Organism: Companilactobacillus zhongbaensis; assembly: GCF_003946515.1. GTDB lineage: Bacteria > Bacillota > Bacilli > Lactobacillales > Lactobacillaceae > Companilactobacillus > Companilactobacillus zhongbaensis. The sequence continues at coordinate 40,170 of NZ_RHOM01000018.1, read as the reverse complement.
ACTTGCTGCTCATCATGGTATCTTTCGACATCAATTGCATCTGCATAGCCTTCTTTACCAATATCTTCACAATTTTCAAAATACTTTTCATCGGAAAGTTCCAATTCTCCACCTTCTGATTTTGTTCGGAAAGTAACCAATAATGCAATCTCTCCTAAAACACTTGAAAGTTTTTTACCGACCCCATTTAGAGCATTATCATCTGTGACTCCATCAAAGAAGTCGATTCTCCATTCGATTAGATCAGGCTTTACAGCGATAATCCCTTTCGCTTGATCAAGAATCTCCTGACTCGTTTTACCCGTGATAGGAACGGCAATCTTTGGTCGCCCTTCTCCAAGAGTTATTTTTTTAATTTGAACTTTATTTACAGACATTAACTTTTCTCCCTTCGATTCTCGGAAAATTAATTAAACTTTGTTACTCAATTCACTTGAAATTCTAGCATTTTAATTTATCATAATACATAATAAGTTATGCATTTATTCATAGACTCTCTCTATGAATGGAAAAGGGGAAAACATTTTGAATTTAAATCATTTGGAATATTTCAAAGTTCTAGCCGAAACTCAGCACATGTCGAAAGCTTCTGAAAAGTTGGGCATTTCACAACCATCGCTTAGTTATGCCATCAAAAAACTGGAAGATGAACTACAAGTTCCCCTATTTGAGCCAGATGGAAGGAATATTAAGCTAACCATCATCGGTAAAAAATATTACGGCTATATTTCTGATTCTCTTAAAAGTCTGGACTATGGAAATAAAGTTGTGGAACAGCTCAAGAATCCAAATACTGGTCATATAAATTTAGGATTTACTTATACTCTTGGTCAAAAACTAGTACCTGATATTATGACTAGTTTTTTAAATGTTCCCGGGAACAGTGAAGTTTCTTTTTCTTTGATTCAGGACAACTCATACAACTTACTGGAAAGTTTGTATCACGATGAACTTGATATGATTCTAGCTTCGAAAGTTGAGCTCCGTATGGCTAGACATTCGGATGAAATTTTCGATTTTATTCCCTTAGTTCAACAAGAAATTAAACTTGCAGTACCTAAAGATCATCCCCTATATTCGAAAAAGACAATCTCACTTAACGATTTAGATGGTGAAGATCTCATAACATTCTCCAAGCATAGTGGTTTAAATTCTTTGATCAAAAAAATCCTTAATCAGACGAAAGCAAAACCAAACATCAAGTATGAATTAGAAGAAGATCACAGCATTATTGGTTTTGTTGAACACAATATGGGAATTGCCCTAGTACCCAATCTGCCGCAATTAAAGCAAGATAAAATGGCTTTAAGATCCATTGAAGACAATCATCTTGAGCACAATCTATATTTGATAATTTCTAGAAATCATTTCTCCCCACCATCTGTGCATAGATTCCAAAATTTCGCTTTAAAATATTGTTTGAAGAATTACATTAATAAAAATACAATGTTATAAATTTCCACAAAAAAATAGATAAAAACCATCATTGGCTTTCATCTATTTTTTATAGAGGGGATATTGTGATAACCTCTTTATTCTTCTGTTACTGATTTTTGTTCTGGTTTAAAATTCAGTTTTGTCACGATCAGCAGGGTCAAACTACAAAAGACACCCACTAAAGCAATTATTACATCAAACCACAAAATGTTATGAAAACTATTTTTTGAGATAATTCCCGTTATGACAGGAATCGTAAATGAAGCCAATCCACTGGCTGTATAGTAAATTCCGGTGATTTTCCCTTTTTCTGCTGGGAACAGTTTACCCATTTCCGTCAAGCCAATTTGCATAACTCCACCAGCTGCGGTGATGCCGATAAGAAATGAGCCAACCGTGGCGACTGAGAATGTTGGGACAGCTGAAATAGCAAATAATATTAGTAAAGATGCAATCGTATCAAATACCATAAACCAAATTGGTTTAATGACCCGTTCAACTAGTAAAACGGTAATCAAAACCCCAATAATCGAGCCAACACTATACAACGAAACTAATAATCTAGCATGAGTCATATTTAAATTAATAACTGCTCTACCGTATTCGGTCATCCACTGACTTATTAAGTAAAAAGTCGCCATAGATGCATATCCAAAAATAGTTAACACTACGCCTAGAAAAATACGAGTATAGTTATTTCCCTTTGAGCTAGCTACTTTCGAAAGATCCGGTTCATCCGCATCTGCAACTTTATTCACAGCTGGAAATTTCACCTTTTTTAATCCGAAAAAGTTAACAATCAAGATCGTTGCACAAAGAATAAATGACCATCCGTACCAAACTTGGATACTTGAAAATAGGGCGACAAGTATTGGTAGAACGAGCTCACCAATCGAGGCAAAAGCCTTGATCATAATATTAGCTGATGCTTGTTTTGTAGGATACAGTTCCATCAGTGCAGGATACGTACCTGAATCCAAGAAAGAATTGGCCATTCCTCCTAAAATTCCAAAGAAATAAGCTTCAACAATATTTCTTGACAGTAAAATGCCCACAAAGAAAAACACATAAGTTATGATTCCTAATTTTATAAAAAGTCGGCGGCCAAATTTATCTGAAAGATTTCCTGACACATACAACACTAATAAACGTCCGATTCCCAATGATGAGATCACCATCGAAACTCCGGCATTACCGACATTCCATTTTTGTCCAAGCTCAAACATACTCTGAGCAAGAATTACAATGCCCATACCATGAACTAAATAGTTCATGTAGAGACAAATACTGGTTTTAAAACGTTCTCTTTTATCCATTCGTATCGCCCATCCCTTGTTATTGCTTGAATTGAGCAACAAATGAGTAATACTTTAACTTAATCTAAGTTAAATGCTTATATTTAGGTATGATAATGTATATTTTGAAATAATGCAATATACATAAAATTATTGACTAAAAAAACACTATTTTTTCATGAATATATGGAGTTGTTTTCTGAAAAAATCATCTGATTAATTTATTAATTCCAGTTGAAAGAAACGTTATTTTTTCAACACACTTTTTTACGATACCTTTTCCAGCAGGCTTGCTATGCTTGCTAATTTTTCAATATACGCAAATTTACTATTAAGCATTAGCTCGACTCTCTTGGTAAATTGGTGTAAAAAGATATTGTGATTTTCATAATTTATTCATTATTTTTCTCAACCTTTAAAGTTATTAAATCACAGAGAATGCGCTGATAAAGTCTCTCAAATTTAAATAAATATGGGACCAAGTCTGTTTCTGAAGTAAATTTTTCTTCCTTAACACCATGAACAAAATAATCACGGCTGTCTTGAAGTTTGGTAATCAAAGATTCCACGCTTACATCAATATTAGAAGAAATATGATTAATAATATTTTGGGCATGTGGTTCCAACTTAATAAACATAGTCAATTTTTTCTTTGCCGATTTCACTCTTTTTCCGTCAGAATATTTCAAATTATTGTAATAAGTTTCTACTCCCGACAATAAAGTTACTATAGATGTATCTAAAGGAATATCAAAATGTTCAATAGTTAAATAGGTTGAGACTAAAGATTGTAATTTAACATCGTCCAGAAATCCTTGAATAATTTTCCCAAAATCATTCTTAATATCTTTAAATAATAAAGATGGACGAGATACTTTATCATCCATATTGTCAGGCAAAAATGATTGATTCAGTATCCAATTCTCACGCTCATCTTTCTTTCTCAAACTTTGACTTTTAGCATCCCAAGATTTATCAGCATTTAGAACTATTTTGGAAATTCCAATTTTTTTATTTATTAAAATATGAAACATATTTCTCAGAACTTTCAATAATTTATATATACGTTCTCTTTTCTGTGGTTCATCAAATTTCAGAACCAGACATGTATTTGCTGTTTTTGTTACTGTATGTGTGTCTTCTGCAATGTTGCCTTGTCCTTGAATTAATAGACTAAATCGTATTGCTTGAAAAGTTAAGTTTTTATACAAAATAGATTTTTCATCGGATAAATTCTGCAATGGGTTAAAAATATTAAGCCATGAATGAAGATAATCCATATATACTTTCACTTGATATACATTTGGAGATAACATGAATTGATTTACTATATCATAATCAGTAATAATCCAACTTGACGTCTCTTGGCCAACTCCATTAAATGAAACATGACTGTTAACGCTAACTCTCAAATATTTATGAATTACAAATAATAAGTCACCCGTCCAAGTTGATGCATACCAATCGCCATAATCCTCTTGTGACTGTACCTTGTCTTCAAAGTCCACATAAAATCCTTTAGATTGATAATTTTCTTTAATCGGTAAATCTGCAATATCTAAATATGTTGTTCCATTTTTTTGGTTAACTGACCTGCAATTCGTTTCTTTGGATCAATGCCTTCAATATCATCACCAAATTTCTTTAATCCATAAGAAACAAAAACGGGTATTGTAAATTCTGACCTCATATCAAATTCATCAAATTTCATCATTTATACTTCCTTTCTTTTTGTTCAAAAAAAACACCAAAACTACACATTGGTAATTTTGGTGTTCTATTTATTATTCAGTTTATTCCCACTCAATAGTTGAAGGCGGCTTAGAAGTAATGTCATACACTATGCGGTTGACATGGTCTACTTCGTTTACGATTCTTACTGAGATGCTTTGTAATACATCCCAAGGAATCTTGGCGAAGTCGGCTGTCATTCCGTCGATTGATGTTACGGCACGGATGCCGACTGTGTAATCGTAGGTTCTTCCGTCACCCATGACACCTACTGAACGGATGCCTGGTAGAACTGTGAAGTATTGCCAGATGCTTTCTTCTAGTCCGGCTTTTTTGATTTCGTCTCTTAGGATCCAGTCTGAATCGCGGACGATTTGGAGTTTGTCTTCGGTTACTTCACCGATGACACGGATTCCTAGACCTGGGCCTGGGAATGGTTGTCTCCATACTAGGTCGTGTGGCATGCCTAGTTTTTCACCTAGTTCACGTGTTTCATCCTTGAAGAGTGAACGTAGTGGTTCGATCAACTTGAAGTTCATGTCTTCTGGGAGTCCACCAACGTTGTGGTGAGACTTGATGGTTTGAGCTGTGCTGGTACCACTTTCGATAACGTCTGTGTAAAGTGTTCCTTGAGCTAAAAATTCGATTCCATCGAGCTTTTGAGCTTCGTCGTTGAACACTTGGATGAATTCGTTACCGATGATCTTACGTTTCTTTTCAGGGTCAGAAACGCCTTGAAGTTTGCTGAGGAAGCGGTCTTGAGCATCAACTTTGATGATGTTCAAACCGAACTTGCCTTCCAAACTTTCCATAACTTGGTCAGCTTCGCCTTTACGGAGTAAACCGTGGTCTACGAAGATACTTGTTAGTTGCTTACCAATTGCTTTGTGGAGTAAAACACCAACAACTGATGAGTCGACACCACCGGAAAGTCCCAATAGGACCTTCTTGTCGCCGACTGTTTCACGGATCTCTTTGATTTGTTGGTCGATGAAGTCTTCCATTGACCAGTTTGCTTTGGCGCCACAAACATCAAAAGCAAATTTCTTCAAAATGTCTAGTCCGTATTCAGTGTTTCTAACTTCAGCATGGAATTGCACACCGTACATCTTCTTGTCGTCGTTGGCAATTGATGAGATCGGTGCGTTCTTACTTGTAGCAGTAACTTTGAAGCCTTCTGGGGCTTCACGTACTAAGTCACCATGTGACATCCAAACGTATTGATCTTTAGGAAGACCATTGAATAATGCGGCTGAGTCGTCTGTTACTTCAATGTCGGCTTTACCGTATTCACGGTTGTCGGCTGATTCGACTTTTCCACCTAGGTTGTATGACATTAGTTGCATACCATAACAAATACCTAAAATAGGAATGCCTAATTTGTAAATGTCTTGATCAATAGTAAAGGCATCTTCGTCATAAACGGAGTTTGGTCCACCTGATAAGATGATACCCTTAGGATTGATTTCTTTAATGTCAGCTGCAGTAATCGTGTTAGGCATGAGTTCAGAATAAATTCCGAAGTCACGAATACGACGTGTGATCAATTGATTGTATTGACTACCATAATCGATAACTACGATACCGTCAGCATCTGGCCATTTTTTGCTCAAATCACAATCCCCTTTTTTTTAATTTATACTATTGTATATGATAAATCGTTTCCAGTACAACCCTTGAACTCGGACTTTCTAATATTTACGCAAAAAAACCGTATCGATCTGATGTTCGGCTGATTTGTGAAGAACGAGATTAGCCCGATTTCGAGTTGGCTCAATGTATTCCTGCAAGTTAGGAAAATTGATCTGGTCCCAAACGTCTTTGGCGATTTGATTAGCTTTTTGCCGTGGCATTTGGGTGAAGTGATAATAATAACTGTCCGGATCATCCTTGGACATATCGAGCAAAGTGTCGAACCGATTTAAAAACCACTGCTCGATGTCGTTGGCTTCGGCGTCGATAAAAATCGAGAAGTCGAAAAAGTCACTGACGTAGATGTTAGTGTTTTGTGGTAGCTGCAAGACGTTGATACCTTCGACGATCAAAATATCTGGGTCATTGACTTCTTCATACTTGTCGGGAATGATGTCATAAATGTTGTGCGAGTACAACGGATACTTGATCGGACCAGTCTTAGTCTTGACGTCACTCAAAAATTTGATCAGCTTTTCCATGTCGTACGTTTCCGGAAAGCCTTTTTTATCCATCAAGCCTTTTTCTTTCAAGACCTTGCTAGGATATAAGAAGCCGTCTGTGGTCATTTGACCGACATTGTACTGTGGATAAGCTCTTTCGAGCATGATCTTTAATAGCCGCGCTGTCGTGCTTTTTCCGACCGCAACCGAACCAGAGACACCGATAATGAAAGGTATCTTCTTATTGTTCATATCCATGAACTCATTTTTTAATTTAACTAACTTACGATAATTCTTTAAGTACACATGCAACAAATGGCGGATCGGCGCATAGATCACCTTCACGTCATCGATCGAGATCTCATCGTCCAACGACTTGATCTTTCGTAATTCAGTGTCGGTAATTGCCTGATTATGATGCTCGCCGTGGAAATTTTGCCATTCATCGCGAGAAAATTGGTAGTAATTTGATAAATCTTGCATATTTTCAACCTACTTATTGAATGTTAATTAACTTTTGGCGTTTTTCTGTTATTCTAGTATATAGTATAGAACATTTTTATAGAGGAACTTATATCAAATGAAAAGAATTGTATTATTTGGTGACTCTATCATGGCAGGTTATCACGATGGCATGGTCAGCAGCGAATTCACAAATCGCATCAAAGACGCCTTTCCAGCCAACAAAGTCCTCAACCTTTCAGTTGCGGGATTCAAAACTAGTGACGCTGTACCTGTTACGAAAAAAGTTACGAATCTTAAACCAGACGTCTGCGTTATTATGCTGGGTGCCAATGACGTCTCAACTTTTGAAGAAATCAAACCCGGCAAATTCGCATCCAATCTAACTTACATCATAAACGAAATCGGTGCTGATAAGACCGTTTTAGTCTCGCCACCGTATACAGATTGGCATAAAAACCTTAGACGCCCTTGGACTCGACAAATTCAATTTGAATTAGTCACTGAACATCTCAGTAAACAATTAGACGTAGAATACGTTGATCTCTTGCATGCGATGTCAGCGGTAGAAAATGTCGATGAATTGCTGCAACGAGATGGTCTTCACTTCTCAGACAAGGGTTATGATCTATTGGAAAAATTGTTGGTACCTAAGATCCAAGACTGTCTCACGGGTCATGACACATTAGTGTCCAACTAAAAGGAGAACCATATGGAACTCAATATCCCACAAACGTATTTTATTTTATCTTGCAACGAAAAAGGCAGTGTTCGCATCATTAAAAATACTCGCCGGAGAGCTTTTTTAGTCGAAGCCGCCTTCTTTGACTTAGCTTTGAATGATATTATCGATCTAACCGACAATAGCGTTATCATAAACAAATTATTGCCAAAAGACAAAGCTTATTTGAATGATTTTTTCCAAATCATCAATAAAAACCAAGGAAAAAGTGTCACCCACGTGCTGCGTGCCATGGCAACCAAAGAACGGATCACCCGCAATATTTACAACCAGATCGGCGATTCACTCGTCACGAAAGTTGACGTCACTAAAGCCACGACAGGTATTTTGCACAAGACGATCAATTACATCCCAGACTATCATCTCAAAAAAGAAATCGTCCAAAACATGCGTGATGAGATCTTGAACGCTGACAAGATCTCACCAGACACCTTTGCCGTGCTCTCAACATTGTACGGTAACCACGACCTGAAGATCTTCTTCACGCCGTTTGAACAAAAGCAGCTCAAAACTAAGATAAAAGAAGCCTCGATCGACCCTACTTACGATAAACTTATTAGCTTGTCGAAGAGGTTGAACATGGTTATTTTAACGGTGCTAGGATAACGAAAGAAGATAATAAAATGGCAAAGCAAAAATCAGTCGAAACCTTAATGGACCAACTATCAGCAGCTTACGGAGATTCCGAGGTCAAGAAATACCCTGACCTCCAAAAGTTGATCTTGAATTCCGCCACGGAATTAGAAAAAAGACAAGATGTTGACCTAATAAGTAGTAAGCTTTCCAAACAAATGACCTTGTACCATATGGATCATTCGAAGGAATTCCCGAAAGCAGCGGTTGAGTTATTCAACCAAATCTCAACCCGTGCCATGCGCTACGATGGGACTGCTGCTGCAGCCATCTTATTACCACTATGGTTTTAAAAAAGCAGGACAAACTTTTTATAGTTTGTTCTGCTTTTTTGATGTGTTCTTATTCAACTGTTATTTCTTCGCCAGCAAGTGTATGCATCGGTTTCCAGCCTAAAACTTTTTCAGCTTTAGTGATATCAGCATAACTGACCGGAGCATCCCCAGCTCTTCTATCTTGGAAGACTGAAGGTATTTCTTTATGCGTATGTTCTTCAAAGATCTTCTTCAACTGGAGAACTGTCACGCCGTTTCCACAACCGAGGTTGAAGATCTCAAAGGCATCTTTATTGTCGATAGCACGTTTGAGTGCAGAAATGTGTCCATCAGCTAAATCAGTGATGTGAATATAATCTCTGACAGGAGTTCCATCAACTGTATCATAGTCATTTCCAAAAATATCGAGGTGGTCACGCTTGCCATCAATCACTTCGCGGATCGAGTCATAAACGTTGTTAGTCATATTGTTGCTGTAATCATCGAGCATTCCTGACTTGTCCATCCCCAGAGGATTGAAGTAACGTAAGGAAATGGCACTCCATTCAGGGTCAGCTTTAACTAAGTCTTTAATGATTTGTTCACTTTGTAGTTTTGTCGTTCCATAAGGGCTGACAGGGTTTGTTTCCGATTCTTCATTGACCGGCAAGATCTTGGCGTCACCATAGACACTAGCAGAAGAACTGAAGACGATTTTTTTGACGTTGGCATTTTGCATAGATATCAATAAATCGATAATGCCGTTCGTGTTATTTTTGTAATATTTCAGCGGATTGGTCACTGATTCAGGAGTAACTTTGTATCCGGCAGCATCGATCACGGCAACGATGTCATTTTCCTTGAGGACTTTTTCCATGGAATCGATGTCGCGAATGTCGCATTCATAATATTTTACTTGTTGCTTGGTCAACGTTTCTAGTTCATTGATCCGACGTGTGTCTGAGTTTGAGAAGTTGTCAACGATGATCGGGTTGTAGCCGTTGTTGAACAGCGACAGGTAGATGTTTGATCCGATGTAGCCGGCTCCACCGGTGATTAATATGTTCAAAGTGTGAACCCCCTGTTGATTCAAAAAGTAGTAATTTCTTGTTGGTGTTTTCACATGTTATTTTAACATTTATATTTGGTTGGTGTGGGGTTTTATTATAATCGTTAGTTTTGTTTAAGATGTTTGGGTGTTTTGGTGTTTTAATTTTATTGTGTTTGTTGTTTTTAGGGTGGTTCACTGCCGGTTCTGGGAGGGTTCCGAGAATTGCGCCGTGGAACGCCATGGACGCCACTTTGAACCAATCGAGCACAGACCGCTCGCTTGTTTCAAAGCTGGGTCTTTCACTAAGCGGTAAACCGCTAAGTGAAATTTCATGGCTGACGGCGAATTCTCTCCACCCTCCCAGAACCTAAGGTGGTAATAACATCCCTTTTTGGTTGGATACGGTACTTATTCTTATAGTGGTATGTTTCTTTGGTTGATTTCTACGTGTTTAGTTTTTTCCTACTCTTACGATTTTGGTCACTCGCTCTATCTATTTGATTTTTTTCTTGTGTTATCATCGGTTGCTATCTTGTTTTCGGACTCACTTGCTTCGCTCGTGAGATTATTATTATCTTGATTTGATTCGTGCATTTTTAACTTGGTTCGTTCTTTTCTGCACTTATTTTTGCTATGGTTTTACTTCAAATCTTTTACATGATACTGTTTTGCTACTAGGATGGTGATTTTTTATGAAGCCTTTGAGTACGCGTGTTACTGTTAAAAATGATGAGGAACTGAAAATTGTTTTGGACCGTATTAATAAGTCTTATTCTGTTGAAGAACAGCGTTTACGTATTGAACGTATTAAGCCAAATATGGATTTTTCTCACATTAAATTGTTGAACCGTAATGATTGATTATTAAAAAAAAGTACTGATCTCTTTTCTTCCGAGATCAGTACTTTTTTAGTTATACCCACCGTTTTCAATTTTTTCTATCACCTGTCTAGCCTCATCTGTTGTCTTGGTCGACATTAAATCATTTCTTATTTCGGCTGCGTGTTTTAGACCTCTTACGTAAATTTTGAAGAATCTCTGTAGTGGGGCGAAGTGGCCTGGGATTCCTTTTGCTGTGAATTGGTCGTATAGGTCTAGTTGGTATTTGAATAAGGTTAGTAGTTGTTCTGTGGTGTGGGGTTGTTTTTGTTTTTCGAAGGCGTAGGGGTTGGTGAAGATTCCTCTTCCTATCATTATTCCGTCTACTCCTGGGTGTTCGTTGGCTAGTTTTAGGCCTTGTTGGTAGTCCATTATGTCGCCGTTTATTTGTAGTAATGTGTCGGGGGCTAGTTGGTCTCGCATTTTTACTAGGTCGTCGATCAGTTCATAGTGAGCTGGGACTTTGCTCATTTCTTCTCTGGTTCTTAGGTGGATGGTTAGGACTGGGGCGTGTTGTTTTAGTAGGAATGGGATCCATGTTTTGTATTCTTCTACTTCGCTGTAGCCTAGTCTGGTTTTTAAGGTTACTGGTAGTTTGGATGTGTTGGCGCCGTCGATTACTGCTTGGGCGGTGTCGAAGTGGCGGATCAAGTCGCTTCCGCTGTGATTTTTGATGACGGCTATGTCGGGACAGCCCATGTTGATGTCGATGGCTTCGTAGCCGTCTTTTTCTACTTCTACTGCGGCTTTTTCAAAGTCTTCTTTACTGTTGCCCCACAATTGGATGACCGGTTTTGGGTCTTCTGCTGGATCGATGTATAGCCGGCCCTTGGTCGTCTTTTTGGCGATTGGATGCGTAATGCTCAAGGCGTTAGTGAATTCGGTGTAAAAAACATCCGGCGCTGCTGCCTTGGCTACGACGCGACGGAAGACTGAACTCGTGACGGCTTCCATGGGTGCCAAGCTGAAAAAAGGTCGATTTTCTGATTTAGCTTTTTCGGCGATCCGATTCCAATAAAGTGATTGAGTCAATTTGGTTTCTCCATTTCATAAAAAAACACGGCTCAAAAAAGCAAGCCATGTTGTATATTCTAATCTACTATATAATACTTCTTCGGTACTCTTTGCAACAACTGAGACAACTCGCCGATGGCTGTGATCGTCAAACGATGCATTGCTCTTGAGGTGATCGTGTAGATCAATTGTTGCTCATCTTCGTCAAACTTATCTTTTGAAGCATCCCAAACGATGACCGAGTCGAACTCGAGTCCTTTTGCCAAATATGATGGCAAGACAATGGTTCCAGCTGCTAGTCGTTGATTTTCTGACTTGATCAATGTGGCTTTGACACCTTGCTTCAACAAGTCTTTTTGGACGTTTTGAGCTTCTTCAAGCGTCTTAGTGATGACGGCGGTCGTGAAGTTATCCGCTTCATTTTTCTTCAACTGACCGATCACTTGTTGGATCGAACCTTGCACGCTATCGGACATGATGACGTTAGGTAGATCACCATCTCGATTGAATGGCTCGATTTTTTGCCCGTTAGTCAAGATCGACTTGGTATAGTCGGTGATCTGCTTAGTTGAACGGTATGAATGTGTTAACTGCACCACTTTAGTATCGTCAGCATCAAACAATTGTTGAACTTCTGACAACAACGTCTGACTGTTTTTCTTGGTGAAGATCGACTGGTTCAAATCCCCTAGCATCGTATAGCGTGCTCTTGGGAAGTTATATTTCAAATATGCTAGTTGGAACGGTGTGTAATCTTGGATTTCATCGATGAAGACGAACTTCATATCGAGTTCACCGTGTTTTCCGGTCACGAGGTCGTACAAGTACAAGTATGGCGTGATGTTGTTGATCGAAATAGTCTTATTGTTCATCCCATCAACGAACTCTTGAACGTAGTCATCCCACTGTTGTTCTGTGACGCCAAAGGTCGATAGATCAGTGATCTTAGGCACTGACTTCAAAAAGTTTAAATAGTTAGTCGATACGTTGATGAATCGGAAACGAACGATTTGGCGATAAACTTTTTGCATCATCTTCGTTACGATCTGACGAGCTAAGAATTTTTGCTCCTGATCACCATTTTTGAACTCTTGATCAGCAGAGCGATAAAGTTCTTGTAGCTCTTCTTGGCTCAAGTTTTCTACTCGTTCAGCGACCCACTTCGAACGCATTTCGGCGCCGATCTTGCGGTGGAGCATCTTGATCAAACGCTCGACTGTCGCATCGAGTCGGTTGCCTAAATTGTATTGGGGACCAAAGCCATAATAGATCTCGGCGATTTTTTCCTTAGGGATAAAGACTTTGCCTTTGAATTTCAAGTCACGGAAGCTGATCCCGCTTTGGTTCAGTAAATTACTATAGTTGGTTAAGATCTTGAAAAATTCGGTATCGGAGACGAACTTAGAAAGTTGCTTCCGTTTTTGGTTGTCGTCGTGTTCGAATTTTTCCGAAAGTGTTTCAACGCTCAAGTTTGGCAAACGACGGGCCACGTACTGGCTGTATGTCATCTGGACCATGTTTTGCTCACCCATTTCGGGCAGAACGTCTTTGATGTAGTCATTAAAAAGCATATTTGGCGAAAACATTACCACTTGGCTGGAAGTTAAATTGCCCCGGTAACGATAAAGTAAATAGGCGATCCGTTGCAAAATGGCGGAAGTCTTACCAGATCCGGCGGCACCTTGAACGAAGAGCAGCTTCGACTTGGTATTCCGAATGATCTTATTTTGTTCCTTTTGGATAGTCTTGACGATCCCCTTCATGTGGGTCGAAGACTTCTCATCGAGAACTTCCAACAACATTTGGTCGCCGATAGTTTCTTGCGTGTCAAAATACGAGGTGATCTTGCCGTTTTCGATCAAAAATTGTCGTTTCAAATAAAGGTCGACTGTTTGATCGCCATCAGGTGACTGATAGTGGACCTCACCTAAATTACCATCGTAGTAAATTGAGGAGATCGGTGCTCGCCAGTCATAGATCAAAAAGTGATCGGCAGAGTCAGTCAAAGAGCTCATCCCGATATAAATCGTTTCCTTCTTGGGCTCGCCTTTTTCTTGGAAATCCAAACGGGCAAAGTAAGGCGTCTTTTCCAAACGCTTCAAGATATCCATTCGTTGACGATTTTGTTGCCAACTATTGTTTCTTTCGTCGAGCATTTGTTGTTGCTGACGGATCGACAAAGCAGCGTCAAAGGAAATAGCATCTCCGTCCATTCCGACGTGGATATTATCGAAAGCATCGTTGATAACTTCCAAGTCGTTTTCGGCGATGTCGATATGCTCTTGCAGTCTTTGTTGAGTATTTTTCACGATCTCAATGACTTCATCGAGATGGTGTTGTTCGATTTTTTTCTCGTCTAAGTGTTCTAATTCAGATTTGTTAGTCATAGTAACCTCGTAAATTTAAGTTATATAATTTTAACACTATTAACATAATTATTCAAAAATTTGCATCGCTTTCAAAGCTTGATAAAGGCCATGATATAGCGGCTTTACGCCTTAGCCTGTTTCGACGGTTGCTCGGTCAACAGTAATAACTTTTCCAATGCTATTATTAAAAATTTACTTTTAAAAATTTTACCACCGGAACTATTCGATTTTCTCTTTGACTATATAAAAATATTTTTTCAAAATTTGAATAGATTTATAGCTCGCTCAAAGATAAATAAAATAATATTTGTTATACTAATAATGTTATTTTTAAAAAAATCATTGGAAGTTATTATGGGGAAAAATAAGAAAATATGGTTGGTAACTTTGTTCTGCTTAAGTTTCTTACTGATTTTTGCCAGTGGCTGTTCGCAGTCGACTAAAAAGTCAGATGATTCCACAAAAACTGAGCAAAAACAAAAGCCTAAAAAGACCAAGAAAGATCAAAAACAACCGAAAACTTTGGCTAGTGAACTAAAGAATTCATCGAAGAAATCTCTAGTCTACTCGCCTTTGGGGGATTCATTGAGTGTCGGTTTAATGGTAAACTCGCAGTCTGACCGCTTTACGAGCCAGTTCACGCGTCAAATAGCTAAAGCTACTGGTAAAAAGGTCGAAGAAAAAGGCACGGCCATGGTCGGAAAGACGGCAACTAACTTTGGTTTGCCTAACGTGCAGACAATCATCGACCAAGATCCTGATATCGTGACCGTTGAATTCGGTACTAACGATGCAGCCGATGTTAACAACGAAAAGGCCTTGCCGAACTATCGTAGTTCGATCAAGCAAATTCTCGACCAGTTGCAGCAAAAGACTCACGCCAAGATCATCTTGATGACGAGTTGGTCACCTGCTGACGGTCCCAACAAAGAAAACGACTTACGTTTTGATAAAGTTATCAAAGCCGAGGGAAAAAGCCGCAATTTGCCAGTCGTCAACTTAGCCGACATTTGGCAAGGTGACCCGAGTGTCGCCGGAACTCCAGCATCGATCACCGAATCAGTCTGGAACCGCCCTGCCGATACTTTGCATCCTAACCAAAAAGGCCACGACAAAATTGCCAAAGCCTTAACAAAAGTTTTGAACCAACCGATAGATAACAAATAAGGGGATAATATTATGAACGAAAATACGACCTTTTGTCCCAACTGTGGTACAAAAGTTCAAATAGGTGACGTTTTTTGCCCGAACTGTGGCTACAACTTAGCTGATTTTAATGAAAAATATACTAACAGCTTAAACGAGGACAATAACGTTTCAACAACACCTGATCAAAATACCGTTTCACCTGCTGACCAAGCCAAAGCTCAATCAATGAGCAAAAAGTCGGATGATGAAGCAGCTGAATCAACTAGTTCCAGTGAATCAAACGATACAGATCAAACTGACCTTGCCAATGGAAATGACCAAACGGATCAAGCTACAAACAATGGATCCAATCAAACTCCTAACAATAGTTCAGTTGATCAAAATAACGGTGAACCAACAAACAACAATGTTGACCCATCTCAAAATAATGATCCAGCAAACAATACCGACCCTAGTCAAAATGCTGATCCTAACAACTTTGATCAAGCACAAAATAACGGTCAAATGAATCAAGCTGGTCAAATGCAATATGATCAAAACCAAAGCAACGCTCAAGCGCAAAATGGCGCTAATAATTTCAATCAAAACGGACCAGTTGATCCAAACTTTGATCCTAATCAACAAGTTCAACAAAACAACGTGGCAACGAAACCTAAGAAAAAAAATAAGAAGAAAAAGAAACATCGTGGTCTTTTGTTCTTCTTCATTTTGATCATTGTCGCAGCCGGCGCTTACTTCGGTGGAACGCAATATTACAGTCGCCCTCGCCAAGTCGACATGCTAGCTAACAACTTGAGCAGTGGTGACACTGAAAAAATGTCTAGTGTGGCCGTTGACGAAAACGGTGACCAAATCAAATCTGACGACCTTGAACCTTTGAGCGCCTTGTTCTTGCAAGATAAGACCAACAAGGATCAAATCAAACGAATCGTTCAAAGTGGCAACGGTGACGTGAAAGCCGCTTCCGACGATGAAGATGAAAGTGGTACGAACTTCGAAGTCGTTCAATCAGGTAAATTTTTAGGAATTTATCCGAAGTATCGGGTCCAAATCAAGAAACAAGAGATCCGGATCAGTACTAATGCAAAAAATCCAGCTATCAAGGTCAACGGTAAAGCTGCTTCTGCTACTAATAAGGGTGGTAAGTATATTATCGATAACCAATATCCTGGTGTTTATACTGTTCAGATCAATGGTAGTGGTAAGAAGGCTTCGAAGAAGGTCGAGGTTCCTTTGGCCGGCGATCCTGAGTTTAAGACTATCAATGTGAAGAAGGATAAGAATAAGAAAGAAAGCACTAAGACGAAGATCATTTATCGTGATTACGATGATGACGACGATTCTGATTCTAGCTCTGATTACGATGATAGTGATGATTATGATTCAGATTCTACTTCTAGTTCTGATCTTGTCGGTACTTGGAGTAATGATGATAATGATTCTACGTTTACTTTCTATGATGATGGTACTTATGACCGTGACGATGGTGATGGTTCTGATATTAAGAGCGGTTCTTATACTGTTACTAAGATTTCTGGTAATACTATTCATGTTAACTTTAAAGATGGTAGCGGTGGTCCTGGTAACAATGATTCATTTGTTATGGATGGAGATAGTATGCGTGAGACTAACCAAGGAATTAATTGGTCGAGGTAATAAGCCTAGAGGTGAGAGAGTTTAGCGGACAGAGGCGTTTTGCTTGGCTGATGTTTTGATGGTTTAGTTCGTTGGATAGAGGTTGTAGTTTGGTGTGGTGGTTCACTGCCGACTCCGGGGCCCGGGGATACATCCGCTGGAACGTGGTGGGCACATTTTGAACCAATCGATCACAAACCGCTCGCTTGTTTCAAAACTGCACCTTCTTCTAAGCTCCTTCGTCGCTAAGAAGAATTTCACCACTGAGGGCTGTATCCCCGGGCCCCTCCGTCTAGATGGTGCATCAATCCCCCTTTTTTTGGGTGGGGACCGAGTTTTACAGTACAAGTTGGCAGTGTTTGCTCGTCCTATATTTTGTGGTCTATCTCAATTTCTATCCTGGTTGGTAAGATCAAAATCTTCAAACCTAGACCTTCGGGTCAAGACCTTAAGACCAAAACCTTAAGTTAAAAATCAAAAACATATATTTAAAGACTGATCAGATTTACCCTTTTTGGGGTTTCTGATTAGTCTTTTTTTCTTCTATTATTTTTTTGTATCCTCCGACTTACTGGCTTCTCTCCTCTATTACTTCTCTTTCATCTTGTATAATGAACTTAATAATTACTCGGAGGTTTTGCTCTTGATTCCTTTAAACGCTGACTCTATTTCTTCTTCTCTTGATTTTCCTGCTTCGGTGGAGGTTTTTGATGAGATTGATTCTTCTAATGCTTATTTGAAGCGTCATTTTTCTGAGTTTTCTGCTTCTGAGCCTTCTTTGGTTGTGGCTGATTCTCAGTCTGGGGGGTATGGGAAGTTTGGGCGTGTATTTTTTTCGCCTTCGGATTCTGGGGTTTATTTTAGTGTTTTGTTGCCAGTTGAGTTGGTTGAGGATGTTTCTTTGCTTACTTTGGCTGCTGGGGTTTGTGTTTGTCGGGCTTTGTCTGGGATGATTTCTGGGCGGGATTTTTCTTTGAAGTGGGTCAATGATATTTTGGTTGATGGGCTTAAGTGTGGCGGAATTTTGGCTGAGTCTGTTGTTGATGATTCTGGGCGGATGCGCTTTGTGGTTTTGGGGATCGGGGTTAATTTTTCTGTTGATGCCTTTCCTGATGAATTGGCTGGGATCGCTGGTCATTCTGGTGCCGGTGCGTCTTTTGATCGAA
The DNA here is from genome assembly GCF_003946515.1 of Companilactobacillus zhongbaensis. Lineage (GTDB taxonomy): Bacteria > Bacillota > Bacilli > Lactobacillales > Lactobacillaceae > Companilactobacillus > Companilactobacillus zhongbaensis. Next base: position 22,219 of record NZ_RHOM01000018.1, on the reverse strand, counting down.
ATGTCTTTGTGGCTTCGGTGCTTAATTCTTTGGTTCCTCTTTTGCAAAAAGCCGATTCGATCGTGCCTGCTTTTCGTCAGCTTTGTTCTACTTTTGGTCAGCGTGTGGAAGTGGTTGCCGGTAATCGTCGGGTGGTCGGTCAGGCTGTTGATGTGGATGACTCGGGAGCCTTGGTCGTGATCGATGACAAAAAAAATCGCCACTTGTTTAATAGTGGCGAAGTTTCCAAAATTTTTATTTAGTTTTAAAGCAAGTTGATGACTGCTTGTACACTGGCGTAGAGCATGAAGGCTACTACGAACCAGCCTGTTATGGTTAAGAACCATGAATGGTGATATTTGCCAATGATATCTTTTTTCTTGGCGGCTATTAGTAAGATTGCTAGTGAGACCGGTAGGATGAAGCCGTTGATGGCTCCTACTACTACTAGGATCTTTGCTGGTTGGCCGATGAAATAAAATACGGCGGTCGAGAAGATGATGAAGCCCATTACTAATAGACGGTTGTAACGAGCCATTTTTACTTCAGATTTCACTTTTCTCGTATAGTTTAAAAATGAGATCGAGGTGAATGTTGAACCTAAGGTCGAAGTCATTCCGGCCGCAAATAATAATAGTCCGAAAAATTTATAACCGAAGTTTCCGGCAGCGTATTTGAAGATCGAGGCTGCTGGGTTGCTTGGGTCTAGTTTGTAGCCGACACTAACTACGGCTAGTCCAGCGAGGAATAAGAGGATCCGGATCAAAGATGCGACACCGATTCCGGTAATGGCACCTTCGTTGACGTACTTCAATTCTTTTTCACCTTTCATTCCACCTTCAATCAAACGGTGTCCACCAGAGAAGGAAATATATCCTCCGACGGTTCCACCGATGATGGTTACGATTGAATAAAAGTTGACGTCCGTTGGCATGAAAGTGTGCGTCACGGCTGATTGATAAGGTACGGCCATGACACAAATGATGTAGATCAAAATCCCTATCTTTACTACCGCCAACAATTGGACCGTCCGATCAACGACAGTCATCGCATTTTTTGCTACGAAGATGGCGATGGCGATACAGGCCGCTATGACGGCACCGTTTTCAGGTGAGATGCCGAATAAGACATTCAGTCCTAAACCTGCCCCACCGATGTTACCGATATTGAACAAGAGTCCGCCGACGGCAACTAAAAACGAAAGGACGTATCCTAGTCCTGGTAAAACTTCGTTAGCGATCACTTGCGCTCTTTTTCCACTAACGACGATGATGCGCCAGACATTCATTTGAACGATGAAGTCGACGATAATACATAGTAAAATTGCAAAACCAAAGTTTGCGCCCATTTCCCCAGTAAAAGTAGCTGTTTGTGTTAAAAATCCTGGTCCAACAGCTGCCATTGCCATCAAAAAAGCAGCACCCATGGCAATACTTCGTGGCGAGCGAGCTTTGGTCATTTTTTTGTCCGCAAATTCTTTTTCTTTATCATTCATAAACTGATCTACCTTTTCTTAGATTTTTTAAAAAGGAGTAATTTCGATCCCTGCATTAGTTAGAGTGGATCTTAACTCCGAAACGATATCTAAGGCAGCTTGATTGTCCCCGTGAACACAAATGGAATCAGGTTTAAGAGGAATCTTGGTGCCATCGAGTGCTACGATTTCTTCATTTTGGATCATAGCTAAAACTCGCTGGGCAACTTCTTTAGGTTCTTTGATGACAGCGTTAGGTAGCGAACGACTCACTAAAGTACCATCAGCATTATAGTTGCGATCACCAAAGGCCTCTTGAGCGTAAGGAATTCCCACTTCTTTCGCTGCTTTGATCAGTTCTGAATTGGCCAAACCATAAATCGGCAGATCAGGATCGACTTGCTTGATCCCTTCGCAAATCGCTACGGCTAAATCGTGATCAGTCGCTGCCATATTGTAAAGAGCCCCATGTGGTTTGACGTGTTGCAGTTTTTTATTTGAAGTAAAAGCTTGTAAGGCACCCACTTGGTAAGTGACCATGTTTTTAACTTCGGCTGGTTTCATCGCCATTTTACGACGGCCGAATCCTTGCAAGTCAGGAAAGCCAGGATGGGCTCCGACCCCAATGCCAGCTTTTTCAGCTAAAGCAACAGTCTTTGCCATCACATCAGGATCGCCAGCGTGAAATCCGCAAGCAATATTGACTGAGCTAACTAGCGGAATGATCTCGGGATCGCGACCTAAGCTATATCTACCAAAGCTTTCGCCCAAATCACTGTTCATATCAATTTTTGTCATAGTATCCCCCTATTTAATAAATGATGTTTTTTAAAGGTATTTCAATTCAGTATTTTTAACGTCGGTCACTAACATATGTCCCGGCGAATGTGTGATGACGAAATCGGGTTTCGTCTGCATGATGACGTTTTGAGGCGTTACTCCACAAGGCCAAAAAACTGGAACTTCGCCTGGATTAATGGTTACAGCATCCCCGTAATCCGGTTGATCTAAGTCAGTAATGCCAATGTATTCTGGATCACCGATCTGGATCGGAGCCCCATGAACTTTCGGCATGGCGTTGGTCACTTTGACTGCTTCAACGACTTGATCTTGTGGGATCGGTCGCATGCTGACGACCATGTTGCCGTGAAATTGTCCGGCTGACTTCAAAGGAATGTTAGTGTCATACATCGGAACGTTGACGTTTTCAGTAATGTTGCGCACTTCGATCCCGGCTGCTAACAGTTCTGATTCAAAGGAAAAACTACAGCCGATCACGAAACTGACTAGATCGTCGCGCCAATATTCGTCGATACTAGTAACTTCCTGGGTCAATTCGCCTTTTTCATAGATTCGATACTTCGGAAAATCGTTGGCCAGATCAATATCGGTCGCCATCTCAGTTAATTTTTTGCTGCCAGCATTGCTAACTTCTAGTACCGGACAAGGTTTCGGATTTCGCTGGGTAAAAAGCAGGAAATCGTATGCCAAGTCTTTGGGCAATATGACCAAATTGGCTTGTGTATATCCCGGAGCTAGTCCACTCGTATTGTCGGTATATTTTCCTTGGCGGATCAAGTGGCGCAATTGCACCGGGGAAAGATTTTTAAGTTCGTCTGTCATTTTAAAAACCTCCTGTTAGTTAGCTAAATTATCGAGCCAACTAATATCTGTATGGTTGATCTTATAATCAGGTTCTTCAATTACTTGCATTAAAAAGTCTAAATTCGTGTGGATTCCGGCGATAACCGTTTCCTCCAAAGCTTCAGACATTTGGCGGATGGCCGTTTCGCGATCGGGCGCAAAGCTGATTACTTTGGCGATCATCGAGTCGTAATTTGATGGGACTTTATATCCTTGATATAAGGCACTGTCAGTTCTAATCCCGTGTCCCGCTGGCAAGTGCAAGGCATCGACTTTGCCGGCCGTTTTTGCGTTGATCCGACATTCTAAAGCAAAATTGTGTTTATGGATTTCAGCAAAGGGGATCGGTTCTCCTTGTGCAACTTTGATCTGCAAGTCAACCAGGTCCACATCACTAGTCAATTCAGTGATTGGATGCTCCACTTGCACTCGGGTATTCATTTCCATGAAGTAAAATTCTTCGGGACCATCGACCAAAAATTCCATCGTCCCAAGCCCTTCATAATCAATATCCTGAGCTGCTTTGACCGAGACATCATACATTTGTTGGCGTGTCTTCTCGTCTAAAGTGCTAGCTGGAGCTTCTTCAATCACCTTTTGGTGGCGTTGCTGCAAACTGCAATCCCGTTCGCCGATGGCAATAGCGTTGCCGAATTGATCAGCGGCGATCTGGACTTCGATGTGGCGGGGGTGAGCCAAAAATTTCTCAAGATACATGTGCCCATCACCAAAAGCCGCTTGAGCTTCTGCTTGAGCTAAGTCGAATTCCTTCTCCAGATCTTCTGGTCGCTCCACTACTCGCATACCTTTACCGCCACCACCGGCACTAGCTTTAAGCATCACTGGATAACCGATTTTTTCGGCAGCGGTCTGGCAATCAGCAAAATCAACAAAGTCGTTGCCAGAGCCAGGAATAACCGGAACGCCGGCCTTGATCATCGTTTCTCTGGCTGTGGATTTTTCACCCATTCGGGCAATGACTTCTGAACTCGGTCCCACAAACTTGATTCCTTGTTCTTCACACAACTTTGCGAAATCGGCATTTTCTGATAAAAAGCCGTATCCCGGATGGATCGCATCTGCTTGGGTGATTTGAGCGGCTGCGATTATGGCATCCTGGTTCAAATAACTATCTTCTGGATTAGGTCCACCGATACAAACCGCTTCATCGGCCATTGCCACGTGCATCGCATTTTTATCAGCGGTTGAGTAGACGGCGACGCTAATAATATCTAAAATTTTGCAGGCACGAATGATCCTAACGGCGATTTCGCCACGATTGGCGATCAACATTTTTTTCATTCGACACACCTCACTTCAACGTAAACAATGGTTGATCATATTCGACTGTATCACCATTTGAAACTAAAATTTTATCGATGACGCCGTCTTTATCAGATTTGACTTCATTCATCATTTTCATCGCTTCGATAATTGCGATCGACTGACCCTTCTCAACTTTGTCGCCTGGCTTGATCAGTGGTGCTTTGTCAGGCTGTTCGGATGAATAAAAGGTGCCGACAAATGGTGCTGTGATAGTTTTTTCTTCTGCGGTCACTTCGGGATCAGACTGGACTGCTGGAGCCACGTTTTCGGCAACGGCACTAGTAATGTTTCGTTCTAAAACGATGTGTCCCTGCTTGTCGTCGATCTCCAAGTGGATCAAACCTGCGTCATTCATCAATTCAATCAATTTTTTGACTCTATCTAACTCCATTTTATTCATCCCTTCTACTTATTAGCTCGGATCAAACGAGCAATCTTGATGGCATCACGTCTGATCGGACCGATTGGTTCGACGTAACGTCCGGCGTACCATTTTTCAAACGTATCGTTAATAATTTTTTGTTGCTGAACTAATTTTTCAACAGCCGTATCCATATCCGTCATGACGAACTTGAACTGCTGGCCTTGCTTCATTTGGACGAATCGATTCAAATCTGCCCGAATGATAGTACCAATGACTGGATAACCACCAGTCGTCTGACGATCGGCCAACAATGCTATGGGACTGCCATCACGAGTAATCTGGATATTACCAAAAACCGTTCCTTCAGATAAAAGACTTTTTTCCGGCACATCTAATTTTTGCCCATTGAGACGATATCCCATTCGATCCATTTGTTCAGATATTTGATAAGTCTCACTTTGAAACTGCTGCAAAGCTTTTTGCGAAAACAAGTCCCACTGTAAACCTTTGACGAAGTGGATCTCGGTGATCAATTCATGTTTAATGTAGATCTTCCGTGAAGTCAAACTCGGCATCACCACGCTGTCTCTAATCGGGATCGTGTCGCCCGTTTCCAAGGCCCGACCATCGAGTCCACCCATCTGCGTCCGCAAAGTTGTCGAACGGCTATCGAGCACCGGCTGAGTAATGACTCCACCGTTGGAAAAAGCTAAATAGCCGTAATTACCTTCAGTCACCGGTCCCACTTTTAAAATCGAACCAGCAACAACTTCCACTACTTCATTTTGCAAGATCGGCTGACCGTTCAAAGTGGCGTTTACCTTCCCACCCGTCAAGGCGATGAAAGAATCACAACCAAACCGCAAAGTGGGTCCCGTCGAAACGAATTCCAAGGAAGCAGAATTTCGATGATTATTAACTAACAAATTGGCCAGCTTATAACTAAATTTATCCATGGCCCCCGATTCAGGAAAGCCTTCGATCTGATGACTAGGACGTCCCAGATCTTGAACAGTAGTAGATAAACCAGGTTGGATCACTCGAACAAAATTAGCCATGATCAACGTCCCCTTCCTTAATAACATTCAAAGAATATTCCCCAGCCGCATCCAATTTTTGGATTCGCTGGTACTCTGCTTCATCGATCGGCACAAAACGAATATAATCACCCGAACGATATTTCAACTGCGGCCGAGCCGGATCATACAACTTAACGGGAGTCCGACCGATCAAGCGCCAACCACCAGGAGACTCCACAGGATACATCCCAGTCTGAGCCCCAGCAATACCAACACTACCAGGAGCAATACTCTTACGAGGAACCTCAAGTCGAGGCATAGCAATTCGTTCAGGAACAGACCCCATATAAGCAAACCCAGGCAAAAAGCCCATCATATAAATAAAATAATCCGTCCCCGAATGCAATTTGATCAATTCCTCAACACTAACAGAAGCAAATTCAGCCACATCTTCCAAGTCCGGACCAAATTTTGGGCAATAACAAACGGGCAGTTCAATAATTGACCTGCCCGTGTTTGTTAGTTCATTAGAATTTACAATAATCTCATCAATTTGATCAACCAAATCCTTAAAAGAGGTTAAGTCAAAATCAAAATTAACGGTTAACGTATGGTAAGCAGGTATAACGCCCGTAACCCCAACCGCATCCTGGTCAATCAGTTCACGAGCAATGTTTTGGATAAGTTTATTTTCTTCAACGTTGATCTGTTCGGGGAATTCAACTTCCAAAGACTGCTCGCTTACTTGAAAATAAGAATAATCCATCATAATACCCTCCATAAATTAGAAATAAATTAAATTAATTGTAATATTATTTATCGAATCAATCAATGATTTCCCCAAGAATAAAAAAACAATCGATAAAACTTGATACCAATCAATCTGTAAAAGCGCTGAAATACATACAATACAAGAGCGCAAAAAATAAAAATTGAAAGCGTAAAACTACAGAAAAATCTGGCAACATGATTCAATTAAACTGGTAAAGAACGAAAAAAGAAGCGAGAAAAGAGAAATTTAAGACAAAAAAAAGACGAAAGGAAAAAAATTCCAAACGTCTTCATCAATTAGTTATTTAAATATGTATATACAACAAATAAAAAAAGGAGAAAAAGCAAAGGCAAGAGTGCGAGAGAATCGAGCACGCGAGCCCAAAAGAAAAAAAAGCATAAGATTTAGGTTTTGATTTAGGTTTTGATTTTGACTTTTGATTTAGGTCTTAATCTTACAAACCAAGGTAGAAACTGAGATAGACTGCAAAAACCAGGACGCTCAAAAAGTGCCAATTTGTACAAAAAAACTCGGTCCCCATCAAAAAAAAGAAGGATTGTGGCACCATCTAGACGGAGGGGCCCGGGGATACAGACCTCAGCACCTAAATTATTGTTAGCGATTTATCGCTTACAATAAGACTCGTATTTGAGATTTGCGAAGCGATCTTCTTCGGAAAGCTCAAATCGACGTCAGGTGCGTTCCAGCATCTGTATCCCCGGGCCCCGGAGTCGGCAGTGAACGTACAACCAAACTACCACCTCAACCCAAAACCACCAAAAATCACAAACGTCCACCCAAGCAAAACGCACCTCGTCTGCCAAAAACTCTCTCACCTCAAGAAAGCCACTAATCTAAATAAGTAGACAACCCAGAATGGTTCAAACGCACCAAATGATCCTTAAACTCACTCTTAGTAAACCGAACCTGCCCCCGATCAAACATCCGAAACAACATAACAGTATTCCGGATCATAAAACTAGCACTAATATAAGCATCAGTCCGGGAAATCCCAAAAGCCGACTCAATAGCATCAGTAAACCCACGAGCCACCCGATTCTCCACCTTCCGAGACAAAAAACTATACTCATCCGACATCAAAATAAAAGTAAAAAACTCCCGAGACTGATCAAAAAAATCAAACAAAGGATCAAACATCTCCCCAGTCTCCAACCGATACCGATCAAAAGGCTGCGCAGTAATAATATCCAACAACTGCTCAGAAAGCTCCTCCACAAAAGTATTCAAAAAATCATCGATCGAATCGTAATGCAGGTAAAAAGTCTTCCGATTGATCCCGGCTTTTTCAGTCAATTTCTTAACAGTAACATCGTGATAACTATTAGTCTTGGAAATATCACGAAATGCATCTCGTAATGCTTTATTCGTTCTTTGAACTCGTTTATCAATTGCCATAATTCTCATATACTCCATATTTGTGTTTCAAATAATGATTATTTCAAAAAAAATATAACTTTGCTGTTGATATTTTATTCTCAACCTTATATTATCATTATTACACAGGATGTGTATTAATTATTTTTAGAAATAGAGGTTTTTATATGATTCGTGCAGAATGGGAATACCTGAAAAAGCACAAATTTATGACCATAGTTCTAATTGCGATAATTTTTATACCCTCGATATACTCGGTAACTTTTCTAAAATCCATGTGGGATCCATATGGAGAATTGGAAAACATCCCCGTTGCTGTCGTCAATGAAGACAAGGCAACGACCTATCAAGGTAAAAAGTTGAACGCCGGAAAAGATCTGGCATCCAACTTGAAAAAATCGTCAGCGATGGACTTCAAAGTCATGGATAAAAAAGAAGCCAATGATGGCTTGAATACTGGAAAGTACTACATGACGATCACCATACCTAGTAATTTTTCCAAAAACGCTACGACCTTGTTGAACAAGAAACCAGAAAAAATGGTTTTGCACTATAAAACTAGTGCCGGTCACAACTACGTAGCATCGAAGATGACCGCCTCGGCTGCCAAACAAGCAGCTCAAAGCGTCTCTGATGAAGTTACTAATACTTATGCCAAAACAATGTTTAGTTCGATCAAACAATTAAGTAATGGCATGAAAAAAGCTTCTAACGGTAGTAAAAAGTTAGGCGACGGAACAACGCAACTAGTTTCCGCCAATCAACAAATGACTACCGGTTTAGATCAACTAGCTTCGAGCTCTTTGACCTTCGCCGATGGAGCTAACACCTTAAACAACGGTTTAAGTACTTATATTAACGGTGTTTCTTCTGCTGCTAACGGTAGTCAAACTTTAGCAACCGGTTTGAATCAGTTGAACGGCAGTACTGCCAGCTTATCTAGCGGTGTCGGTCAACTAACTTCCGGAAGTTCGACTTTAGCTTCTGGTATCCAAAGTTACACCAACGGCGTTGGCCAAGTGAATTCCGGAGCTTCGCAACTAAGTTCAGGTTCAACTGAATTAGCCAACGGTGCAGGGACTTTAGCAACAAATGCCGATACTTTAAATTCCGGACTGGGACAAATTGCTGAAGCAAGTAATGAATTGACTCAACAATTGCAACAGATCGGTAACGGCAATACTAGTTCGAGTCAATTGAACCAAGTCAGCGGTTCGATCGACAACATGCAAAGTCAGCTCAGTGGCAGCAATTCTAGCCAAGTAGCAGCTTTACAAAATGATCTAGCTTCCTTACAAAAAGCTATCGATAATGTCGGCTCAAGTTCGACCGATGGCATCAAGGAACGATTAGCTGCCACAGCTGATGCCCAAGGCTTAACTGCTGATCAAAAAGCAGCCATGTTAGCTTCAGTCGATGGTTCTGATACCGGAACTGATACAACGGCTTTGAAAAATTCAGCTAATGCTTTAAGCGCTGATTTAAGTAATTTAACTTCTGCACAAAGTAATTCAGCTAACTCAACTAGTTCAGCAGCTTCCGACATGACCACAGTCATCCAACAACTAGCTGCAGCTTCTGCACAATTAACTGGTCAGATCCAAAACGCCTCAGCCGGCCTGGGTCAATTGTCTAGCGGAATCAGTAGCTTGCAATCAAGCAGTGATCAATTAGCTAGCGGTGCTAATCAAGTTTCCGCTGGGACTTTAGAATTAATGAATAACAATGCTAGTTTGAACAATGGAGCAAGCAGTTTGAACAGCGGCTTAACTTCACTGAACAATCAAGTTCCAACATTGACTAGTGGTATTTCTCAATTAAGCAGCGGTGCTGATCAATTGAATTCCGGCTTGGCTCAATTAAACGCCAATGGTTCAACTATCACATCCGGTGCTAGTCAATTGTCTAGTGGTGCCACCCAAATCTCGAGTGGTGCTGGTCAATTGCAATCAGGTTCAACCCAAATGGGCGACGGCCTTGGTCAATTGAGTGATGGAACGACTGATCTAACGACTCAATTAGCCAATGGTGCTAAAAAGTCGAAAGTCGATCCAACGAAATTAACTTACGCTCAAGTTGCTAAGCCTACTACGACGAAGCACACTGAACGTGATGATGCACCAAACAACGGAACTGGTATGGCCCCTTACATGATCTCCGTATCACTCTTCGTTGGTGCCTTAGCTTTCAACTTGATGTTTGATCTTTACACACCAAGAAAATACCCACACAGCAGTATTGGCTGGTGGGCAAGTAAAGCTTCACTTAAGACAGGCTTCGCCTTGTTCGAAAGTATTACAGTTTATATCTTATTGAGATTGATCGATGGTCTTGCACCGATCCATCCATTCGCAACACTATGCGTTATCTTCCTAACGGGACTAACCTTCATGGAAATTGTCTCGTGGCTGAACCTCGTCGCTGGAAAAGTCGGAGCATTCTTGAGTATGATCTTACTCGTGCTCCAACTTGGTGGGTCAGCCGGTACTTATCCGATCCAGCTTTCCGATGGATTCTTCCAAGCTATCAACCCATTCCTTCCGATGACTTATTCGGTTCAAGGTTTGCGTGATACTTTGATGACTGGGAACGCTGCTTGGCCTGAGATGTTGATATTGTTATCTATTGGCTTGGTATTTATGTTCCTTACTATGCTTTTCTATATGCGGAGGAAGTCAAGGATAAAAGAGATGGATTTTTCGGGAGATTCTTCTTTGGTTTAATTTAAAAAGAGAGCAATCAGATTTTTCTGATTGCTCTCTTTTTTTTGTTTGTGTTTGAGTTTTATTTGCTTTTGTTGTTTTTGTTGAGGTTCACTGCCGGTTCTGGGGGGTTCCGGGAATTGCGCTGTGGAACGCTGTGGGCATCGATTGAAGCTATCCGGGAAGCTCGCCCGGACATCTCCAATACGAGCCTTCCACTAAGCGGTAAACCGCTAAGTGGAATTTCACAGCTGACAGCGAATTCCCTCCACCCCCCAGAACCTAGGTTTTAAATTAAACCAATTTTTTGGGTGGGGTACGGTACTTATTTTTATAGTGGTATGTTGCTTTGATTGATTTTTTTGGTCTATTTTTGTTTCGTTCTTACGATTTTGGGCTGTATTTCTATCTTGTCGATCTGTGTTAGTGGTTCATTTCTGGGAAACCCAAAGACCTTTAGACCTCGAACGCTTGAAAACTTTTTATATCTATCTTGATTGATTTCTTTGATCTACTTATCCAGCCCCTCTAGTACGCTTTTGGCGCTTTCTATGAAGTATTGGATGCCTGTTTTTATTGTTTCGTCTTTTCCTTTGTAGTTTGGATCGTGGACTCCTTTTGCTTTCTTTGCTCCGTTGGAGCCTATGAAGGCGAAGGTTCCTGGGATTTTTGTTTCGAAGGTGGCGAAGTCTTCTGCTGTCATGGTTAGTTTTGGTTGGGTTACTTTTTTGGTTAGGCCTTGTTTTACTAGGTTGGTTATTTTTTCGTTGTTGTTAATTGGGTCGGCTCCTGTGGTCCAGTTTACTGTGGCCGTTTGGTTGTAGGTTGCTGCTGTGTTTTTGGCTATTTGGATCAGTCTTTGTTTGGCTTTTTCGGTGTCTGCTTGGTTGAAGGTTCTTACTGTGCCTTCTAGGGTGGCTGTTTCTGGTAGGACATTCCAGGTTTTGCCGGCATTTACTTTGGTTACGCTGACTACTACTGCGTGGAAGGGATCTTGGTTTCTGCTTACTATTGTTTGTAGCTGCGTTACTATGGCCGCTTGGGTTACTACTACGTCCGTTCCATTTTGGGGTTGGGCCGCATGTGCTCCCTTTCCTTCAATGGTGATGTCGAAGTGATAGCAACCAGCCATTAAGGCTCCTGATTTTAAAGCGATTTCTCCTACCAGTAAGTCTGGTTGATTGTGGAAACCGATGATAGCTTCTACTCCGTCTAAGACGTGTTTATCCAAAACTTGATCACCGCCGTGACCAACTTCTTCAGCTGGTTGAAAAAGCAGTTTGATGGTGCCTTTGAGGCTGTCTTTTTGCTGATTGAGTTGGTAAGCTGCTCCTAATAAACTTGCCAAGTGCAGGTCGTGTCCGCAAGCGTGCATTACTCCGGGATTTTGCGACTTGAACGGTATGTCCGTTTGTTCTTGGATCGGTAAGGCATCGATGTCAGCTCTTAAGGCAATTGTTGGTCCGGGTTCAGTGCCTTCGATCACCGCCAAAAGTCCGGTGTCTAAATCGGTTTTTTCAATGGGAATCTGCCAATCAGTCAAAATCTCAGTGATCCGTTTTGTTGTCTGGAATTCTTGATTGGACAGCTCGGGATTTTGGTGGAATTCGTGTCTTAGTTGAATAATTTCTGTTAAAAAATCTGTTTCGGTTGATGTTGCCATGTTATCGCCTCACTTGAAAGTTGCGTTGATTGCACTATTTAGGTCGTTGATCAAGTCGTCGGCGTCTTCTAGGCCAATCGACAATCTTAGTAATTGGTCGGTCACGCCACTCTTGATCCGTCGCTCTTCGGGGATCTCCCGATGTGTGATCTTACTAGGATTGACGATCAATGAGCGACTGTCGCCGACGTTTGGTAAGTATAAGAATAAGTGCGTGGCATCGATGACTTGATCCGTCTGTTGTGACGTTCCATCTAGTTCAAAAGACAAGACCGTACCGATACCCCTAGGAAAATATTTTTGAGCTAAGTCATATTGATCTGCGCCGGGAAGTCCACTGTAGTAAACCTTTTTGACGTGAGGATTATCGGCTAGAAATTGGGCGATTTTTAAACTTGTCGCTACTTCTTTGTCGATCCGTTCGGTGATGGTTTCTAGTCCCAACAGTTCCAAATAAGCATCGACTGGTCCCAAGACCGCTCCCATCAAGCGTACGTATTTCATGCGGATCCGTTTGATGTAAGCTTGCTTTCCGAAGACGTTTGAGAACGAGTAGTTTTTTGGAAAGTTGACGTTTTTCAAGCTGTATTCATTTTCTTGGAATTGCGGGTATTTGCCGTTGTCCCAATCAAAATTGCCACCGTCGACGATCAATCCCGAGACGACGTTGCCGTGGCCGCTGATACCTTTAGTTGAAGAATAGACAACGATGTCGGCACCATATTTGATCGGTTGGAACAAGTATGGTGTTGAAAAAGTATTATCGATGATCAGCGGAATATCGGCATTATGAGCTACCTCGGCTAATTTCTCGATGTCGGAGATCTCGGTCGTCGGGTTGGAAACACTTTCGGCATAAATCGCCTTGGTGTCAGGCTTGATCAGTTTTTTGATCGTGGCAATGTCATTGATGTCTTCGACCAAGTCAAAATCGATCCCGAACTTGGGAAAAAGCGTTTCGAATTCATCTAAGGCTGCCCCGTAAATATCATACGGTGCGATGATCCGGCCGCCTCCTTCGGCAACATTCAAGATGGCGTAGGTAATCGCAGCCATTCCCGAACCAACTGCGACGGCGTCGACTCCGCCATCTAGTGCAGCAATTCTTTTTTCTAAAGTGGCTACGGTCGGGTTTCCTACTCGAGAATAAGTGTACGAACCGGTCACGACTCCAGAAGCGACGGCATCCCCTTGTGCGGCCGTTCCTAGCGTGAAAGCTGCTGTTTGGTAGATCGGTATTTGGACTGAATTGTTGTGTTCAGCTGGGTCATAACCCCCGTGAATTCTTAACGTATCGAATTTTTCCTTGCTCAATTGACTTCACTCCCCTATTTCTCGTAATAAGCATGCTCGACTAATTGATCGACATTGGTGTCGCTCTTTAAAAAGCCGGCTTTCTTTAGTTGTTGTGCATAAAATTTCACATCTGATTTACCTTGAGACTTCTTGAGCCCAAAGTGATAGTCCGCGATCAAGTTGCCAACATTTTCTTCGTTAACGAACTTGCTCGATGAAACGTAATCTTTTTTCAAAAGGATCGAGGCAGTTTCCTTAGGATGATGATTGATCCAATCGGCCGCTTCTTGATAAGCTTTGACGATGGCCTTGGCCTTCTTAGGATTTTGCTTTGTCAACTTATCGGATAAGTACAAGTAGCAACATGAAGCATCCTTTTTCATGCCCATCTTATCCATCTTGGTGCTACCTTCATGATTGTTGTTGTCGATAATGATCCGGAAATTCTTTTCCTTGATGGCTTGATAGGCGTATGGATCAACTGTTCCGATGGCATCCACTTGGCCTTTTTCGGCAGCCGTGGACAAGACATCGGAATCGTAAGTCTTCCAAGTTACGCCATTTTTAGGATCGATCCCGGAATTTTGCAAGGCAATCGAAGCGACAAACTGCGGCGTTGAACCTTGGCCCGGTGTGGCGATCGTCTTACCTTTCAAGTCCTTGACCGACTTGATTGGTGAATCGTTTGGTACCAAGACTTGGACACAGCCTTGATGGATCCCGCCGGCCGCTTGGATCTGAGCCCCATTTTGAATGGCTGGCAAATATTGGAAGTCGCCGTTTAAGGCGTCATATTTGCCACTGGCAAAGCCGGCTTCCAAGTCAGAAATATTAGTTGGCTTGGCAACTAAGCTAGCTTTCAAACCATTTTTTTTAAAAAAGCCTTTTTCATAAGCAATATAGTTGGGAGCTCCACAGATCGAACCATTCTTAGCGGGAATGGTGATCGTGCCGTTCGCGTAACCCGCTTGACTAGCTGAGCTCTTCTTATTGCTGCAGCCAGTGATCAAAAAGGCGAAAAACACTACCCCTAAAAAGCTGATTAAATAACGTTTTTTCACTTCGTTCACCCCTGATACGATAGATTAAAAATTGAGTTTATCTTGGATCTGCCGTCTGAACTGTAAGAACTCATCGCTAGTTCTCTTCCGTGGAAATTCCAAGGGATTATCGACGATCTCCTTGATGCGTCCGGGACGTGGTGTCATTACTACGATCCGCGTTCCTAAATAAATTGCTTCGTCGATATCGTGCGTTACTAAGATCATGGTCGTTTTAGTCTGTTTCCAAACACGCTGGATGACATCTTGGACGTCAGCACGTGTGAAGGCATCCAAAGCTCCCATTGGTTCATCGAGCAACAATAATTCTGGATTCAAGACGATCGAACGAGCTAGTGCAGCTCTTTGAGCCATACCACCAGAAACTTGATGAGGATAGGCATTTTCAAAACCTTTTAATCCCATTAGCTCAATGTAGTGATCGACTAATTTTTTATCGTAGTTGCGCCCGTTGGTGGCTTTCAATCCGGAACTGATGTTGTCCTTGATCGTTTCCCAAGGAAACAAACTGCCGTGTTGAAAAACGTAGCCTCTGGAAACGTCAGGTTGGTCGATGACATTGCCGTCAACTTCGACCCTTCCTTTTTCCGGAGTATCTAACCCCGAGATCAGTCGCAACAAAGTCGTCTTGCCACAGCCGGACGGTCCGATGATGGAAATAAATTCGCCGGATCCGACGTTTAAATTGATATCTTCTAACACATTGATCTTTTGTCCGTTGTTGTCGTCGAGAACACGATCAACATTTTCAACTGCTAATTGCACCATCGAAACGACCCCCTAATTAGTTTTTTCACGCCAACGTAAGGCGTATTCTTGAAATTTATTTAATAATGAAAAAATCACTGAGAACAAAATGGCCATGATGACGATAGCTGCATATACTTGCGTATAATTACCAACACCTTTAGCCCAGTTGATATACCAACCGAGTCCCACTTTGGCCCCGATCATTTCGGAAATTACAAGCATGGTAAATGACAAGCCCATAGCGGTAAAAATTCCGATGAAGATGTTCGGCAAGGCTCCAGGGATCACGACTTTTTTCAAGATCTGCGACTCACTGAATCCCAGAGTTTTGGCCGACTCAAAGTAGTCTTTTGAGATGCTTTGCACGCCGCCGATCGTCATGAAGGCGACTGGGAACCAGACGGAAAAAGCAATCAAGAAAATTTCGGCTAAATAACTCGTCGGAAAAATCACCATCGTCAGTGGCATCCAAGTAGCGGCTGGGATAATACCGATGACCTTCAAATATGGAAAAGCCCAGTAGTTGAACTGACGATATCTACCCATGAATAGACCGAGGGCGATCCCGATGATCGTTCCAATAACGAAACTGACTAGCCACAAACCTAGTGACGACCAAGTTGAAGCGAGCAATAAGGCGTGATCGGTCTTCATTTGATCGAGGATCTGGGCGAAACTGACGAAAAAAGGTTGTTGAATGTTGGCATATTTTTCCGTCAAAAGATCTTGGATCACTAATAATATTCCAATTGAGGCATTCAATTGAGCAAAATGACCACTATACAAGCGGACTTTGCCGTGAACGACTGCTCCAGCCACGTAGACGATCGTTAAATAGGCGAAGTAAGCGACCAAAAACCAGCGATAAGTTACGTTATTGACTAATTCTTGAGCTGGAACTAATAAGTTTTCCAAAAAAGCTACGACTAACGTTAACAAACTGATCAAATTCCAGCGAGTTTGATACGGTTTCCAATATTTCGTTTGGCTAGTCGATTTTTTTACTAATTTTGTAGGCACTTTGTGTGATGCCGTGACGGATTCCAACATATGTTTTCCCCCATTTATTTTTCTTCGTTAGGATTCCAATAAGCTTGCTTGAGCAATTCAGAGTTTTTGGTATCTTTCTTCAAATAGCCAGCTTTTTTAAGTTGGGAAATGTAGTAGTTCATGTCTTCTTTACCTTGATCAAGATTGAGTTCGAAATGTTCATCCTTCAAGATCTGTGCGACATTTTCTTCATTGATGAATTTCGTTTTAGAAACGTAACCCTTGCTCAATTCAATGTGAGCTGTCTCTTCGGGATGCTTATTGATCCATTCAGCAGCTTGTTGGTAAGACTTCACGATAGCTTTTGCCTTTGGTTCATTCGATTGGATCAACTTATTAGAAATGTACAAGTAGCAGCAAGAACCATTTTTCTTCATTCCCATGTCGGCCATCTTTTGATTACCATCGGAGTTGTTATTATCGATGATTGCTCTAAAACCATTTTCTTGTTGAGCTTGATAAGCATATGGATCAACGGTACCAATAGCATCGACTTGACCCTTTTCAGCGGCCTTAGCCAACAAGTCAGTACTGAAGACTTTCCAAGTAACATCTTTCTTAGGATCGATACCGGCATTTTGCAAAGCAATCGAAGTCACGTATTGTGGCGTTGAACCTTGAGCAGGAATACCGATCGTCTTGCCTTTCAAGTCTTTGACACTGTTAATACTGGAATTTTTCGTAACTAACAGCTTGATACAACCTTGATGGATCCCACCGGCTGCCTTGATCTGAGCTCCATTTTGAATAGCTGGCAAATATTGGAAGTCCCCGTTTTGAGCATCGTATTTACCACTAGCAAAACCAGCCTCCAAATCACTAATATCCCGCGGATTAGCAACGATCTCAGCCTTCAAACCATTCTTCTTAAAAAAGCCTTTTTCATAAGCAATATAGTTAGGAGCATTGCAGACCGAACCATCCTTAGCTGGAATCGTGATCGAACCGTATTTATACTCCTTATCCGTACCATTGCCAGAAGCATTATTGCTGGCACATCCTGTTAACGTAAAAGCTAGTGCAAGTACACCAACGATAAATCCTATCCATTTCTTCAAATTCATATTCTCAAATCCCCCTATATATTTAGAGCGTGGAAGGAGGCGGTTAGCTGCTGAGGATTAACGGACTATCAGCACAAAGGTGCTGCGAAGCAGTGCCTGCTGATAGTTTGTTAACCGGAGGCCGCTGCCTCCTGGAACGCGTTTCCACTATCAATCGGGCAACGTTTGGTATAAAAAATCCCCGCAAAACCAAACTAAAATCCAGCCCGATCAATAAACTCATTCCAAAAACAACACTCGCCGATCTCCCACACAATTTAATAAACAAAATAAAAAACGTCCCAGATGAATTGCTTCATCAAGGACGTTTTCGCGTGGTACCACCTTTAATTCGAGCGACCCTCACGAGTCGCTCCTCAAAAAGAAACCCAAAGTTTCTAATGTCTGATAACGGAGACGCCCGGCCAACTCTAATTGTTCGAATTGACGGTTGTGCGTGAACCATATTCGAAAACCTTCTCGGCACCGTTTTTCAGCAAACGCGGCTCTCTGTAGCTTTGTTAGTTATCTACTCATTCATGCTTATTTTTCTAATTTATCTAAGCTCTGTGCTAAGTCGTTGATCAGATCTTTTGGATCCTCGATGCCGACGGACAAGCGGACTAATTGATGCGTGATCCCAGCTTTCAATTGATCTTCCGGCGATAACTCGGCATGAGTCATCTTGTAAGGGAGCTCGATCAAACTTTCCACTGCCCCAAGACTTACGGCAAGTTGGATCAATTTCGTTCCTTCGACAAATTTGGTTGAATCCAGTCCATCTTTCAATTCGAAGGAAACGATGCCACCAAATCCGTCAGTTTCTTCTTTAGCGATTTCATAATTTCTCGATCCGAGAATGCCAGGATAATAAATTTTTGAAATTTCAGGTCGGCTTTGTAAAAACTCGACAATTTTTTGAGCATTGCTGAGGTGTCGATCCATCCGCACGGCTAAAGTTTGGATGCCCCGCCGAACTAAACTGGAATCTTCTGGCGATAAAACAGCTCCGATACTGTTTTGGTTGAAATAAAGCCGGTCAGCGATTTTTTCATCTTTGGCGACCGCGATCCCGGCAATGACATCCGAGTGTCCACCTAAATATTTTGTGGCCGAGTGCAAAACGATATCAGCACCCAGATCCAAAGGTCGTTGCAAGTACGGCGTCAAAAAAGTATTATCCACAATCGTTAAAATATTGTGCTTTTTTGCGATTTCAGAAGTAGCTTTGACACTAGTCACATGTAACAGCGGATTAGTGAAACTCTCAAAGTAAATCGCTTTAGTGTTAGGTTGGATTGCTGCTTCAACTTCCTTTGGATCTTGAGTGTCAACTGCGGTGAATTCTAGTTGCCAACGTTTCAAAAATTCGTTGATCAATCTAAAGGTCCCACCGTAAATTTCCTTACCGATGATGATGTGATCTCCCGGTGAAAAAATCGATAATACCCCGTGAATGGCAGCTGATCCAGAAGAAAAGGCAAAGCCACGGTAACCATTTTCTAATTCAGCGACTTGATCTTCCAAATAATTTCTCGTTGGATTCCCCGATCTCGAATAATCATATGGAATTTTAGCTTCAACTGATGGGTAGATGTACGTTGAAGAGTTGTAGATCGGTACATTAACTGCACCAGTGTGGTTGTCGTTTTGTGGTTTCCCGTGAACTAGCTTTGTATCAAATTCTGACATTTTGGTTTCCCCCTCTGTTTTTTTGTTGCTTATATCTTTTATATTAAATTATTTATTGTGTTGTCGCATTTTTATTGTTGGTTTTTTTGGAGTTGTTTTTGGCAGACCAACCTCGCCACACTTTCTATACTTAAAACAAAAAAAGTCCCAGTACAGATTAATTCTGTACTGGGACGATTTTTTTCGCGTTACCACCCAAATTTACATAGATGTCACCACCTATGCCTCTGAGGCACAAACATGCCCGGGATGATATCGTGATCCACACGTGCCTCAAGCTTGCACTTTCGGCATTTGCTCAGAGCTCATCTTCAAAAGACTTTCCAGTCCACCCTTTCACCGACGGTGGTCGCTATCCAACTTTAATCATCTTTTTACTCTTCTCGTCAACACAAGTATTTGATTAACTTGGATAGTACTGTCATTCGTTTTTAAAGTCAAGCTGCTTTTTTCATTTAATTTTAATTTTCTGAAAACAAATCCCTAAAATAAGCGGGTTCATTGCAATTAAAAAAATTTGAATTTTTTTAAATTTCTTCCGGAGTGGCACAAACTTTTTTGATAGTTTTCACCGAAATTTTCTCTTGATAATTGTCACCGATGAAACTGCGTACTTTGTTCCAATCGTTGTCGAATCGATGCGATAAACGTTTAATGAAATTGCGGGCATCGTCTGTCAGTTGGCTTCGACTCGACGGCGAGATCCGAAATTCTCCGTCAAAAGTGACGACATTATGACTAGTAATAATCTTATCTTGTTCATGTAACTGCATTCTCAACTCATTGATAGTCTGCTCCAAATCTTGATTGGCGCTTTGCAATTCGTTAACGCGCACTACCAAATCGGCAACGGCTGCTTGGAACTTTTGCTTCGTTTGCTCGCGAAGATCATGATAGCTCTGCAATTTATTCAAGTAAGTTTTCGAAGTGATCACGGCATCATCAGGCAGTTGAAAAACATCGTGTTTTTCATCGCGGATCAGCTCAAAAGGCTTGGTTTTAACCACATTAGTCGCATTTTCAAAAGTTTGGTAAGGATATCCTGTAAAAAATCCCTTAGAGTGTCCCGTGTATTTCACCGTCTTATTTTTAGTCTTCTTTTGCATGTCTTTTAAAAAGTTACCCACAATTTCATGGATCCGATTGAAGTCTTTATAGTGAATTATCAGCAAAGGAATATTTCGCTTTTTTGAAAAATTTAATCTACTTGATCCATTTTTTGACAAACGAATCCAAGCGTCAGCTGCTTCAGGGGAATTACCCACTGGATTATAATGTTGGCTGCCATTGTATTCGATAATGCCAACTGCACCATTAATATTAATGGCAAAATCCACTGGTAACAGTGATTTGTCGGCAGGAGATCTCAATTCTGGGAAAGTCTGTTCACGTTCAAAAAGAACATTCTTCGCTTTTAAAAAATCATTAACCGCTTCTTCGCCTTTTGAACTATCTGACATAACACGCCTCCACATTCATTATTTATCTTGATTTTAACTATAATAATGAACAAAAACCATTAGAAAACGTTTGAACAGCTTTATTTATATAATTGACGAAATATATTATTTTTCATCCGTATTTTGGCGATAGATCCGTTTGATCGAACTGATCGAAACCGACTCATCATAATTGTCTTTAAAGTACCGTTGGATCTCAGTCCAGTTACAATTCAAGTTCTTAGTAACGACAAAGACTAAACGCTTAGCAGAATCAGTCAGATGACCATACTTAGAGCCATGCAACCGGAATTCTCCATCAAATTTAGCTGAAAAATCACCGGATTGTAACGCTACGATCTTCTGACTATTAGCCAAAACTAAATCAGAAAGCTCACTAACTTGTGCCGAAAAATCAGCCAAAGCAGCCTCATAACCGCGAACTTGCCGCTTCAATTCCAAATTTTCCAACAGCAATTTCTGCCGATCATCAGAATCAATTTTTTTAACAGGAGCACTGGCTGGCTTCTGAGAAGCATCAACAGAAGCAAAAAAGTAACCACGAGAATAATCAGCATAATCCTCAGCAACCTCAACCTTACCAGCTCGAGCATCATCAATAAACCGAGAAACAACCTCCTGGATCCGACCACCATCACGAGAGTCGATCACCAGCAATGAATTCCCATGCCCCTCAGAAAAACTAAGCAGCTTCTCCAACTGATCACTAGCAAACTCATCAGTCAAAAACAAAACAAACAGCTCCCGCCCCTGAACAGAAAACGAAAACTCAACCGGCAACAAAGCATCCAAAGGCCCATAACGAAGCCCATCAAAAGTCTGATCCTGTGCATAATCAATCTTAAAAAGATCCAAAACCTTCCGAATCTCAGCAGCCCCATCAAAAACCTCAGCCATAAGCGCAAACCTACCTCCCATTGAATAACAAACTCTCTATATGATAAACAAAAAAACACCGATATAAAAGAGAAGCGAACAGCAAAAAATAAAAAAAGCCAAAAAAGCGACACCCCTAAAGGCGAGAGTGCGAGAGAATCGAGCAAACGAGCAAGAAAGCGAAGGCAAGAGATAAAAAAACAAAATCAACCTCAATCAAAACAATCAAAACAGAAAAGATCAAACAAACAATATAACCAAAAAAACAAATACCAGAACCAGGCGAGAGTGCGAGGGAACCAAGCACGCAAGCAAGAAGCGAAAGCAAGAGAAGAAAAAAAGTATCAACTCTTATCCAACAAGAAAAGAAAGAAAAGATTGCACAACAAAGGTACGTCAGGAAACAAAATAAGCGGAGCTTTAGTCCCGCGCACCGAGAAGCAGCTCAGTAATCAACCAAAGAAAATCTTGCGCATAAATCTAGGAAGCACCTACTTCCCCACCAAACAAAGGGGGGATTGCACTACCCTAGGCGGAGGGGCCCGGGGATACAGCCCTCAGCCGATCGAGTAGGAGGTAGCTAGGCTACCGACCTCTCACACCACCGTCCGTACGGGTCCGTATACGGCGGTTCATTAATTTAAGCATTCTGA
>NZ_RHOM01000017.1 GCF_003946515.1 Companilactobacillus zhongbaensis | reverse complement strand
CGCAACGCTGGGTTATCGAACGCAGTTTTAGCTGGCTAGGAAAATATCGGCGCCTCTGGCGCAATTGTGAGCGAAAGCTGAACACCAGTAAGATGATGATTAGCTTAGCCTTCCTGCGAATACTCTTGAAAAGATTCTAAACACGTTCTTATACGGTATATTATCTGCCCAAATTTCTTGCGCAAAGTTTTGTTTTAACAAGTTATAAATGTTCATATTTAATCGGTCGTTTTCGTTCGGCTGCCATTTTAGCCAATCATAATATGCTGAGCTACTTACTCCGGCAATTTTCACTAATAAATCGATTGGAACTTGTGGATCTTCATCTTTTATTTGTTTAATGGCAATGTATTCTCCTTGATTGCGATGATGACTCAAGTCTGTTGATACTGAGTTTCTAAACTTTTCTAAAAATCTATTGGAAATTTCTACATGATAACTAAGTTCTTTGTATTTCTTTCTTTCAATTTTCAGCGCTTGTTCTTCATCATTAGGATCTACAGGTTTATTTTGTCCCCGCCGATCTTTCAATCCATCAACGCCATCTTTCAAATACTTCCGCGTCCAATTATTAACCTGCTGATAAGAAGCCTTGAATTTCTCTGCAGCAGCCCGATAATCCTTATCATGTTGAATAACCCACTCAACAATTTCAACCCGTTGCTCAAAATCAAACTTCCGAGCCTTCCGCCTAAATTCAGCCATAACACCACGCCCTTCTTTTCCTTATTCCTTTATTTAGATTAACATGTTTTTACAACAATAATTCGGGACACCTTGTTATAATTTTCCATTCATCGAGACGATGATATCAACTAACAAAGATCGACCAGATCAGTAATCAATCAAATATCCTAGGAACGAAAAATGCTAAGAATCACTATCAATTCCAAACAACATTCCTCCATAAAAATAAGTACCGTATCCCACACAAAAAATATTTTTGTTTAAAATTAGGTTCTGTGGAGGGTGGAGAGAATTCGCTGTCAGGTGTGAAATTCTTCTTAGCGACGAAGGAGCTTAGAAGAAGGCTCGTATTGGAGATGTCCGAGGTGCACTTCCTCGGATAGCTTCAATCGACGCCCACACCGTTCCACAGCGCAATTCTCGGAACCCTCCGCAGAACCGGCAGTGAACCACCTACACAAACTACATCCTCAAAAAAATTCAAACACAAAAACAAAAAAAAGACCGCAAATTGCGGTCTTTTTTTACTCGTATTTTATAAAATGAGCGTTGATCACTGGCTTTCCATCTCCATTTTCTGAAGATGAACCTTCGCCAAAGACCTTAACTCGGTCGTTGACCTTGACGTTTGGAATACCTTTGGCCAAATCGCTTAAATGATAATCAACCACTATTAAACTTGACGTATTTGCCTCATCTAAATCTAGGACTAGTTCTCGACCAACTTTGTTGTTGGCGATAACTTTTTTAACTCTGCCCCATTGGTTGATCATTTTTCCTTGATATAAGGAATTGTTTTGGCTCAATTCAGCGTATGTTACGTAATCGTAGTCTTGAGCGCTTTCCTTGAATTCATCCACCGTTTGTTGCGCTTTTCGATCGTTTAGATCAGCCTGTACGGTATCGATCGTCTCAACATATGGAAAAGTTGAGGTGAATTGGATCATTGTTGGATTGATTGCGTAGTACGCAACGAAGAAAAAGCTGATTATTAATAAGCTACAGGCTAGCACTTGGACCCATTTGATCTTTATGACGAGTGCCAAAAGCGCTAATATCAATATTACTATCAATTCCCCGAATAAAACCGTGAGTATCATAAAATCCCCTAATCTAAAAGTCTAAAAATATTTAACCAGGTGTTACTGCGTTTACCATCGTAATATTGTTGTTCATTGACAAATCTTCAACTACTTTAACATAAGTTAATTTACGTGGCAATTTCACTTCAAAAGTGCTGGTATATAAGTAATTACCGTCATTCTTATTTGCTTTAAAACTAACATTATTGACGACAATGTTTTCATCAGCAAAATATGTTTTTATAAATTGCTTAAATTCTGCTTTGTCTAAATATTGAATTTCTAAGTTGCGGACCGGGCTCACCCGAACGAAACGCTTTAAAAAAGCAATCACGCCGTAGACAACAACAAAACTAGCAATGGCAATTATGTAATTGCCCATGCCTACAGCTAGTCCTAAACAAGCTACGACCCATAAACTGGCGGCAGTAGTTAATCCCTTGATCGAATGGTGCTCTACGATGATCGTTCCTGCACCTAAAAAGCCGATACCACTAACTACTTGAGCAATTAATCGAGCATCATCTGCACGAACTATTCCTTTATATTGTGGGTATTGTCTAGCTATCTCCAAAGCATTGAAGCCGATTTCTTTTTGGATCAAAGCAATAATACAAGCTCCTAAACACACTAAAATATGTGTCCTGATCCCGGCGGGACGATGCTTTTGAGCTCGATCATACCCGATAACCCCCGATATTACCGTTGCTAGTAAAAGCCTAGCAATTACTGTTACAGCGTCCAATTGAAAAGTCAATTTGAACTCGCCTCTTTAATGATAAAAATTTGAAAATTTCCAATAAAAAAATTCAATAGTTCTGCTATTGAATTTAAACGTAATTATTTAGTCAGCTCTTTTAGCCAAGCTGGCAAAACCTCTGCTAATTCAGAGTAAGTCCGATCAAATTTATGATCGTACCATGGGTCTTGAATGACTTTATGAACACCTAAAACATCGTAAGCCATTTTGACCTTATCGGAACAGCCTGCAGGTGCCATATTCTTCAAATCGATAATGTTTTGTTCATCCATCCCAATAACAACATCGGCACGTTTGAAATCCTCATCGGAAATCTGCGCACCGAAATGCTCGATCACGGGGACTTCTCGCTTGTTTAACTCAGCAATTGCACCAGGATGTGGCGGATTACCAATTTCATAAGTTGATGTTGCCATGGAGGAGATCTCAAATTGATCTTCCAAGTTTGCTTGTTTGACTAAGTCTTTAAACATCATTTCGGCCATTGGTGAGCGACAAATATTACCTAGACATACAAAAATAACAGTCTTCATATTATCCATCCCTTATTTGATCAATCCTAGACGACGTTTAACATCTTCTAGTTGTTTTTCTAAAACTGGATCGCGTCGACTTAAAATATCTAATGTTGATGTTTGTTCTGAATCATTCTCACCATTATTAGTAGTTGATTTTGACTTTTCAACTTCTTCAACAGGAGTCTTTTGCTGCAACTTCTTTGAAGCTTTCTTTGATGCAGTTTTCTTAGCTGCAGCTTTCTTCGTTGTGGCTTTCTTGGTTTCTTTCTTCTTTGGTGTTTGAGTAGCTTGATTTTCCGGATCATACTTTCTGACCCAGGCGGCAACTTGTTGGTAGGAAATATCATATTTGGCACCAGTTGCCTTGAAATCACGCTCGTGATCAATTGCATACTGAGCTATTTCTTGTTGTTGTTCCGTAGTGTATTTCATTTAATCAATGCTCCTAATTGCTTTGTATTGAAAATTATACCATAACCAAAAACCGAATTAGTTTAGAAATCAAATACCATGAACATATGATAATAGATTTTAGCCACATAATAAATAAATGCGTGCAAATACGATTTATTCGTTAAACGGTTATCAAAATCTCTAATAAATTGTGAATAATTTATTATGGTTTAATATTTTAAAATATTTTTTCGTTTTTATTATTAATAAATGATAGCCTTGTGGATTCTGCTTATCTTTTAAAAAATAATAAGTATCAGTTCACTAAAAACCCCGTTTTTTTATACTTGTTTCACAAACTGTTGATGATCTATAAACTGAACTTTTAAATTTATTCCAATCAAATTTGCACTACATAGTCAATTGTAATATGATTGGGGTTGTATTAAGTTTCATTATTTTTTTACGGTATAATCCTTGTATATCAACTAGTTATGGACATAATAACTAATTGTAATACGTTAAAATTCATTTTTCTCTTTGAACAGCATTATCGACATCTATATTTGCATTTTATCATTTATTTTTGATGTTATTTATGAAATTCCACAAATCAACCTTGTCCTTAAATTGCAACAATGAGATTATATTACAAGAATAAAATTATATTTTTTTAAACAACCGATTGATTATTGAAGGGGTCATACATGGATATCCATCAAATTAAATATTTAATTACCATCGTTAATAACGACTTTAACTTAACTAGAAGTGCTAAAATCTTGGGGGTATCTCAACCGGCCTTGAGTAAGCTCATCAATGAGGTAGAAAAAAGTGAACAGATCCAAATATTTACCCATGGTAAAGGACGTATTACTGGATTGACTCCTTTAGGTGACGACTTGATCGCAAATGGACGTCAAGTTAGTGCTGATTTCGACAAGATGATGCAGAGCATGCGCGATAGTTCTAATTTAAAACGGGGAACTGCGAAAATCGGTATCCCTTCCATTATAATCTCGACGGTCTTTACTGAGGCTATTCCGAAATTCATTCGTGTGAATCCCGATATTAATCTCCAAATAGTCGAACGTGGTGGCTACGAACTGAAGAAACTGTTGATTAGTCAAGAGATAGACTTAGCAATCATCCCTTCACCAGTCATCGATCCATCCGTTGAGACAGTTGAGATTTTTCGTGATTCTGTTTCAGTCTGGTTCAACAAGGAGCATCGCTTTAGTCAGCTACATTCTCCAATTCCTCTGGACGAGATCAGTAAGGAAAACATCGTGACATTTAATAATGAGTTCATTTTAGCACACGAATTACAAAGCATTTTCCAACAGCATCATATTAATAAGGACTTTTATTTCCAAACTAGCGCTTGGGACTTGATTCTTAATATGTGTAAGGAAATGACTAATGCTGTTGGGATAGTTCCAACGCCGATCATGCAAAACTATTCTGGACAAATTGATCACGAAGATCTTGATCCAGTTTATCCTTGGACCATTAATATTTGTAATTTAAATAATACGTATTCAAGTAATATTGTTAAATATACAAAAAATTGGTTCGTTGATTTTTTCAAAAATCACGAAACTTCCGCTACACCTGTAAATAACTAAAATCATTATTATAGGAACCACGTAAAAGCCAGTATTCACGTTAATGAATACTGGCTTTTTGTATGACATCATCCAATGTCATCTGTAATAGTTATCCCATTCATAAATATTAAATGCAGGGGCTCCCCACCCCTAATGATGTCATTCCAAATGATCATAATACCCGAAGTGTAGTTTATAGTCGTACGAATAGACTCATGATCACTAGGTCTATACCAGTATATTATTTATAAAGTATTTTGTATAGTACAGATAAGGAATATCTTACTATTTATTTTTTTATGAAAAACTAAAAAAACCGTCATCTTGCGATGGCGGCTAAACGGTCTGTTATCTGATATTGATTATGAAATAGATTATATAGGAGTTAGTATTGTTTTCTATATCTGTTATGTAATCATTTCTGATTACAACTGTATAGTACAAGCATTAATGTACTTTTTCAAATAATTAGTCCCCTGTTTCATCTCCAAGAGAGTCAAAGATATCAATGACTTTTTGTAATACCGGTCCTTTCCGAGTGGAAGCCCGATAAACTAGCATCAAATAAAAAGGTGGGAAGTCTACATCGGATATTTCTAATTCTTGAATACCATCTTCACCTTGCAATGCTGTTTCAGCTATAAAACTGATACCTTTGTTTTGTCTGACCAAATCTAGCAACAACTTATAATCACCAGTTTGGTAGATCACGTTGGTAAAAACATTATATCGCTCGATCAATCCGTTGATGATCAATTGATGGACAGAACTACTATCTAAAATCAAAAAGTCTTCATTCTTCAATTCATTGATCGACATCGGCTGATTAAACTTGCGCTGGTCGCTGGCGATTATTTTGAAATGATGCGTTTTGATGATTTTAAAATCAAAATTAGCTGCTTTGGGGAAACTGGTCGTTCCTAGTAAAGAAATGTCGATCTTACCATCATACAACTGTTGTAAAAGTTCTTTAGATCCGGATCTCACTGGTTTTATTCGTGACAATAAACCTCTATCTTTAAACTGATCAAAAACTTGAGGAATCAAGTAATCACTAATAATAGGAGGAAAGCCCATTTTCAATTTATCGTTTTTGATCCGAGTAAGATCTTTTTTTATCAGATTATTTTCCCGTAGGATCTTACGGGCATGGATCAAAAATTGCTGACCCGCTGGAGTCAAAGTGATCGAATTAGCATAACTTTTGCGAATGATCAATTCGGCATCAAATTCAGACTCCATACGTTTGATGGCATACGTTATCGTTGGCTGACTGACCGAGAAAAAATGAGCCGTGTCGGAATAGCTTTTCAACTCAGTCAGTTTGACAAAATATTGAACATCTTTAATATTCATTTTTTCACCTATAAATTATTTTTATTAATTGTACCATATTTGACTATCTTTTTTATAGCTGTGTATAGTGACCCTTGTAAATTAATTGGAGGCATCAATGATGGTTGAAAAAGGATTTAACATTTTAAACAACCCCTTTGAAAATAAGGGAACTGCTTTTACAGAACAAGAAAGAATTGATTTAGGATTGGAAGGATTATTACCTCCTTTCGTCCAAACATTAGATGAACAAGTTGAACAAGCTTATGCTCAATATCAACAAAGAGATACTGATTTAGCTAAACGTTTGTTCTTGATGGACATTTTTAACGAAAACCGCGTATTGTTTTACAAGTTATTTAGCAAACACGTAAACGAATTTATGCCAGTAGTTTACGATCCAACTATTGCTGACACGATCGAAAACTATAGTCGTTTGTTCGTTGATCCCCAAAATGCTGCCTACTTATCGATCAATCATCCAGAAGAGATCAGAAGCATCTTGGAAAACGCTGCTGGTGGTCGCGAGATCAAATTGATCGTTGTTACTGACGGTGAAGGTATTCTCGGAATCGGTGATTGGGGAACTCAAGGTGTCGATATTTCCGTTGGTAAATTGATGGTTTATACAGCTGCTGCTGGTATCGATCCTAAAAACGTATTACCAGTTGTCTTAGATGTCGGTACTAATAACAAAGATTTATTAGCCGACAAATTATATCTTGGAAATCACCAAGAACGTGTTTCTGGTGATCAATACTATGACTTCGTTGACCAATTCGTTGGCACTGCTGAAGAATTGTTCCCAAATATGTACTTACATTTTGAAGATTTCGGTAGAAACAACGCGGCTAATATTTTGAATAAGTACAAGGATAAGATTTTAACATTTAACGATGATATTCAAGGAACAGGAATTATCACTTTGGCTGGTATTTTAGGTGCCTTGAACATTTCTCATCAAAAATTGAGTGATCAAGTTTACTTATCATTTGGTGCTGGTACTGCCGGTGCTGGTATTTTGAAGCGGATTTATGACGCTATGGTCGAAGATGGACTTAGCCCCGAAGAAGCTAAAAAACGTTTTTACATGGTCGACAAACAAGGTCTTCTCTTCACAGATACTGAAGGTTTGACACCTGAACAAAAACCATTTGCTCGTGACCGTAGTGAATTTGCAAATGCTGACGAGTTGACTAATTTGGACGCCGTCATGAAAGCTGTTCACCCAACTATCATGGTCGGTACTTCTACCCAACCTAATAGTTTCACCAAAGAAATTATTCAAGAAATGGCCGCTCACACTGAACGTCCAATCATCTTCCCACTTTCAAATCCAACTAAGTTAGCTGAAGCTTCAGCTAAAGACTTGATCGAATGGACTGATGGTAAAGCTTTAGTTGCTACAGGTGTTCCTGCAGAACCTGTTAAATACAACGGCGTTGAATACCACATTGGTCAAGCCAACAACGCTTTAGTATATCCAGGACTAGGCTTAGGTGCCTTGGCCGTTAATGCTAAGTTATTGTCAGACGGCATGATCAATCGTGCTGCTCACTCATTAGGCGGAATCGTCGATCCTAGCCAACCAGGTGCTGCTGTCTTACCACCTGTTACTAAATTAGATAAATTTAGTATGACAGTTGCCGAAGGTGTAGCTGACCAAGCTATCCAAGAAAAATTGAGTGATGCTACTGATGCACACACTGCAGTTACTAATATGAAATGGGAACCAACATACTAATATATAATTAAGAGGGATATTTATGAGTGCTTTTATTACATCTGTCGAAAGTGTTGCTGAAATTGTGATCGTTATCGCATTGGGATTTTGGCTTCGTAATTCCGGCCGTCTAGGCGATGAATTCAAGGGGAACATTTCCTTTATCATTATGAACATTGCCCTACCAGCTTCGATCTTCGTTTCAGTTTTGAAATACTTAACTCGGGACACCTTAGCAAGCTTATCCGGAGGATTAGTTTTTGCCTTCGGAAGCTTCGCCCTTAGTTACATTGTAGCTTGGCTAATGACTAAGATCTTGAAAATCCGCAAAGGTCGCCGTGGTACGTTCATTAACATGTTCGCAAATGCCAATACAATTTTCATTGGTCTACCACTTAACATGGCCTTATTCGGAACTAAGAGTTTACCTTACTTCTTGGTTTACTACGTTATGAATACTATTTCCAATTGGGCAATTGGTGTCTTCTTCATTTCTAGTGATGACCCAACCGTTGATAAAAGTGAGAAAAAAGATTTCAACTGGAAAAAATTATTACCAGCGCCACTAGTCGGCTTTTTAGTTTCACTAGTATTCTTACTACTAGCCATTCCGATCCCCGACTGGATCACTAAAACATTAGACATGGTCGGTGGCATCGTCACACCAATGTCATTGATCTACATCGGTATCATCTTAGCCGATGCCGGACTTAAATCTATCAGATTTGACCGCGATACAGTTTGGGCCTTAGTTGGACGTTTCATCTTTGCACCAGCAATCATGATCGGTTTGATCACCCTAGGCTCATCAACAGGACACGGACTACCAAACCTAGAAGCCAGCACCTTGATCATTCAAGCAGCTGCTCCAGGACTAGCAGTCTTACCAATCTTAGTAGACCAATCGCACGGTGACGTCGACTACGCAACAAACTTAGTAACAACCTCAACCGTCCTATTCGTTGTCGTGGTACCTATCTTAATGCAAGTGATTAACTTTATTTAAGATCAGAGAGCGCAGCGAGGTTGGTAAGCTGCTGAGGATTTAAACACAGAGAGCGGAGGCACACGGGTAGCTGCTGAGGATTAACGCGGGTGGTCGAACAAGGTGCGACGAAGTCGTGCCTCGACCACCTGTGTTAACCGGAGGCCGCTGTGTGCCGGAGCTCGTTTCAGCATCCTTGAGGATAAAGCAAAAAACCACTATCCAAACTGCAGCAAGTTTAGCAAACAAGAATGGATAGCACTACTTCATGCCAGTAAACTAGTGAAGCAACCAATCGTGTTAACTGGAAGCCGCTATCTCGCGAAGCTAGTTTCCGCATTCTTGAGAAAAAAGCAAAAATGGATAGAACCGTTCCATCCATAAAAAACAAACCTAATCACATGTATCAACCGGAGACAATATCTCCCACAAATTATTTTCACCAAAAAACCAGCAACCTCAGTCAGAGTTGCTGGTTTTTTTATACCTATTTTTCAACATATTCAATCAAATCCCCAGGTTGACAATCCAAAACCCGACAAATTTTTTCCAACGTGGAAAATCTAATTGCCTTCGCTTTATTATTTTTTAAAATGGAAATATTAGCTTGAGTCATTCCGACTTTTTCAGCCAGCTCTGTCACCGTCATGTTCCGCTTTACGAGCAATAAATCTAAATTGATCTTGATCATATCGTTAAGTCATTCTCCGTTTTCATATTGATTGCTTTGATCAAAATTTGTTCCATAGCGGAAATAAAGGCCGAAATAGCCAACGGTAAAAAGACGATAGCACCCACGATGATGATCATACCGGGTGAGTCACCTTGGTCAGCTGAATAATAAACAAAAGGCATGATCCCTAATAATGCTAAAAATTCGACCACGAACAAGTTACGGATCATCTTGACCGCATGTAATGATACTTCGGTAAAAAATTGCTGACGATCCATCAATCTGAATATTTTAAATAAGTAAAAACTGATCCCAAACGCAATTAATGCACCAATGAATAAGAAGATCGATGACATTAGCTGCAAGCTAAAGACCGAATCTTCAACTATTGAACTAATCGTTCCCCAACAGAGAGCATAAACAAAAAAAGCTATAAACAAATCCAAAATTGCAGTGACTAATTTCAATAAAGTAGTTTTGATTTTCATATGTTTCACTCCAAATATTTATTATGGATATCGTAGCATTTGGCATATCGATAATCAATATGTAATTATCGTTTTTCGATATGAATGATTTTTGGAATTACCTAGTAGCTAGCAGTAACATCGTCTGCAAAATCTTATCTTTGGCCATTTTCAAGCGCCCAGACTCCACCGTGATCGATAAAACTTGATTATCAAATTCAACATCAAACTTAGTAGCACACTCGTGAATTTGATTCAGAGAAATCCCAGCTAAAACGAGCTCCTTAACGACCTTACCGTCGTCAGTCAAAGAAATCTCATTTCCGTGAATTATCTTTCTAACTTTAATTTCTTTCAATTTTCCCATTTCAAACGGAAAGGTCAAATATTGGTCGTCATTCATTTTAGTCTACCCTCTTTCTGGATAATTTTCTCTCAGTTATTAGTTGATGGTTGTGATTATAAAATTTTGTTTTCTATTTCCGGAAACTATTTTTTTAATTGACAGTAACCTCGAGATTTCACAGTGGTCGAGACACTGCTTCGCATCACCTTGGGTGCTGACAATCACCTTCAGTTCTCCAATTTTGTTATACTGGAATTAATACATCTCTGGAGGTTTTGCAATTGTCACTTATCAACTTAAGTTATCGTACAAATTATTTACATACTTATTTTAAAACTACCATCGTTATTCCGGATACAAATGAGACTTCTTATAAAAATCTTTGGCTTTTACACGGCTATACGGGTGACGACTCAGCATGGATCCGTCACAAAAACATCGAAAAACTGGCACGAGAATACAATGTTGCAGTCATAATGCCAGAAGCCCGCAATGCTTTTTACACCGACTCCGACTTCATTCCCTACTATACTTACTTTGTAGAAGAATTAATACCAAAAGTCCGCTCATTGTTCCCCATCTCCGACAAACCAGAAGACACATTCATCGCCGGTTCGAGCATGGGTGGCTATGGCGCATTGAAGATCGGATTAAAAAATCCCCAAACCTTCAGCAAAGTAGCAGCATTATCCCCAATAACAGACATAGTCCACTTCCGCAACAATCCAGACGCCCCAATGGCCCACAACACCTTTGACACGATTTTTGACAGCCCAGAAAAAATCAAAGAAAACCAGCTAACAAATCTAGTAACACCAGACAACAAAAATCAAAAATTCATGACAATCTGCGGACACGACGACTACATGTTCCAAGACAACATAGACTTCGCAAACTTCATGACAAAAAAATTCAGCCACAACTACACCTTCGACAAAGTATCAGGCAACCACTCTTGGGACACTTGGACAAAAAATGTAGAAAAAATCTTCAAGTGGTTATAAATCAAAGAACCAAAAGAACTAACCAGGCCAAGAACTTACAAAAGCTCTTGGCTTTTATTTTGCCCTTGAACTTGCTCTTGAACTATCTTTTGAACTTACTGTAAAAATATAATCTGAGATAGACCGAAAAAACTAGGACAATCAAACAGTGCCAACTTGATCAAAAAAACTCGGTCCCCACCCCCAAAAAATATGTATTGTTGCACTATCTAGACGGAGGGGCCCGGGGATACAGACCTCAGCAGCTAAATTTTACTTGGCAATTTATTGCCTAGTAAAAGACCAAGTTTTGAGATGTCCGAGCGCACTTCTCGGATAGCTCAAAATTGTGTCAGCTGCGTTCCCGACCTTGGTTGTTGGGTGGCGTAGCCACCACCAAATTCGGTTGCGCAAGTGCGTCAGCACTTACGTTCCTTCATTGTATCCCAGGGCCCCGGAGTCGGCAGTGAACCACCACACAAACTACCACCACTATCCCACCAACAAACCAAATCAAACACAATAAAAGCAAAACGCCACTGTCCGCGTTACTCTCTCACCTCAAGAAAAAAACGATGCACAAAATGTGCATCGCTTTATATACATAAAATAATCTTACCAAACGAACAATCCAACGAATCCCGCTGATAGGAGTGATACAAGGATCCCTGAAAGTAGCATATAACCTACATTCTTAGAAATGATATCGTTCTTTTCTTTATCAACAATTCCTTTGAAACAACCAATGATCATACCAAGTGTAGAGAAGTTGGCAAATGATGTAACAAAGACTGTAAGAACTGCCTTAAAGTGTGGATCGAATTTGTTGATAATATCAGTAACCTTACCCATTACAACAAATTCGTTAGTTACTAATTTTGTACCCATGTATTGAGCCATTTGGAATGAATCATGGCTACTCAAGCCTAGTAACCAAGCGAATGGATACATGATTATTCCTAAGATGTGCTCTAGTGTTAACCAAGGGTTAACTAGTTGTAATACTTTGTCGATCAATGCTGCTAAAGCAACGAAAGCAATAACGTTAGCTGCAATGATCAAGATAAGCTTTCCAGCTCCTAGGATAGAATCTCCTAAGAATGAGAAGAATGGTTCTTTTTTACCATTGTCTGCTGTGCTGCTAATTGTAGCAACTGTATCTTCTTCAGGTTCTACTGTGACGGGATTTATTAAGCTAGTTACGATAATGGCATTAATAATATTAATAGGTATTGCTGTTAAGATGAATTGCCCTGGCATCATTTGGATGTAGGCACCAATGATCGAAGCTGTAACACAGCTCATCGACATCATTGCAAGCGTAACATTACGTTCAGCTTTCATCTTCTTTAATTGCAAACTTGAAACTGCAAGAGCTTCTGTGTTTCCTAAAAACATCATTTCAACCGCGAAGAAAGATTCAAACTTTGGTTGACCGGTGATGAATGATAATCCTTTACCGATCCATTTAATAATGAATGGCAATACACCGATATAAGTCAAAATATCAAATAGTGGAACGATCAATAAAATTGGCAATAATGCACTAGTTACAAAGTCCATGCTCTTAACGTGGACCCAACTAGGTAATGCAAACTCGATTCCGACATAAGCCACTTGAACTAGCCAATCGAATCCAGCAGCGGCACCGGAAACGATGTCTCTACCAATACTCATGCTAGTCAAGAACCATGCTAGAACTAAATTTAGTACAACCATGATCAAAATCGATTTCCATTGGATCTTTTTACGGTTCTTAGAGAACAAGACACCGATTGCTAAAAAGACCACGAGACCGATAATGTTGACAAGTAAATACATACTCATAATATTTAATCTCCTTTATTTTTCCCCTCCAGCTATATAAATGATATCATCAAATGCTTGCAAAATTGACTTAATTGTACATTTTATTTTAAATAACATGATATAACTTTAAAGCAAAAAAAATACTAGTGAGCACACTAGCATTTTATTTAGAAATCCACGTTATCATTTATTATTTTATTGATTTTTTGATACATTTCTTCCATAGAATGATTATGGTTTTTCTTACATTCCTTGGCAGATTTATCACACATAATACATTTACGATCAGGCAGTTCTAGCTCTTCACGAGTGATCGGCGATACTTGATCATTTTCGACTGCAAAGACATTGACGTCACTAATGACACCTAGTGGATCGTTAGCTTCGTATTCGATCGTTTCCTGTTTCAAAATACCAGGATCCTTTTCGATGATCAAAAAAGCTTGTGGTCCTGTGGAAAGATCCCATAAGACCTCTTTAAGGATCTTGTATTTTTTGCGGAAACGATCAACCACGATATTGAAAGTTCGACTAATGTAACGATTGTTTTTTATTTGACCTGGAATACGCATCGTAATATTGACCAATGAACAGTTTTCAGGGATCTCATCGATCAAATAATTTTCTTCCTCGAGGGCTGATTGCTTGCCACTTTTTATTTCTGCTTCTGTTTTTTTGTATCCTTCAGAAAAGACATCAACCATATTAATACTCCAATTGTTTTTTTAATTTAAATAATTATTATTCTGAAATCATTACCATTATTTTACCACGAATAAAACATCATTCCTGACTTGTAAGGCTTATTTAAACATATTTTACTGAACTCAAACACAATCATTCATATTTGACCGAACAAAAAATCCTACCGATGGGGGGTGGTCCATCGATAGGATAATAAATGTATATTTTTGGTGTTGAAACACGTATTAAAGTGATTAATCTAATGAATGTAATTTTTGAATGATATCTGAGTAGAATGAAATCATAGGTTGTTTGAGGCTTGCAGCTTGGTCTGGGTCTGCCAAGATGAAGTCTTTATGATCCCAACCTTGTTGCGGATCATTGTATTGCCAAATACCTGTTTGATTATCTGGAGCAGCATCATCACGTGTTGCTTGTTGATTCAATGGATATTGAGCAGAAATTACTGGAACCTCACCATCATTTGGCCACCATCTAGGATCGTTTCCATGTGATCCAATGAAGGCTGAACCAACGACATCGACTGAGTTCATAGTTGAAATAGGTCTGTAGTGACCTAAGCCATCAGCTTTTGAAGCTAGTCCTGAATATGTGAAGTAGTGTTCGTCAGGAGCTAAGTCAGTTCTGGCATTGATGGCATTAGCACCCTTGGTAGTTAGATCATACAATGAGTTATCAGTAGTTTTCCAAACCTTACTATTAACAGCTGATTTGAGATAACTAACAGTTGATTGTCCTTGTTGACGAGTCAAACCCCATTGATCAAGTTTGTAATCATTGGAGATGACGATCTTAGGAACTTTCACACCCATGATTGCACCGGTGTATAGTAAGTTTCTGACTACTTTCAAGTTACCAACGTCAGTAGCAGTTGGTGTTCCGTTTGAAGGTGCGGCAACAGTTACAACTGAGTTGACCCAGTCTTTGCCACCTTGGAACAATGAACTAGTATCTGAGCCAGTAGCTTGAACTTCCTCGGGACTTCCGTTACGTAATAATGTATCCAACTCACGAACAGTTTGTCCACCCATAGAGTGACCTAATAAGTGAACCTTGTTAGTTGAATCCCATTTTGGATAAATACCAGGGAATGTTCTACCGTAACGTGCATGGCCATATTTCTCTGAGTGAACTTTACCGTAATCTACAGTACCACCTTTAATGTAGTAATAAAGTTCAACAGCACGGTCATAATTTGAACTGAAAGGACTGACGGTACCTTCCAACGCATTAGGAGTATCTGCGGGAGCTTCCGTGTTGAAATCACTGACGATATCGGTTTCTGTACCTCCCCAGTACAGATTGTTGCCATCTTCACCACGACCCCAACCTGTGAGACCATTTACGAAGACGACGGGATAGTCGTTTGATGCGAAACTGGTGTTAGTTATGCCTGCAAAACCAATCATTGCAAAAAACAGACCAAATAATAACGCGATTATTGATTTCTTTTTCATTGTGAAATCCTCTCCTTCCCTATGTACCTAAGAATACCGCATGAAAACGATTTCTACAAGAGGTTTCACAAATATTTTGTTTCTATTTTAGAAAATATATTTATTATTTTTTGGCCTTAAAATATAGATAGCTTATTTAGTAAAGTCAGATACTTGATGGTTAAACGATTGTTCCACAAATTGCATTTCATATTTTATGAGTCAAAATTTTAGCTAACTGGTACGACCAATTTTATGCGGGTTCGACAACAAACTATAACCCGAAAATGCGGTCGTTATTCTGTTAACGCCAGAGAGAATCATATGTTTAACCGTTATCTTGCATAAATTAGTACTCACCATTTTCTCCATTTTAACTGTCTATCTCAGTTGCCCCGTTTTCATACCAACGTTAATTCTAAAACAATTACGCTAAATGTTTCATAGATATTTAGCATCAAAAAAAGCCTCATTTTAGAGGCTTTTTGTTTGCTTATTTTGGACCAATTCTTAACCCAGTTGTGATCTAATTTGTTTACTTGATCAAGAGCTTCTTTAAGCTGGTTTCAATGTTTTCTAGTGGTGCTTCTATTTCGGCTAAGGTTGCCGCTGTGTAGGCTCCTTCAACTAAAGCCACATCGTACTTATGGACAGTTAAGTCAGTCATTTCCATGTACATTTCGAGGTTCATTTTGGAACTTCCTAGGTCGTAGAAGGCGAGAATTTCTTCGCCTTTATTTTGTTCACACGCCGTTTGGATTTTTTCTAAGGATGATCCTATTTCATTTTCATCTGTTCCACCGGCGTATGTTATGGAAATGCTGGGAGCAGCTTGGCTGATTAAGTCTTTGACTCCTTCAGCAATTTTAGGCGAGTGTGATAAGATCACGATTCCGTATTTCATGTTAACCCTCCATTGCCGTTAATAATGATTCGAATAAGTAGGCACTTGATTGTGAGCCTGGATCTAGGTGACCTTTTGACTTTTCCTCTAAATAACTGGCACGTCCTTTGGTTGCGACCATGTCTTTCGTGTTGTTTAAAAATTCTGTTACTTTTTCAGCGGTCAGATCACCGCTAGCCAAAGCTTCACTAGCTGGTTGCCAAACATCGATCATAGTTTTCATATTAACGTCTGATTGACCACGGCGTTTGATGCCGTCGTTTCCGATACTGATCAATTTCGCGAGGTCAGTTTCTTCTTTGGCTGCTTTTGACATGTCCAAAAAAGCTGTTCCATAAAGTGGTCCTGATGCTCCACCGACTTTTTGGATGATGGCAAATGCTACTGTTTTAAAAAGTTCTGAAACATCTGCTGGAGCTTTTTTGGCTAGTGCTTCTTTAATAGCTTTGGCTCCGCGATCCATGTTGGTCCCGTGGTCGCCATCACCGATCGCCGTATCCAATTCATTTAATGTAGAACGATTTTCTTCTAATTTATCGACGAACAAATCGATCCATTTAGTTGCTTGTTCTAAGTTGATTGTCATTTTTTCACCTACCATCCGATAGTTTCAACTGGTTCGTTGAGCCATTTGATCCATTCGTCATCTACTTTCATCAATGTTAACGATACTCCGAGCATATCCAAGGAAGTTACTAAGTTACCAACTTTACTGAAGTCAACTTCAATATTCTTTTCTTGGAGATGATTCAAGACATCATTGGCAAAAATGTATTGTTCCATCAATGGTGTACTGCCCATACCATTTACTAAAACAGCAAATTTACCGTCTTGATCAGAAAAATCAGCTAAGATCTTGTCGGATAATTCCTGTGCTAAATCTTTTGATGGAGCGATTTTTTCGATCGAATAGCCCCGTTCGTTGTGGATACCGATACCAAATTCAATTTCATCATCTTTGAGTTCGAATCCTGGATGTCCGACAGCTGGTACCGTGGCTGCTCTTAGTGAGATCCCGATCGTTTTAGTATTAGCAATGGCTGCCTTTCCTAATTCAACTAATTCGTCTAGGCTCTTACCCTCTCGTGCAGCTGCTCCAAGGATCTTTTCGATGAAGACTGTTCCGGCCACTCCTCGTTTGCCTTGGGTAAATTCACTATTTTCGACAGAAATATCATCATCGACAATTATCGATTTAACATTGATATCGTCTGCTTCGGCCATTTCTTTAGCCATGTCGAAATTCATGACATCCCCTGAATAATTTTTAACGATCAATAAGACACCTTTCCCACTGTCAACGGCCTTGATTGCCTCATAAATTTGGTCCGGCGTTGGTGAAGTAAAGATTTGTCCCGCTACAGCAGCACTGAGCATGCCGTCCCCAACAAATCCAGCGTGCAATGGTTCGTGACCACTACCACCGCCAGAAACGATCCCGACTTGTTTTTCTTCACTAAATTTAGCGTCATTTCTGACGACTGCGGTAGTATTAGGAATTTGCCTTACTAAATTGGCATTAGTTCTTACTAAACCAGATATCATTTCTGGAACAATATTGTCTACATCATTGATAATTTTTTTCATGCAATCCTCCTCAAATACGAATAAACAATTTCATTATAACGTAAACGCTTTAATTTTTTTAACGGTAATAAAAAAACTCAGGAGTTTTCCTGAGTTTTAATTAATTTCTCCACTGAGCACCTTATTGATCATTAGGGCTACTCCATTTTGATTATTAGTTTTAGTAATGTAATCTGCCACATTTTTAACTTCTTCGCGGGCGTTGTCCATGGCTACACCATAACCGACTCGATCGATCATTTCTAGGTCATTACCATAATCACCAAAACACATGAAATTGGTCAACGACAGCTTCGTTACGGCAGAAATTCGTTGTAAAGCTGACAATTTAGTACAATCTAAAGCATTCACTTCATAATAATTCTCACCCGATCGACTGATGACAACCGGCAGAGAAGTGAAAGTTTCGATTTTTTTCATCAACTTCGCATTATCTTCTGAACTAAAACTTACTTTATAAAAAATATTTTGAGGGTCATCATTGATCTTACGCAATTCCGAAAGTGAAGTCACGACGATGTTTTCCGGGTCAAATCCCGCGTAGTAAGTTGAACCAGATTGTTGTTGGTCATATACATAAGTCTCATTCAAGCTGTCTAAGACTACTTTAAAATCACTATTTTCAACTTGTTGGAGCATTTGATCGATCGTCACTTTTGCTAAGGGGCGGTCACTTATTTTTTGATTATTTTGATCCAAAACTACGGCTCCGTTTAGGATCATCTTAAAGCCTGGTACTTGCAAAATATTGTCTAAATAATTCATGACTGATCGTAATGATCTCCCCGAACAAATCCCAAAGTTGATCCCTTCTGATACAGCCATGCGAATTGCACGAATATTTTCTACGGAAATTTCTTGGTGACTATTCAATAAAGTGCCATCTAAATCAGTTCCAATAAAGCTGATCATTTTAGTTCCTCTATTCTTCATGTCCGCAAGCGGCAAATTATACTATTTAATTTATATTTTAATACAAATTACTCAATATTTAGCAAAATATTTTTAAAAATCTTTGGCTCTTCAAAATGAATATTGTGTCCAACGTTAGGAACAATTTTCAAAATACTATCACTGATCCTTTGCTGCATCTTCTGACCGATCTTAACAAACTTACCGTCTTCGGAACCAACGACGATCGAAACAGACAAGTCTGCCAGACATTTGATATCATCCCAATAATTGGGTTGTTTTCCGGTCCCCATCATTAATAGTGAGTTAGCGGCATTTTGTGGATTCTGCTCGAGCCTTTGTTGATGCATGAACGTAAATTTTTCGGGAGTTACTGCTTTTTGTGAAGCAAACAGTGGCATTTTTTCCCAGTTGGCAACGAATTCTTCCATACCTGATCGACGCAATTTCTCAGCCAGCAATTGGTCATGAGACTGTCGTGCTAATCTTTTTTCTGCATCGTCTATTCCAGCAGTAGTGCTTTCTAAAACTAATTTAACTAGCCGTTTTGGATATTTCAAGGCATAAGCAATTGCGATTCGACCACCCATGGAGTAGCCTACCAAAATGATTTTAGTTAAATTTAATCGTTGAAAAATTTGCTCTAGATCTCCAA
The DNA here is from genome assembly GCF_003946515.1 of Companilactobacillus zhongbaensis. Taxonomy (GTDB): domain Bacteria; phylum Bacillota; class Bacilli; order Lactobacillales; family Lactobacillaceae; genus Companilactobacillus; species Companilactobacillus zhongbaensis. Next base: position 34,498 of record NZ_RHOM01000017.1, on the reverse strand, counting down.
TTTGACTAGACTGGACGAATTTTTCAGCAGGAACTTCTTCAAAACGATTCTCGCCAAAGCCTAATAAATCTAGTGCTAAATATTGTTTGGGGAAATCGTTCAATAATTTTTGAAAATCATTTTTACTACCCAAAAAGCCGTGTAAAAAAACGTAGACTGGCTGATCATGATCTTTGATCGAAGCAATGTAATGATATTTATTTTGATTAACGATTATTTCTGACAAAATCCGTCAATTCCTTTTGAAGTGTTTTTTCAAAGCGCTTATGATCATCAAGATTCCTTTGCCGATCACTCTTAACCTCAATAATCTTCTGACCGGAATCATTTTTCAACGCTGTTTCAAAGTCTACTTTGTTTGAGCCATCGAAATATTCAAAATCATATAGCGATGCCACTTTTTCAATATCCAAATCTTGGGGTGTTCCAAATAACATTTCAAAGTAATCTTTAGCAGCAGCTTGTGGTAAAAATGAGAATATCCCACCGCCGTTATTGTTAACGACTACTATCGTCATTGGGATCCGATATCTTTTGGCCATCATTAGACCATTCATGTCGTGGAACAAGGCTAAATCCCCTATTAACAAATAGTTTTCTTGATGTCCTTTGGCTGTTCCTAAAGCACTCGAAACCACGCCATCAATGCCATTTGCACCTCTGTTACAATAAATAGTTTGGCCTGACTTGGCAACGAAAAAGTTCTCAAAATCGCGCACCGGCATACTATTACTTAAAAAGAAGTTGGCCGAGGGACTACTTTGTACACCAATGATCCTAGGTAACGCCATTTCGGAGAAATCATTAGCAAAATAGTTATCTTTAATTTGTTCAACAGCTTGGTCTAAGCGTTGCATTTTTTCAAAATAGATAGTTGAACCAGTCACTTTTGATTTGAATAACCCAGAAACAATATCTGTCGGCTCTTGAAGCAAGACCTTATTGGAACTCAGAGTGTGATCTGCTAGATCATTTGCACCGCAGTTTACTATAGTCGTTTGTGAGGATACATTCTTGAGCCAATTCGAAATATTTGCTGATACCAAAGTCCCACCAAATTTAAAAATCAGCTCGGGTCGATAGTCAGTTAAAGAATCTTCATCAAGCAATTTCGTAGCCAGGTCAAAATTATCTAGCCCTATCGATCCTCGAGTGTTTGACAAAACATCACTGACTAAGGGCCACTTTTTGTCAGTACTTAAATTTATCAATTGTTGACCAATGGTCGTATTAGTCGGTCCAGCAATGATCAATACTTTTTTATTTTTGAATTTATCAAGCCATGAAAAGTCGATCATTTCTTTACTCAATAGTTCTTCAATAGCTTGAAAATCGGGATCAGCAGTCGCAAAATCCGGCATCAACGGTTTTCTTAGAGGAATATTTATTTGGACTGGTGCCATTGGCGTTTTGTTGGCCAAAATCACAGCTCGTTGAGTTTCATAACTAATGAATTCTGGAACCGAGCTAGCTTCATCTTGAACTTGTAATTGGGTGAAATATTTGGGATTAGCACCATATAAGTTCACTTGATCGATGGCTTGTGGAGCACCAATATTAGTTAATTCCATTGGCCGATCGGTTGTAATAACGATCAATGGCAAGTTAGACAATTTCGCTTCCGCAACGGCCGAACTATATTCTGTCGCTGCCGTTCCTGATGTACAGATCAAGGCTATCGGCTGATGTAAGTCTTTCGCCAATCCAACGCCAAAAAAGCTAGCGCTGCGTTCATCGACATCGATGTATAAGTTAATATCAGATCTATTTTGAGCAATTTCAGCTAATAATAAAACGACTGGAGTGGAACGGGATCCTGGTGAGATCACGAAATTTTGCACTCCTTGTTGTATTAATCCCAACAAAAACAATTTGATGTTTTTAGTCATCACATCTGACATTACTTATCCTCCAAATATTTCAATAATTGTATCATCGGCTGAAACTTCAATTCCGTCTCCTCCTGCTCGGACTTGCCGATCGAATCTGGCATAATGCCGGCACCAGCAAACATCAAGACTGTCGCTTGATTTAAATAAAGCGAACGGATACCCACGATCATTTCACTATCACCATCAAAACTAATATAGCCGATCGGTGCACCGAAGAGTCCACGGGATTGCGACTCTTCTTCTTGAATAATCGACATTGCTGCTTCTTTGGGTAAGCCACCTAACGCTGGCGTTGGATGCATCTGTTCGATCAGAGAAAAGACGTCAACAGTATTTTTTAACGTTGCCGTGATCGGCGTGTATAAATGTTGAACCGTTTGATTTTTTAAAATCATTGGCATGTCATCTTGATGAATGTCTTCAGCTAACGGTGTGATCTTATCGGTAATTTGTTTGACCACGATCTCATGTTCTTGGCGATTCTTGGAATCTTTAAACAGCTCTAAGGCTAGTTGGTTATCTTCATTATTATCACTGCCCCGCCTGATCGTTCCGGCAACAGCTGCAGTCGAAAGTTGTTTACCAGTCAATTTAAAAAGTCTTTCTGGAGTGGAACTGATAAACATTTGCTCACGAAATTTAATAAAGAAGTGATACGTCGTTTTATTCAGTGAGCGTAAGGCTTTTAAAGCTAATACTGGATCAATGGTTCCTGTAATCAAGCCTTTTTTGAATCTGCCCAAAACTACTTTTTGCAGTGTCTGAGAATCACGGATCTTCTTGGCTAATCGATCGACTTGTTTGGCCCAATCTGGATCTAGATCGGTCAACGATACTTTAGTCAAACCAGTGTGCTCAACTGACAAACTGATCAATTGCTCGATAGTTTCCGATAGTGAAACATCTGTGAAACTATGTTTCTTGATCTCAGTGATCGAAACTTGATTACCCTCGATCTTAAAAATCAGTCGTGGCAAGATGAAAATGCCATTGGTCCAATCGGCAAATAGGCGATCTTTGGTTACCTCGTCGAAGGAAAAACCACCGAGTATCGCCACTGAATCCATGTCAGTTTTTTGCGGTAATTTCTTCTTGATCTGGTTGAACCAAGTTTCCACCTGATTGAATCGATCTGCTCCCGCAGAAGGCGTAATTTTATCGGTGCTCCCGATGCCGACCCACTGCGTCGAACCATCTGCCGATTCAAAAAAGCTGAATATCTCTTGTTTTAATGCGACCTTCAATAAGGATTCGATTCGTTCATCGTTGAAAGTTGTCTTAATTTGACGCACATTTAACATTGATCCCACTCCATTTGATTACAAACTAATTTGGTCAACTAAAAACCGGCAAATTCACTGCGTGAGTTTGTCGGTCTTTGAGTATAACTAAGCTCTGATTCCAGCTTTAATTATCATTTCTAAAATCGATCAATTCATGGTTTATTTCTTTAGTTTGGCCATAAACTTTAGCATAAATATTATACAATTTTTGATATTGCTCGACTTTTTCAGGTTCTGGCCAGTAGCTCTTACCCTTTTGGATAAATTGATCGGCACAGCTCTTGAAATCGTCGAACCATTTAACACCGATAGCGGCGATCATAGCAGCACCGATACCAGTTTCTTGGTCATTCTTGATAGTTGAAACTTTGGTATTAAAAATATTAGCTTGGATCTGTAGCCATTCAGGACTCTTTGCGCCACCACCGATCGAATAAATAGTGTCGAAATGTTGTCCATATTCGTGATAGATCTTCAAAATGTCGGCATATGAGAAAATTACTCCCTCTAATACTGCCCGTACAAAGTCAGCCTTAGTGTTCAAACTCGAGACACCGATAAAACTACCACGGATCTTGCTATCGGCATAAGGCGTTCTTTCACCCACAATATATGGTGTAAAGATCAATCCGTGAGCACCGACTGGTGCGTCATTTGCGCGTTTAACAAAATCTTGTAGTGGTTCATCTTCTCCAAAAGTATAATAAAGCCACTTCAAACTGTGTCCAGCAGCCAAAGTTACACCCATCGAATAATACTTATCAGGGATTGCATGATTGAAAAAGTGTAATCTGCCTTCATAGCCCTTAGTATCATTTTCAAACTTCAAAACGACACCAGAAGTTCCGGTACTGATCATCACTTGATCTTCATCCAAAATTCCAGCACCAATTGCACCAGCAGCATTGTCAGCAGCACCAGCAAAGACTTTAGTATTTTCGGACATCCCTGAATATTCAGCGTAGCGACTACTAATCGTCCCAACTTCATCGATCGAGTTGACCAATGGTGGACAGAAATCGATATCTAAACCAAGTTTGTCACAGATCTCTTGACTCCATTTCTTGTTAACAACGTCTAATAAAACGGTACCAGCTGCGTCAGAGTATTCCATGTTGATCACACCGGTCATCCGATAACGTAAATAATCCTTTGGTAATAAGAAGGTCTTCGCTTGTTTAAAAATCTCTGGCTCATTTTCTTTGACCCACAAGATCTTAGGTAAAGTAAATCCTTCTAGAGGTCGGTTCTTGGTGATCTTAATGAACTCATCACCAAAAATATCCATGATCTCTTGGCATTGTTTGGTCGTCCGTGTATCGTCCCATAAAATTGCTGGGCGAAGCACTTGATTTTCAGACCCTAATAGTACGAGACCGTGCATTTGACCTGAATAGCTGATCCCCTCTACTTGATTAAGATCAACATGGTCCTTTAATGCTAGATTGACGATAGCTACCGTAGTAGCTGTCACCCAGTCTTCAGGGTTTTGTTCACTATAACCCGGTTGTTCTTGGATCAATGAAAGACTTGCGCTTTCTTGTGATACTATCTGTCCAGCTTTGTCTACAACAGAAACTTTAACAGAACTAGTTCCAAGATCGACGCCCATTACATAACTCATTTATTTAATTAACTCCTCAAAAAAAACTAGGTTTAGACCTAGTTTCATATCTTTATAACGTTAAGTGTATAACAGATACCTATTTAACACAAAGGCGATATATCGCTTCAGCAAAAATTTTCATAGAAAGCCTCATATCAGCCTTACTCCAACGCTCATTTGCCTGGTGCATAAAATCCGGTGTCGTTGGCAGCATCGCACCAAATGCTACGGTATTCGGCATCGTGCGAGCAAAAGTAGCCCCACCAGAAATCTGCGGTTTCGACTCGCGGTCGCCTGAAACATCTTGATAACTAGCCATCAACGTTTTCACTAGATCACTGTCGGTGGGCACGTATAAAGGTTTTAAATAATCAAAATCAACATACTTCAAATCAAATTTTTCCACGGCTTGAGAAAGTTGTTGGATCAGCTGATCATGATCAACCGTCACCGGGATCCGCAGATCGATCTGGACCCGAGATTCATCCGCATTGATCTGCAAACTAGAAATATTAAACGTCAACTGACCTGAAGCTTCATCAAAAACATTTCCTAAAAGATTAGCCCCATGAGCCTCTTGATCAAATTGTTTAAAGAATTGTAAAACCCCGACATTTGGAAAAACGTCAGCCAAAGCGATTGCTAAACGACTGACCGCATTAATCCCTTCAGGAGCATTCATTGCATGGACTGACTTGCCTAAAACAGTAATACCGTCGTCAGATTCAGAAAAAGCAAAATCACGAGCCAGCAAAGCTTTTTTAACATCATCGAGCCGTGCACCACCATAAAAAGCAGCACTAGGAACAGCATTGAACGAATCGACAACATCAACCATCAATTCATCAGAACCGGCTCCAACCAAATAAGACTGTTGCAACCCCTTCTCAGCATAAATCAAAGGAAATTCAGCATCAGGCGCGATCCCCAAATCAATTGGATCCTCCTTCTTATTGTACTCAGCCAAACAACGCCACAAAATCTCCTCATCAGTACCAAAAATAAACCGGATCTTCCGATCAAAACAAAAACCAGCATCCAAAATAGCCTTAACAGCAAACAAAGCAGCCACAGTCGGCCCCTTATCATCCTGCACCCCACGACCATACAAAACTCCATCCGCACAATTCAATTCAAAAGGAGGAAAATCCCATGCAGAAACATCACCAGCGGGAACAGTATCAACGTGGCAAACAATCCCAAAACAAGAATCCCCAGAACCAACATCGGCATAACCATAATAACCATCAGGATCACAAAAACAATCAAAGCCCAAATCATCAGCAATAGCCAAAACCTCATCCAAAGCAGCCCGAGGACCAACTCCAAAAGGAGCACCATCAACAGCAGAATCCTCAGAATTAAAAGAAGGGACAGCAATCAATCGCTTCAAAGAAGCAACCGCTGAAGCAAAAACAGAATCAGAAATAAAATCAATCATAAACACAACCACCCAACTGTATAGATAAGTAATATTTTAATGAAAAATAGAAGGTTAATCAAAGTAAATGGAGCAAAGGAAATGAAGAAAGGGAAAAAAACAAAACATAGAATATCATTGCAATTTTCACGAGCGACGAAGGAGCGAAGTGAAAGAGCCAAAAAGAAAGAAGATTGAATAGCAACCGATGATATCGAAAAGAAAAAATAAATGAGATAGAAAAAACAAAACAAAATCGTAAGAGTGAAAAAACATAGATACGACTAACTCACCCCAAACAAATTTGTACAAAAAAGATAGACACCGTACCCCACAAAAAAATTTAGTTTGCACTACCCTAGGTTCTGCGGAGGGTGGAGAGAATTCGCTGTCAGGTGTGAAATAAAGGAACGTAAGTGCTAACGCACTTGCGCAACTGGTTTTTGGTGGTGGCTACGCCACCGAACGACTAAGGAAGCCACAGCGCAATTCTCGGAACCCTCCGCAGAACCGGCAGTGAACCACCACCAAACAAATCAAAACAAACAAAAACAAAAACCAAACACAAAAAAAGCCCGCATCCCTGCAGGCTAAAACAATTAAAGCTTCAAATAAGAACAAACAATCAAAAACAAAATCGTAAACACAAACACAATCGCTAACAGCTTCCACATATACTTAAACCAAGTAACGATAGAAACATGTCCCACCGCTAAAGAACCCATAACAATAGCAGAAGTAGGTGTAACCAAATTAACGAACCCTGAAGCCGATTGATAAGCAGTAACAATCAAAGACCCACTTACACCAGAAAAATGTCCAAGAGGTCCCATAATACCCATTGTCGCAGCTGCTAAACCAGAACTTGAAGGAATCAAAAATGACATTGGGATATAGAAAATATATGTCAAAACAATAAAGACTGCAGATGATAGTCCGTGTAAACCAACTTCACCAGCGTGAAGAACGGTAGCAGTAATATTACCATCATTCATAACTACTTGAATACCACGGGCAACGGCCACGATGATCGCCACATTAAGTAGATCACTCATACCACCCATAAAACTATTGATAAAGTCTGTTTCACTCATTTTGTAAATGAACTTGATCAAGATCGAACCGATCAAGAACAACGTCGTAATTTCTGTAAAATACCAGTTTCCTAATGGCAACAAGCTAGTACCCACAAATGATCCAACAAATGGGATGTGGGTCAACCAATGAGTAAAGTCTACGAAGAAAGTAAAGTTTTTGTTTAAGCTCGTCCAAGGGATCAAACTGAAGATCATCACAACAAAAATCAAAATGAATGCCACAAAAACTCTTTTTTGCTTTTTCGAAAGTCCCTCGACGATTTCTTGCTCGCCACTCATAAACTCTTCGAGGTCACGTTGACGACGCTCGAAAACATACGAAGTTTTGGGATCTTTTTTAACCTTAACTGCATAATGCATCACGTAAATAATGGAAATAATTAAGATCATAACGAAAAAAACTAAACGTGGGATGATCCCGTCACCAGGAGAAATCCCAATCGTTTCCGAAGCTACCCCTGTAGCGAAGGGGTTAACCGTTGACGCAATACAACCGACTTGTGAACCGATCAAGGAGATCGATATGGCGGTGATACTGTCATACCCTACCCTGATCATGATCGGAACTAAGATCGGTACAAAGGCAATTGTTTCTTCACCCATACCGAAAGTAGTTCCACCAATTGCGAATAATGTCATTAAAAATGGAATTAATATTTTTTCACGACCAGCATATTTTTTAACGACTGATCCGATTCCGTTATCAAGCATCTTAGTCTTAGTAGTAACTCCTAAAAAGCCACCGATGACCATGATGAATAATGAGACTGAGATGGCACCATCAGTCGATTTAGTACCGATCATACCGTTGATCGGAGCCTCAAAGATATTCCACAACCCTTGTGGTGAACTAGCTCGACTTTGATAAGTACCAGCAATTACGTTTCCTGCCTTAGTTGTTTCATACTGACCTGCAGGAATTGTCCAAGTCAAAATTGCAACTAGGATGATCAATATGAATAAAATCGTGAATGCTGAAGGCATCCGCAACCTATTGTTTAAATTAAGCATAAGCAAATCCCCTGTTCTACAATGTTTCCATAATACGAGTTATCACCCTAAAATACAACAATAATATTAGATTATTTCTAATAAAAGTAAGTATCCTTAACAGGATGCTAATGGTTATTACATCTTAGCAGAACGATTACCGTAGTTTCAATGAATCTCGAAGAAAAAACCATTTATTAATCATTTGATAAATGGCTAATAAAATCCTTAGTTTCCGTTAACTCATCTTGTCGCTGTAACAAACGATCCTGATAGCCAGCTAGCAAAAAAACATCCTCGTCATTATTTGCAGTTAGTTGTGGGAATTCGACTTGTCCAAATTGTTTCAAAGTTACCAACGTACAAAAACTTGTAAAAGCTAGTTTAGTTTCTTTAGTCTTTAAATCAGTTTTTAAAATCTTAGTAAACACTTCGATTGAGCGACTCGATGCCCCAGTCACGATAGATTTTATCTTGATAGCATCTTTAGTTGTGATTGGATTCCAAAAATTCATATGATCATAGTTTGCTGTTGCGAACTTAACATTGACGTATTTAAAAGCTGCTAATCCAGCATTTTCATCCAACAAGCTTAAAATCTTGCCGCCGAATAAAATTCCTTTATCATTGAGATCTCCATCGAAGACCAATCTTTCGCTGATAGCAGCCGTTTGTTCACAGTCTATCTGTTTCATGAATTTACCCCTTTTGAAAAATTTCTTCTATAATATTTGCCACTGGTTTGATTGCTTTAATTTGACCAGCGATTTGACCAGCCATGAAAGAACCACGATCGACGTCACCATCATAAACGGCTTTTTGTAATGAACCGTCTAACAAGGTCCTAATTTCATCTCGATCAGATCCGTTTGCTTCCATCTCCAGTATCTTGGTGACCAACGGATTCTTCAAACTTCTGACCGGATCTTTCAATGACATGCCAGTGATGACTGTATCAGTGTCACTAGCACTCAAGACCATATTTTTGTATTCAGCAGATATTGGCGTTTCTTTGGCGGCTAAAAAGGCAGTCCCCATTTGTACGCCACTGGCCCCGAGAACTAAAGCAGCCGCAACTGAACGCTTGTCTGCAATTCCTCCAGCGGCGATCACTGGAATGTTGACGGCATCCACTACTTGAGGAACTAAACTCATTGTCGTCGTTTGACCGATGTGTCCACCAGACTCCATGCCTTCGGCAACAACGGCATCAACGCCTAATTGCTCCATCTTCTTCGCAATCGATACATTTGGGATGACTGGAATAACTTTAACTTGAGCAGCGTGTAATTGTTCAAAATATGGCTTGGGTGTTCCGGCACCAGTAGTTACGGCTGCTACGTATTTATCTGCGATGACATCGACTAGTTCTGGAATATTTTGTTGCTGTAGCATTAAATTCACTGCAAAAGGTTTGTCTGTTTCTGATCTGACTAAATCGATCTGACGACTCAGTTCTCCAGCGTCCATTCCGACTGAAGTTAGGACTCCTAATCCTCCTGCGTTGGAAACTGCTGATACTAGTTCGTGACGGGAAATCCTTGCCATTGAACCTTGTATTAGTGGGTACTTGATGCTTAGTAGATTTGTTATGTTCATGATTTAATCCTCTTTTTTTTGTAATAAAAGTGATGATTGTGGTGTCTGGTATCGCATTTAGTTGCGGTAGTGATTTGTTTGTTGAAATGGAGATTGCTATTTTTATTGGTTAAACTGGCCACAGATTTGATTGTGCTGTTTGGATTTATCCTCAAGGATTCGAAATCTAGCTCCTGCACAGAGCTGCCTCTGATTAACATGGGTAGTCACAATACTGTTTTGTATGTATGTTGTAGTGCTATCCATTTTGATTCGCTAAACTTGCTGCAATTTGGATAGTGATGTTTAACTTTATCCTCAAGGATGCTGAAACGAGCTCCGCGAGGTAGCGGCCTCCGGTTTAGAAACTGTCAGCAGGCACGGCTTCGCCGCACCTTGGGTGCTGACAGTCCCTAAATCCTCAGCAGCTGACCACCTCGCTGTGCTCTCTGCTAATATATCATATTTTTTATAATTCAAAAAAATATGCAAACGAAAAAAACTTCCCACGAAGGAAGTTTTTGATCGATTATAATTGAGAAATTACTTGGTTCTCCGACAAATGACGGTTGATGTGTTCGATCTGGCTTGGTCCGTTGTATATAAATCCAGTGTAAACTTGGACTAAACTGGCTCCGGCATCCAGCGCTGTTTGCGCGTCTTGATGATCGAATACTCCACCAGAAAAAATAATTGGCAACGACTCGCCATATTTTGAATAAACCATTTTAGTCAACGCTAATGATTTATTGAATAGTGGTTTACCACTTAAGCCACCTTTTTCTTGCTGGTTAGTAGACTTTAAGCCTTCACGACTAGTGGAGGTATTGCACAAGATCACACCATCCATCAAGGATGCTGTTTCTGTTAAAATTTGATCTAAATCTTCAGCGGCTAAATCCGAACTGAATTTACAAAAAATCGGCTCGTCAATTTGAAGTTCGTCAATTTTAGCCAATAGTTCTAGTAAGACGGATGTTTTTTGGAGGGAAACGACACCGGCTTGATTAGGGCAACTCAAGTTTAAAGCTAAATAATCAGCACTGTCGTGAGCAAACTTGACGTCTTCGACTAATTCATCGATCATTTCTTGCGTATTTAATCCGTGGCTAGGAGCTAAACTCAAGCCAATTTTAGTTTGATGCTTACCTTGTAGATTTTGAACAGCTTTTTTTAAGCCGACATTGTTCAAACCCATTCGGTTAATGATTGCTTGATCTTCTAGTAACCGAAAAACTCTTTTCTTGGGATTCCCTGCTTGAGGTTCCTTGGTAATGCTACCCACTTCAACGAATCCGGCACCTAGTCCACCTAAACTGTTGTAAAATTCAGCATTTTTATCGAAACCGGCCGCGATGCCAATTGGAGAGTCGAAAGTGATTCCTTTGACGGTCGTCTTCAAGTTGTTGCGTTTTTTGGCATAAAACATTTTTTGCAAAATCTTCGGTGTTTGATTGAAGATCTTTAAGCCGTTTGCCACAATGTGATGGTCAATTTCAGGATCAATGGCAAAGATCATGGGACGAGCTAGTTGATACCAGTCCACTATTTGCACCAGCTTTCTGGATCCTTATACCATTGATGGAGTAATTCCATATCTTCTGCTTCAACGTAGCCCAGTTTCTGAGCTTGTTCGATCATGACCGGATAATTAGTCAAGGTCTTCAAAGTTGTTTGGTGTTTAGCCACATTTTCATCAGCTTCTGGCAAATTGTAAGTAAAAATAGCTGCTGTTCCAACAACTTCGGCATCGGCTTTTCTTACGACATCTACTGCTTCCAGCACACTACCACCAGTTGAGATCAAATCATCGATAACAACAACTTTGTCACCTGGTTGCAAGCGGCCTTCAATTTGACGCTTAGTTCCATGCCCTTTTGGCTTTGAACGAACATAGTTCATCGGTAGGTTCAAAATGTTAGCGACACCTGCAGCGTGAGGGATACCTGCTGTGGCAACGCCACTGATCACATTAGCTTCCGGATAATTTTCTTTGATCAAATCTGCCAAGTCTGTGGCAATTTGTTGGCGAAAATCTGGATAAGCGATCGTCATGCGATTATCAGTATAAATTGGTGATTTGATACCACTGATCCAAGTAAAAGGTTCTTTGGGGCTAAGTTTAACCGCTTTGATTTTTAATAAATGACTAGCAATGTTTTCAGCAACTTGTGTATTTTCCATTATTTCCACTCCTGATATATATCTTTATATGCAAAAAATCCGTCTGAGGCTTGAGTGATCGGACGACCGACGACAATGGCGTCACTACCTAATTCACGCGCTTGACTAGGTGTTGCCACACGTTTTTGATCACCGATCTGAGCTGATTTAGGACGAATACCTGGTGTCACACAGAGAAATTCTGGTGATGTGATTTCCTTGATCATCGGAACTTCCAAAGCTGAAGAAATTACACCGTCAGCTCCGTTATCAAAAGCTAACTTAGCTAAATGCGTAACATAATCTTGTGATTTTAAAGGAATTTGCAACTCATCCTTTAATTCTGTTTGACCTAATGAAGTCAGTTGAGTTACTGCTAGTAATTTAGTGTTACTTGAAGCTAAGCCTTGTTTAGCAGCAGCAATCATTTCTGAACCACCACTAGCATGCACGGTCAACATTTGAACATCCCATTTAGCGATCATTTCGCAAGTTCTGCGAACGGTATTAGGAATATCATGTAGTTTTAAGTCCAAGAAAATCTTATAGCCACGATTTCTCAAACTTCGGACAAATGGATATCCAAACTGACAAAACATTTCTAAGCCGATCTTCAAAAATAAGTCGGTATCCTTTGGAAACTGACTTAAAAATTGAATACATTCAAAATCATCTGCAAAATCTAACGCTACTATTACTGGTTTATTCATATGTTCCCCCGTCTTCTAGTAAACTTGTTCCCCTGAAACAAAAGTCTTCAAAATCTTTCCACGGACTAGATCACCCATGAATGGACTGTTAGTTCCTTTAGAAATAAAGTCATTTTTAGCAATTTCGTATGGTTGGTTCAAATCAATGATCGTAAAATCTGCTGGCTTATTAAACTCGATCTCTCCAGCGTTTTCTAAACCGAAGATCTTTGCTGGTTTAATGCACATAACTTGCAAGAGACCTTCCAAGGTCATAATGCCTTGTTCGACTAAGTTGGTATACATTAGTGGGAATGATGTTTCGATCCCAGTAATACCAAAGGCACTCTTCAAAAAGCCTTGATTCTTTTCATCAGCGGCATGTGGTGCATGATCAGTGGCAATCATATCGATTGTGCCATCTTGCAAGCCTTCGATCAAAGCCGTCCGATCCTTTTGACTCCGCAATGGTGGATTCATCTTGAAATTAGCGTCGTCATCAACAATATCAGCATCACTCAATAGTAAATGATGTGGCGTAATTTCTGCCGTGACGTTGATCCCAGCATCTTTAGCTAACCGGACAAGATTAACGCTGTCAGCTGTAGAAATGTGACAGACGTGATAATGAACGCCAGTGTCTTTAGCTAGCAATAAGTCACGTGCCAGTTGAGAAGTTTCAGCAGCTTGATTGATGGCTGGTAAGCCCAAACGTGTGGCAGTTTTGCCACGATTGATCACACCGTGATCAAATAGATCTTGGTCTTCAACGTGGGCAGCTAATGTGGAATTGATCGAAGCAATTTCTTCCATGGCATCAAACATCGACTTAGCATTGTTGATCCCATGACCGTCATTTGAAAAAGCAAAGGCGCCATTTTTGGCCAACTCAGTGATCGACACTAATTCAGAACTAGTTTCTTCTTTCGTCACAGGTGCATATTGCAAAGTGTTGATAACTGATTCTGTTTGATTCAATTTCATTTGTGCTTGAAATTTTTCTACAGTATCAGGCACTGGAGTGACGTTAGGCATTGCTCCCACAGTCGTGAAACCACCATGTGCAGATGCCTTGGAACCAGTTTGAATAGTTTCTTTGTGTGTCTGACCTGGTTCCCGAAAATGGACGTGAATATCGACCAATCCTGGTGAAACTAAGTTACCTTCGGCATCGAAAACGTCAGAATCAAGTGGTTCTAATTTATCTTGAACTTGATCGAATTTTCCATCCTTGATCAAGAGGTCTTTTTTCTGGATCCGATTATCGTAAAATAATTTGGCGTTTTTTATTAATAAGCTCATTTGAAGTTTTCTCCCCACTAAGTACAGCTTCAATCATCGCCATTCTCATAAAGACACCATTTTGCATTTGTCTGAAAATGAATGACTTGTCGCACTCAACGACATCATCGGCAATTTCTACGCCACGATTAACTGGAGCTGGATGCATGATCATAGCATCTTCTTTCATCATATCAACACGGCGCATATCTAATCCGTATTCCTTAAAATATTTTTCCTTTGAAAAATTCTTATTTTCATCAGCTGAAAGACGTTCGTGTTGGACACGGAGTAACATTACGACATCCATTTCTCGGCAAAGATCATCGACTGACATGTGTGGACCGATTTCGGCAAATTCAGGAGTGTACCAAGAATCCAAACCACCAAAGCTAACTTCTGCACCTAAGCGAGTTAAGATCTCAGCATTTGAGTGAGCTACTCGTGAGTGTGATAAGTCACCGATAATACCAACCTTAAGGCCTTCGAATTGACCAAAATGTTCTGAAATGGTCATCAAATCGAGTAATGATTGTGATGGATGTTGTCCAGCACCATCTCCAGCATTAATGATCGGAATATTGATGTTCCGGTTCAACAATTCGTTGTAAAACTCATCTTGACTGTGACGAATAACCGCAACACTTGCACCAATGCTTTCAACAGTTCTAACTGTATCATACAACGATTCACCCTTAGTTGTAGAGGAAGTTCCGGCATCAAACATAATTTCTCGCATTCCTAAGTTCATTTCTGCTACTTGGAAACTTGATTTAGTGCGAGTACTATTTTCAAAAAACAGATTGATGGCGTACTTGTTAGTACCTACTGTTGATTGTTCGCCCTCTTTAAAAGCGATTGCGCGATCGATCAGATCGTAGACTTCTTGATTCGAAAATTGTGACATAGAAAGTATATTTTTCATTGTTTTCCTCCAAATAAAAAGGACCCTAGTTTTCACCAGCGTCCTCAGGTAGAGTTTTCCCCTACAAAAATCTTTGAGACCTCACTGGATCTGATTAAAAATTCCTTTTATTTTATTTTTAGTAAACAAAAAACTTCCTATCCCACAAGGTTAGGAAGTTTACACTTTTAGCACAAATGTATTTAACCTTCCAAGCCTCACAGGACTTGCTTAAAAGTTTTCGTTGCAAATAATATAATAAACTTTGGCTCTTTAGTCAAGGTTTTTTGCCAGTTTTTCGCTAGAAACTACTTGCCCATCTTTCTGGTAATTTTTGCCAAAAATAAAGCCAAAGATCACCGTCAATAATGGATTTAACCAAACATAAAAGGCAAATGGAATGAAGACTAAGGGACTGACTCCTAGCACTCCAGAAATAAAGATACCACTAACGCCCCATGGAACTAAGGCGTTGATGTCAGCACCACCGGTAGCTAAAACTCGAGACAAGTATTGACCCTTAATATTTTGCTCTTCAAAATTCTTTCTAAAAGTAGTTCCGGGCAAAATAATGGAAATGTATTGCTCACCGACTAGGAAGTTAACACCGATAGCTGAAAGGATCGAAGTCAAAATAACCTTACCAGGTGTATTGACTTGTTGCTGCAACTTACCGATCAAGTTATCGACGACACCGAGTTTCAACAAAACGCCACCCAATGTCAAAGCTACTAAGATCAATGAAATACTATCAAGCATACTCGACACTCCACCGCCAGAAACGATGGCATTGATTTTTTTATCAGGCGAATGCAAAACGTATCCTTGCATAATCTGATCACTGATCTCGGAAAACTTCGGATGATCGATAAAAACATGCATCACGATAGCCGTGATCGAACCTGCAAGCAAAGTTGGAATAGCTGGAACTTGCAAAGCAGCGCATAAAATCAAAACTGCGATTGGGATCAACATCCAGGCTGAGACAAAAAAGTTACTTTGCAATGCATTAATAATGTGATGCACTGAAGACATGTCTGGATTAGCACCAGTGTGACCAGCCACGAGAAAAATCACGGCAGCGATCACAGCAGATGGTAAAGCTGTATGTGAAATGGTTCTGATGTGGTCAAAAACATTATCAACGCCAGCAATACCAGTCGATAAATTGGTCGTTCCTGACAATGGTGACATGTTATTACCAAACAACGATCCAGACACGATCGAACCGGCAGTCAAAGCAGTATTAATATCCATCACTTGACCGATACCCATGAAGACGATCCCTAAAGTACTGATCGTGGTAAATGAACTACCAACGATCACCCCTACTAAACAGCAAGAAACAAAGACTGTAAAAAGAAAGAAGCGGACGTTTAACAATTCCAATCCGTAGACCATGATCGTCGGAATTACTCCCGACATCAACCAGGATGAAACTAACACACCGATCATAATAAAAATAATCATCGGAACGATCCCTGGTTTGACACCATCAATGATCCCTTGTTGTAGCTCATTCCAAGAAAAGCCTCGGAATTTACCGTAAAACAGAAGCAAAGTAAATGTTAATAAAATTGGAATTTGGGGAGTCATTTTAAATTTGATCATCATCGTCCCGAGAAGACCAAACATTACCAACATAATTATTAAACTTTCCCAAAAAGTTAATCGACTTTCTTTTTTCATATCTGCCATCGCCTATATCTATTTAATTTTAGCTAGGAAGTACTTCTTCTTACCGCGTCGAATGACGATATATTTACCATCAAATGAAGTGCTTGGATCAATTTCTTCAGTAGTATCAGTGAGTCTTTCACCGTTGATCCGAATAGCACCATTTTGGATATCTTCACGTGCTTGACGTTTTGATTTGTCTACATTTGCAGCAATCAATAAGTCGACCAAGTTGATCTTTTCATTTTCGATCTCAGCACTTGGAACACCATTGAAAGCCTGAGCAACTTCTTCAGTAGTCAATTCTTGGATCTCACCAGAGAACAATACTTCGGTGATTTTTTGAGCTACTGCCAGAGCTTCTTTTCCGTGAACAAAGGTAGTAACCTCTTCAGCTAATTTTCTTTGTGCCTCACGTTTTTCAGGTTGAGTCTTGACCTTTTCAGCTAACTCATCAATTTCATCTTTTGACAAGAAAGTAAATTTCTTAAGCAGGTTGATAACATCTTTATCATCTTGGTTGAACCAGAATTGATAAAATTCATAAGGTGAAGTCTTCTCAGCATCAAGCCAAACAGCCCCACCAGCAGTCTTACCAAACTTAGTTCCGTCAGCTTTAAGCAACAATGGAATAGTCAAAGCATAAACACCAGCATCCTGACCCTCTGCCTTATGGATCAGATCAAGACCAGCAGTCAAGTTACCCCATTGATCACCACCACCAACTTGTAATTTCACATTATGCTTACGATAAAGTGTTAAGAAATCAAGTGATTGTAAAATTTGATAAGTAAATTCAGTAAAGGAAATACCAGTTTCCAAACGGCTAGAAACAATTTCCTTATTGAGCATAGTATTAACATTAAAAAGCTTTCCGTAATCACGAAGAAAGTCCAAAATACCAATTTGAGCAGTCCAGTCGTAATTATTCACCATCGTAAAACTAGGGAAAATCCGTTTAGCTTGAGCACTCAAAGCATCAACATTGTGTTGAACTTGCTCCATAGTCTGCATAGGACGTTCAGCCTTCTTACCACTAGGATCACCGATAGAACCAGTAGCACCACCGATAACGATATAAGGATGATTACCAGCCTTAGCAAAACGTTGTAATGTCATAAATGGCAACAAGTGACCAATATGCATCGAATCACCAGTAGGATCCATACCACAATAAAGAGAAATATCCTCCTTATCAGTAAGCTCCTTCAACCCTTCCTCATCAGAAGTCTGGTTAACCAAACCACGCCATTTAAGTTCATCAATAATGTTCATCAAAAAATCCTCCTAAAATAATCGTCCCGAAACAAAAGTAAAGAAAACGCGGATAAAAAAGAGCGCCCCTGCAAAAATGCAGGGACGCTCATGCGCGGTACCACCCAAAATTCGAATGAAAAAAATCATTCGCTCTTTACTCCCATAACGTAGGACACGAGATTTCAACCTAGTATTTCATAAATCCACCCTGAATGGCTCGCACCAACCGCCAATTCTCTTAACACCCAGATGAATCATTACTTCGTCAAAGATTAAAATCATTTAATAAATTAATAATAGCAAAAAAAAATAAAAATGCAAGAAAAACAGAGCGCTCCAGGGCACGTTCAGCTGCTGAAGATTTAGGAACTGTCAGCAAAAAAGGTGCGGCGAAGCCGTGCCTGCTGAGAGTTTCTAAACCGGAGGCGCTGTGCCCTAGAACGCATTTCCGTAAAAAAAAGGGCAACGTTTGGTAAAAAAATAAAAAAGTTTGGAAAATAAAAACAAACCTCAAAGGTACTGCGAGAGTGCGAGAGAATCGAGCAGCAAGCAAGATCCAAATAAAAACCAAAAATCGAGGCAAGATTGCGAGAAACGAGCAATCGAGCAAGAAAGCGAAAGCAAGAGATCAAAAATAATATCAAAACTTATCCAACGAAAAAAGAAAGAAAAGATTGCAACAGCAGTATACGTCAGGAAACAAAATAAGCGGAGCTTTAGTCCCGCGCACCGAGAAGCAGCACGGTAATCAACCAAAGAAAATCTTGCGCATAAACCTAGGAAGCACCTATTTCCCCACCAAACAAAGGGGGGATTGCCCTACCCTAGGCGGAGGGGCCCGGGGATACAGCCCTCAGCCGCCAAATTTTACTTGGCAATTTATTGCCTAGTAAAAGACTCGTATTTGAGATCGTCGAAGTGTACTTCTTCGAGGAGCTCAAATCGAGTCGGCAGCGTTCCAGTGGCTGTATCCCCGGGCCCCGGAGCCGGCAGTGAACCACCACACCAAACAACCACCTCTATCCCCAACCACCAAAAATCACCAACGTCCAGCCAAGCAAAACGCTTCTCGTCAGCCAAAAACTCTCTCACCTCAAGAAAAAAAGCGATGTCCCAAAAGGAACACCGCAATCAAAAATACTATCCAAAAACCCGAACACCAAACGAAGGAGCAAACGACGAAGAAATACCATCGATCTTAACATTAGTCCCAGGACGCAAAGCATTCAAATACTGATTATCTCCAATATACAAACCAACATGATAAGTAGCACCAGGATCACCCCAGAACACAAGATCACCAGGCTGCAAATCACTAATAGCAACATGAGAACCAATAGATTCCTGAGGAACAGTCCAGCCACCAATATTTTGACCAGTAACCTGTCTAAACACATACTGCATCAAACCAGAGCAATCAAAATTATCAGGACCCTTACCATTCCAAACATAAGGCTTACCAAGCTGTTCCTTAGCCACCAAAATCAGTTCATTAACAACTTGATCCTTCGATTTACCATTCAAACTAACTTGATTCCGTTTAACAGAAACCTCACTAACATCAGTCGAAGGCAACCAACCACCATCACTGATCTCATACCAAATAGTATTGCCAGTCAAAACAGTAGAAACCACTTGCACTAACTTACCTGAAGGCAAGCTCTGGCTAGTAGCGGTATTAAAATTACTATCCGAATAAACCGGTGTACTACTATTCACACGAACAGCAGCATAATTAGGATCCCAAACTGAAGCAGCATTTTCATCAAATGATTCATTTGAGATCTTCGATGTAGCGCCATTGAGCCATTGATCTTGGCCTACTTGATACCAAGCATCACCATTAGGATCGACTACTTTTTGAGTAAATTTCCAACTAGTACCATTGGACAACTTATCACCAGTTGCATTACCGTTTGGAGCATCAAAAACATCTGCACCATAGCTAGAAGCATAAGTAATGTGAGCCACTCCAGTATTAGCAACAGTCACGCCGTCATAAACCTTATCTTGTTTAACAGTAACGTCACTAGCCTTAACGAATTCATGTGTCGAAACACGATAAACTGGGCCAACGTTGTCCATTTGAACGTATTGATCAGTATACCAGTCAGAATTCTTAGCTAAAGCACGATTGGAAACTAATTTTCCATTGTCATCGTATAATTTTGACAAGTCTTTAGTCGTAATAACACTTTTAATATTAGTGACATTAGCAGCATCAGCAACTTGATTAAAAGCTAGTGATGTCAAAGCTCCTGCACTAACTGAAATTAAAGCGATCAATTTTTTATTCATAAATATTCCCTCATACATTCTCAATTCATCAACAATTCTAGAGGTAAATCACTCATAGCACAAGTCAATTAAGGCGTGTTACATAAACTTAATAAACCAGTAAAAAAACGATCCAGTCGATTAAGGCTAGATCGTTTTTAAAAATTTTATCCAACTGTACCTTCCATTTCGTAACTGATCAAACGGTTAAGTTCGACAGCGTATTCCATTGGAAGTTCCTTCGTGAATGGTTCAACAAATCCCATGATGATCATTTCTGTAGCTTTTGCTTCACTCAAGCCACGACTCATCAAGTAATAAAGCTGTTCTTCAGAAACTTTCGAAACTTTTGCTTCGTGTTCCATCGAAACATTACCATTCAAAATTTGGTTGTAAGGAATCGTATCGGAACTAGATTCCTCATCCATAATGATCGTATCGCACTCAACGTGAGCTTTAGATCCGTCAGAATTTCTTTCGAAACGCACTGTTCCACGGTAGTCAACGGCTCCCCCATCTTTGGAGATTGATTTAGAAACGATCGACGAAGAAGTGTTTTTAGCATTGTGGATCATTCTGGCACCGGCGTCTTGATCAACGTTATGTCCAGCAACAGCAATCGAAAGCATTGTTCCTCGTGCACCTTCACCATCAAGGTAAACACTAGGGTACTTCATCGTGATCTTGGAACCTAAGTTTCCATCGACCCACTCCATTGTGGCATTTTCCATTGCCTGAGCACGTTTTGTCTCAAGACTATAAACATTGTTCGACCAGTTTTGAATCGTCGTGTAGCGCACGTATGCGTCTTTTTGAGCATATACTTCAACAACTGCGGCGTGCAAACTGTCTGATGAATAATTTGGAGCAGTACATCCCTCAACGTATTGGATACTTGCCCCTTCATCAACGATGATCAAAGTTCTTTCGAATTGACCAGTGTTTTCCGCATTAAGTCTGAAGTATGACTGAATTGGGATATCCAACTTAACACCCTTAGGAACATAAATGAATGATCCACCGGACCAAACCGCACCGTTCAAGGCTGCAAATTTATTGTCATTAGGATGAACTAATTTTCCGAACCATTTCTTGAACAATTCAGGATATTCCTTCAATGCTGAATCGGTATCGGTAAAAATAATCCCTAATTTATCAAACTCATTTTTCATATTGTGGTAAACCACTTCTGATTCATATTGAGCTGATGATCCAGCCAAATATTTTCTTTCAGCTTCCGGGACGCCTAAACGATCAAAGGTATTCTTGATATCTTCAGGAACATCTTCCCAATCACGATATTTCTTATCGGTTGGTTTTTGATAGTAAAGCATGTTCTTTAAGTCTAATCCGGAAAGGTCAGGTCCAAAATCAGGCATAGGCATTCGTTTGTATGTTTCGTAACACTTCAAACGGAAGTCAAGCATCCATTGTGGCTCGCCTTTTTCTTTAGAAATTGAACGAACAACATCTTCGGTTAAACCTCTACCGGTTGAAAAAACCGGTTTGACATCATCATGAAAGCCGAAATCATAATCTTTATCCAAGTCAAGTGCTTGAACAGATGAAGCAGCTTCTTCATTATTTTTCGTGTTTTCTGTTTCTGGCATAATTAACCCTCCCACTATTGTTTATTATTTAAAGCTTTGTGTAGTGCTTTCCAAGCAAGTGTTGCGCATTTGATCCGGGCAGGAAATTGCGAAACGCCTTTTAAAATAGCAGCATCTTGTAAAATGTCGGTATCTGACTTTTCACCTAAGATCATGTCGGAAAAATCTTCGACCATGTCTTCTGCGACGGAAATGTCTTTATTCATCACGGCATCAGTCATCATGCTGGCCGAGGCTTGACTAATAGTACATCCGTAGCCACTAAAAGCAATATCGACTATCTTGTTGTCTTGTACTTTAACATCCAATTGGAGAACATCCCCACAAGTTGGATTTTTTAATTCGATTTGATTAGTTGAATCGCTCAATTCCCCATGATGATGCGGATGAGCCGAGTGATCCAAAATTACTTGCCGATATAAATTGTCCATTTTAGATAGTGCCATTTTGAAAGAACTCCTTTGTTGCGACAATTGAATTAACTAAAGTATCAGCATCTTCTTTAGTATTATAAAAATAAAAACTAGCTCTAGCTGTGGCTGAAACTCCCAAATATTCCATGAGTGGTTGCGCACAGTGGTGCCCAGCTCTAACAGCGACACCTTCCATGTCTAATCCGGTAGCGAGATCGTGTGGATGTAGATCCTTTAAATTAAATGAGATCACACTGCTGTGCTTTTTAGGATCGTGTGGCCCGTAAACAGTCAGATCTTCAATATCTAATAACTTAGGTAAGACGTAATCTACTAATTGATTTTCATAATTTAAGATATTGTCCATACCGATGTTAGTTAAATAATCGACTGCATGTCCTAAGGCAATCGCACCAGCAATATTAGGCGTTCCCGCTTCAAACTTCCAAGGCAAGTCATTCCAACTAGTGTCGTATAAGTGAACGAAACTGATCATTTCACCACCGAAGTCAACTGGTGGCATAGCATTAAGCAAGTCTTCTTTTCCATACAAAACGCCAATACCGGTGGGGCCTAACATCTTATGACCTGAAAAAGCTAAAAAGTCACAATCTAAGTCTTGCACGTCAACAGGCATATGTGGAACTGATTGAGCCCCATCAACTACCATGACTGCTCCGTGTTGATGAGCTAAGGCAGCTAATTTCTTAACTGGATTCACAACACCAAGCACGTTAGAAACGTGAGCTATTGAAACGATTTTAGTCTTATCAGTGATTTTTTTCTTAGCATCTTCTAGATCAACAAAGCCATCATCATCTAATTCAATATATTTCAATGTCGCATGTTTCTTCAAAGCTAGTTGTTGCCAAGGGATCAAGTTACTGTGATGTTCTAAGTAAGAAATGACGATTTCATCCCCTGCTTGAATATTTGCTTCACCATAACTTCTTGCAATAATATTTAATGCATCAGTCGTGCCTTTAGTGTAAATAATCTCATCGCTATGTTTAGCTTTAATAAATTTTTGGATCTTCTCACGAGCGGCTTCAAATTTTTCGGTCGAACGTTCCGCCAAAGTATGAACTCCACGGTGAACGTTAGCATTGTCCTGCTGATAAAAAGCCGTAATATCATCAATAATCTGTTGTGGTTTTTGGGTCGTGGCAGCATTGTCGAGATAAACTAATTGTTCATCGTTGACAACTTGATCAAGGATCGGAAAATCTTTTTTCCAAGGATTACTTTTGTTGTCCATTGATCAATTTCCTCTCGATCATATCGGTTAATCTGACACGAACTTCTTTTTCAGGGATCTCGGTGATCACTGAACTTAAGAAACCACGAATGACCAAACGTTGAGCGGTTTCTTGATCAATACCACGACTCATTAAGTAATACATTTGTTCTTCATTTACTCGGCCAACACTGGCAGCGTGACCGGCAGTAACGTCATTCTCATCGATCAATAAGATCGGATTGGCATCACCACGTGCAGTTCTCGAAAGCATCAAAACACGACTCTCTTGTTGTGCATCTGAACCACGTGCGCCCTTGACAATGTGACCAACACCATTAAAGGTCAACGATGAAGATTGTAAAATAACACCGTGTTGCAAAATATGACCAATGGTATGTTGACCGTAATTGGTGATCTTAGTGTCGATTCCGCTCACTTGTTCACCGGTAGTGATGGCAACAACTTTAGCTTCAGAGTGACCACCTTCGCCACGCAAGTCCGTTCCAAAATCGCCAACTACTTGGCTGTCGTTCATCAATCCGATAGCCCAGTCTAGCCGAGCATTGTCACCAACGTAACCGTGGCGATTAATATAAGTTGAAACGTGTTGGCCAAATTGATCCAGGGCTGAGAAGTGGACCCGACTATTGGCTGCAGCGACAACTTCAACAACGATATTAGCAATATTATCGGCTTGGTCTCCTTGACTCAAAAAGTTTTCCAAGTAAGTGACCTCGCTACCTTGATCGGCTACGACTAACACGTGATGGACGTAGTCCTTTTGCTGACTATTGTCTTGTAAGTAGATCGACTGAATTGACTGGTCAACTTTGACGTTCTTTGGTACGTATAAAAAGGCACCACCATTCATCAACGCTAAGTTCAAGGCGACTAATTTATTTTCGGCAGGCTTCAAGGCCGTTGCTAAAAAGTATTTTTGGACTAATTCTGGATAGTCTTTTAGAGCCGTCCAAATATCCGTAAAAATGACACCTTGCTCGCTCAATTTTGGATCAAGCTTGTTAACTAAAGTTTGGTCACCATTTTGAACTAATAAGTTATTTGTTTCTGGTAGATCAAAACTATTGTCGGTATTTGCTTCAGCAAATGGAGCCTTGGGATGATCCAATCTCCAACCTCGATAGCTGATCTTTTCGAATATAGGTAATTGTAATTCTGTGGCATGATTTAATGCTTCTTCACGCATTTTTTGAAACCATAAGGGTTCTTCATGATTTTTTGAAAAAGCAATCGTATCATCCATAAAATCATCTTTTATACTTGATCGCATAATAATCCCCCTTAAATTTCGTCCGTTAATTTAACATCTAAGCCTAAATCATCACGTAAGCCGGCATATCCTTCATCTTCTAGCTTCTTAGCTAGTTCAGGACCACCACTCTTAACGATTCTTCCGTCCATCATGACGTGAACTTGATCAGGAATGATGTAGTTCAATAGTCTTTGATAGTGAGTAATGATAAGTGAGCCAAAATTATCTCCACGCATGGAGTTGACACCACGAGAAACAACCTTCAAAGCATCGATATCAAGACCAGAGTCGATTTCATCCAAAATGGCAAATTTAGGTTCGATCATCAATAGTTGTAAAATCTCGTTACGTTTCTTTTCACCACCAGAAAAACCTTCATTCAAATATCTTTCTGACATTTCGTCAGTCATATCCAAAATTCCTTGTTTTTCATCGAGTTTCTTCATGAATTCCATTACTGGAATCTGATCATTTTCATCGCGACGTGCATTAATGGCAGCGCGCATGAATTCAATATTAGTTACACCGGCAATTTCAGCAGGATATTGCATGGCTAAAAATAAACCAGCACGAGCTCTTTCATCAACAGGCATATCCAAGATGCTCTTACCATCTAACAATACATCCCCTTGAGTGACTTTATAAGCTGAATTTCCCATGATTGCTTGTGACAAAGTTGATTTACCAGTACCATTGGGACCCATGATCGCATGAATCTCACCAGTGCTCATCTTCAAATTGACACCTTTGAGAATTTCTTGTCCTTTTGTTTCATCCTCTTCAACGACTGAAACATGTAAATCTTTCACTTCTAATGTTGACATCATTTTCCCTCCGTTACTAATAAATAAATAGTTATGGTTTCATTATGCGCTTTCATTTGTAAAAATAACAATTGAATATATTTTATATTCTTTCATTAAATATCCTATATTCAAAAATTATATCTATTGTAAAAATGAAATTACTTACATTTTATAACAAAAAAGCCAGAACATTAAGCGTTCTGACTTTTTTATTTCATATGTTCTTCGATCCAATCCCAAACTTGTTCCTTACCAGCCTTAGTCTCAGCACTAAATAACTGCAATTGATCAGTTTGGTTAATGTTCATTGCTTTGTTGACTTGACTAGTCGTTTTGTTCCATTGATTCTTCTTGACCTTGTCCATCTTAGTAGCAACGATCAAGGTTGGTAAATGATAGTAGCTGACGAATTGATACATCGAAATGTCATCGTCACTAGGTGCATGACGGCCATCAACTAAAATGATTACACCCTTCAAAGGTTTACGAGTAGTAAGATACTCTTCGATCATCACACCGAATTCTTCACGTTGTTTCTTCGAAACTTTTGCAAAGCCGTAACCCGGAACATCGACTAAGTACAACAAGTCTTCAATATTATAAAAATTAAGAGTTTGTGTCTTTCCAGGCGTACTGGACGTTCTAGCGAAACTCTTACGATTGATCAAAGCGTTGATCAAAGATGACTTCCCAACATTAGAACGACCTAATAAGGCGATCTCTGGGTAGCCCTCATCTGGATATTGTTTGGAGCTAACTGCGCTTAAATTCATCGATACGTTATTTACTTGCATAATTCACCTCAGTGCAATCATTTTATCATCACTAGAGCAATAAAAAAAGGCTGCCATTAGGCAACCTTTCCGTCTTTCAAAATCAAATCTGGTTTTTTGACCTTACGAACCGCGTCTTTAGTAACTTTGACACCTTTCACGTCATCACGACCTGGAACTTCATACATCGTATCCAACATTGTCTCTTCAACGATGGAACGCAATCCACGAGCACCAGTATTTCGTTCGATCGACATCTTAGCGATTTCTTGAAGTGCACCTGCAGTGAATTCAAGATCAACGTCATCGATGTTCATCAATTCCTTATATTGCTTGATCAAGGCGTTCTTAGGCTTAGTTAAGATGTTGACTAGGTCATCTTCAGTTAACTTGTCTAAGGCTGTCACGATCGGAATACGACCGATAAATTCTGGAATGATACCAAACTTCATCAAGTCTTCTGGAATGATCTGTTGCATCAAGCTCTTTTGCTCGTCAGCAGTTTCTTGTTGTTCAGCACCGAAACCGATCGTCTTGTCGCCTAAACGATTCTTCACGATTGTTTCAATACCATCAAAAGCACCACCAACAATAAAGAGAATATTAGTTGTGTCAATCTGGATCAATTCTTGTTGAGGATGTTTTCTTCCACCCTGTGGTGGGACACTAGCAACTGTTCCTTCAAGGATCTTCAACAAGGCTTGTTGAACACCTTCACCAGAAACGTCACGTGTGATCGAAACATTTTCACTCTTCTTAGCGATCTTATCGATCTCATCGATATAGACGATACCGTGTTCGGCTTTTTCCACGTCAAAGTCAGCATTTTGCAATAATTTCAGCAAGATGTTCTCAACGTCTTCACCAACGTAACCTGCTTCAGTCAAAGTAGTTGCATCAGCAATAGCAAATGGCACCTTCAAAATACGAGCCAAAGTTTGAGCCAAGAAAGTCTTACCTGAACCAGTAGGACCGATCAAAGCAATATTACTCTTTTGAAGCTCAGTCTCGCCATCTTTAGAGTGTTCCATCTTATTAATTCGCTTATAGTGGTTATAAACGGCCACAGACAATGATCTCTTCGCATTGTATTGACCGATAACATATTCATCAAGAATCTTTTTGATCTCAATAGGTGTGGGAATGTTTTCAAGATCTAATGGAGTATCTTCTCCAAGTTCTTCATCGATAATTTCCTTACATAAATCGATACATTCGTTGCAGATGTACACACCAGGTCCAGCCACGATCTTCTTAACTTGATCTTGTGTCTTTCCGCAGAAAGAACAACTTATTGTACCTGTAGTTTCTGTACTATCAAACATTTATTCATTTCTCCTTAAGTAGTTCCAATACTCTGAAAAGCTTAGCATTGACAGCGATAAGAGTAAAGCAAAAAGCACAGAGAGCGCAACGAGGTTGGTCAGCTGCTGAGGATTAACGCGTGTAGTCGCACAAGGTGCGGCGAAGCCATACCGCGACTACATGTGTTAACCGGAGGCCGCTACCTCGCGGAGCTCGTTTTCGCATCCTTGAGGATAAAGCTACAAAACACTTTCCAATTGCTGCAAGTTTAACAAGAAAAACTGGATAGCACTATCCAATTGCTGCAAGTTTAGTCGGCAAGAAAGCAATTGCTCCATTTGTTTCCTACATAGCTAACTGGCTGACAATAATCAACCCAACAACCATACTCCCGAAAACTCATCCCAGCATCCTAAGTAATAACCCAAAAACCGCCTCCAAAACTAATCTCCACAAAAAAATAAGAAGCAAAATCGCTTCTTATTTTTTAATAATTATTTTTCAACAGCTGAGTCTACGATCAATTCAATAGCCTTCTTAGCAGCAATATCATGAGCAAGCATTTCATCAGTTAATGCACCGCGAACTGCTTTTTCATCCATGTTGTATTCATCAGCTAATGACTTGATTTCGTCTTTGATTTCATCTTCTGTTGGCTTGATGTTTTCTTTAGCAACGATTGCTTCGATAACTAAGTCAGTCTTAACACGTTCTTCAGCATCTTTAGCAAATTGTTTCTTAAGATCTTCTTCGTTTGTACCTGTCATTTGATAGTACAACTTAGGATCGATTCCTTGACGACGTAAGTTAGCCAAGTATTGGTTCATTTGGTTGTTAACTTCTGTGTCGATCATTGCTTGAGGAATCTCATCGATCTTAGCATTCTTAACTGCACCAGAAATAGCTTCTTCTTGAATGTTTTCTTCAGCAGTTTCTTTCTTTTGTTCCTTGATTTCGTCGTGGATCTTCTTCTTCAAGTCATCAAGTGTATCAACGTTTTCGTCAACGTCTTTAGCAAAGTCATCATCTAACTCTGGAAGTTCTTTTGACTTGATTTCATGTACAGTTGTCTTGAAGATAGCATCCTTACCAGCTAATTCTTTAGCTTGGTAGTCTTCAGGGAATGTAACTTTAACGTCAACAACGTCACCCTTGCTTGCACCGATTAAACCGTCTTCAAAGCCAGGAATAAATGTCTTTGAACCCAATTCAAGTGAGTAGTTTTGTGCGCTGCCGCCTTCGAATTCTTCTCCGTCAACAGTACCTACATAATCGATAACAACAGTGTCGCCTTCTTCAGCTTTACCATCTTTAAGAACTAATTCAGCTTGTTGCTTTTGAAGTTCTTCGAGTCTCTTTTCAGTGTCAGCTTTTAGAACGTTACGTTTTTGTTTCTTAACAGCGATTCCTGTGTAGTCACCTAGTTCAACTTCTGGCTTAACAGTAATTGTAGCTGAAATTGCCCATGGTTGACCTTTTTCCATTGATTCAACAGAAATTTGTGGTTGATCAACAGGATCAACTTTTGTTTCGTTAACAGCTTTTTCGTAAGCTGTTGGCAATACGGCATTAAGAGCATCTTCATAAAGTGCTTCTTCACCATACATACGGTTAAAAATTTGACGAGGAACTTTTCCTTTTCTGAAACCAGGAACGTTCAAGCTCTTCTTAACACGGTTAAAAGCTGTGTCTAGTCCTTGCTTGATTGTGTCTTGGTCAATTTCAAATTTTAATTCACCTGTATTTTTTTCTTTTTTTGTAAATTTAGCCTTAGCAGACATTTTATCCCTCCGGTATTTCACGATCTCATACTTTGTAATGTTACCCTAAAAAGCCAGTCTTGTAAATATTTTCGGGTATATTCGTGAGTTTTGGGTCATTTTTTGAAATTTAATCATAAAAAAAAGACGAGACTAAAGTCTCGACTTTTTAAATACAAGTTTAATCTCAGATTAGTCCAAGATTTCTGTAACAACTCCGGCACCAACAGTACGGCCACCTTCACGAACAGTAAATCTTGTTCCTTCTTCAATAGCAACTGGAGCAATCAAGTCAACTTCAAATGTAACTTGGTCACCAGGCATAACCATTTCAACGCCATCTGGCAATTCGATAACACCTGTAACATCAGTTGTATGGAAGTAGAATTGAGGACGATAGTTTGAGAAGAATGGAGTATGACGTCCACCTTCTTCTTTTGTCAAGATATAAACTTCACCCTTGAATTTTGTATGTGTTTGGATTGAACCTGGTTTAGCAAGAACTTGTCCACGTTCGATTTGGTCACGGTTAACACCACGTAGAAGTGCACCAACGTTGTCTCCGGCTTCACCAAGATCCAATGTCTTACGGAACATTTCAAGACCTGTAACAGTTGTCTTTTCGATAGCTTCTTTCAAACCAACGATTTCAACTTCGTCACCGACTTTAACTTCACCACGGTCGATACGACCAGAAGCAACAGTACCACGTCCAGTGATTGTAAATACGTCTTCAACAGGCATCAAGAATGGCTTGTCGTTTTCACGTTTTGGTGTTGGGATGTATTCATCAATGATATCAAGTAATTCTTCGATATTCTTGATTTGTTCTGCATCACCTTCAAGAGCTTTCAAAGCTGAACCACGGACTACAGGAATGTCATCCCCTGGGTAATCGTATTCTGAAAGTAATTCACGAACTTCCATCTCAACTAAGTCAACCAATTCAGGGTCATCAACAAGGTCAGTCTTGTTTAAGAAGACAACGATGTATTCAACACCAACTTGGTGAGCAAGCAAGATATGTTCACGTGTTTGTGGCATAGGACCATCAGTAGCAGCAACAACAAGGATAGCACCATCCATTTGAGCAGCACCAGTGATCATATTCTTAACGTAGTCAGCATGTCCTGGAGCATCAATATGTGCATAGTGACGCTTTTCAGTTTCATACTCAACGTGAGCAGTATTGATTGTGATCCCACGTTCCTTTTCTTCTGGGGCCTTATCAATATCAGCGTAATCTTCAGCTTTAGCTAAACCTTTGTCAGCTAAAACCTTTGTAATTGCGGCTGTAAGTGTTGTCTTACCGTGGTCAACGTGACCAATTGTCCCAATATTTACATGGGGCTTAGTTCTCTCATAATGTTCTTTTTCTGCCATTACAAAGAATCCTCCTAAAATTTCATTTCATAAGATTATCCAAAGAAAATGTTCTCTAGACGGCTCTTTACTGAAAAATTATACTACTTTCAGAGGTGAAAGCAAAGGTATTCAGCTCAAATCACCAACTAAAAATATACTCTTTGGATTATACTGGGCGAGTTTTGAATTGTAAACACCCATTTTGCAAAAACTCTTAATTATTGTTGAAAAGAGTTTATCAACGAATCAAATCGTTCGATCCAGTTCTCGACTTCTTTACGTTCTAAACTATCTCCTACTTGCGATTCGTCCAATAAACCATACCGCAACAAGAATACTTTTGTCCATAGTATTGGTGTTTTTATTATTTCTGATCCAAACGGATAAACCATAGCAGCATACAAAGAAAGCTCACTGCGTAGGTTTTCCAGCTGCATTTGATTTTCAGTATCGGCTAAAAGATTTTCAAGCTCATCGCACATTTTTAAGTAGACATCTGTTGACATGATGGGCTTTAACTTGGTTGGATCGACCACTTTATTTTCACCGTAAAATGAAATATTGAGTTTTTCAGTGGTGCCTAACTTAAATACATTTTCCAAAACTTCACTTTTTAACAGTGGATGTAATAGTGGATTTTCTAATAAAATTTTGACGCACTGCAAATAATGCTCTCGATCAAATTCCCTTAAACTGCGGATCAATTGAATTTGATCAACGACACTCATCGTGACGATAGAATTTAATTGTTTAATGATTTTAGCCATCTTGGGCTTAAAAGAACGATTGTGTCTTTCCTCAGATAATTGCACCCGAGTTTTAAAATCATCGATAAAATCTTGTTTGATAGTTGACAATTTGTTTTCATCGTAAAAATGAAGCATCTGATTGGCCAACAAATAATCATTATTCTCGACCACAATATCGACCGCTAATCTTGCAGCCTGTGGATCACTCAAATAATAATTGAAATAGTCTAAGATGACCGCTTCAGCTTGATCTGCGTTCTTCTGGTTTAGTAATGCTGAAGCTAAACCTTGGTTTATCGCAAAGGTCTGTTTAATACTATATGCTTGTGAATACAAGTCAATGGCATCATCCCAGTTGCCCTTGTCATAAGCATCATCTGCTTGTTCCAAAATCCTTTTTAAGTTATTTGAATCATCCATGTTCTACCTCGTTATAATAAAAGGCCGCTCAATGACGGCCTATTTCTTTGCTTTACGATGTCTGTTTTGATTAACTTCCATGATCACTGGCAAAATAACTGGATGGCGATTAGTTTGTTCATATAAGAAATGGTTCAACTTATCACGAACACCTTGTTTCAAATCAGACCAATCGAAGTCTTTACTATTTTGTAAGTAGTCAGTAATTTCATTTACGATCAAGTCTGAGCTTTCGCTTAATAAATCACGACTAGTTCTCATGTAGACGAATCCACGTGCTGTGATCTTAGGCTTAGCAACGACTTTTTTCTTCTTACGATCGATCGTAGCAACGGCGATAAAGACGCCATCTTCAGCCAATAATTCACGGTCACGAAGAACAATACTACCGATATCGCCAATACCGATACCGTCGATCATAGTGTCACCTGCATCGATACCCTTACCGATGTAGAATTGACCATTTTCATAATTCAAGACATCTCCTTTTTTCGTTAAGAAGATGTTTTGATATGGGATACCAGTTTCATGTGCAATTCGTGCATGTGAATCCAAAAGACGATATTCCCCTTGAACAGGGATCAAATTCTTAGGTTTCAACAAATTGATCATCAATTGCAAGTCACGTTTATTAGCATTACCTGATGGATGCATGTCATCACCTAGTGCTTTGACTTCAGCATCAGTCCGGTAGATCATGTCACGTGTCTTGGCAAAAGTAGTATCCAAAGAATGTGATGGTGTCGTAGCAATAAAGACTAAGTCGCCCTTTTCGACGTTGAATTTAGTCTTAACAGCAGGATTAGCCATCTTTTGAAGCAATTTGATAGGTTCACCCATCTTACCTGTTTCAATGATAACGAGATCCTTTTGGTCGACTTTATCTAACTCTTTGTTAGTTACGATCAATTCTTTATTTTCAATCTCCAAATAACCTAACTTCATCGCTGTCTTTAAAATCTTTTCAGCATCCATACCAGACAAGTAAACTCGACGGTTAGTTCTGTCAGCAGCGTCCAAGATTTGTTGCATTCTTTGAATATTAGAAGCAACTTGAGCAACAATGATCCGACCATCATGATACATAAAAGTATCTAAAATATAGTCATAAATGTCAGTTTCGTTTGAGTTTTCGTAAGGAGATTCAGCATTGGCTGAGTCACTTAACAAGGCGATAACATTGTCGTTACCGACTTCAGCAATGCGACCCAAATCTGTCTTATACAAAGGCAAAGCAGCTTGGTCAAACTTAAAGTCACCTGTATAAACAATTGTTCCTTCTTGAGTCTTAATAACTGTACCTAGTGAATCTGGCACTGAATGCGTAGTCTTGAAAAACGAAACAGTAGCTTCGTTAAAGTCAATAGCTGTTTTTTCATCGATCACGTGGAAGTTATTGAATTTCTTACTGCGCTTATCGTTTGAGCAAACGATCTTAGCTAATTCGATAGTCATCTTAGCTCCGAAAACCGGAATGTCAAAATCTCCGACCAAATAAGGCAAAGCACCGATGGCATCAGCATGTCCATGTGATAAGAAAATACCAACAACTTTGTCGATATTATCTTTAAGATAAGTCATATCAGGAACAACAACATCGATACCATACAAGTCATTGTCAGGATATTGCAAACCAATATCCAAGATAAAGATCTCATCATTAACTTCAACGGCATACATATTCTTACCGGTTTCACGAACACCACTAAGAATCATTATTTTAATTTTCTGGCTCATATTTTCATCTCTCATTTCATAAAAATAGCATAGATCACAATGTAAATTGCGTTATTTTAAGTCCTCCACGGACTACTTGAGCTATACCTGATTTTCATTTTATCACAATATAATACAAGAATAAAACAAGAGCCTGCCACAGAAACAATCCGAGAGATAATTTTCAATAAATGAAGAAGCAAATACCAAAACAAATCGTACCAGATTGATCAATCCCCTATTCCACAATCAACTTTTAATTCAAAATAAGGACAAGTAAATTAAGCAATCTAGTAACAACATTTTATCTAGACATCCTCAAAGATATAAATCAGAAAGTTAGAGATTGGGTCCAAGAGTTTTTGGTCTTGGGGTTTGAGATTTGGGGTTTGAGGTTTTGAATTAGATTTTACCGACAAGGATAGAAACTGAGATAGACCGCAAAATCTAGGACGCTTAAACAGTGCCAACTTGATCAAAAAAACTCGGTCCCCACCTAAAAAAAGGGGATTGTTGCACTATCTAGACGGAGGGCCCCGGGGATACAGCCCTCAGCAGCTAAATTTTACTTGGCAATTTATTGCCTAGTAAAAGACCAAGTTTTGAGATGTCCGAGCGATCTTCTCGGATAGCTCAAAATTGTGTCAGCTGCGTTCCAGCGGCTGTATCCCCGGGGCCCGGAGTCGGCAGTGAACCTCAAACCAAACTAATACACCTATCCCACCAAACAAACATCAAAACACCAAACAAACAAAACGCTTCTCGTCTGCCAAAAACTTTCTCACCTCAAGGAAAATGCAAAGCAACAAAAAACTCTCTGAGGGGTCGCTTCGCTCCTCCCTCGTAACCATAAGTGAAATACTTCTCTAATCCAGTTATACTCTCATTGAAGGCGGTCCAGTGTTCATCGTTGCTTTATTGGCGTTCTAAAACCCGTACAAAAAACCGATGGCC
>NZ_RHOM01000016.1 GCF_003946515.1 Companilactobacillus zhongbaensis | reverse complement strand
TCAAAGAAGGGATCTACTATTTTAATCATGTAGATAGATCAGAAACAATAAATGGCCATACCCCTGCGGAATACAGGAGAATGGCCATTTAAGAAGTATTCAATTTTTATATTATTTCAAATGTCAACTTGACAGGGACCAGCGCAAAATGCGGTATCGTCTTTTTTGTGTTTTCAAAAATATCACCAATATTTTTACTCTTTGATCCAACCTTGACCATACTTATCAGAGTACAATTCTGAGCCATCATAATCATACGACTCAGTAATTGATCCTCCACCATTTTGGTAGTAAGTGATCGAAACTGATGAACCATTTTGGCTCATCGAATAAGTTCCCGATTTGCTTCCTAATGTGTATGTTCCGTCTGAGTTTAAAGTTAGGTCGGGACTTCCATGATAGGTTCCGTACATTGAATTGGTAGTACTTGGTGTTGGTCTTCTAGCTGGTTCGGGTGCTGGAGTTGTTCTTGCTGGTCGCTCATCTTCAAAATTTACTTGGTCAGTCGACGTTTCCGAATCAGAATAGTCTTCACTATTATCGACTGATTTTTTCTCGACTAATAATTGTGTCGTGTCGTCTTTTCTAAACGGTGTGATCTTGACTTGTTCCGTTTTAGAATCGTCTGCCCCTTTGATCCTCAGGTCATAAACTCCAGGAGTCAAGTCTGATATCCGATATTCACCTGAGGTATGTGTTGCAGCAATGCTTTTTCCATTGAGGTAAAAAGCCGGATTTTCGATATTTGTATCGATGAACAATATCTTCGGTGTCACTTGGACTTTGTACTGATCAAATAAACCGAAAATCTTCCCAGATGTGGTCACTGTGAAAATATCTTTGCTACGACCATCGATTTCTTGTTCGATTTTCTTTGTGGCATCGGGACTGGATAAGTATAGACGTTTTAAAGCATCAATTTGACTATTGGATAACGGTTTGCCATTAGCATCAACTAGAGCTGCTCTCATTTTCGAAGTCTTGCCACTAGTTACTTCATCCTTTAATGCGGTCACTTGGCTAGCCCGACTGTAATGGGTCGTTCCCACAAAGTATCCACCACCAATGACTACTGCCAACAATAATGCTGTGATCAAAATCGGTGCTTTTTTGCTCTTCTTTCTTGGCTTTGACATTTGATTATCAGCTGTCGATTGATAGTTCGATGCTGGTTGAGAAACTTGAGTTGTCTCTTGATAGTTTCTAACGTTCTCATCTTCAAATGTAGTTTCCGATAGATTATCTGACAAATTTGATCCAACTGGTTTTGAAACCGAGTCATCCACCGATTCACTCTTAACTTCAGTGTGGATATCTTCTGGATAAGTCTCATTCGTAACACTTTTTACTTGTTCTGCTAAAAACTTTTTAACATTGAATCCACATTCTCCGCAAAAAGCTTCGTCAGTTACTATTTTGTTTCCACAATTTGGGCAAAAACTCGTTGATCCCATAACATCCCCCTAATTGGTTTTAGTTTCTTCCACAGTTTTTATCAACAGGTCGGCAATTGCTTGATGTCCTTGTTGATTGGGATGAAACTCGTCTTTTTGTATGTTGTATACATTGCTAACGCCATAGTCATTTTTAGTAACAGTTGGATTGTTCGTCCAAATCGTTGATAGATCAACCACTGGCACTTGATATTTGTTCCCAATCTCTTTGATTTTTTGATCGTATAGTTGATCGTTTCTGATGTACTTACCGTTACTAGATGACCAACTAGTCATCAAAATGATTTGTGCTTTTGTCTGACTTTTCAACTGTGCGATCACAGTATTCAAGTTAGTCACAAAGTTATTCACATTCGTTGGATCGACACCGTATGCTGCATCGTTAGTCCCAAATTCAACTGTTATGATATCCGGCTGTTTGGCGACGACATCTTGAATATGATGAACGCCAAAATTTGTCACCGTTTTTCCCACAGAACTAGCATTAGACTCGATGACCGGTTTTCCCGTTTTACTTTCTAGTGACTTGGCGAATAATGTTGAAAATCTTGTCGCTTGACTATCGGAAAATAATCCGACTGACAGCGAATCCCCTAGTGCATAATATTGAAGTTGCTTTTCTGGTGAAGATTTTAGATTATCTAAAATCGAACTTACTTTAGGTTTTGTCTTGGATTTTGGTTTGCTCTTTTTGATTTCCGTTTTTTCTACAGGTTTAGTTGAATTTTTCGCAGTAGCCTGTTGATTGTTGCACCCGGTAATCACAAGCAACATCAATAATCCGGTTATCATCCTTAATTTCATGATTTATCCAAAAAGTTCCGTAATTTGTTCTAAAACAGTCTTGATTACATCCCCATATTTATGAGCTAATCCATCCATCATAAATTTGGCAACGATCCACATTACGAACTGACTAGAAATTAGGGCGATCATTGCAATATAGATCTTGTTGATTTTCGTTTTAGCTTGATCGAGCACGATTGAGGCAACATAGGCTGCTGACCATGCGGCACCACCGATCACCAAAGTGAAAAACATAGCCATGATAACCGAATTAATGTTGGACATTGTAAAGTTTGCCGGCAGCAGAATAATCATTAGCCCGGCAAAAATTGCTTCTAGGATTACTAAGACGTTGCTATATCTTGCTAGTACATTTGTGTAATTAAAGAAATTGATCTGTGGATCGGCTAAATACTTTTTAGTGAAAAAACCGACTCCTAAGTAAACTATGTAGAAAAATGCTATCAGAGCGAATAATTTGAAGAATAATGGTAATCCGGTTGTGAAAGTTAAGCCGATTCCATTGGTAAATGATTCAGCAATAGAGTTGCCATGAATTGCTTGTTGTAACGGAGTTAAGATGCCGTTTTCGACATGAAATATCCCAAATGAAATTAATAGCATGTGAATCAAAAATGAGATAACTCCAAAATATTGATTGTCATCTTTTCCTGTAGTCGGATCCAAGATACTTTGTTTGAACCAAGCAAAGTAATTAACTGACTGTTTTTTCAAGGCAGCAATTGATTGGTTATTGTTCATTGCCATATTCATTGTTGTTGCGGTATTTTGTGTTTCAGCAGTAACCACTTGCTGTCCACACTTAGTACAAAACTTCATTCCCTGAGCTAGTTGTGCGCCACAATTCGTACAATTGTTCATTAAAAATTCCCCCACAAAAATATTCATTAATAGTTAACTTTATACAGGTATGGTATCAGTTAAATATAATTAATAACATTAGTGGCACGTTTTCATTCTGAGAAATCATATTTTGCACAAATAAAAAAATGCCAGACATTTTCGTCTGACATTTCTATCATCTTTTTTGGGAATCAAGCTCAAGTCCATAGCTATTTTCTGTATTATAGTGCAGCATTAATAGCTTCATTCACAGCTTTCTTCTCATCTTCGATCAACTCAACGCGAGTTTCGATGATACTCATGTCCATCGTGATCTCACGTGTTAAGCCTGGTGTGTTGATCTTTGGTTCGAAGAATTCTTTGAATTCTTTGAGTCTTTCTGGAGTTCTGAAGATGCTTGTGATGACGGTGATAAAGGTTGCGAATTCCATGTCGCCACCGACTGTTGCTTCTAGCCAGTCCCAATCGTTTCTGATCCAATCCCAAGCGGCTTGTTCGCCGACTGGATTGTCTAAGACTCCACGGAACCAAGCACGTAAGTCTTGTGGCTTGATCGTTTGAGCATTTTCAAATTCACCGATCAATTTCTTAATCATTTCTGAATCCTTGGTGCTGGTGATGGCTACGTTCAAGTCGGACTTGTAACTTGGATCAGTCGTAGTCTTGTATTCGTTCAACAAGCTGTCGACTAATTCTTGGCTTCCGTAATTTTTGACTTCATTTCTCAAGACAAAAATCCGAACGTCGGCTGATAAGGCATCAAGATTGTTTTTATTTTCTTCGAACAACTTGTGAGCTTTAGCCATGGCACTGGAATTTTCAGCATATAAAGCAGCATTCAAGATCGTTGGCCGTGTTAGTTGGTCATCGATCGATTCGCCAGCTTTTGGAGCCCAGTCTAAACGTGCATATTGCTTTTCGCTCAATTGACCGTACAACTTCTTCAAAGCTTTTTCTTCATCAGTATTTGGTGCGATGAACTTACGCAAATTGTAAGCAATACGGTAAACGGCTGAGTTTACTACTGTTGATTGATTGTCGCTGAAATGCTTCAAGTATGGAACGACTTCGGCGTAAGAAATTTGACGAGCTTCGGCTAAGAGACGCAAGTCTTGTAAGATGGCCATTTGTGAGATCGCATCGACATCATCCAAATTGTCCAAGATGTCTTTCATCAAAGTATCATCGTATTTAACGATGAAGTGTGAGTTGTTTCCAACATTAAGACGGAATGGCTTGCCATTTTCTTTGCGCAATGTTTCGTAATCGCCTAAGGTGATCTCTTTGTCACCAAAAATGGTTGGAGCTACATCGTAGTTACTGTTCAATGGGATCTTCCATGAACGGCCTGAATCTTTACCTTCACCGATAAAGAATTGTTGCTGCGACAAGGTCAACTTGCCATCAACGATCTTTGCATTAACGATCGGATATCCTGGTTGTTCTAACCAAGTGTTCATGATCGAAGCAACGTCCATACCAGCAGCATCACCTACGGCATTCCACAAGTCAGCACCTTTGGCGTTATTGTATTTGTGAGCCGCAAAATAATTTTTTAAACCTTCGCGAAGAGCTTTGTCACCAACGAGTGCTCTCATCATAACGAGCATTCTAGCACCCTTGGCGTAAACGATGGCTGAGTCAAAAATCGAATCGATCTCGGCTGGATTTTCAACGTTAACGTGGACTGATTGTACACCGTCAGTAGCATCACGTTGCAAGGCAGCTGGGACGTCCGTTGTTTGGAACAATTCCCAAACGTTCCAGTCAGGTTCGATGGCATCGATAGCGACGTATTCCATCATGTTGGCAAAACTTTCGTTCAACCAGAGATCGTCCCACCAGTTCATC
Source organism: Companilactobacillus zhongbaensis (assembly GCF_003946515.1). Lineage (GTDB taxonomy): Bacteria > Bacillota > Bacilli > Lactobacillales > Lactobacillaceae > Companilactobacillus > Companilactobacillus zhongbaensis. The sequence goes on along the minus strand of NZ_RHOM01000016.1, from coordinate 53,269 downwards.
GTTACTAGATCACCGAACCATTGGTGAGCCAATTCGTGAGAAATAACTGTCGCAACTAATTGCTTCGTATCTAAAGCAGTGTTGTCTGGATCGATCAACAAGTATGCTTCACGATAAGTTACTAGACCCCAGTTCTCCATGGCACCCGCTGAAAAATCAGGCAGTGCTAATTGCCAAGAATGTGGTAGTGGATAAGGTGTTTGATAAAAGTCTTCGAAAAATTCGATCGAACGTTTAGCAATGTCTAACGCGAAATCGAGTTCTTTAGGTTGGTGAGCTTTGGTTGAGAAGACACCGACTTTAACGCCACTCTTAGTCGTAGTTTCTTTACCTTGCAAGTCACCGAAAGCAAAAGCGATCAAGTAAGTCGACATTCTAACGGTCGTATCAAAATAGTGCACGCCGTTTTCTTCACGGACCTCAGGCATATTAGCTAAGATCGTTTCGCCTGGTTTTTCATCAAACTTAATAGCCAAGTCAAATTTAGCTTTAGCAGCGGGTTCGTCAACACATGGGAAAGCTTGACGTGCAAAAGTAGTTTCAAATTGTGTACCCACTAATTCTTTCTTTTCACCATTAACTTCATAATATGAAGGATAAATTCCCATCATTGAATCAGTCAAAGGTGCTTTATAAGTGATGGCTAAAGTCATCTCGCCCATTTCAGGCACTTCGATTTTTATCGATTCAGTCTTGTTATCGACTGTGAAGGCAACATCAGAATCGTTGACTGTCACAGACTCGATATCCATGTTTTTTTGATGGATATAAACTGGTTTAGTATGTGCCACACCAGTGATAGTAGATTTACCACTGATCTCTTTCGTGCCACGATTTACATCGATGTAAACATCGTAATGTGAAGGTTCAAAAGTTTCCAAAAAACGTGTAATTTGTGCCATAAATGCCTCCGTATTTTTTGATAAGTATATTCATTTAACATTATACGACAATCGGGAAAAAATTAATGTTTTCAGAAATCGAGATTACTCATTTATTAATAATTATATTTATATTATCTATTGATAAATATTTTTTTGGATTTTATACTTAAATCATAATTGATTGATTAAAATTTTTTCCTGGGGAGGATTATTAAATGAAATCACCAAAATTTATTACCGCGATCGCATCTATTGCCATCGCTGTTACAGGGGCTTTTGCCGTCTCGCAACAAACTGCTCAAGCTGAAGCTGGACATGTCGGAACTGTCAGATATGGTCTAGCCCCACTTTATCGAGAAGACTATGGAGGAATGTCGAACCGTGCTCTAGCAGACGGTTCTGCATGGGCCTTAGGACGCTTGGTAAAAAACAGCCAAGGTCAACTATTTTATCAAGTTTCAACGCACGAATACGTTGACGCTGCAAGATTAATCATGAATAAATTGCCAGAAAAAGTTACTTACATCGCAAACTTTGGCTTACCAGGGTACACTAGCGCCAACGAATATGATGCTAACAATAATACTCATACCGTGGATGCAAATAATATTAATACTTCCGGTAACAACGGCAATGCTGGTAATATAAATACCGGAAACACAGGCAATACTAATAATAATGCTGGTAATACTGGCAACACATCAAGCCAATCAGACGTTCCCGATACTGCAGCCGTTCAACAAGCTATTTTACAATCGATCAACAATGAACGTGCTAGCAAAGGAATTGCTCCACTAGCTCTTGACGACCAAATGAACCAAACAGCCATGGTCCGTGCTAAAGAGATCTCAACCGTCTTCTCACACACTCGTCCAAATGGAGAATCAACTTATACAGCCTTTCCTAGCAACAGAAAGGGTTCCTCTGAAGAAAACATCTACATGTGTTCAGTCAATATGATTAACGGTAGTGCCGAAAAGTTAGCTGAGCAAATAATGGATACCTTTAGAAAAGAAACAGGACCTTCAAATCACTATACTAATTTAATGTCATCATCAGTCAACTTACTAGGGTTAGGTGTTTACTACAATCCCGAAAACAAATGTATCTACATTGCTCAAGACTTCATTGGTGGATACTAAAAGTTAATTGAACGACATAGTCAAAAATTTATAGCTTTACAAAATGCCGATCCCGATAAGCACAAAACGGGATTGGCATTTTTTAGTTTTTCTATTCAAAAATAATATTATCCAATTAATTTCAAATTACATTTGACAATTGTATAAAAAGATATTATTATACGTTTAAACATTTAAACATATGGAAATGAGTTGAACTATATGGCAGAAGAACCATTAAGAATTTTTCGACAAGGAATGCCCTTGTTTTCCGTCTTTCAAGACGAAAATCGGCAACAGATCATCCTGCTTCTTTGCGACAATAAATCAATGACCGTCAACCAGATCACCGACCAACTAGAACTATCGCGCCCCGCCGTCTCCCATCACTTAAAATTGATGCTCGACGCTGGCGTGATCACTTTTAAAAAAGTCGGCAAAGAACGGTACTACCAAGTATCACTCGATGATACTGTTCAATATTTAAAGGATCTGACAAAATCATTGGAGAACAGCCTTTCATCCAAATAGGATGAAATTTTTTTAAAAGATATGTTTATATGTTTAAACCTATTGATATAGAGGAGAAATCATGACAACACCATTCACACCACTAACTTTAAAAAACGGTACTACATTAAAGAACAGATTTATGAAAGCTGCTACTAGCGAAACACTCGGCGACAAATATTATCGGCCAACCAACAAGCTGATCGATCTGTATCGTGCTTGGGCTAAAGGCGGCACCGGCTTGATCATCACTGGAAATGTGATGGTCGACAGCTCAGCTCGAGGAGAATTTGGCAATGTCGTCGTTGAAGACACGGTCAATTTAGATCGACTCAGAAGATGGGCCGAAGCAGCCACAAACAATGGAGCTCAAATATTTTTACAATTAAATCATCCGGGAAAACAATCACCAAAGACCATCAGCAAAACACCTGTTTCGCCTAGTGCTGTTCCGATTACGGGTGATAATGCTTTGGGCTTCAATCCACCGAGAGCACTCAATCACATTGAGATCAAAGAGATCATCCAAAAGTTTATCAATGCCGCAGTAGTAGCAGAAAAAGCCGGTTTTTCAGGAGTCGAGATCCACGCAGCACATGGCTACTTGCTTAATCAATTCCTGTCACCTCACGATAATCAACGAGTCGACGAATATGGTGGTAGTTTGGAAAATCGGATGCGGATCATCGTTGAAATTTATCAAGGTATCCGCGAAAAAGTCGGCAAAGACTTTTCCATCGCATTAAAGATCAACTCTTCCGACTTCAGTAAAGATGGTTTTTCAGAAGCAGATTCTTTGAAAGTTATTCAGAAGATGGACCAGCTTGGGATCGATTTGATCGAGATATCAGGTGGTAATTACGAAAATCCAACTATGCAAGGTATTGGCAAAGGTGCTTTTTTCATTAATTATGCTGCCAAAGTCAAAGAACTGGTTGAAACACCAATTGCCGTAACTGGTGGTTTCAACACTGCCGAGGGTATTGACAACGCTATCGAAAACAACGAAACTGACCTCGTAGGATTAGCTCGTCCGCTAGTCATGGTGCCTGACCTGCCCAACCAAATGGAAGCCGGTCACTTCACCAGAGCAAATGTCCACTATTTAACAACCGGCTCAAAATCCTTCGACAAAAAGGTCAGCTCACTAATCGGTTTAAGTTATTATCAGCAACAAATGGAACGGATCGCCACTGGCAAAAATATTATTAACACCAATAACGCCTGGGGTGCTTTAGGATTCTCGCTTAGAAAACAAGGGCTTACTGCCCTACTACCACAAAGGGGATAAATCATGACAAAAGTATTGATCGTATTAACTAACACCACAAGATATCAAGGAACAACAGACCCAACTGGATTATGGCTTGGAGAAGCTGCCGAATTCGTCGATGAAATGCAAAAAGCTAATATCGACGTCGATTATGTCAGTCCTAAAGGTGGCTTTGTCCCACTAGATCCTCGAGGAATGAAATACGTCGATGAATCGATCATGGACGTTTACGAAAGCGCCGACTTCCAGGACCGAGCTTTGATGAAATCATTGGAACCCAAACAAATCAATCCTAAAGATTACAGTGCCATCTACTACACCGGTGGCCACGGGGTAATGTGGGACTTCCCTAACAGCAAGGAACTTCAAACCATCACTAACCAAATATACGACCAAGGTGGCTACGTTTCCTCAGTCTGCCATGGTATCGCTGGCTTATTGAACGTGAAAAACAAAGACGGTCAATACTTGATCGCTGGTAAAAACATCACTGGTTTTACCACAAGTGAAGAAGTCTTGGCAGGAAAGAAAAAAGTTGTCCCCTTCTTGAATGAAGAAGTCGGCAAGGAACACGGCGCCAACTTCATGACAAAACGTGCTTATAAGAGTTTTGCCGTTGAAGATGGACAATTGATCACGGGACAAAATCCATTTTCTACTCGGGCCGTTGCTGAAAAACTAATCACCAAAATTCGTTAAAAACTAAAATCAGAAAGTTTTATCTTAAAACAGACTACTCAATATCGTTCAAACACGAACAATGAGTAGTCTGTTTTTTTCAAAAAATATTTAATATTTATTCTTCCCATCATGTCCTTAAGTATTTTTTATTTATATATCCTACAAATATTATTTTTCTAAATGGTCATCCCTGATTGATTTTATGGAATAAATAGCCAATTTGATACACGCTTTCATTTTGGAAAATATGCACAATTCCAGATTTTTTATCCAAAAATTATTTGCAGAAAACAATAAACTAATTACATCCGTTTATATATTCCACCAAAATTTAAATTTTTAATATTGCGTATTGTAATGATAAATTGAATTTATCCAATATTTAAGGGGGAATGTAACAAACTCAATTCGTCGTATATCCGAAAATTAGATATACACAAAAAAGTAATTTTCCAATTACTCCAAGTCTTAGCAACATTCAGGGCACTTATTTTGAACATAACTTCTAAACTCATAAAAAATATCAAATTCAATGAACATTGGATTTCAACTGAAATATAACAACTTTTTAGAACAAAGCATTTCAATCGATAGCCCTATAACAAACTATCGATTTACACAATATTTCACTGATATTAACGAGTTTGTATGAATACAGATAAATATTGTGCTAGTTAAATTTAAAAACTTGGAGAGATTTAAATGAAACCACGCATTTTAACAACTTTATTGATTTGTTCAGCAACATTAGCAACTACAGTAACCCCTGCCGTAGCAGCTGTATCTACGACAGCTAGCGCCACACAAGCAACACAATTACGAGTACCAGAAAATGACGTAAGATCTTCTGCGGTTGCTGATTTGGGTATCAATGGCAACGACTTCCAAGACATAAAGAAATATGGTACATGGGCAAAAGTTGGCAATCCAACTGTTAAAGCTGACACTTCAATGAAAGGTAAGATTATAAAGTTTGACGGTCAATCGGCTTACTACAAAACTCTGACTGACAAGCAAATTAACAAATTAAAAGATGGCTTAACAATCGAAGCTTACTTTAAATACGATCCAATGGCTAACAATAGTGGCCTTGAACACGACATTTTTTCTAGCCAAGAAAACGGTGGCTTTGGATTAGGCATTAAAGATGCCAGAATTTTCTTCTCTGCTCATGATGGCAATGAATACAAACAACCATCAGCCAAACTAGAATTTGGTAAATGGGTCCATGCCGTTGGTGTGATCGATAAAAACAAGCAAGCTAGTCTCTATATAAATGGAACCAAAGTGGATTCCAAAGATATGGCCGGCGATTTAAAATTCGCACAAGGTACTAAGAACCTAGTATTAGGTGGAGATGCCGCAGTAAATAAAACAGATTCAAAGAAACCAGCAGTATCCTCACAAATGACTGGGAAAATCAAATCAGCTCGCCTATTTGATAAGGCCCTATCTGCTGAACAAATTGCTCAGTTGAACCAAAGTGCACAAAAGGATCTCCATGCTGAAACTTCGATTGACAAAACGATCCATACAAAATTAGTCGGTCCTAAACAAATCGCTGCAGGTGCTACATATGGATTTAACGTCCAAGCTAGTCAACTAACTGATGAGGATGCTAAGTCCATGTCATTCGATGTTGTCTTTGATCCTGCTTTGTTTGAATATGTCGATGCTGATAGAACAATGGCTGGTAAGAAAACCACCGTTACTGCCCTCGAACATACGCCTGGAAGAGTTGCATTACTACTTCAGCTGACTTATCAGATTCCGATTTCTTACACTATGCGAAAACTCGTTTAGCACATATTAACTTACGTGCAAAGGCAAATGCATCTGGTAAAACAGATATCCAAATTGAATCAGCAAACGGTTTGGAAAAAGTTGAACTAGTTTCACCACTTAATGTCGATATCCAAGCTAAGAATTCTTTTGATTATAACGGCGACGGTATTATTGGTGCTGGCGATATTGCACTTGCTCCTAAAAATAAAAAATCTGCTGTTGCTGCCAAAGCAGAAATCAAACCATATAAGCACGTTATTGTATTAACAACAGATGGTGGTAGTAACCCTTGGGATCCAAATGGAATGTTTTATGCTGAAGGACATGATGGAGAAACTCAAACTCCAAAATGGACTACTGACCCCAATATTATGAGTAAACGTACTAACCAATACACAATGGATTTATTTAATAATAAATTTGCTATGAGTACTACTGCTAATTCCGTAAATCCATCTATTTCTGCTCAAAATTATATTTCTATGTTACACGGTCGTCCGTGGGGATCATTACCTAAGGAATATCAAGGTACAAACGGAACAATGGGACAACAATACTTTGCTGACTTTGGCAAAGAAACAGCACAGTTCCCTTCTGTCTTCAAAGTTTTACAAAAAAACAATCCTCATCAACAAGCTGCTGCATTTTCAGAATGGGGACCAATCATTAACTCAATCGTAGAACCCGATGCAGCTGCAAAGACTAAGCAATCAGGTAAATTAAAATCCTTTGACGATGTGGCCGATTATATTGGAACTAATGATTTCAAAAACACTTCATTAGTTTACATGCAAAGTGATTATATGGACGGCCAAGGACATGGTCATGGCTGGTTCAATGATAATTACTGGGCAAAATATAAACAATATGATGCTTTATTCAAAAAAGTAATGGATAAACTAGAAGCTACAGGTCATTTACATGACACCTTGGTGATTGCTAATTCCGATCACGGTGGCGATCATAAGGGACACGGCCAAAACTATGAACTTCAAAACAGAAATATCTTTATTGCTTTAGGTGGCGAAACAATTGATAGTGGTCTACGCTTAAACGGTGGTAGTAACGCTGACATCTCGGCTTTGATTTTAAAGGGATTGGAAGTTGAACAACCTAGCTCATATCAAGCTAAGGTGTTTGATAAATCTGCCTTTTTAAATCAAACAGAGCTTTTGAAAAAACATCGTAATGTGGAGACCGTTAAGTTAGCCCAAAATGGCAACACAGCAAAAATCAGTTTAATTAACCTAAAGAAACAGTGCAAAATTAACACAGTAGATATGCAAATCGACTTAGCTGGTAGAGCTATCGATAAAGTAACTGCTGCTAAGGGTGTTAAGGTACTTCGTCAAAAAATTGAAAATGGCAAATTAAGACTAACGGTTTGTTCTGATACAACGTTGGCAACAGATCTAGCAACCATTGAATTAAAGAAAGGCAATCAATCTGAATTAACTCTTCAACAAGCAATGGCTTCAACTACTGATGGAGTGGAAATTTTAGTTGATTTAGCTAACAATGATAAGTTTATTGACGTTAACAAAGTAATTTCATTGCATGGATCAGGTAAAAACAAGACAGTTTCTCTATACACATCAAACTTGAACAAGATCAGTCACAGATCTCTTCTTAGTGGTACCGACTGGTCATGCGATAAGATCATGATCAAAAACGGCGTTAAGTACTATCGAGTATCATCAAACGAATGGGTACATGAAAACGACGTCTATGAATTCGACAATCACTCCAAAGTTTTGAACACACCAAAAGAAAAAATCGTTACTTTGGTAAATTCAAAAGGAGAGAAAATTGCTGATCGTGGATTAGCTCCTAACTCAAAATGGTCTACTGACCGTTCTGTCACAATCAACGGCAAGCTCCATTACAGAGTTTCAACAAATGAATTTGTCTCAAGTGATGAAATCAGTTTTGACTAAAAGAACACTTGATTGAATTAGCTTTTTATTAGTTTTAAAAAAGAAAAGACTACTTATTCGCAAAATTAATAAGTAGCCTTTTTTATGTCATCGATTTTTAAAGTTTTTTAACCAAGTTATACCAAGTCTCCCCAGCATGTTCTGAATCGGCCATACCTATGTTGACGAAGCCGTTTTTCAAGTAAAACGGAACATTTTTCTCCAGACTAGTCAAAGCTATCGTCTCACGTTGATGCTTTTTCGCGTTGTCTTCAACGGCATCGAGCAACTTGGAACCAATGCTTTGGCCTTGATATTGCGGATCTACTGCGATCGTGAAGATAATTTGATTACCACCCTTCTCTAAATTGTTGGGCGTTTTTTCATACATCCAATCTTCAACGTAAGGTTCTTTAGTGACTGGACCAACGACGAATCCGGCGACCTTATCATCAATCTTGGCTACTAAAAAAGTATCGTGCAACTTTTCGATCCGGTCGCGGTATTGCTCCTCAGTGCCTGCTTCTTGTTCGTTGAAGCCCAATTTTTCGATCCGCAAAATATCAGCGAGATCTGACATCGATACATTTGTGATTTTCATTATTTAACTCCATTAACGTATAATTGATTATAGATATAATCATAACAAATCAGTGGAGGAACTAATATGGAAGATATAGACGCCCTGATCCAACAACTGCAAGCTATCGCCCAATCAGGCAAGCATTACGGCAAAGATATTTTTGACCGCGAACGTTACGAGCAACTAGAACGTGTCGCTAAAAAACTGACTAGCCAATTAGTCGACAATGCTGACTGGAAAAATCTATCGTTGTTTTTTGATGCCGATGTCGGTTATGTGACTCCGAAAGTCGACGTCCGTGCGGCGACTTTTAAAGATGACAAGATCTTGCTCGTGAAAGAAAAACGTGGTGAAGTCTGGTCGATCCCAGGAGGCTGGGCTGATCCAGGTTTTCCCCCTGCCGAAATTGCCGTCAAGGAAACTTTCGAAGAAGCCGGCATCCAAGTAAAGCCGAAACGTTTGATAGCCGTCAAAGATATGCAAAAAAATAACTATCCTAAGAAAAATTTTGCTTACATCTATAAATTGCTTTTTGAATGTGCTCCTGATGGCGACGAACTCCACGGTGGCGTAGAAACTTCTGATGCCGAATACTTCACCTTGGATGAAGCGTTGAAGCTGAACTTGTCGCTGGGTCGAATCTTGCCAGACGACCTCAAGCTAGCTTTTGAATGTCACCACGCAAACAACTGGGAAACTTATTTTGATAAAGCAAACGCACCTTATTCGCCTGAATAAGATGCGTTTTTTGTTTGATTAAGCTAGCTTACCAACAACTGGCAACTTGGGGAGAACTGAGTGTTTGTGCGGCGATTTCATGATAGCTTCCGTCAAATCGTTACCCGCAGTATTGCCGTGATGCTTGCCACCAGCCCAAGGCTCAACGTTAGTTACATCGTAAACAGTCCCTTCGATAGCCACATAAGCGGGATTACCGTTAGAACCATCAAATTTCTTCAACTCTTCGAGCGTAAATTCTTTGTCTGCCATATAAAACCCTCCATAAAAAAAGAGAGTGGAGGAGGATGGTCAGCTGCTGAGGATTAACGCGAGTGGTCGCACAAGGTGCTGCGAAGCAGCGCCGCGACCACACGTGTTAACCGGAGGCCGCTATCCCCCGGAACTCGTTTCCACTATAAAACTAGAACGCGCACCCGGATAAAACAAAAGAGCGAAATCACCAAATCAGCAACAAGCTCAATCATCCAACAAAGCACACTCTCCAGCAGAAAACACATTCCACCAATCTCTAAATATTTAACTACAATCTAACCATATCATACATTTATCACTAGATAAATAAAATTACTTATAAAACTTCCCAAACTCAACTTCCAAATCACGGCGAGCAGCTTCAGTAGCTTCTTCAACATCCACCCCACTAGTCTGTGTCCCCTCCAAACGAACGATTGAGAATTCATCAAATCCCATCATTTCTTTAAACATAGCTTGCAAATAAGTCCGTTGAAATTCCAAGGGAGTATAACGATCATCGTTAGTATAAACCGAGCCACTAGCCTGCAATAACATCACTCGATAATCATCCGTCATCAAACCAACTGAACCTTCAGCTGTATATCGGAAAGTTTGTCGAGCAACTAATACGTTATCGATGTAATCCTTCATTTTTGAAGTAACGTTAAAGTTATGAACTGGTGCCACGATCACGATCCGATGGTGTTCTTTAAATTGCGCCAATAACTTTTGATTCAACTCAAATACTCGTTGTTCCTCAGCACTCAAAGTGATCCCAGCAACTTGCTTGTTCCAAATCCCTAACAATTGTTCATTAGTGATCTGGGGAATTTCCTCGTCGTATAAATTCAAAATATCCACGTCTTGTCCTGGAAATTGGTCGTAGTATAACTTCAAAAACATCCCTTCCATCCTCTTAGAAAAATGATTCTCGTTAGAAAAATCTGGATGTGTGTTAATAATTAATGTCTTCATATTATCCCTCACTGTTTTTTGCTATGAAATAAGCATACAATCTAAAGGTGACAACTAATGACACCTTTTTAAAAAAACGAGGACATTTATGAATAAAGCTGAACGACTCAATCAAGAATTGATTTTTTTAAACTATAAAAACTTTTTCCAAGTAAAAGATTTAATGGAAGAATTCCATATTTCTAAGCGAACAGCCTTACGAGACATTGCCGAGCTGGAACAAATGGGGCTGTCGATCTATGCCGAAAATGGTCGCAACGGTGGCTACCATATTATTAGTCACAACTTGATGATCCCGATAACTTTCAGTTTAGAAGAGGTCAATGCTATCTTCTTTGCTATTAAGTCACTGAATCTTTTATCTGCCACACCGTTTGAAAAGTCTTATTCCCACATTTATGACAAGTTGATGGCAACTTTGCCACAGTTGCAACAAGACCAAGTTCAGAGGATGCAGCAAGTTATCAAATACTACAATGCTCCAACGATTGCTCAAACTAATTTTTTAGAGGCCGTCTTGCAGGCAACTTTAAAAGAACAAGTTATCAAACTCAAAACTCAACAATTTCTTGATGAAACATTATCACTGCAACCTTATGACCTACTGTATCGTAACGGGATATGGTTTTTTGATGCCTACAACTTTGAGAACCACCGTTGGTGGACTTACCGAATCGATAAAATAACTGATATATCTACTATCGACCAAATTTTGCCTCTTACTCGAGCTCAGTTGCGGAAGAAAAAACAAAAAGACACAGCAGAAAATCATCCCACCCAATTCAAATGTGCCTTAACCGAAAAAGGTCGTGAACTCTTTCAAAAAAATAATTACCCTAATATGTCATTAAAGACTGAATCCAATCAATTGTTCATGGTTGGAGGTTACAGCCAAAACGAATTTTCTTATATGATTGAATATTTGATATCATTAGGGAATAACGTAAAAATCATTTATCCGCAAGAATTAAAAGATGGATATTTAAAAGAAGTCCAGCGGATGATTTCTCAATATCATGACTAACATGACTCCGGAGGGATACAAAAACATGCGTAAATTCTTTTCCATACTGACTAAGGTTCTTTGGGTATTAATACTCGTCCTTATATTTAGACAAATTTGGGTAGCCCATGGTTTGACCAACGTAACTATCAGCTTGGGCATCGGCACTGGCAAAAGTCTTTTGGAAAATATCTTTTCGATCACTTTGCTAGTCACTGCTTTTAACTATATTTATTACCACTTGATCAATCCCCAAGAAAAATAATAAGACACGTTGTTCACGTTCAATCTAGAGATTTAGATCACTTATTTAACGAAATCATAACCACGAAAAAGCCGGACTTCAGTTAATGTCCGGCTTTTTTAATACCTTTGCAAATAAAAAAAGCTTCCCAACACTTGGGAAACTACGATGATTAAACTTCTTCTTCAACACTTTCAATTTCGGCTTTTTTAGCGGCAGCTCGTTGCATTCTGCCTAATACTTCGCGGGCAATTGGTCCAACGATCAATAGTTGCAATGGTAAAGCAACGATCAAGTTGAAAATCCATGTGTGGCCGTAAGTTGCAAGGACATGTCCTTGTGGTAGCTTACCTTCAACAGTAATTCCGAATAGTGACATCAATGTTACCATTCCTAATACCATCAAAACTGAGATAGTGATACCGATCAAGACGGTCTTTTTCTTCATGTAGTCATTGATGATGTATTTGAAAGCTAATCCTTTGGCGATTGGTCCGACGATCAACAAGTCTAAGATGATGGCTACTAAAAGTCCTAATGGATAAGCCTTTAAGATGGCCATTGGCAATTCACTACTGATTCCTTGAGCCATGGCAACGTTGTATCCTGTCATGACTAATACCATTAAGCCTGCCATGATGGCAGTGAAAACTACTTCTTCTTTAAAATTACGTGGCATATATTTACACACTCCTATTTTTATCACAGAGCCTAAATATAGCATGTTAAAATTTTTTTCATAAGTTACAATTTGATTACAAATTATGAAACGCTTGCATTTTTAAAGTTGAAGTGACAAGTTTTTCCAATGAAAAACACTCTTCGTATCATTGCCGATACAAAAAGTGTTCATGTTTTTTAAAGTGAATCAGTGGCATTCCAATAAAACTTACTCTTGAACTGCCCATCAGTTGTAGCTTGATCTCGTTTAACTTTTAGATGGAGATTTTCCTTGAGAATATCTGTTAAAACGGTACGGTTGTTGACGTCATCGGGTTTGATGTCGTATGAACGAGTGGAATCGACTTTGTAATTATCCCAAAGTAATTCTGTTTTCAACACTTCAGACTCACTGCCCGCTTTTTTTACAAACGCTTCATGCTCTAAAGTCACACGAACGGGATTTGCTTTCTTGTCGGGTTCACGATAATCGTCGACGAATAAGTTACCTTCGACTGTTGGTCGGGCGTCTTTTTCGCTGTTTGTCGCTAAGTTCAATGTTCCAAAGTTGATTTTTTCTGGAGCAATGATCTCGAAACGACCGCCGTTTGGTAGTTCTTTTGGTTTCATGCGGAAGTGGAAAGCATCCCATTCTGCTTTAATTATCTCGTTGCCGTGAGCATCAGCTTCGTTACTATAAACAACAAAACGAATACTATGCGTTTTGGTATCTTTCAGGTAAGGCTTCAATGAGAAATCTTTTAAAATCCAATTATGAACTTCGTTTGGCTTTGATCCTGTTTTCTCTTCAACTAGTTTTCCTTCTGGGTCGTCATCGACAAAATAATGAATCTTGTAATTACCACTAGGACTATAACTTATACCCTCGATATCTATCTTGTCGACAAACTTCTTATCAGTTCTTGGTTCATAAGCGTTACTTCTCGTTGATCCTTCCATTGGTGATTTTACTTGAATAAACACCGGATCAGAACGTTCTGGTAAGTTGACATAGGTACGTCTGATTTCAGAGGTTCGGCCTTCTTTATCGATGGCAATAGCGTAAACTTCGTTAATACCAGCTTGAAGTTGATCTAGCGCTATTTCAGTTGACCACTTTTGTGGAATTCCAGAATTTTTATCATGGTCAGATTGTTTTTGAAAGTTCTTTGTTACATCTATACCTTTTTCCAATAATTCTGCTTTGTCCTTGTCGTTTTCAAAAAAGTCTTCTACTGGCCTGACCAAATATTTGACCTTCACAAATCTATTGTGAGCGGATCTCCATTCACCATCGACTTTAAATACCTTATCTTCAGGTTTTAATTCATGTGGTCTGGATTTTTTTGAAGCATTGATGATTTCAAGTTCTGGTTCAAATTTAACTTGCCAAGCATTGACCAAATAACTCATTGTAACTTTTTGCCCTGGAGCTAACGGTTGATCTTTGGTATGCATGGAGACGCCGGAATCGTATTTAAGATTTTCGTCGACCCAGCTTTTTCCACGACCAGGCTCAGTTGACTTATCTCCCAGGTCATGAATATTTTTAAATGCATCATATTTGTTTATCGGACCATTAAAATTCCAAGGGAAATGATCGTCCTTGCTAGCTTTATAATAAGTAGTTCTTGTTCCTGAACTTGACCACGCGTATGGATCATCTTCAAATCCATCAAATTTCATTTCAATACGTTGCCCATACAATTTGGATGATGAATAAACACCTTGATGGTCACCTAATGATCTAATAACATTGGCCTGTTCAGAGTTATCCGTATCATGGTTCTTCATGAACGTAATGTCCCGAAAGACGTATCCTTGGAAACTATCGATATATTTATTACCAACATTGAAAAATTCTTGGTTAACTATCACCCCATTATTTTCGTCAAATCTTTGAGTGATTTTAACTCTGACCTGATAATCACCCAGTTTTTGGTAAAAAATCAATCGTTGCATGATTGTCGGTTCATCAGATTCTGGATCATGATACATTTTGTAATACAGTCGCGTTTGTTTTTTTACAAGACCAGTGTAATCACCAATATTCTTTTCATCTGGTCCAAAAATTTTGGGCTTATCTACCGGTTCAGGATTCTTGTAATAATTAAAAATATTAGTCGTGACAAAATTTCTTTGCGTTCCACGATATGGTTTTTGACCTGTACTAACTAGATTTTGAGGAAATGGAGCTGGCTTTAACATTCCGTCACCAAAAGTATTGGTAAAAAATTGATTTTTTTCACCTCTTTTATTGGTTTGCAGGTCATTCATACTACCATTTTTGGGAACTTGAATGAGTGAGGTATTAGCAGCGGTTACATTATCTTTTCTTCCCATTCCGATCGGTGGCTTCCCTACGACACCTAAAAGACCAGTGGCCAGTGGACGTCCTGCAACTGCGTCTTTAATAGTTATCCCCTGTAAGGCATAATTGATTGCACCAAAGTAAATCACAGGATAAGTTTTTGAACCATCCGCATTAACCTTGACGTGGCCAGGAGAAATCATCATTCTATCAGAGCGAGTCCATCCTTTTGTAGGATCATCTTCATTTTCATAAATGTTGGCATCTTCATCAACGCCATCATCGTTATCTTCTCCAGGCTCTTCATTTTCATCCCCGTTCTCTTCCTCATTTGAGCTTGGCTTTCTAGCCTCAGAACTAGTTCCGTCTGAGTTCAGCATCGTCACTAATAATTGTTCCTCGGCGATATCTGAGAATCCCATGATTACTTGCTCAGATCCATTAGTAACCAATGTGAACGTACCTTTACCGTTTTCGTCCACCTTATTTTTTAAATTCAGGTGGATCTGTTGATTTTCCACGTCGATACCGACGTTTTCTTTACCCAATTCTTTTTGTAAAGATTCAATATCGACGTCTTTGATTTGCGGTGATGACAAATGCAAAATCGGTTGCGCCTTATCTAGTTGGTATGCAATGGTACTTTTACTACCGGTTTTGGTAGTTTCTGTTTTGCTGACTTTGACGCTGTTGGTTACTGGTTCTACAGCTTTCACCGCGGGTTCTTTGTTGGTAAAACCCAGGGCTACTACTAAAGCTAGCAATGAAATAAATACTAAAATAGCGGAATAAACTTTTTTCATACCGTGGTCTCCTATCATTTTAATTGATATCTAGTGGTTGATTTTATCAATGATGAGTTAGATATTACTTTTAAAAATGATAAGAAATGTTTTTGTGAAAGATTGATGTTGGTATGATTATAGTTTTAAAAAGTTTTCTGGTTTTTGATATTGATTGTATGAAAATCTTTTTGGATAGTGGTAGTTGTTGGTGTAGTGGCTCACTGCCGGTTCCGGGGCGGGGCGCTATATGGGACTGGAACGCTGCGGACCCACTTTGAACTAACCGAGCAAAGTGCGCTCGATCATTTCAAAGCTGGGTCTTTCACTAAGCGGTAAACCGCTAAGTGAAATTTCGCGGCTGAGCCCATATAGCGCCCCGCCCCTCCACCTAGATTGTAATCAATATTTTTGTTTTGTTGGGTGGGTCCTATTTTTTTCTTGTTAAGTTGGCTGTTTTTGATCTTCCTACCTTATTCGGTCTATCTCAGTTTTCTTCTTAATAGTAAGGTCAAGTTCCAGATCAATGAAAAAACCTTTTCCTGCCGGGAAAAGGTTTCTTTTATTTTATTTGGTTATCTTTTGAATTTCTCTTTTTTTCTAAAGATTATGAATTTGCTGAAGAAATAGTTTAGGACAATTACTATTACTGTGGCTAGGACTTTCGTCCACATTGGATTTTGATGCATTAGTGAGATTCCTATTGTCATGGTCCCTTGGTCAAATATCCATGAGGCTGCTCTGAATATGAAAAATGAGGCCATTTCTAGCCAGAATGCTTTCCACGTTGTTGTGTGTGAATTGAAGACCCATAGTTTGTTTGTTACGTAGGCAAAAAGTACTGATAGGAAGTAGGCTATTATATTTGCTATTTGATAGTTTATGCCCAATGGGTAGTGGAATAGCCAGAAACAGATTATATTTACTAGGGTCGTTAGTACTCCAAAAAAATAAGTATGGAATCGTGTCTTGGTATTTTTTTAGTAAGTTAGTTAGCATCGTTTTCTTCTTTTTTTAGTCGTTTCGATTTTCCGTCGCTGTATAGGAAGCCCATTGCCGATAGGCCTATTATTGGCATTAGGATATTTTTTACATTTAAGTCCATGGTTCCTTTGGTGAATAAGTATATTACTAGGATTATCGATAGTATTGGTACTATTGATCCTAGGTAGGGATTTTTTAGGTAGCCGAATAGGTATTGTAGGACTATTGCTATTATTATTACTATTAGGATCGTGGTTTGGATTGGCATTGTTGCCCCCCTACGTTGTTTATTATTTGTTTGTTGATAATTAGTTTAACAGATTGTTTATATTAAAAAACACCATTCCCTGTTTTGAAGTTTTCTTGGGTTGGTGTTTTATTGTTGCTTGATTGTTATTTTTGTCTGGATTACTAAGGGGAATTCTGAAATTTGCTGCAATGAAATAGCACTATCCATTTTTGCTGGTTAAAATTGCAGCGGTTTGGATAGTGCTGTTTATTTTTATACTCAAGGATGTTGAAACGAGCTCCAGGCGACAGCGGCCTCCGGTTTAGAAACTGTCGGCAGGCACGGCTTCGCCGCACCTTTTGTGCCGACAGTCCCTAAATCCTCAGCAGTTGACCGTCGCCTTCCGCTCTCTGTGTTTTTACCAAATTTTGACCCCAAAGATTTCCTTAATCCCAGACAATACCAATGTTGGTATTGCTGGTAAGAATACTACCATTATGTAAACTACGAACGGCAGTTGAGCTGTTCCCATTACCATGTTGAAGAATGGTATGGCTGTTACTAGGATCGAGCTTACGCTGGCGAAGGCTACTGCTAGTAATAGGTGTTTGTTTTCGAATGGGTTTCTTCTGAAGATCGATTTGGAGCTTCTGGCATCGAATACGTGCCATAGTTGACCGAATACTAGGGTCAGGAAGGCTACTGTTTGTGCTTGGTTGCTGGTGAAGCCTGCTCTGGCTGCTAGTGTGAAGGCTAGGAATACTGTTGCTCCCATTACTAGACCTCTGATCAAGACTCTGGACCAGGTGTGATTTGCTAGAACTGATTCGTTGACGTCTCTTGGTTTTTCTTTCATTATATCTGATTCCGCTACGTCATATCCTAGGGCAAACGATGGTAAGGAGTCACTGATCATGTTGACCCAAAGGACCATTAAAGCACTTAGGGTAGCTGTTCCTGCAGTTACTTGGCCCACTGATTGGGTGAACAATAGTACGAAGAGTAAGGCGGATACTTCGGCCACGTTGGTCGTTAGTTCGTGGCGCATGAAGTTTTTGATGTTGGCGTAGATCATGCGACCGTTGCGAACGGATTTTTCGATGGTGGTGAACTTGTCGTCTAGGAGGATCAAGTCGGCTGAGTCTTTGGTGACCTCAGTTCCTGTGATCCCCATGGCGATCCCAATGTCGGCGGCTTTTAGTGCTGGAGCATCGTTGACACCGTCACCCGTCATGGCAACTACTTGTTTGTGTTTTTGCAACTGCTTGATGATCCGTTGCTTGTGTTCTGGAGTTACTCGCGCGTATACATTCGTGTCGATCACGGCGTTAAAAAGCTGATCGTCCGTCATTTGCTCGATTTCTGTTCCTTCGATCACGCGAGCGTTTTTTGATTTGACGATGCCTAGGTCATAAGCGATGGCACGAGCAGTTTGTGCGTGGTCACCCGTGATCATGACTACTTCGACCTTGGCTTCGTTTAAAGTCTTGACCGATTGTTTAACTTCCGGTCTCGGTGGATCGATAATGCCGGCTACTCCGACAATATTTAGTTCTTGCTCTAACTCTTCCACGCTGCCAGTTTCGGCTTGGTGTTGCGTTATATCTCGATATGCGACGGCTAGAGTTCTTAAAGCTTTTTTAGCGTATCCGTCAACGATCTCAGTAAATTTTTCATGATGTTGACTATCTTGCAATTTTCCATCTATTAATACATTTTGGCTATTTTTTAGTAATACATCCGGAGCACCTTTTGTATACAGGCGATATCCTCCTTCATTTTTGACGATGACACTCATCATCTTTCGAGCACTAGTAAACGGCAATGTTCGCATGAGTTCAGTTTTTTCTAAGAGGGATTCTTTCGTCACTCCTGCTTTTTGACCGAGCACATTCAAGGCTATTTCAGTTGGATTACCAAACGGCTTGATTTCGCCGTCAACTTCTTTAACACTTGATTCGTTACTCAAGACAGCTCCTTTTAAAAATTCGGACGTGTGATTGTCGAATTGTCCGCTGCTGTCTTTGATCGTACCGTTGATATCATAACCGAGTCCTTCAACTTCATGATCGTTAGTTCCGTCATAAAATTTTGTCACGGTCATTTGATTTTGCGTCAGTGTTCCCGTTTTATCGGAAGCAATGTAAGACGTACTTCCTAAAGTCTCAACACTGTTGAGCGATTTGATCAAACCGTTGTTGAGAGCAGTTTTGGTCGCACCGATAGTTAATACGATCGACAAGACAATCGGCATTGCATCAGGGATCGAGGCAACGGCTAGAGAGATCGACGTCGAAAGCACCGATGTGATCGAAGATACACTCAATTCACCGGCTTTAATAATGCCGATGGCGAAAGTTAGGAAAATGATCAAGCCGGAAACTTTCATCAAACTGCTAGTTAGCTTTTTAATCGTATTTTGCAGCGGTGACGGTTTTTTCACGGTGTTTTGCAGCATTGAAGCGATGTTTCCTAATTCGGTGTTACTCCCGATTCCGACGATGATACCAACACCTTGTCCATTGGCGACCGTTGAACCTGAATATCCCATATTATTACGGTCAGCTAGTTGGACGTCTTCTTCGATCTGGTGAATATCTTTTTCAATAGCGTCGGGCTCACCAGTTAAGTGGGATTCGATAACCTGCAGTTCTGAACTCTCGAGCCAACGCACGTCAGCTTCGACGAAGTCTCCCATCTTAACTTTGACGATGTCACCCACGACTAATTCAGTCGTCGGAACACTCTTCCATTCAAAGTCCCGTAAAACGACACTGGATCGGTCGTTCATCTCCTTTAGAGCATCGAGACTTTTCTTCGTACTCATTTCTTGATAAAAAACGATTGAAGCGTTAATTATCACTAAGATCCCGATGGCAATGGCCTCGTATAAGGCTTCCATGCCGTGCTTAGGATCCGCTTGAAAATTAAAAGCATAAAAAGAACTTAGTAATGATAGCAGTACTGCTCCGAGCAATACGATTACTATTGGTTCTTTAAAGCCACGGAGAAAAATTTTCCACATAGGGTCTTCTTTTTTCTCGTCTAATTTATTTGTGCCATATAGTTTGCGATTTTGTTTGACTTGGTCGTTACTCAGGCCACGTTTTTCATCGACTAATAGCTCGTCTAAAACATCCGTAGTTGTTAGTTGGTGAAATTTAGTCAGAAAATCAATCCTTTCATGTTTTTAAGTGAAAACAAGCATTTAAAAAATATTTTCAAAAAATAATCATCAAATTACTCGTAACTTAATTATTTATATCCCTCTAATTAATATTTTATCAGAAAATTATATATCATGCTATACCAAATAACTTATAAATAGAAATTTATTTATAGTTTTTTGAACAAATAGACCACAATGACTATTGTTATGGGCATTATTTTCATGTTATCCGTGAAAATTTTTTTAACCTGACCGATAGCGGTTTCATTATTTAAAGAAAATGCTTTATGATAGAAATAGTAAATGATTGGAGGAATCACCGTGGAAACTACCAATATGATCAACTCGCGCAAGGCGATCCGTGAATACAAAGGACAAATGAGAGATTGGCAACTCGACAGCATCTTAAAAGCTGGTTACGCCGGACCAGTCGGCATGGGTGAATACGAAAACTACCGCTTCACCGTCATCCAAGACGAAAAAGTTCTTTCAAAAATGAACGGCATCTACGATGCACCAACCGTCATCGTAATTTCCGTCAAAGATCCCGGTCAAATGGAATTCATCTCGACTGGTTGCGTGGCCCAAAACATGGCACTAGAAGCAGAAAATCAACGAGTAGGAGCTAACTTGAACATGGCATGTCTAGGCTCGATTCCAGAAGGCGTCATCCCTGAAGGATTCACACCAACCTTCGCCATCACACTAGGCTTGACCGACTATGAATTCTCGCCTCGTGCTATTTCATTGAAGCGATTTAAAACTAACTTTGTTAAATAATTTATCTAATAAAAAGAAAATGTCGCTGTTTTCTTTTTATCCTCATTTGTTGACCGTTCGGTACAAAAAATGATACAGTGAGGTTAATTTCATTGCTGAGGAGGGATTATTATAGCAAATACAATTGGCCGACCTAAACAGTTTGATCAAGATGAAGTTCTGATCAAGTCCATGAATGCTTTTTGGGAAAAAGGCTATGAAGCATGTTCCACTGCTGACCTTTGTCAGGCAACTGGTCTAGGAAAAGGCAGCTTGTATAACGCTTTTGGCAGTAAACACGAAATCTATGCAAAAGCTCTGAAACTCTATCACCAACAATGGATGGAAGAACAAAATATTATTTTAAGCCGACCAACTTCAGCTATCGAAAGAATCAGGACTTTGTTCGACTGGGCCATCGAAAAGGACTTCGAGCAATCAAGCAATGGCTGTTTCTTAATCAATGCTTCTATGGAACGTGGTCACGACGACATCACCGTTCAAAAATGGTCTGGCGAACACGCTCGTTTTTTGGAAAACAAGCTACGATCAGTGATTGATGAGGGTGTTTCTACTGGCGAACTAGCAAGTTCTACTGATGCTAGTGCCATGGCCAGTAACGTCTTGTGTATTTACTATGGCTTACGAACACTAAATGCAACTTTGCAAGACAAACAACAAGCAATATCTTTGGTAAACGGACTGATGGCATCTTTGCATTGATCTGATTGCTTTTTTAAAAATCAATTTTGTACCAGTTGGTCAAAAAAGGAGAAAAAATGAATCAAACATTACAAACAATTTTTAATCACGTTTCCGTCAGAAAATTTACTAACCAGAAATTAACAGATAATCAGATAAAACAATTGGTCCAGGCAGCACAAGCGGCGTCAACTTCTAGCTATCAGCAATCTTATTCGATCATTGACATCGACGATGACACCGTTAAAGCTCCAATCGCCAAAATGGCTGGGGATCAGGATTTTATCAATTGTGGTCATCTATTCATTTTTAATGCCGATTTGAATCGAAATCATTTGATTGCTCAAGAACTAGATAAAAATATCAGTGAAACTATTACTGGCGTGGATGCAGTAATTGTCGGTGCTGTTGATGCTTCAATTGCAGCTCAAAACATGACACTTGCTGCTGAATCAATGGGTATGGGAATTTGTTACATCGGTGGCGTACGCGATGGCATCGTTGGTATTTCCGAATTACTACACTTACCAGATGAAGTTTACCCTGTTTTTGGACTATTAGTAGGATATCCCGCTCAGAAAAATGATCCCAAGCCTCGCATCCCATTCAATGGTATTTATCACAAAAATCACTATGATCCTGGCAAATTATCGATCATCAAACAATACAATCAAGAAACAAGAAAGTATTACCAAAACCGTTCGGGCAAAAAGTCCAATCGAACTTGGGCTGACACAGCAATCAAAAGCTTAGAAACTCATCCTAGAGATTTCATGAAAAAATATTTGAATGATCGCGGTTTAGATCAACATTGATAATTTGTTGAAATTCAAGTCTATCTAAAATTTCAAACATTCAAAATTTTCGACGATACAAGAAACAAGTCAACGGCACAAATTTTTCTCCGTGACGATATCTAATAGTAGCTTCACGATACCTTTCAAAGCCACGGCGGTCATAAAACTGGTAACTACAATCAGTATCGGTAAACAAATAAATTTCTCGCCCAACAAAATCTCGTGCAATTTGCTCCAACAAGAAAGTCCCGATCCCCTTAGTCTGATTATCCGGGTCAGCAGCTAAGTAGTTGATCTCAGCTTTCGGCGTGTAATGCTTTCGATAATCGGCCAACATTGTCTGATTCACGTCATCATACGGATTGGCTCGGTCAAAGTTGTGAACGAGCTTTTCCATAATTTTGACGAAAAGACGTTTTGAAAAAGTCGCATATGGTTTACGCTTGCCAAATTCATTCAACAACAAGACCCCTGCTAGCTGTTCACCTTGATAAGCGGCATATATTTTCGTAGCGGAAATCAGTTCGTTATACCAAAAGTAACGGCTGTAAAGCTCTAATCCGATGGGATTCTTAGTATACTTATCAAAATGCATCCCTTTTTTTGCGAATTGAATACATTTTTGATAGTCAGATTTTTTCAAAGGTTTGATTTCTAATTTACTCACAAGTTTCTCCCAAAATTCTTTCGATCATCGTCACTATTCTATCAGAAATGTTTTAAGTTCTCTGTGATAAGATAGTCTGATAGACATTATCGGAGGATTTTTTATTTTGAACTTGTCATTTAACGTATTCAACATCGCCAAAAAAATGTTTCTCAAGATCGATTGGGAACAAGTTTTAGAACACGTAACTAGCGTCGTCATCCAGCTATTTTTTTTGACGGTAGTATTATTGCTGATCAACTGGATCGGTAATAAGATCATCAGACATATTTTTAAAAATAATTGGAAATCACTAGCCAAAGTCCCAACAAAAAAGTTAGACACAATTTACACGCTAGTCTTAAACATCTTCAAGTACGTCCTAATATTCTTCTGGATCTACGCCTTTTTATCAGCCATCGGCGTTCCGGTCGGAACCTTGATAGCTGGTGCCGGGATCTTCAGTTTGGCCATAGGTCTTGGAGCTCAAGGCTTCGTCTCCGACATGGTCAACGGCATGTTCATCTTGTTAGAGCAACAAATCAGTGTCGGTGACATGATCAAAATCGGCACGATCGAGGGTCGAGTAACATACGTCGGCATCAGAACCACCCAAGTTCAAAGCATCGACGGAACCTTAAACTACATCCCTAACCGAAACATCACCATCGTCAGCAACATGTCGAGAAACAGCATGCAAGCACTAATGGAGATCCCCATCTCCAGCAACGCACCTTTCAACGAAATCACCAAATTGATCAACAACATCAACCAAAACCTAGACATCGAAAAATTACAAATAACCAAACGTCCATATATAGTAGGCTTCTCCAACCAAAATGACGGAACACTAGTACTACAAGTCGCAGCTTACACCAGACCTGGGGCTCAGTATAATGTTAAAAACAAACTACTCGAAAAATATTTAGGGGCTATAAGGAACGCTAAAATAGAGTTGCCAAAATAAAAAAAAGAGAGTGGAGAGACGCGGTCAGCTGCTGAGGATTAACGCGGGTGGTCGAACAAGGTGCGGCGAAGCCGTGCCTCGACCACCTGTGTTAACCGGAGGCCGCTGCGTCTCGGAACTCGTTTCCGCTATAAAAATAGAACGCGTATCCACTATAAAAATAGAGAGTGGAGGGAGATGGTCAGCTGCTGAGGATTTAGGGACTGTCAGCACCCAAGGTGCGGCGAAGCCGTGCCTGCTGACAGTTTCTAAACCGGAGGCCGCTATCTCCCGGAACTCGTTTCCACTATAAAAGTAGAACGCGTATCCACTACAACAAAATAAAGCTACTACATGAAATTAACCATAACACCAAGTATCAATAAAAAAGACATGCCGACCGGCATGTCTTTTCCTTTCCTTTACTTTACTTATCTTCCCCCAAAAAACTACAAACAATATCCAAAACCTCTTCCCGAGATTCCCCCTCAGTAAACCCATGATCAGCATTAGGCAACAAAGCCAGATCACTCTTCTCATAAACCTCATCATACCGTCTAGAAGCCACAGGATCGACAACTAAATCATCCAATCCATGCACCAACTGAACAGGCCCATGAAACTGGCGAGCCACATCATAAATCGGTAAAGTCTGAGCAGTCCGCAAATAAAATCCCCCCAGAGTCAAACCTTTTTTAATAGGCAATTTATCAGGAATATTTTGTGGATCATAAGTATAACCTTGAGTATTCCCCTTAAGAGCATCATCTTTCAACGTAGCAGCTAGAGCCAGTAAAACCACACGTTCGATCAAATCATGATAGTAACCGGCCAACATACTAGCGACCACCCCTCCCTGGGAATGACCGACCAAATAGATTTTTTGCACGCCGGAAAGCCCTCGAGCATAATCCAAAATAGCCTTACCATCACTGATCTCATTCAAAACAGTCATATCTTCAAAAGCACCATCACTTTCACCATGACCGTTAAAATCAACGCGCAAAGTAGCAAATCCCTCAGCGTTCAATCGATCGGCAATCTGATAAAGCAACTGATCAGGCTTCATTCCACGATCAGAAGTAAATCCATGCATCAAAATAGCCAAATCAAACGAATCAGCCTGAGGCAAACAAAGCGTCCCCCGCAACGTCAATCCATCACGCATAATCTCAACATCCATACCAAAACCTCCAGCAAGTTGTTAATGAGACCATTCTAATACAAAAAATTAAATACATTCAATATATTGAGTAATCAAAAAAATTATTTGGGAATCAATTCAAGAGTCTATTTCATCCCTCATAACGTAGCACCGATGATGTCCTCGACAAAGATGAATAAGATAAGTCGAAAAAATAAAAATCTTAAGACAACTTCAGAAATCGGAACTCAAACCTAATTAAAAAATCGATCCCCATAAAAATAAGTACCGTACCCCCACTCAAAGTAGAGTTTTCTCTACCTAGGTTCTGCGGGAGGGTGGAAGGAATTCGCTGTCAGGTGTGAAATTGTTGTTAGCGATTCATCGCTTACAACAAGGCTCGTATTGGAGATTGCCGAAGTTGTCTCCTTCGGTGAGCTTCAATCGACGCCCACACCGTTCCACAGCGCAATTCCTGGAACTCTCCCGCTGAACCGGAAGTGAACATCCAACAAAAAAAGCCACCCGAACATCCGGATGACCTCTAAAACTATTAAATTTTTCCACCAAACACAGGATAAGCACTCGCATCACCATAATCCATATTGCCAATTCCGGCCAATGTCTTCATATCCTCGTCACTGATCTCAAAATCCAGTTCAGCATTTGACTTCATATGATCTGGGTTAGCTGACTTTGGAAGAACGATAGTATTCAATTGCCAATCATAACGGATGCACAATTGTGGAACACTAACGTTATACTTCTTAGCCATTTCCACGATCCGGTCATCTTTCAATGCTGCACCGTGAGCAACTGGTGAGAATGCCTCGACAGCGATGTCGTTGTCTTGTGAATACTTGATGATATCTAATGGTGTATCACCAATATGAACTTGAACTTGGTTGACAGCTGGTTTTGTATCACTGTTCTTAATCAAGTTGTCCAAGTCTTCTTTATTGAAACTTGAGACACCGATGGTCTTGAGCTTTCCTTCTTTAACAGCGTCTTCTAAAGCACGCCAAGCTTCAAGGTTTCCTTCAAAATGACGGTCGTTTGATTGGTTAACTTCTTTCCAAGGTTGTGGGTTGTGGATGATCATCATGTCTAAGTAGTCGATGTCCATCTTGCTTAGTGTTTCATCGATTGACTTTTTAGCATCGTCATAATTTTTCAATTCGGCAGCGACTTTTGAGTTAACAAAAAGCTTGTCACGGTCAACACCAGAATTTCTAACACCTTCACCAACGCCACGTTCGTTACCGTAAGCTTGGGCCGTATCGATATGCTTGTAGCCGATCTCGATAGCAGACTCAACTGCTTTAGCGACTTCGTCATCAGGGATCTCCCAAACTCCAAGTGCTAATTTAGGGATCTTAATGCCACTGTTTAATGTGATTGTTTCATCAAAAATACTCATATAATTTCTCCTTTTTATAATTGGATGTGATATTTATTTAACGACTAGATAATAAACCCTCTAGTAGACTTTAAGGCAAGCTTTTAAAAAACTAAATTTCTTGTCCTGTAGGTCTGATGATCATTTCATTGACTGCCATGTTAGCTGGCGTATCGATCACAAAAGCTACTGCTTGAGCAATTTCTTCCGGTTGTAGAGCTTGCATTTCGGCACCTGGCAAGTCTTGCATACTTTCTAATTGTTCACGAATATCTTTGTTATTGATTGATTGGAACAATTCTGTTTTAACGCTTCCTGGTGCGACAACTGTTGTCTTAATGTTATTGCCACGTTCTTCTTGGCGAAGTCCTTCCATGATGGCACGAACAGCAAATTTAGTTCCTGAGTATGTAGCATAGCCAGGAAGTAATTCATATCCCAAAACAGATGAGGTAGTGATCACGTGGCCACTCTTTTGCTTTCTCATTACTGGAAGGGCTGAAGCAATCCCATTCAAAACACCTTCAACGTTAGTTTCAAGCATGTTCTTCCATTCATCTCGAGCTAATACGCTCAAGTTGTTGACTGGCATGATCCCGGCATTGTTAAAAAGTACGTCGACCCGACCGTATTTTTCAACTGTTTTGTCGATAACATTTTGGACTTCGTCAGCCTTAGAAACATCAGCTTCAACAGCTAAAATATCTGCTCCAGCATTATTTTGTTGGATCTCCTCTAAACGGCTCATTCTTCTGGCGGCAATAGTTAACTTAGCTTTCTTACTTGCTAAAAGATTGGCCGTTGCTTCGCCGATACCACTTGATGCTCCCATGATTACGACTACTTTATTTTCGATTGTCATATATTTCTCCTTCAAGCTACTTAGTAGCTATTTCTTATTTGTGTTTTGTATCTTATCCCTTTGAGTTAACTCGAAGACAAGGATTATTTTTCAATTTTTTTGATAAAACGGGCTGGCACTCCAGCAACGATACAGTTAGCAGAAACATCCTTAGTAACGACAGCTCCAGCACCAACAACAGAGTTCTCACCGATGGTCACCCCTGGGGCCACGGTCACATTAGCAGCCAGCCAAACATTTTGATGAATATAAACTGGCTTCAGTTGCAAGCTTCTCCTAATACTAGGTTCCAAGTTGTGATTAACCGAAGCAATCGTCACATTTGGTCCGATCAAGACGTTGTCTCCAAGATAGATTCCACCCATGTCGGTAAACATTGAATTACTATTGATAAAAACATTTTTTCCGATATGTAAGTTCCGCCCAAAATCAGTTGTGAATGGCAATCTGATTTCAGTCGTGTCAGAAATTTTCTCGTTGGTGATCTGACTGACCACATCGCGAACTTCTCCGCTATTGTGAACACCAGTGTTTAGTTGTTGAACTAAAACTTGATTTTTTTGAACTATCTTTTCGATCTCATCATAAGCTTTAGTTCCTAAGTCCATTTTTGATTGCATTGTTTTCACTCCTTAAGGGTTGACTACAGTATATGGGCTGAATATCATAATGTTAAATACTTATAATCAATATCCAGTTATTACATTTCGTTATATTAAAAAGGAGCTTATTATGGACATCCGTGTTTTACGCTATTTCGTAACTATCGCCGAAGAATTGAATTTCTCCCATGCAGCCGCTCGTTTACACGTCTCACAGCCGGCTTTATCTCGTCAAATCGCTGAACTAGAAAGTCAATTAGGAACAAAACTGTTCGTGCGTGGAAATCGCCAGATCCAACTGACCCAAGACGGCTATTATTTACAAGAACAAGCCAACGAGATCCTCAAATTAGTCGATAAAACAACTTTCAACTTGCAAAAACAAGACACCATAAGTGGCGTTTTAGATATCGGTGCTGGAGAAAGTATCGCCTTACGTCCCATGATGACGGCCATCCAAAAAGTCATCTACCAAAATCCTGAGATCAAAGTCAATATTCACAGTGGGGACTCGCTAAACACCTTGGCCGAACTAGATTCTGGTGTCCTAGAATTTTCCGCCATGATGGGTGATAAAAAGTACGAAAATTATCACAGTCTCAAATTTCCAGCGGTCAATCACTGGGGTGTCTTGATGCGAAAAGATGAACAAATTGCTAGTTTAGATGAGATAAGTCCAACTGATCTAGTCGGTCGACCTTTGATCACTTCGCGGCAATCACAAACCAGTGAATTTTTTGAAGAATGGAGCCACGGGCTAAGCCTGCAATATAACTACATCGGAACTTACAATTTGATTTTCAACGCCATGTTATTAGTAGAAACTGGAGCCTGCATGGCCTTGACCTACGAATCACTGATTGACACAACTAACACTGAACTAGTCTTCAAACGGCTAAGCCCATCATTGACCGAAGGGGCATCTTTGATCTGGTCCAAGAAACGCAAACTACCTGAAGCTGGTCAACTTTTTATCGAGCAGTTGAAAAAAGAATTAGAATAAGGATTTTTTCCTTGCTATTGTGACTACCTAGTAATACTATATACATGTACTTAGTATCACTAAGTAGTTGAAATGAGGTATTTAAATATGAAAGGTTTAACCGAATTACTAAAAGGCGCCCTGGAAGGAATCGTCCTCCAACACATCAGCAAAGGCGAAACCTACGGCTATGAAATAACTAATTACCTAGTAGACCTAGGTTTTGAAGACATCGTCGAAGGAACCGTCTACACCGTCCTACTAAGACTGGAGAAAAACGGCTTGATCGACAGCGAAAAAAGAAAATCCGAAGTCGGACCACCCAGAAAGTTTTACAAATTAACACCAGCAGGAACCGACTATCTAGCCGAATTTTGGACTAAATGGACCTTCCTAGCCGAAAAAATGGAACAATTAAAGGAGAAATAACCATGGAAAACTTACTAAAGAAAATGGTAGGAGACAAAAAAAGATACCGCGAATTCAAAGCAGAAGTAGCAGCCCTACCAACACCCTACAAAGAAACCTTCGAAGCCCTAGAAAAATACATGTGGAACTTCGCCAAAGGAGACGGCTTCCTACAGATACTGGAACAAATACTAGAAATCTTCCAAGAAAACGCCGAACAAAATGTCCCCGTAAAAAACATAATCGGCAACGACCCAGTAAAATTCTGCGACGAAATAATGGCCCAATACCCTGACGAATTATGGTTGATCAAAAGCCAAAATAAGTTGCGAGAACAAGTAAAAGAAATCAACAAATAAAAAATCTAAAAGCCCATCCCCACAAAGTGAGATGAGCTTTTTTACTTCAGATTAATCCTTAAAATAATGCTTTGGTTTTGGTTTTGGTCTTGGTCTTGGTCTGAATCTTACCAACAATCATAGAATCTGAGATAGACCGCAAAACCTAGGACGCGCAAAAAATGCCAATTTGATCAAAAAAACTCGGTCTCCACCAACAAAAAGAAGGTGATGTTGCACTATCTAGACGGAGGGGCCCGGGGATACAGCCCTCAGTGGTGAAATTCCTCTTAGCGACGAAGGAGCTTAGAGGAAGGTGCAGTTTTGAAACAAGCGAGCGGTTTATGCTCGATTGGTTCAAAATGTGCCCACCACGTTCCAGCGGCTGTATCCCCGGGCCCCGGAGTCGGCAGTGAACCTCACACCAAACTACCACCTCAACACCAAACCACCTAAAATCACCAACGACAATCAAAACAAAACGCCACTGTCTGCGCTGCTCTCTCACCTCAAGTACAAAACCAATCATTATTAAAACAATTATCACATTATTAAAATAATCATTGTTTTTCAATCACATCTCCACCATAATGGTATATGCATTTCAAAAATAGGAAACATCTATCAAATTACAAAGGTCATTATCATGAAAAACATATTTAAAAAAGAAAGCGTCGAAAACTACGTCAAAGCCGACTCTCACCTAGTGAGGTCTCTCCACGCAAAAGACCTAGTAGCCTTAGGTATCGGCGCTGTGATTGGAACAGGTATCTTCATCCTACCCGGTCACGAAGCAGCACTACACGCAGGACCGGCAGTTTCCATTGCCTTTCTGATCGCAGCACTAGTTTCAGGAATGGTCGGAATGGCCTATGCGGAATTCTCTTCCGCCATGCCAGTTGCGGGATCAGCCTACTCCTTCGGTTCAGTCATCTACGGAGAATTCGTCGGTTGGCTCCTCGGTTGGGCGTTGATCCTAGAATACTTTTTAGCCGTCTCGGCAGAAGCGACCGGATTTGCCTCGTACTTCAACAACAACATCCTAGCAGCTATCGGGATACACATTCCGAAAGCCTTACAAGCCGGTCCGATGGAAGGTGGCGTCATCAACTTGACGGCTGCTCTGATTGTACTAGTCGTAGCCGTAATTATTTTTCACGGCGTCGACTTATCCAAACGGATCGAAAACACTGCGGTGGTCATTAAAGTAGCCATCATCATCTTATTCATCGTAGTCGGTATCTTCTATATTAAGTCATCCAACTACGTACCGTTTTATCCAAAACAATTCCACTCCTCACCTTGGGGATTAGGCGGAATTTCGACTGCAGCAGCGACCGTATTTTTTGCCTTCATCGGGTTCGATGCACTGGCAGCCAACTCGGCTGAAACAGTCGACCCTGGAAAAAACGTTGTCAAGGGAATCATCGGAACAGTTATCGTAGCCGTTATTTTGTACGTAGCCTTCTCCTTCGTTTTAACCGAAGTAGTAAACTATTCAAAATTAAATGTCGATGACCCAGCAGCTTACGCCCTACAAGTAGTAGGATTAAGCGGCTGGAACAAGATCATCACCATCGGTGCCTTGATCGGAATCTTCACGGCCATGATCACCATGTTCTTCGGTGGGTCAAGACTAGTCTACGCCCTAGGACGAGACGGTCTCCTACCAAAATTCATGGGCAAGATCACCAAAAAACACGCCGTACCAACCAACGCCATCATCATAGCCACAATAGTACAAACATTCTTCGCCGGAATGGTACCACTAACCCAACTAGCATCCCTAATAAACGCCGGAACCCTACTAGCCTTCGCCTTCATCTCCTTCGGGATCATCCCGCTAAGAAGAAGAAAAGACATAGTAAACGACGGCTTCAAAATGCCCTGGTACCCATTCCTACCAATACTATCAGGCCTACTAAGCGTCTACTTCATAATAATGTTACCGAACCTAACAAAGATCTCAGTAACATCATGGCTGATCTTAGGAGTAATCTTCTACTTCGCCTATGGCTTGCAACATTCTAAATTACAGAATGATGAACTGTAAAAAATAATAGAAGCAAAAAGGAACAAATGTCTAAAAAATGGCATTTGTTCCTTTTTTGTTTTTGTTTTTGTTTTTGTTTTTGTTTTTGTTTTCCGATTTTACCATCAAGAAGAAACCTGAGATAGACAAGTAAGAAATAGGAAGCACCAAAAGTGCCAACTTCCCCAACAAAAATCGGTAAAACCCACTCAAAAAAGACGATTAGATTGACACCAATCTAGGTGGAGGGTCGGGGCGCGATATGGGCTCAGCCGCGAAATTTTTGTTTGCACGGCAAAAGCCGTGCTTACAAAAAGGTCAAGCTTTGAGATGTCCAAGGCGATCTTCCTTGGATAGCTCAAAGTTGGCCCGCAGCGTTCCAGTCCCATATCGCGCCCCGACCCGGAACCGGCAGTGAACCACCTACCAAACTACTACCTCTATCTAATTCTTCATCTCATTCAAACTAGAACCAAATATCTGCTCAATAGTAACCGGATCACGATGGTCGAAAAATTGGCTTTGATTTTTATCTAACCCACTAATAACTGACATCTCATCATCACTAAGCGAAAAATCAAACACATCAATATTTTCCTTCATCCGTTCCAAATGAACCGACTTAGGAATCACAACGATCCCACGTTGCAACAGCCAACGCAAAATAACTTGCCCATTAGCCTTACCATACTTTTCACCGATCGACTTCAAAGTCTCATTAGTAAAAATGTCATGCTTACCTTCCGCAAAAGGTGCCCAAGCTTCAACAGTAATATCTTCCCGTTGGTTAAATTCAACTTCTGAAGTTTGTTGATACCAAGGATTGACCTCGATTTGGTTGACGACTGGTTTAATGTGGCTAGAAAGTTCCAAGTCTTTCATCTGATCGGCGTAAAAATTCGAAACACCGATAGCACGAATTTTTCCAGCTTTATTAGCTTCTTCTAAAGCACGCCAAGCACCAATCGTGTCCCCATATGGCTGGTGTAACAAGTACATATCTAAGTAGTCGAGACCAAGATTTTTTAAAGAAGTGTCGATTCCTTGTTTAGCTTTTTCATACGTGAAGTCAGAAACCCACAGTTTTGATGTGATGAACAAATCGTCGCGATCGATTCCACTTTCCTTGATTGCCTCACCGACAGCCGTCTCATTTTGGTAAGCTGATGCCGTATCAATCAAGCGATAGCCACTGTTGATAGCATCGAGAACCGCTTGCTTGCACTGAGCCAAGTCAGTAATTTGGAAAACGCCGAAGCCCAATTGGGGAATTTCGACGCCGTTATTTAATTTCACATTTTGCATATTCATTACCTCTTCGTTTAACTTATGAATCCAGTTTAGGGGCAAAAAGCCGATTTGAAAATTACCAAATAAATATGCTACTATGCATCCAACGTATACTGGAGGTGTAATTTTGATCGACAATTATCTCTTAGAAGAACTCGTAACTTTTAAAAAGTACGGCACCTTAGCAGCCACGGCGGAACATTTAAGGATCACCCAACCGACCGTAACTCGGGGCATGCAAAAAATCGAAGAGGAATTCGGTGTACAAATTTTCGACCGAAAGCCCAACAAGATCAGCCTTACTAAAACTGGCGAATTAGCAGCCGAACAAGCCCAAAAAGTTTTGGCCCTCAATCAGGACATGATCGAAGCCGTTCAAAAATACGACTACAACCAACACCACATTACAGTAGCATCAGTCGCACCCGGTCCAGTGATCTTACTCAAATCGATCCTATCGGACTTACCTCAACAAATCGATATCAACAAAACTTTGTTGGAACCAGAAGTAGCTTTGAACAAGCTCCAAACTAATGATTTTTCAATGATAATCACAAATCAAGAAATCCAAACTGACGAGGTCGAATCGCGATACATCGGGACGGAAAAACTGTCTGTCAATCTCAACAAGTTCACCTACTTGGCCAACAAAAAATCCGTAACATTCAAGGACCTGAAAGGCTTCAGCTTCATCGTCTTATCCGACATCGGCGTCTGGAAGAAAAACGCTGAGGACAACATCCCTGATGCAAAATTTTTATACCAAAATCAATACGAAGCCTTCACCGAGATCACCAAATATTCTGACTTCCCTTACTTCAGCACCAACATGTCCCAGATCGACCCTGACCGCAAAAGAGCTGATAGTGATGAAGTAGAAATACCGATCACAGGTGAATTCAGCTCGATCGATTTTTACGCCACCTATTTGAAGGCAAACAAAAAAGTCATCTCTCCGATCGCAGAGAAAATGACTTCAGCTTGGGAAAACAAAGTCTCTGACTAAATGAGGTATTAACCTTGTTCGTCAGAGATTTTTTGCTTTTAAAATATTATTTACTCATCAACTCACGAGCAATTTCTTCCATATTAGCCAGCGGATGACCTAAGACTTTTTCAAATTCAGTTGGATCAGCATTATCTTCACCATTGTCTAAGTCCAGTGTATGTTCCTGATAAGTTTGCGAAACTCCAGCCCAATTAGGAGAAATTCCTGCAGCCACAAGGGTTGGCACAAAATTATTAGCAGTAGTTATTTCGATGTCTAAGTCTTTTCCCACTGCTTCTTCCGTACCAACAGCTATTTCTGCATAACTACGAGCCTTCCCTGCTAGGTTTAACACTTCCTGATCATATCCATCAACGATCACTCGAGCACCTGCTTCAGCGTATTCACGTTTCAAGGCAAACGAAAGCTTTCCTTGATCAGCAAAATAAGCAAACTTGCCAGTTTTTTGAGCGTAATCAAATACTGCTTGATTTAGTTCAGCATACCAGCTATTCCGCAAAAAGACGTGTTTGATACCTGACTCATTGATCCAGTTTTCTGTTTGCTTGTGGTTGATCTCCAAACCAAAGCGATCGAGTGCAGGTTGAAAAATACTAGTATAGGAGATGAATTTGATTCCATCCTCAACCGCAGCGTCTACGACATTTTTTTGAATTCCTGGGATTGAAACAGACACGAACAAAAGTCGGTCGATTCCTTTGAAAGCTTCAATTAGCGAAGCCTTATCCGAAAAATCACCAATTCGTACATTGATACC
The DNA here is from genome assembly GCF_003946515.1 of Companilactobacillus zhongbaensis. Lineage (GTDB taxonomy): Bacteria > Bacillota > Bacilli > Lactobacillales > Lactobacillaceae > Companilactobacillus > Companilactobacillus zhongbaensis. The sequence goes on along the minus strand of NZ_RHOM01000016.1, from coordinate 18,511 downwards.
TTTTTCCTTTAAGGCTACTCCTTTAGCCTCGTTTCGGACTAAGCCAAAAATATTTGCATCGGGAGCAAATTTTTTCAAATAGTCGATTGCATAACTTCCGTATCCACCGTTAGCGCCTGTCACCATAATGTTCATACATCGTACCTCCTCTGTATCTGTTGTTCTACTATAATGGCAGTTTGGCTTAATTACCTTAGATAAAAATGCTAAAATGTATAAAAAATAGACATTATTGATTATTTATCAAATAAGGAGCAATCATGTCACTAAAAAATCAAACTAAACTACTTTTTGCCCAAACACTCGAAGAAATGTTACAGACTATGCCAATGGATAAGGTCCGCGTTGTCGAATTGAGTCGCAGAGCCGGTACCATCCCACAGTCGTTTTACTATCACTTTCATGATAAATACGAATTAGTCGCTTGGAAATTTTTGTACGACTTCTCCAACACCTATGTTGATGAACCCCAACAGTATTCAATTGAAAGCATCTCTGAAAATTTGACTGATATGTACAAGCATCGAAATTTTTACCAAAAGACTTATACCGAAAGATCACAAAATTCCATCGACCAATACATCCAAAGTTTCAATGTCAAAACAGCCGTAGAATCCATTGAAGCTTTTTACCAAGAACCAGTCACCAGTGATCAACTAGCTGAAATCAAACATCACTCATACGGCATGATGGGACTGTTCAAAGAATGGATTCAAAACGGCAACTCAGACCAAATAAAAAAGCTGGCCGAGTTTCAATATGCACACGTACCAACTTTTTTAAAAAAGGCCTATCAAAATTTTAACTTCAAAAAATCTGACGTTTTTAAATAAACAATTGATTTGGGGTTAGCATCGCCCGTTTTAACAACTATAATTGTCTTTGAATATAATATTTTTAATATGTTATAGGGGATAAATATGAAAAAGAAACGCACAGGATTATCGATCATAATCGGGGGATTAGTGATCGTCGTATTATTAGCAGCCTACACTTCGTACAAAAGCTACACCAATATTGGGGTCGGTGGTGACGATCCGAAGGTTGAGACTACCAATACTAAATCAACCAAAAGTCAGAAATCACCCAAGAAAGACCACAAAGGACCAAACAAAAAGGATAGCAACATCTTCCTCCAGGATACGAAAAATCCTGATCGAATCATTGCTATCCATCCTTATGGTTCTGATGGGGTTTATTTATATCGTACACAAGCTAATGGTGCCGTTTATCCGGAATACAAGTATTTCAATGCAAGCCTGCAACAATCTAATACTCGTTTAGCAGTACAACCGATAGGCAATTCAATTGATACTCAATCAATGACATTCATTAAAAATCAAAATGGGCTTTACGTGGATAACAACACCGGAAAAACATATACTCAACTCAATAACCATGAAAATGATAAAGATTACAACACCTTAGATATCCGTAATCATAATAAAGACGTTTTGAATAACACTTCTGATCCAACACATGATGAAACCACAAATGATAGTTCAAAAAATGATCTTCGTACTCAACATCACTACATAATTTTGAAAAATGGAAATTACTATGATCAATTTCTGGGAACATTTTATGGAAAATATCCACAAAATTATACGTATGATGAATTATTGCAAGATGGCTCTCAATACATTGACCACTCCCAAACTCCATCTGATGACGTTATGTATTATAAAGATAATAATCAAACTCACGTCACTAATAGTGAAGTTGATGAAAACATTGAATGGAATAAGGCCTACGATCAAAAATTATCAGACAATATTAATAACGTGGGAGAAAAAGTGCAAAACCAGGAATACGTTGACAGTATTTTAAATTCCTACACTGAAGACGAAAAAGAATCAATCATGAATTCCCTTCATCAGATTGATCCTTCTTCATCAAACTATATCTCGACGACCGATGACGTGACCAACTTCATGCATGACATCATGGGTTAATTTAGTATCACTTGTTGAATCTTTTTCTATGTCAGGCGACAATACAATATATCCCTTTAGTAGTACTTCATTATAAACTTGCGTTGGTACAAATGTCGCATTAATATTTTTTTCAAAATTCTTTTCAAATTCAGGATTCAAATTTGTATCCGTTAAAATGATACGGGCTTCTTGAGGATTATCAACGATTCTAAAATGGAATCGTTGATCTTTCTTCCATTCATTAATTGATATTTTTAATGCGTCATTTACTCTATTGTTCTTAGTGGCATTGTATACTGTAATATCCTTTGGCTTAACAATGCTTCCATATATGCTGGATGTAAAAAAGTGAATATTACCATCATCTAGACTATCAGCCATTTCATTGACGACGTCAGGGCTAAAGGCTAATGATGTATAATATCGTTTCAAGTTTTCCTTATAAAAAGCATTAGTACCATTCTTGTAACTATCGGCATAGGCATCAATAAATTTATTAAAGGTAGTTAAATCAGGGTAAAACTTTGAGACAATCGAAGATATATCTGACATTTTAGTATCTGGATTTTTCACCCAATTTTGAAATGAAGGTAATGCGTATTTGATCCATAATTTAGTCTCCCTAATAACTTTATCATCCAAAAAATAATCATCAGGAACATCTATTTGATCTCCTTCATCATCAGTTAGCACCCTAGCTTGGGCTGGAATACTTGGAACTGAGACCGGAACCAGGCCAAGACACAAACACATAGATATAAGAATTTTTTTTAACCCTTTCATATAAGAACCCCCCAATAATTAATTCAGTTATATTATAAGCTCTGCCTAGGCTTAAAATAAAGCTATTATCTCAACCACAATGAGATGATAGCTTTTTTATATTTGAAGCATTTCGAGACACAAAAAAATCCCTACCATTTCTGATAAGGATAAAAATTCTAGTCATTAGCATGAACATCAAAAGCGTTCAACAACATATCTTGCACACCGTCAGCATCTGGATCATGCATTCCTGCACCGTTTTTATCCAGTACACGGATAGCATCCATTTCGTCTGATGTTAATTCAAAGTCAAAAATATCTTTATTCGATTCGATTCTTGCTTCGTGAACTGACTTAGGGAAGACGATGATGCCTTCCTGGTGTTCAAAACGTAGGATAACTTGACCGACATCTTTGCCATATTTAGCAGCCATGTCTTTCAAGATTGTTTCGTTGAACAAGTCTTTATCACCTTGGCCTAATGGACCTCAGGCTTCAAGTGTGACGTGATTTTCAGCTATCAACTTGCGCAATTCCTTTTGTTGGAAGTATGGGTTGTATTGAACTTGGTTGACACTTGGCATGGTGTCGAAGCTTGGCACGAACTTATTCCAGATCTTAGGTGTCATATTTGAAACACCAATTGAGCGGATTTTGCCAGCTTTTTTAGCTTCTTCCATAGCTTTCCAAGCTTCATCAACTTTGCCATAAGGCTGGTGGATCAAGTAAAGATCCATATAGTCTAAGCCGAGTTTTTGCAGTGAAGTGTCGATGGCTTTTTTCGCATCTTCATAGGCGAAATCTTGTAACCATAATTTTGAAGTCACCCAAATTTGCTCACGAGGAATGCCGCTGTCTTTGATAGCCTTGCCGACTTCTTGTTCGTTGAAGTAGACCACAGCAGTGTCGATGTGACGATAGCCTAGCTTGAGGGCATCGCTAACTGCTTGATAAGTTGTGCCATCAGCTGGGATCTGGAAAACTCCGAATCCGAATGATGGGATTTCTGTACCGTCGTTTAATTTAAATGTGGGAATGTTTGTATTTATCATTAAGAATCTCCTTTATTGCTTTCGATGAATCTAGTATAAGGCCTGCGTTTTGATAAAAAAATTACTTTAAAGCTATGGAAGCATACGTATGACGTATGCTAAATCCGATTAAAAAATCCTTACTGGTCATAAACCAATAAGGATTTTTACATAGCTTCTTGAATGTAATTTTCAGGTAATTTGCTATAAGGAATAAAAGCACCCGGATGCTCCGGGTCTCCCAAGCGTTTTTGAAGCCAAACGACATCGTACCATTCGCCAAACTTATAGCCAAAGTCGATGAATCTGCCCGTTTGTTCGTAGCCTAGATGTTCGTGGAATTCAATGCTGTTTTGATTCTTCTCGGTTACGCAAACAGCAAGGTTGACGACGTTTTGCCTCGCCAACTCCTTTTCTAGAGCGGCGTACAATTTCTTGCCAGCTCCCAATCCTCGGGCCTTTTGGTCAACATAGATGCTTTCTTCGACTGTCCAATCGTAGGCTTTGCGCTCGCGCATTCGATGTGCATAAGCATATCCTACGACGGTCCCCTCTTCCGTTTCAGCGACGATGTACGGATAATCTTTCAAAGTAGTCGCAATGCGATTCTCAAATTCGGATACTGTTGGTACTTCATATTCAAAAGTAATGCTCGTATCCAGGACGTATGGCGCGTAAATTTCCAAAAGTCTTTGCGCGTCTGCTGTAGTAGCAAGTCTAGTTCTTAACATAATACTTTCCCTCGTACATATAAAATATAGAAGCTAATTATATAACATGTAATGGGTAAAAAACACTACTTTTTTAAAAAATATTTTCGGGCTCTCAGGCCTATTGTGACGGGGTTCACAGAGGTATTAGTCTTGCTCAAAATAGTAGCCATCGAGCGTGGATTTTTGCATAAAAAAACAGCCTGGAAAATTATTCCAGACTGCTTTTTCTAGCCGTGATATTCTTTGGTCATCGTGATCAACTTGTTAAATATAGGTTGCGACTTGATCCCAACGATTTTTTCTTTCGGTGGAAATTGCTGGTCGAATTTCTCGGTGGCAACTTCATCGATTGTAAATCGTGGGTCTTCAAAATATTGGCCTGATTTATCTAATAGAAACGTCTCATCAAGTGGCAAAACCTGATGTGCTGTGGCGAAGACATTATCACTCGTTCTAATTTGATATTTTTCAGCGGGGACAAAGCCAACTCTCTTATAAAAATTGGGGTCACCAAAAATAAAAATAGCACGATAACCCATCTGATAAGCAATTTGTTGCGTATGCTTGATCAAGGCTGTGCCAATGCCTTGGCCTTGATACTTCGGCAAAACGCCGATCGGTCCCAAACAAAGTACGGAAACTTCTTCGCCGTTATCGGTCTTAATGATACTTTTTGTGTAAACAGCATTCCCGATAATTTGGCCACGATGTTCCGCTATAAAATCGAGCTCTGGAACAAAAGCATCGATGTTTCTGATTTGATGCAATAAATAATGTTCCGCACAACCAGGGGCAAATTGGTTCCAAAATGCCTCTCGAGTCATGTTCTCTGTCTCTGCATAGTCAGCAACAGTTTCGTTTCTTAATGTAAAATCTATTTTTTCTGTCATTGTATTCTCCTGAATTGTTTTGCAGAATACAAAAAATTGCAGTGTGCCTGCACAAGGATTAGTATCTTGCGATACCTTCTGCGGTAATACCGTTGATCCTTAGTCTTAAGCAATCATCAAGCGGTTCCTCCAAAAATTTATTAATACGAAAGTACCACGGATCCTAATTTCAGTCAATTTTCCCAAAATATGCTAAAATATGGCATTATTTCCTGGAGGCAGATCATGATCATTAGACCTATTCAAAAAAGCGACAATCAAACTATCAAGCATATTTTGCAGACTGATTTAAAAGAGGCTCATCTCGATATTCCTGGGACAGCTTATTTTGATGACAACTTGGATACTCTGAATGATTTTTACGATGACAACCCTCAACGTGGCTATTTCGTGGTTGTTGATGATGACGGTCAAGTTGTTGGTGGTGCTGGTTTTGCTGAATTTGATCTGGATGCTGGGATCGCTGAACTGCAAAAATTATACTTAGACAAATCTGCCACCGGACATGGCTTGAGCTACCGATTGATCGATACGGTGGAAAAGCACGCCAAAGAAGCTGGCTACAAAAAGCTTTACATCGAAACGCATCATAACTTAAAAGCTGCCATTCACATTTACCCAAAAGCCGGTTTCACACGACTCGACGGTCCTATTAAACAAAGCCACCACAGTGGTGCAATGGACGGTTTTTACGTTAAAGACATTTAAAGAACATAAAAAAACCTCGCGGTGACTTTAGTTAGTCACTACGAGGTTTTTGCTATCTTCCTAATTCAACACGGACATCGTGCAATGCTTGACCAAGGTCAGCTTTAATAGCTTGACCCTTGTCTTCGATTTGTTCAGGCAAGAATTGGTAATCACGATTGATCATGATGTCATAGGCACCTGGGAATGAGGTCGTCAAAGCCCAAAATGGTTCTTGGATGAACATTGGTGTCAAACGACCAACACCGAGTTCAAGGAATAATAATCTGTCGTGATTTGAGTGTTGGATCAAATCGTTTGAGATCTTGTTGTATTCTTCATGATACTTAGTTCCTTCAAGGAAAGTTCCGTAGCCACGGACCCAAGGGAACATCTCTGCACCACAGTGAGGACATTTAGGGATCAACTCTGTTGGCACCTTAGTTCCATCACCCATCGCTTCTTTCATTGCAGCTACTGGTCCAACGGCGTCATATACTTCATCGGTACAACGTTGTGAGCATTGGAAATAGCGGTGGTCGCCTTGGATCTCGGCTACCTTATCCTCAGGGAAAGCCTTGATAGCTTGAGTATCTTGGTTAGTCGTCACAATGAAATAATCCTTGTGCTGCAAGATTGCTTGCAAGTCCTTGTATGGCGAACGGATCTCAGCGTGTTGAGTCGTGTATAAGAAAGTTGCTAAATATCCCCAAAATTCTTCACGAGTTTCAAACGGATATGACATCCCCGCAAAAGCTCCTGGCATCTTATATTTTTCAGCAAAGGGACCAAAATATTTTTTGAAAGAATCGTTATTTTCATAATAAAAATCACCACCACCAGCAGCGGATAATCCGGAAGCTGATCCGACAATGATGTGCTCAGCTTGTTCGACTTTTTGAGCGAAGATCTTGATTTGCTCATCGTAAGGTAAAGGTTCTTTTTCCGTCAATTTGACTGGTGTCGACTTTCTCGCATATGCCTCAAAGTAGTTTTGATAGTTCATTTGTGTTTGCATGACTAATTTTTCATAGACTGATTGTTCCATTATTTGACCTCCAAAAGTAATTGTTGAAAGTTTGCTCCAATGTCACCTGTCAAAGTGGCTGCTCGATCCTCAATATCAGGTAAAACGTTGATTTCTTGAGGCATATTCATCGTTAAATATTGCCACTCTGGATTGTCGGCAACTAATTTCATCAGTGGACCTTTGATCATCTGATTGCGGGCACCAATACCTAATTCCAGTTGCAATACGTTGTCATTTTTATGATCAGCCACAAATTTTTCAAAACGTTCCTGCTGTTTTTCCCAGGTGGAAGACTTCATCTCCAACCCGTCAAAATTACCTTCAACTTCAAAAATTTTATCTTCGTCAAAGCCGTTCATTTGAAAATGCGTGTCAGCATTAGATGTGACCACGAAGTAGTCTTTGCCAGAAACTAGTTCTTTCAAATCGGCAAAAACCGATGTTGGCTGATAGTCATCGATCAAATATTGACGAACTTTACTCATAAATACGTTGTGATCTGCTTCAGGAATTTGAGCGAAAACACCTTGGATCAAACCGTTGATCCCATATAGGGCTTTAAATTCATTGAAATATTTCCGAAAATTTTCATCATCGGCAAAAATGTTATATCCTTCGGCAATCGACAAGCCATTACTAGCACTGATCAAAATTGCTGGACTGTTTTTTATCATTTCTTGTGCTTGTTTGATAGATGTCATCAGCAAACTCCTCTGTTTCATTATTTTTGAACAAGTTGTACAATGGACTACAACCTGTATCGGACTTCTTTGAAGATACTAAAAAATAAAGTGAAACTTAATAACAGTTTTCCCAAATTGACCGATTGATGGACACTTTGCAAAAACTGTCTAGGAGATTTTTATGGACCGTAAAACTGACCGCCGTACAACCTACACAATCAACGTCATCAAAGATGCCTTTTTAGAGTTGATCAACGAAACAACCTACAGCCAAATGACCGTCACTTCCCTATGCAAAAAAGCCGAGATCACTCGCTCGACTTTTTACTTGCACTTTAATAATTTGACCGACGTCTTAGATGACATTTTATCTGATATTTTTGCCTTCGATAACGAGAGCAATCTTGTTATATCTGACGAAGATGCCGTTAATATCGACATGCTAAAATCCAATGAATCACTCTTACCAGCTTGCCAAAGAGTCGGCAACTCATCGAAATATCAACAACTCTTACTAGACCCCGCCTTGAGCGAGTATATCATTGGCAAAATTATCAAACACGAACGCCCCCGAGTAGTCCCTTCAATCCAGCGCCAGACCGGACTCTCAAATGCGGATGCCGACGTCTTGTTCAACTACGTTATCCACGGATCATTTGCCATCAACAAGCGCCACAAATTCGTCAAAGATGACGAATGGTATCGAGAATTGCAGCTGCTGAACCAATTCTCATTAGCTGGTTACAAAGCCATCAAAAAAAGCACTGATCTTGGATAGGATCAGTGTTTTTAACTATTGTGAAAAACTTTAAAGTATGCAAAGTCGGACACGGTGATGTCTGCCTCTTGAAAACATACTCTAATTGCAGGCCAGCAAGTGACGACTTGGTGGTTTTGCCTATCTCATCGCGGGTGTTATCACAAAAATATTACGCTTATACTAGCATGAGAAAAACTGAATATATTCGAAAAATTATTCTACATTTTCTAAAAACGATAAAAAATCAAAATGTGATGATTAAAAGTGCATTACATTTGTCAAAAACGCCGAAAAATTAAAATGTGCTGCTTAAAAGCTCATTACATTTGCCAAAAACGCCGAAAAATTAAAATGTGCTGCTTAAAAGTTCATTACATTTGCTCAAAACGCCGAAAAATTAAAATGTACTGCTTAAAAGTGCATTACATTTGCTCAAAACGCTGAAAAATTAAAATGTACTGCTTAAAAGTGCATTACATTTGCTCAAAACGCCGAAAAATTAAAATGTACTGCAAAAAAAAATCCATCCTACCAAAGTAGAATGAATATATTTTTACCATTTATAATGAACCGGATTCTTAATGTATTCATCGTAAACATCTGCTACGATTCCCATTTGTTCGTGCGTCAAGGCCGGCATGTCGGAAGCGATGGTATTTTTTTCGATCTGTTCAGGTTTTGATGCTCCTGGGATAACTGTGCTGACTGCATCTGACATTAAGATGTAGCGTAAGGCCATGGCTGCCAATTTGTCTCCGGCACCTAGACGTTTCTTCAATTCGTCGGCTGCTTTGACACCAGTTGCGTAGTCGACTCCCGAGAAAGTTTCTCCAGCATCGAATTCTTCACCGTGACGATTCGTTGTTCGATGGTCGTGGGCACCAAACTTAGTATCAAGGGTGTACTTACCAGTTAACAAACCACTAGCTAATGGCACACGGGCGATGATTCCGACATCGTGAGCTTTAGCCATTTGGAAAAAGTTTTCTGCTGGGCGTAAACGGAACATGTTGTAGATGATCTCGACTGAAGAAATATCGTAGTCTAAAGCTTTGATACCTTCTTCGATTTTTTCCACGGAAACACCGTAGTTTTTGATCAAGCCTTCTTTTTTCATTGGGTCCATCGCAAAAAATACTTCCGGACGATAAAAAACAATCGTTGGTGGACAATGCAATAAGACGTTGTCGAGTGCATCGACGTCTAAATTAGTTAAACAGTCTTCAACAAACTTACGCAAGTTTTCCGGCGTGTAGCCACTGGCAACGTGAGGATCAAGGCGACGACCGATTTTAGTGGAAACAAAAACCTTATCCTGTTTGCCCTTCAAGAATTTGGCGATAGCTTGTTGGCTCTTGCCATCTTGGTAGACATCAGCCGTATCAAAGAAGTTGACTCCTTGATCGTAAGCTTCTTCCAGAGTTGCTAAGGCATCTTTTTCTGAGAAGGGATCACCCCACTTAGAACCGAGTTGCCATATACCTAGTGATATCTCACTGGCATTGAAATTAGTATTACCAAAACGACGATATTTCATGGTAGTCCTCCTAATTGATTAGTACCTCAAGTATATAGCCTCGACTGAACTCGAAGGCAAGTCTATTGTTGAATGCCGGATACTTGGTCGATATCTTCAGAACTGACGTATCTATCGGTAGAAACTAAATAGTAAGTAACCCCGTTGTCCATGTTATCGATCTGTTTGTTGGTATACCAAAGACTGTCACCAGCAAGCTTCTCGTTAGATACTTCGTTTAAATTGCCGTCATACAAAGGAATGTTAGCATTATCGATCGTGTGGACGACTAACTCACCGTAACTAGTATTTAAATCTGGTGTCTCACCGACAACATCGTCAGAAATGATGTATTGGTTGTCACCAAATTGATAAAACATTTGACCAGTCCGATTGTTCGTGCGGATAGATGTTACGTGATAATCCGTATCTGCATCAACTGATTGACGTTCTTGAATCACACCGTTCTTATCATAAACCGGCATACCTAGTAAGCCTTTAGTATGGATAGTTTGATCGGTCGTCTTTTCGGTCCATGTCTTTGCTGGTACTTGAGTCGTTGCTTCATCGGTATTAGCTGTAGCAGCGTTGACAGTTCCAAGACTTCCTAAAAGTAATGGTGCAATTAATAATGTTAGACTGATGGTTAATTTTTTCATGCTAACCCCTCCTGTTTATGTGATTATTTTAACACTTTGATATAAATATATTTGTTAAAAAATGTCATGATATAGCTCTTGATCAATGCTATACTTAAACCACATTTGAATAGAGACATTTGGGGTGCACACAGCTGAGAATATACCCATTGAACCTGAAACAGTTAACGCTGGCGAAGGAAAATGCGAACCGTTTGAACACGGTATTTTTGTGCCCACCGATTTTTTCGGCGGGCTTTTTCTGTTGGTGGACATCCCAGGTCTTTTTTCAAAAAAAAGCTAGAGGGAGTTTTACACATGAAAAATGCTTCAGGGGTACAAAAAATGACGATGTTAGCGATCATGATCGCCCTAGATGTCGTCTTATCACCTATTTTCAGAATTGAAGGAATGGCACCAATGTCGAGTGTCTTAAACGTTATCGGTGCGGTGATGCTCGGTCCTTTTTACGTTTCGATCATGGCTTTAGTTTGTGCGGTGATCAGAATGACGATGATGGGAATCCCACCATTGGCTCTAACAGGCGCCTTTTTTGGAGCACTTTTAGCAGGTTTAGGTTATAAATTTACCGGCAAAATCTGGGGTGCCGTCCTCGGTGAGATCATCGGGACCGGCTTGATCGGTTCACTCTTATCTTACCCAGTCATGGTCTGGTTCACCGGTTCAAGCAATGGCATGTTCTGGTTCTTATACACACCAAGATTTTTCGGTGGGGCCATTTCCGGTTCGATCATCGCCTACATCGTTTTATTCAAGTTGAAAAATACTAGTCCATTCAAACGTGTACAAAAATTATTTGGAGGCTTGATCAATGATAATTTACAGCCCAAATAATTATTTTTACCCATTTGTCGAAGACGTATTACCTTTACCAAAATCACCACTAGTTCAATGCATTACTAATGTCATCACAGTCGAATCGGTCGCCAATGCGGTCCTTTACATTAATGCCAAACCGGTCATGGCTGATGAAATACCAGAATTCCCTGAATTCATGAAACAAAGCGATAGCTTATTTTTGAATCTGGGACATCGTTTTTACGGTGAACACAACGTTATTTTAGAGGCTGCCAAAATGGCACAAGAAACTAAGACACCGTTTGTCGTCGACTTGGTTGGGGTCGCTGCTGCCAAAGGCCGTAACGACTTGGCACATCAATTAATGGAATATCACCCCACCGTTGTTAAGGGAAACATCTCAGAAATGCGGGCTTTTTGTGGTCTGAAGAGTGGTGCTCGTGGAGTTGATACGTTAGCAGAAGACCAAAGCAACAACGCACTTCACTCCTTGATCAATGCCATGAAAGAAGTCGTTACCAACCAACCAGATGTCATCTTACTGGCCACTGGTAAAAAAGATCTGATCGTTTCGAAGAAGTATTCCGTCTTTTTGAAAAATGGCACAACGCAGCTAGACCGTTTTACCGGAACTGGTGACATCGTCGGTGCCATGATCACAAGCATTATCGGAGCGGGAATTGAACCAATCAAAGCTACTATTACCGCCGTCAGTTACTTGAATCTTTGTGCTGAAAAAGCCATGAAGACGACCTTAGGGTTAGCCGACTTCCGTCAAGAAACACTCAATCAATTGTCGTTATTGATGAATCAAACTGAATGGTATCTCGACGTTCGAGGTGGCTCAATATGATCGACTACCGATTGTACTTAGTGACCGCCCGTTACGACTATTCGGATGAACAATTTTTAGACATCGTAGAAAATGCCTGCCAGTCAGGGGTAACTTTAGTTCAACTTCGAGAAAAAACTGGCACGACTAAGGATATTTTTCGGTTGGCAAAAGCCGTCAAAAAGATCACTGACCGATACGATATCCCACTGATCATCGATGATCGAGTCGACATTTGTCTAGCGGTTGATGCAGCTGGAGTTCATATCGGTTATGATGAACTTCCGGTCGATCTAGTCAGAAAATTGCTCGGACCAGATAAGCTTTTAGGCGTTTCTGCAAAATCAGTCGAACGTGCGATCGAAGCACAAAAACAAGGTGCTGATTATCTCGGTGTTGGGGCGATTTTCCCCACAACGACCAAAGTCAAAACTTATCGGACCTCGATGGAAACACTCAAAGAGATCATATCTTACGTCGACATCCCAGTCGTAGCAATCGGTGGCATCAAGACCCACAATGTAAAACAGTTTTCAGGAATAAATATAGCCGGCGTTGCCGTGGTCAGTGAGATCATGCAAGCTGACGACATCGCTGAAACGGTAGCTCAATTGAAAGATTATTAAGACTTTTGAAATGACCCTTTATTTTAGGGTCATTTTTTATTTGGAAAAATATGTACAAACACCGTGATCGGCAAATCTGCTAAATATTTTTCCATCAACGGCTTAACTTCATCTTCCCAATTTAATCCACCGTTTCCGACACCTAATTGTGGAAAAGAGATTGATTCAACATCTTTTTCTTGGTAAGTTTCCACAAACTTATCCAACCCTTGCTCGATATAGGCTATTTTAGACGGTTCTCGCCAATCTTTTTTCGTCGGAAAATTTAAGATCCACTTATCTTCGGACTTAAATAAGTATAATTTTCCCACCGTTAGCGTTTCATCCAAACAATATTTTCGATAGTCTGGATACATTTGTGGATACTGTTTTTTAAACTCTAAAGCTAATCCCTTTCCCATGGCACCCACGGTATTAACTGGATTAACTAGGACCTGTGCTGGACTCTGAAAAATATCGGTTTCGACGTATTTGATCGGCATAATTTCCTCCTTAGCTTCATAAATAGATTACGCCAGAAAATTTCAGAATTACTTCCGATCGAATAAAGCCATCAAAAAAAGCCATATCTTTTCAGATATGACTTAATCCTCGCTATTTTTCTAACCCTGATAGTTTTTCGAAATCTTCATCGCTCAATTCAACATTGGCAGCGTTGAGATTGTCTTTCAAATGGTCTTCTGAACTAGTTCCGGGGATCGGAATGATATTATTTGAACGTTTCAATAGCCATGCTAAAGCGATTTGAGCTGAAGATGCATTATACTTTTTAGCAATGTCGTTTAATGGGCTGTCGGCTTTCGTCAAATTCCCCGTATCGAGTGGGAACCATGGTAGAAAGGCCATGCCTTCTTTTTCAGCATAGTCGACGATCGCATCGTCACCCTTGTGATGTCCAACATTGTACATATTTTCCACGGCATCGATCTTAGCAACTTTTTGCGCGGCTTTTAACTCATCCAGTGTAACTTGGCTAACACCAATATGCTTGATCTTACCTTCATCTTGCAACTTCTTCAATTCACCGATTTGGTCTTCGATCGGATAGTGGTCGTCGATTCTGTGCAAGAACAACAAGTCTTCGTGATCACGATCGAAGAGACGAAGTGAAAGTTCAACTTCTTGGCGCAAAAAAGCAGGTGCACCAACTGGTGTCCATTCATTTTCGCCAGTCCGAACTTGACCTACTTTATCAGAGATAAAAATCTTATCAGAGTCAGGATATTCCTTCAAAGCTTTGGCCAAGTATGTGTCAGCATGCCAAGGACCGTAAGAATCAGCGGTATCAACAAAGTTAACACCGAGGTCAAATGATTTCTTGATCAAGTCGACTGCTTGGTCAGGATCCTTATATGGACCCCAAACACCGTTACCGGTTAATTGCATCGTGCCGTAGCCTAAGCGGTTGATGATGAAGTCTTTATCAAATTCAAAAGTTCCAGCTTTAGAAGCACTAATTTCGTCCATTAAAAATCCTCCTTTAGGATAAAAATGTATACGTGATTATTAACTATTTTTTAGTCACAACGATACGGTAAAACAAAAAAGATAATGATTCAAACAATTGCTTTGAAGATGTTTGCAAGGAAATTGCTTGTGGGATTATTTGATTTGATTTGGTTTGGTTGGGATAGTGGTAATAGTTTTGATGGACGTTCATTGCCGGTTCCAGGGCGGGGCGCTATATGGGATTGGAACGTAGCCGACATCGATTTGAACTACCCGAGAAGTTCACTCGGGCATTTCAAATACGAGTCTTATTCTAAGCGGTAAACCGCTAAGAATAATCTGGCTACTGAACCCATATAGCGCCCCGCCCTTCCACCTAGATAGTGTAGCAATTTCCCTTTTTTTTGAGTTTTACCGATTTTTGATGGTAAAATCGGCACTTTTAGTGCTTCCTAATTTGCACTTGTCTATCTCAGATCTATTCTGAAGAGTAAGACCTTGAATGCAAAAAATCTCATTCTTTTTCTGAATGAGATTTTTCTTTGAACTTATTACTGTTCTTCGATAATGTCAGCGGCTCTTTGTACTTGCTGTTTTTGATCATCTGTTGTGTAGTATTTTGAAATTAATTCTTCGAGACTTACTGTGCTTTCCTTCATGCCTGATTCTGCCATTGATTTTCCTGGTTGTAAATCGTGAATCCAGTAATGAACTGTGTCTCCTTCTAGTTTGTATGTCATTTCTGATGCCATATTTCCTAAATCGATTTCATATCGGCCATCATCTGTGGTGTACATAAATACTGGATGTTCATCATTTGGTTCATAGCCTGGATTTGTATAAGCAAACGTCATGATTCCAATTAATTTTGGATCAGTCATGGTGATGTCGGCATCGCTTGGTTTTTTGATGTCGTCTTCCTTTGGTTGATAATTCTTCATATTTCCGACCATTGGATTTTCATATGGTTGGTTCTTGGCGATTTTTGAGAAGTCGCCTTGTAGTTGTGCTTCATTGTCCTTTTCAATTACTGGTTTGGAGCTTTGGCTTTTGCTGATCAGGACGACTGGCTTTTTCTTGTTGAAGGCGAAGAAGTAGGTTTGGTGTGATGGTAGGGCTGATTTTTCGTTGTCGTAGTCGTAAATGGCTACTACGTTGTAATCATATTTACCGTTTCCTTGCTTGCTCCAACCGATTGTATCCTTGGTGCCATTGACTTTTGCCTTTGAAAAAGCTGCTGGGTAGGTTACTGACGTTGAGGCTACTAGCTTGCCTTTCCCGTTGTATTGATTTAATGCCATATTTCTTGAACCCGAAAAGGCTTCCATGTATGATTGAAGCTTTTTTTCTTTGGAATTATTCCACAATGCTGCTGACTTCTTTGTGGATGAATCCTTGGATTTCTTATTGCTAGACTGACTCATTTTCTCACTCTTTGCCGAGTTGTTTTGGTGCGTGGAATTGTTTTGACCTCCGCAACCAGCTAGTGCCAAGGTTGATAAGGCTAGCACGATTGCTAGACTGAAATGCTTTGCTTTCATTTTGGATCCCCTTAAATATGATATTTCCCCCTAAAGTCTGATTTAAGTTTAGGATTGTGAGGTCGGGAAAGCAACGCATATATGAATATATTTATAAAAAAAGAACAGCCTCTCAGCTGTTCTTCAAAAAATTTAATCGTCTTCTTCTAAAATGGAATCCATTGGTTTTACAATTTGATCAACCTGTTTCTTTTGAGCAGGGGTTGAATAATATTCATTTTGAAGATCACGGATACTATATGGAATATGTAGATATGGTGCCTCGGCAGCAGATTGACCACCACTAAAGTCTTGCTTCAAGAAGATTACCTTATCTCCCTCAATTAAATACCCAGTATTGAATGCAGATGTACCTATTCCCATCCAATAACCGCTTTGATTATGCATTACTCCTAATCCTTGATCAGCAGTTATTTCTCCATGGTAGCGTACTTTAACACGAAGAAGATATCCAATCAGAACTGGATCTTGAATGAGTGGATCTTCCTTGCTATTTGATTTTGCCCTAGATTCAGATTTTGAATTAGACGTTGTACTATTTGAGGTTGAACTACTAACCGCATAAGAAGTGCTATCCCCAGCAGCAATCTCAGCAAATGTGCTCTTAACATCTGTATTAGCAGTTTCATGCAAGTTAGGCATTCCATCTCTGCTTTGATCGACTAATGCAACTGGTTGGCCGTTATGAAAGGCGAAAAAATACGTAATATGATTAGGTAGAGGTGGTTGTGTTCCTACATAGTTATAGATTGCTACGACGTTGTATTCATATTTTCCAGTTCCATCTTTGCTGTAACCGATCGAGTCGTGAGTGCCTTCGACTGTTACTTTGGAAAAGTCGTCTGGATAAGTAAATCCTGTTGATGTTTCGATCGACTTTTTACCATTGTACTTGTCGTAATTTTGATGCATGGTTGGTGCCCATTCGTTGATGAAATCTTTGAGTTTTTCATCTTTTTTCGAATTCCAAAGGGCATTGCTTTGTTTGTCCTTGTTGGAATCGGATTTCTTGCTGACGGATGTGGTCGACTGCTTTGATTGTGAGCTGGATTGGTTCGAGTTGCCGCCACATCCAGTTAGAATCAAGCCAAGTGCCGCAACAGTTACGGCTAGTTCAATTCGTTTGAATTTCATAATTTCCCCCTATATCCCCTAATGTATACGTTAAGTTTATGCCTGAACTGCGTCGTTTTCAAATAAAAATATAATTATATTTATAACTACCTTGCAACTCTAGGAAAAGACGAGGAAAATCATGTCTCGAAAAAATCTGAAAAAAATCGGTGCCCTCAAACGACACCGATTCCGTGGGACCTTTGAGAAATATGGCTTTAAATATAGTGACTGGAAAAAGCAACACGCCAAGCCGACTTTGTTGCTGACGGAAATTTATTTGATCGGTGAAGACAAAATCGAATTAATCAGTGATCATATTTGGTTAAATTTGACCCTGGGATTTAATCGACTAGGCATTTTAACTAAAGGCGATGTTGTCGGCTTTGACGGTCGAGTAGCAACTTATCAGAAAGGATATTACTTGAAGGGTTACTCCAAAGACTACAAAATATCGCATCCTTCAAAAGTCATTTTGGAAAAATCTGTTCGAACTGAGCACGAAAAATTCCCTGAGCAAAATCGTGATATTTGTAATATGATTTACGACTTTTATAGAGATGATTACTTGAGCCGTTCCATACCTAAACCGTATATAGAATATTAAAGCTCAAACTAAAAAGCCGACTATGTCGACTTTTTGTATGGCTTACATATTGGCGATTCTAGCAAAATTATTCTTCACGTCTTGATTTTGAGTTTCAAATGCTCGAGGTCCTCCATCGCGACTTTCATCGACCAATGCTATTGGTTGTCCATTATGAAATGCGAATAAATAAGTGATTCGACCAGGGAATGGTGGAACGGTTTTGTTGTAATTATAAATAGCAACTACATTATAATCATGTGAGCCATTTCCATCTTTACTCCAACCCAAATCGGCGGTTTCCCCATTAACTGTGGTCCGAGATAAGTCTTGGGGGTATACGGCCCCAACTGAATTTCTCAAAGAATTTACCCCATCGAACTTCTCATAAGTCTGATGCATCTTCGGTGCCCAATTATTGATAAACTCCTCTAACTGCCGATCCTTGCCATCGTTCCACAAGGTATGAGCTGAAGTCTTATGTCCCGATTTTTTACTGTTCGATCGATGGTACTCAGTTTTTTGTGATGATTCTTGATTCCCATCTTCTTCTGTTGATTCATTATCTTCAGATGACTTGTCGAAATGATTCTTGTAACTAACTGTCAGATCCTGCTTATCGGCACTAGCTGATTTATTTGCACCATTGCTGCAGCCCACCAAAAGTAGCACACAACTAGCCATTGCCGCAAAAAATATTAACCTCAAATTCTTCATCGAATTCCCCCACGTCTTTTTTAAGATGATAACTAAAGGTTGAAAGATGAATATAACAAAATAACCCCGGCATACCGGGATTTTATTGTATAAAAATAGACATGAGCTTACTCATATCATTATAATTAAGGCGTCGAAACCAATTACAAAGGAGTATTCATGTCCATGTCTATTTTAC